>NC_016051.1:1200000-1800000 GCF_000151205.2 Thermococcus sp. AM4
AGGAGCAGTCTGTTTCTCAGGCTCTCATCCTCTATGTCGGTGGCGTAGAGTATGGCGTCCCTTTTCTTTCCAGCCCGCATCGATTCCCGTATGATATCCACGAGGAGGGAATCCTTGACCCTTCCCCTGAGCAGCAGCGCTCCCTCGTAGGCCCTGTGAAGCATGCTCTCCGATAGCTCCTTCACTCCAGCCATGCGAAGGTACCTGGAGGTGGAAACTATAGCCCTGAGTATGAGCACGGGATCGTCTATGTAATCGAGGGAAGAAACGGCAAGCTTAAACGCCTTCACGGACGCCTTGGGTTCGCTTTTGCTCAGAAGGTAACCGAGTCTCGCGAGCGTGAGGGTTCTGACGTAGGGATCGGGGATCGTTTCGGCTATTTTCAGAACCTCCTCGCCAATCCCCGTTTGCGTCCTTTTTTGCATAAAACCCACCAATACTATAAAAGAGCGTTCCAATATTTAATCCTTGCGAATTCAAAGGGACTTATTGGAAAAGCCTCAAACAACGAAAGTTCAACTCATGTCATCGTAAACGACGCTGACCGTCTCTCCGTCGTCGAGGACGACAAAGCTGACCTTGGCCTTTTTGCCGGTTTTCTGGTCAACGACGAGGAAGTCCGGATCCTTGAGGTACTCGCTTCCCGGCATCTTCCAGACGTCGTCGTAGTACTCCCTGAGCTCCCTCAGGAAGAGAGCAGGGTTCTTTCTAATAACGGTCGCCATAACGCATCACCGTTGTTATCTACAACCTTTAAGTATAAAAAGATTTCGGAAAGACAATCGTTAAACAGGGTTTCGACAATCGACGTTATAACTCCCCTGGCCGGGCACAAGGGTTATTAACTCCCGGGCGTCTTTGATTCAGGAGGGGTGAACATGGCACTTGAAAAGCTCGGCAAGGCCCTAAACAGTGCCCTGAGAAAGCTGGCGAGATCGAGCACTGTCGATGAAGCGCTCATAAGGGAGGTCGTTAGGGACATCCAGAGGGCCCTCATTCAGTCCGACGTTAACGTAAGGCTTGTTCTGCAACTGACGAAAAGGATACAGGAGAGGGCCCTCAACGAGAAGCCTCCCGCAGGCGTTAGCCCGAGGGAGCACGTGGTCAAAATAGTCTACGAAGAGCTCACGAAGTTCCTTGGAAAGGAAGCGGTCCCCCTGGAGATCAGGGAAAAACCAACGATACTGCTCACCGTTGGAATCCAGGGATCCGGTAAAACGACGACGATAGCAAAGCTCGCCCGGCACCTTCAGAAGAGGGGCTACAAGGTAGGTCTCGTGTGCACCGACACCTGGCGTCCCGGCGCCTACTACCAGCTCAAGCAGCTGGTCGAGCCCTACAACATAGAGGTCTTCGGCGATCCCAACGAGAAAGACGCCATAAAGCTCGCCAGAGAAGGCGTTGAGCACTTTCGGGAGAAGGGCGTGGACGTCATAATCGTCGATACAGCAGGAAGGCACAAGGAAGAATCCGGGCTCATAGAGGAGATGAAGCAGATAAGCGAGGCCATTAAGCCCCATGAGGTCATCCTGGTCATCGACGGAACGATAGGCCAGCAGGCTTACCATCAGGCCCTCGCCTTCAAGGAGGCCACTCCGATAGGCTCGATAATCGTCACGAAGCTCGACGGTTCGGCCAAGGGCGGAGGGGCACTTTCAGCAGTGGCAGCCACGGGGGCGCCGATAAAGTTCATAGGCGTCGGCGAGAAGATAGACGATCTCGAGCCCTTCGACCCGAAGAGGTTCGTTTCCAGGCTTCTCGGCCTTGGTGACATTCAGGGCCTTCTCGAGAAGATCGAGGAACTCCAGAAGGAGCAGGAGTTCAAGGAGGAGGACGTCGAGAAGTTCCTCAGGGGCAAGTTCAACCTGAAGGACATGTACGCCCAGCTTGAGGCGATGCAGAAGATGGGCCCGCTGAAGCAGATACTCCAGATGATACCCGGCCTCGGTTACTCCCTCCCCGACGACGCCATAAGGGTTGGGGAGGAGAAGCTCAGGCGCTACCGCATCATAATGGACTCCATGACGGAGGAGGAACTCGAGAACCCGGACATAATAAACTACTCCAGGATAAAGAGAATCGCAAGGGGTTCGGGAACGTCAACGCGCGAGGTGAGAGAACTTTTGGCACAGTACAACCAGATGCGAAAAATGTTTAAGAACCTGGACAAAAGAAAGTTAGCAAAGATGGCCAAGAAGTTCAACTTTGGAGGGCTGGGGATATGAAGAAGATGGAGGCGATAATTCTCGTTGTCGCGAGGCCCGGTACGGAGGAGAAGGTCTACGAGAAGCTGAAGGACCACCCCAAGGTCAAGGAGATATACAGGGTCTACGGGGAGTACGACCTGATCCTGAGGGTCGAGGCCGACACGATAGAGGACCTCGACAGGTTCCACGACGAGGTTCTCAGGAAGGTCAGGGAGATAGAGCTGACCGAGACGCTGATCGCGAGCACCTACGGCCTAAAAGAGGGCTGAGGTGGGATCGTGGCCACCGAAGTCAGAAAAACCCTGGTGGCCACGGTCGATCTTTTAACTTTGAACGTCGAGTTAGTCAATCCCGTGAAGTTCAAATGCGTCGAGAACTGCGGGCGCTGCTGCTACGAGCTCGAGATCCCCCTGAGAGATGAGGACGTTGAGGCGATTGAGGAGCTAGGATACAGTGCCTGGGAGTTCGTGGACTACGAAAAGATGTTCTACCGCGGCGACAAGTTCCTCGGCTACGCCCTCAAAAAGAGGCCCTTCGACGGCGGTTGCGTTTTTCTCGACCCCGAGACGAAGAAATGCAGGATATACCCCAACAGACCCATGGCGTGCAGGCTGTACCCCTTCGTCTTCATCAAACACGGGGCCAAAATGGAGGTGTACATCAAAGAGGACTCCTTCTGCCCCGGGATAAATCACCCCGACGGCGAGCCGGTTGACGGCAGTTTTCTCCTCCGCGAGTACGGATGGCTCTTCGAGGAGTACCGGAGAAAGCTCGAGGAGAGCTGAGCAACCGAAACCTATTTATACATTTTTTTGTTAATCAGTGGCCACCGGGGGTGAGTGCATGACACAGTTGAAGTCAGTGCAGGAGAAGATCAGGCTCGTTAACATGCTCAGGCTCCTCAAAAAGAGCTACACCTACGAGGAGCTCTCGAAGATAACCGGACTGCCGATAACGGTGCTGAACCGGTACGTCCGCGGAAAGGTGCTCCCAAGCACCGAGAGAACCAAGGCCCTCATCGAACTCCTCAGTCCCTACATAGATCTCAGGGCAGAGGTCAGGAAGAGGCTCAAGTTCGACAGCAGGGGATTCTTCGACACGATGGCGGTTTTGAGCGATACGTCGCTCATGACCCTCCTCTCCGAGGAGCTGGCCGGCAGGCTCTCAGAGCTGAACCCTGACAAGATCCTGACTGCGGCGACCGATGGCATACCCTTCGCCGTCCACATCGGCAGACAGCTCGGCGTTGACGTCGTGTACGCCAAGAAGAAAAAGGAAGTCGGAGTTGAGAAGTTCTACGAAGTTAGCTACGTTCCAAGCGCCTCTGGAAGCGTTACAACGCTTTATCTGCCCTCGTGGGCCCTCAGCAAAGGGGACAGGGTTCTCATCGTGGACGACGTCGTGAGGAGCGGGGAAACCCAGAGGGCACTCCTTGAGCTCGCCCTTCAGGCGGGGGCAAGGCCCGTGGGCATGGTCTTCCTGGTCAGCGTTGGCGAAACCGCGAAGAGGTTCGGGGAGGAGCACGGCATACCCGTGGAGAGCGTCATAACCCTCGAGAGGTAGGGCCATGAAGTTCATGCTGTACAACGTTGAGGGGCTGAGCATACCGGTCGAGGCCGAACCCGGCCGGCCCTTTAAATTTAACTGTTCCGAGGAGGAGTGCGGAAAGAACTTGACGATAGAGGGCGTAATTCTCCCGGTCTCAGAGGACGAGTTCGCGGTCGTTCTAAACGCCACGATAGATGAAAACCCGGACTTCAAGGCCATAGAAGAGATAAAGGCGAGAAAGTACGTCTTCAAGGGAAAGGTCAACGGCGTTGAGGTCGTCCTTCCGGCAGAGACCTTTGAGGACTTTGCCAAGAGGTTCCTTGAAGCCGTTGATTCGGTCTTACTCCTCAGATAGAGCCTCAAGGCTTATGGTGAAGTCCTCCTTGGCCACGTCCATGACGACGCTCGTGTTCGTCTTTTCAACTCCCTCGAGGGAGAGCAGCCACTTAACGAACCTGTTCATGTCCGCCCTGTCCCGGAACTTCGCCACCGCGATTATGTCGTACTCCCCAGTCACATCGTAAACCTGCATGACCCTCGGATTCTTCGCGATTTCGCGCTCTATCCTCACGATTTCCCGTCCCCTCGCCTTTATCCCTATCACCGCGGTCAGGCCAAAGCCGACTTTCTCGTAGTCGATGGCCACGCAGAAGCCCCTGATAACGCCGTTTTCCTCCATCCGCTTTATCCTGTTGTAGACAGTCCCGACGGCGACGTTGAGTTCCCTCGCTATTTCGCGATAGGAGAGCCTAGCGTTTCTCTGAAGGAGCTGAAGTATCTTGAGGTCGAGCTCGTCCATACCCATCCCCCAGCTTAATGCACCGTAAACTTTAAATACCCACCGCTAAAGGAGATAGCGGGCAGTGGACCGGTAGCCTAGCCAGGATAGGGCGGCGGCCTCCTAAGCCGCAGGTCCGGGGTTCGAAGCCCCGCCGGTCCGCCAGTTTTAACGTTCCCGTTTAACAAAACCCATTTATACGCCTTTTCGGACTTTCTCCGGTGGTTGCATGGCGTTCCTTAAGGTCGTTTCACTGGAGGAGGCCTTGGAGGTTATCAACTCCTTCCGGCTTGAACCCGAAGTGGAGACAGTCCCCCTCAGCGAGGCCCTCGGCAGGGTTCTGGCAAAGGACGTTCTCTCCCCGATAGACGTTCCGCCCTTCGACCGCGCCACAGTCGATGGATACGCGGTTCGGGCTGAGGACACGTTCATGGCGAGCGAAAGCGAACCGGTCAGGCTGAGGGTCATCGGGGAGGTTCACGCCGGCGAGGAACCCAAGCTCAGGATCGAGAAGGGCCTGGCCGTTTACATTTCAACGGGCGCTCCCCTGCCCGAGGGGGCCGACGCGGTGATACAGTTCGAGGACGTCGATCGCGTTGGAGACGAGATTCTCATCTACAAGCCAGCCTACCCGGGACTCGGCGTCATGAAGAGGGGAACCGACATCCCCTCCGGCAAACTGCTCCTAAAGAGGGGCACGAGGCTCGGGTTCAAAGAGACCGCACTCCTGTCCGCGGTTGGTCTTGCGGAGGTTCCCCTCTTCAGAAAACCGAAGGTTGCCGTGATAAGCACGGGAAACGAGGTAACTCTCCCCGGAAACGAGCTCAAACCCGGGCAGATATACGACATAAACGGGAGGGCGATAGCAGACGCCGTGAGGGAGCTCGGCGGTGAGGCCTGCTTCCTCGGCGTTTCCGGCGACGATCCGAAGGCCCTCGCGGAGATGATACTCAACGGGGTCGCGAGCTGCGATATCGTCGTCCTCAGCGGCGGCGCGAGCGGAGGGATGAGGGACCTGACGAGCTCCACGATAGAACGTCTAGGCAGGGTTCACGTGCACGGCATAGCGATTCAGCCGGGCAAACCCACAATAATCGGCGAGATCGATGGAAAGCCCGTCTTCGGCCTCCCCGGCTATCCGACGAGCTGTCTGACAAACTTCACCCTGCTCGTGGCTCCCCTCCTCAGAAGGCTCATCGGGAGGGAAAGCGAGGTCAGAAAGGTCAGGAAGAGGCTCGCCCACAAGGTCTTCTCGGTGAAGGGCAGGAGGCAGTTCCTCCCGGTGAGGATTGAGGGCGAAAAGGCCGTTCCGATACTCAAGGGGAGCGGTGCCGTTACGAGCTTCATCGATGCGGACGGCTTCATCGAGGTTCCGGAGAACGTGGAGATACTCGAGGCGGGGGAGGAAGTCGAGGTCACGTTCTTCGGATGAAGCCCCATCAAAATCTTTTTTAACGCCCCCTCGTTTCTCATTCTTAGGTGTTGGCTATGCTCGACATAAAGCTCATCCGCGAAAAGCCCGAGCTGGTGAAGAAGGACCTCCTCAAGAGGGGCGAAACCGAGAAGGTCAAATGGATTGACGAAATCCTCGAACTCGACAGGAAGTGGCGCGAGAACCTGAAGAAAATCAACCAGCTCAGGAAGGAGCGCAACCAGCTGGCTGTACAGATAGGAAAGCGCAAGAAGGCTGGAGAGCCGGTAGAAGAGCTCCTCGCGAGGAGCAACGAGATAGTGAAGCAGATTGAGGAACTCGAGAGGGAAGTTGAAGAGCTGAGGAAGAAAATAGACTACTACCTGTGGCGTTTGCCCAACATCACCCACGAGAGCGTTCCGGTTGGTGAAAGCGACGAGGACAACGTGCCGATTAGGTTCTGGGGCAAGGCCAAGGTCTGGGAAGGCTTCCTCGAGACCTTCAAGGAGCAGAGCCTTGGAAAGATGGAGTACGAGCTCCTGAGCTGGAGACCGAGGCTTCACGTTGACATGCTCGAGCTTTTGAGGGGAGCAGACCTCGAGAGGGCTGCGAAGGTGAGCGGTTCGCGCTTCTACTACCTCCTCAACGAGCTGGTCATACTGGACTTGGCCTTAATCCGCTTCGCCCTCGACAAGCTAATCGAGAAGGGCTTCACGCCTGTGATTCCACCTTACATGGTGCGCAGGTTCGTCGAGGAAGGCGCTACCACCTTCGATGACTTCGAGGACGTTATATACAAGGTCGAAGGCGAAGACCTCTACCTGATTCCGACGGCGGAGCACCCGCTAGCGGGCATGCACGCCAACGAAATCCTCGACGGAAAAGATTTGCCCCTCCTCTACGTCGGCGTTAGCCCGTGCTTCAGGAAAGAGGCCGGAACGGCTGGAAAAGACACCAAGGGAATATTCAGGGTGCACCAGTTCCACAAGGTCGAGCAGTTCGTCTATTCCCGCCCGGAGGAGAGCTGGGAGTGGCACGAGAAAATCATAGCCAACGCCGAGGAGATATTCCAGGAGCTTGAGATTCCCTACCGCGTCGTCAACATCTGCACCGGCGATTTGGGTTACGTTGCAGCTAAAAAGTACGACATCGAGGCCTGGATGGCGGGCCAGGGCAAGTTCAGGGAGGTTGTCTCTGCCAGCAACTGCACCGACTGGCAGGCGAGGCGCTTGAACATCCGCTTCCGCGACAAGACCCACGAGAAGCCGAAGTTCGTCCACACGCTGAATTCAACGGCGATAGCGACTTCGAGGGCAATCGTCGCCATACTCGAGAACCACCAGACAGAGGAAGGAATCGTCAAGCTCCCGAAGGCCCTCTGGAAGTATACGGGCTTCAAGGAGATTCTGCCCGCGAACATGAAGGAGAAGTGCTGTCAGGGCTGAATCCTTTTCTCCTTTTGTTTGCCATAGTCCACGCTTCTTGGACAGTATGTAGTACAAGAGTTTATAAAGGGTTGTACTGTATGTAGTCCATGATGAGTCATGATTGAGAGGGAAACCTGGGCCGAGGTCGTTCTCGATTACCGTTTGCTTCCCTTCGAGGGCATAGAGCGAGAAATAGAAGTTAAACTTCCCAACACCCAAATGGCGGTGGCGATAATCGGGCCGAGAAGGGTGGGGAAGACTTACCTCATGCGCCAAATTATGGAGAGGCTTAAGTCCGAGGGCGTCCCCAAGGAGGGCATCGCCTACGTGAACCTTGAGGACCCAAGGCTCGTTGGAGCTTCCCTTGATGATCTGATGACCCTGCTCGAAGTTCTGAGGGAGATGGGAGGAGAAAAGTTCTACCTCTTCCTCGATGAGGTTCAGGCGGTTGAGGGCTGGGAGCGCTTCGTTCGATATCTTCTCGACACAGGCCACAGGGTCTTTGTCTCAGGCTCCTCCTCAAAGCTCCTTTCGAAAGAGATAGCGACCCAGCTGAGGGGTCGTTCTATAGAAGTTCGCGTCTTTCCCTTCTCGTTCCGCGAGTTCCTGAGGGCCAGGGAATTCCAGTTCAAGCGCTACCTTTCTAGCACTGAAAAGGCCCGCCTCAGGGCGCTTCTTGGGGAGTACCTGGAGTGGGGAGGCTACCCAGAGGCCGTGCTCAACCCCCACATGAGGATTGAAGTCCTGAAGGGAATCCTTGACCTTGCAATATACCGCGACATCGTGGAGCGCTGGGAGGTTAGAAACGTCTCCGCTTTACGTTTGCTCCTCAAAATCCTCGCCCGCTCAAGCCATCTCACGCTCACAAAAGCGTATTCGACGATGAAGAGTCTCGGAATCTCGATAGGCAAGGGGACGGTTGCGGATTACCTTGAATACCTGAGCGATGCCTTCATACTGCACAGGCTTCCCCCCTACGTGAAGTCCTATAAGAAGGCTGAACTGCTCGGCTTCAAGCCTTACCTCGTTGATAACGGCCTCCTCCGAATTATGGGGGTCAAAGACAGAGGGAGATTGCTCGAAAACCTCGTCATGGTCGAGCTCCTCAGGAGGGGCTTTGAGCCGGGGGAGAATTTGTTCTACGTCCCCGGCGACGGCTGGGAGGCGGATTTCCTCGCTGGAGACGAGCTGATTCAGGTTAGCTACGAACTCCACCCGCTCAACAGGGAGCGTGAGCTTGGAGCGCTCGCGAAAGCAGTGAAGAGAACCGACGCCGAAAGGCTCACGGTCGTTACCTTCGCGGATAAGGAAAGTGTCGAGCTGAACGGGAAAAGAATTGAGGTCGTCCCGCTCCACGAGTGGCTTCTCCGCTAACCTAAGAGACCCAAAAGTTCCTCTTTCGAGGATACGATGTGGAGGTTCTCTTTTCGGCCAAGCTCCGTGAAGTCCTCATCAAGGGTTATTATCCCGTCAAGTTTGTAGAAGAGGGCCGTTGCACCGATAAGGGCATCGTTGGGCAAAAGGCCGTACTTCTCAATGAGCTCTTTTGATATGTTGAAGATAAACTCGTTAGTTTCGAGGAACCGAAACAGCGAGAGAAGCTCATAAACTGGCTCTTTTCTGACTGCTTTAACGAGTTCTGGCCTTTTCTTCAGCGTTCTAAAACTCCTGCCTGTTGTGAACTTTAGGTAGATAAAAATGACTTCAGACGCTACCGTTTCGTTGATGTATCCAGCCACGTTCTCCTCAACAATCGCTTCGAGTATTTCTGTTGCCTCTGGGTTTCCCTTCAGGTGCTCCACGAGAACCGTTGAGTCAACCATAAAGCTCTTCATACAGCTCCACCTTGAGTTCCTTGGCTGGCTTTGGGGTTTTCAGGATTCCTGCGGTCTTTTTCAGAATCTCCCGCCTCTTTTCAAGTTCCTGGAGGTACAGGCGAACCTTTCTCTCAAGCTCCTTTGGAACCTTCAAATCTACAGTCTCCACGTTCCCACCATTCCTGATTTCTCGGAGAAGAATATAAGGATTGCTAGACCCCTCCCCGCTCCCTCACCTTCCTCCTGACGTTCGGGTCGCGGTCGGCGATGATTTTTAGGGCTTCCTCAAAGGTCATCCAGTCCGGAACTTCTTCGTTGAGATAAATGCCCGTCCTTCCAATCGCGTCCCTCCTCGTGAGGACGTGAACGCGCTCTTTAACGATGTCAACGCTAACGCCGAGGATTTTCGCCACCTCGCTCTCCCTTCCAACGACTTCGCGCTCGATGTGGCCCCTCTCGGTGGGAATTATCAGAATCAGCTTCTTATTCACTCCCGGAACGCGCTCCTTCGTCTTGACGCCCCACAAATCAACGGCCCCTCCCCAGCGGTAGAAGTCCAGCTCCCTGTCGGTCGGCTCGATGAGGGGAAACGTCACGGTCGTTTCTTCGTCAATCTCAATCACTCCCTTTATCAGGTGCCAGGGGGTTGCCATGACTATCTTCCTTCTCCTCACGAGGCCCTCTAGAGCCAGCTCTATGAGGTAGCTCGGGACCTTAATGGGGATAAAGATGTCCACATCGCTGTCCCTTCTCACGTCGCCCCTCGCGACGCTCCCGTAGAGCAGGGGGTCGAACTGTGCGAGACGCTCCATTATGGCTAAGGCCTTCTCGCGCTTCTCCCAGAGGTAGCGCCATCTCTTTGGGGTGTAGATGATTTCCCTCTCGTCCCAGACGCGGACTACCTTTTCCCTCGGCATCGCATCAGGTTCACCGCTCACCTTTTTAAGGGGATCGTCGAGAGCGAGCTTTGGTGGAAAAGATGCCGGTGATAGGGATCAATCTGACGAAGATAGAGTTCGAGAAGAGGGGAGTGCCGCCCATCGGGGGGAGGATCGAGGTCAACCTGACGCCGAAGGTCAGGGACATGAGGCTCGGGGAGATCAGGAGCCCCACCGGTCGGATGAACGGGGTTGAGGTGCTCTTCAAGTACGAGATAACCTACAGGCCAGAGATAGCTGAGGGGCTCATCGAGGGGGCCGTTATGTACCTGCCGCAGAGGAAGGAGGACGTGGACAGGATCCTGGACACGTGGGAAGCCGAGAGGAAGGTTCCCCCGGAGGTTTTCGCGGAGATCATAAACTTCCTCACGGCCGAGATAAGTCCGCTCCTCTTCGTCATCGCCAAGGAAATGCGCCTCCCGTACCACATTCCCCTGCCGAGGGTCGAGATAAAGCCGCAGGGGTGAGAGCCCGGTGACCATCGTCATCCCGATGAAGGCCGGCCCGGATGAGAGGCTGAGGGTCGCCGCGAGGCTGATAAGGGAGGGGAAGCTCGTCGCTTTTCCTACCGAGACGGTTTACGGACTCGGTGCCGATGCACTCAATGAAAAGGCCGTTAGAAGGATATTCGAGGCCAAGGGCAGGCCAGCGGATAACCCACTCATAATCCACATAGCCGAAAGGGAGTGGCTCTTCGAGCTCGCGAGAGATATTCCCGAAAAGGCACTTGAACTCGCCGAGCGCTTCTGGCCGGGACCTCTAACCCTCGTCCTGCCCAAGGGGGAGAGGGTTCCGTCGGTAACTACCGGCGGTCTCGACACGGTGGCCGTGAGAATGCCCGCCCATCCGATAGCGCTTGAGCTCATAAGGCTCAGCGGAAGGCCGGTAGCGGCTCCCTCCGCCAACATAAGCGGAAAACCCAGCCCGACCGACGCGGATCACGTCGTGGACGATTTCTACGGCAGGATCGAGTGCATAGTTGACGGAGGCCCAACCTGGATCGGCGTCGAGTCAACGGTTCTGGACCTCACCGGGGACGTTCCGGTTCTCCTAAGGCCCGGAGGCCTCCCCCTGGAGGAGATCGAGATGGTCGTCGGCAGGGTCGAGATTCACCCGGCGGTGAAGGGAGTTGAGGTCGATCTCGCGAGGGCCCCGGGAATGAAGTACAAGCACTACTCCCCAAACGCCCAGGTTATTGTCGTTGAGGGATCGAGGAATGCAGTCAGGGAAAAGATAGACGAGCTGGTCAGGGAGTTCAGGGGAAAGGGCCTCAGGGTTGGCGTCATGGCAACGGAGGAGCACGGGGCGGATGCATTCTTCCACCTCGGGGAGAGCACGGAAGATGTGGCGAGAAACGTTTTCCGCGCGCTCAGAGAGCTCGACAAGGCGGGCGTGGACGTGATAATAGCGGAGGGCGTGGAGGAGAGGGGTCTTGGACTGGCGGTGATGAACCGCCTGAGAAAGGCCGCCGGCTACCGGGTGATCCGGGCGGATAAGCTTAAATAGAAAAATCTCCAAGGGATCCCATGGGTGCGACCCTTAAATCACGGGGTGAGAACGTTGGCTTTGATTCCTGATATGGCGTCACCTGAGGAACTCGAGCACATGGGCTTTGAACACCTCCGAAAGGGTGAGCTCAAGGAGGGCCTCAAGCTGATCCTCCGGGCGGCGAAGAAGTACGAGGACGAGGGAAAGCTTGAGGACGCCGCGAGGCTGTACTACTACTTCGGCTACTTCTTCCTGGACAGGCTGAAGAAACCGGACAAGGCCAGGCCCCCCCTCCTCAAGAGCGCGGCCCTGTACATAGACCTCATAGAGAGAGAACTCAGCCGCTTCGACATCGACACCGAGCGGCTCAACGAGTACTGCACCAAAACGCTCTCGGTTTTCGCGACCGTGGGGGACGAGAAGAACCTGAGGAAATACGCCAAGTACTTCGCCGAGATATACGAGGACATGGCGAGGAGTTACATGGAGAACGACGAGATCGAGCTCGCGGTCAAGGCGTACGAGGATGCCTTCCGCTACTACAAGATAGTGGGTGATGAAGAGGCGATAAAGCGCATAGCCGACGAGCTGATCACCGCCTACGGGCGCATAACCGAGGAGAAAGTTGCCGAGGGCGACGCGGCCGGCGCTGCGGAGGCCTTTTACAGGTTAGCCGGCTACGTTCTCGAGATATTCGGCTACGACGCCCACTACATCGAGATGATGGACACGGCCGCGAGGAACTACGAGAAGGCGAGCAAGCTGGCGTATTCAGAAGGGGACCTCGACGGGACGACGACTTACCTCCTGAAGGCCCAGTACGCGTACCTGCTCGCCGGAAACACCAACAGGGCAAAGCTGATAGGATTGAACAACATAAGGATCACCTATCAGGTTATAAGCTCGTTCCAGAGCGCCGGAAGGGATAAGGACGTCGCGAGGAAGATGCTCGAACTGGGCCAGTCCCTGCTGGCGGTGGGCAAGACAAAGGAAGCATTCAAGGCCTACAAGGAATCCCTGAACCTTGAGAGCTCCCTCAAAAGCCGCACCCTCATGAGGATAGCCATCCTCAAGATCTACGGGGCGCAGAGAAAGGACGCCCGCGTTCTCTCAGCCGTCTGCGATGCCGAGTACTACCTCGACAGGAACAACGAGGTCAGGGCGATAGAGATAGCGAACGAGACCCTGCAGGGAATTCCCGAGCTCGAGCCCCTCGTCAAGATGCTCCACGAGGCGGAGGGAATAAGTCAGGAGGAGTGAAAGACCTCCCTGAAGAGCTGAAGGGCGAGATCCCTCGGCGAGAGGCCCCTCCTCTTTCCGATCCTTTTGAGGATCTTTTGAGCACCGCTGCCGTACTGTGCGGCCTTTTTCTCCCTCTCCACAACTTCCTTCGGAAGTCCGAGTTTTTCGGCGGCGTTCCGCAGGATGAACTTTCTGACCCCGTTCCGTATCTTAAGCTCGACCGGGATTCCAAGGGCGGCCGTGACGACGGGGAGCGCAAGATATGGGAAACGACCCTCCACGCCGTTGAGCATCGCTATCTTGTCGTCCCTCGCGAGGTTCCTCTCGGCCAGCTCCCTGAGGTCCTCCTCCATGAGCCAGGGCTTCTCAACGTACTTAGCGTAGCCCCCGAAGAGCTCGTCCGCCCCCTGCCCGCTCAGGAGAACCCTGACATCGTCCCTCGCCGCGAGCAGGGTCGAGAAGTAGAGGGGAACACCGATGGCGAGGTTCATGGCGTTTGGTTCCTCCATGGCGAAAACGATCCGTTTCAGGGCTTCCTCAACGTCCTCCTCGGTGAAGACGTACTCCCTGAGCTCCAGCCCGAGGAGTTCGCTCACCTTCCTCGCCCACTCGAGATCCTGACTGCCCTCGGCTCCGGCCGTGTAAAGCACAACGTCCGAGTGTTTAGAGGCAAGGAGAGCGATCAGCGAGCTGTCAAGGCCCCCCGAGAAGAGAACCCCAGTTTTCCTTCCGCACCTTATCCTCACGGAGTAGGGGATCGTCCTCAGGAGCGAGCCCAAAGCCCTCTCCGCCGTGAAGGTCCCTGGCCTTAGATCCTCAACGCTCAGGAGGCGGCTTACCTCAACGCCCCCCCGCGAGATGGTCACGAGACTGCCCGGCTCAACGGGAACGGCCTCCTCACCGATCGCCCAGAGGACCTTCTTCTCGCTGGCGAAGAAGCCGTTGGGGGAGAAGTAGAGGGGCCTTATCCCGACGGGATCGCGGAACAGGTAGATCCTCTCGCCGTCCGAGAACGCCACCGCGTAGTCGCCCTCGATCCAGCGCATCGCCTCCCTCACGGCCTGGGGGAAGCTAAGGCCTTTCCCCCTCAGAAACTCGATGAGCCTGAGGATTACCTCGCTGTCAACGTCGCTCTCGAAGGAAACGCCCCTTCCCTCTAAAAACGCCCGGATCTGGGCGTGATTGTAAACCTCACCATTGTGCACTAAAGCTAACTCGTTAACGAAGGGCTGGGTAAAGGCCTTCGAGCCCGTCATGGCCAGCCTGCACTGAAGGAGCCCTATCCTCCCGCCCGGGATCTGGCCCAGCTTTGAAAAATCGTCCGACTTCAGCACTCCCTCGTCGGTCCAGACGCCGAAGCTGTCCGGCCCCCGGTGTTTCCCAGCGAGGGCCATTTTGATGAGCCTTTCCCTGATCTCCCCGATTCCACCGGCAATCAAGCACATGCCCTCTCACCCAACTTCCTTCGCCCGGGGGGAGAAAAGGCTTAGCCCTTCCCACTTGGGAGAGTTTGCAGGAAAAGGAGGACACTTTGAACGTCCGTTCACGTCAGGTCTCCGCAGGTGCAGTAGTGCTCGTAGGACAGCGTCTCCAGCTCGTCAAACCCCCTACCGTCCCGGGCGGAGGCGTAGACGACCCTCACCGGCGGGGAAACCTCGGGCAGAAAGGAGCACATCCTGTAAGCCAAGAGCCCCTGCATCGTCGGATCGAATTTAAGCCTTGCCGTGAGGTACTCGATGTCCTCGAGGTACTTCCTGTGCCTCTCGAGCTCATCCTCGCCCAGGAGGTCGACCTTGTTGAGAACCGGAACGGTGGTGGTGCCGAGGCGGAGGTCTATCATGAGGGCGAAGAACCTCACGAAGCAGTAGTCGTGGGGCCTCCTCAGGATCTCAGGATCGAAGAGGTACGCCAAGAGGGGCTCGCTGAGGTTCTCCATGAGCTTTACCCCGAACTCGTGGAAGAGGAAGCTCTCCATCTGACCGGGGGTGTCTATCAGGGTGTACTCCCTCTCCCGGTCGAGCCCGAGTATCTCATCCGCGATCCTCCCGACCTCTGGGAGAAGCCTGTCGTAGCTCTCGACTATGGCACCGTTGGGCCCGTATCCTTCAGCCATCAGCTCCTCAACGGTCACTATCTCCCTCACGTCGAGATCGGGCTCGTAGGGGAGCTTCCTCACTCCAGTATCAAGGTTCACGTAGGCCACGCTGTGGCCGTTCTTCTCGAGGTACTTCCCGAAGGAGCCCGTCATGGTGGTCTTCCCGCTCCCGGCGGTTCCGAGAAAGGCCACTATCATGGCACCACCTCAGTACATGACCCTCGCCTTGAAGCCGGCTATCCTGAGCACTTCCTCCGCCAGCTTCATAAAGGCCCTGGCACCCTCGGAATCGGGATCGTACTCGACGACGGGAACCCCTTCCAGCGTTGCCTCCCTGACCTTCGGGTCCTCGGGAACCACCACGAGGAGAGGAACCTCCATGACCTCCTCGGCGGCATCCGGCGGGATGTCGTTCTCGCTCCTGCCGTAGCGGTTGAGAACGAAGCCGAGAACGGCCAGGCCGGCCTTCTTGAGGACGATTCCAACCTTCATGGTGTCGGTTATGCACGAGATCTCGGGGTTCGTTATTAGAATGACCTCCTCACCGCTCAGCATCGCGTTCATCGCGTCCATTTGAAGCCCGGCCGGGCAGTCGATTATCACAAAATCGTAGTACTCCTTGAGAGGTTTTATCGTCCCGGGCAGCTTCCTCGGGTCTGCTTTCTTGACGTGCTCCCAGTCTATCGCCGCTGGAATCAGATCAACGTTCTCAAAGCTCGTCTGGTAGATGGCGTCCGAGATGGACGCTTCCCCCGCGAGTACATCGTGAAGGGTAACCTCCGCGTCGTCTATTCCCATGACGAGGCTCAGGTTGGCCATCGTGAGATCGGCGTCAATGGCGAGGACCTTCTTACCCAGCTTCCCGAGGGCGATGGAGAGGTTAGCCGTCGTCGTGGTCTTACCGGTCCCGCCCTTACCGCTCGCTATCGATATCAAATGCCCCATGAATCCCACCCATAGGCTTTATTCCCCAACCTTTATGAAGCTTTAGGAGAGGCTAAAACCTTATGAACCGTTCCATCAAGTTAGGCCGGGTGAGAGAGATGAAGGTGTTCGTTCCAGACACGAGCGTGATAGTTGATGGCAGGTTAACGCAGTTCCTCTCAACCCTCGACGAGAAGGTCAAGGTCGTCGTTCCGGAAGCGGTCATAGCCGAGATAGAGCACCAGGCCAACGAGGGGAAGGCGATAGGCCATACGGGCCTTGAGGAACTCAAAAAGCTCCGCGACATGGCCGACAGGGGAGAGATACTCCTCGAGTTCTACGGCGAGAGGCCGGAGCTCTGGCAGATTAGACGGGCCAAAGCCGGCGAGATAGACCACATGGTCCGCGAGACGGCGAAGCAGCTCAACGCCACCCTGATAACCGGCGACCAGGTGCAGAGGGACATAGCGGTAGCCAAGGGCATCGACGTGATCTATTTAACCGCCAAGAAAGAAGTAAGGCATCGCCTCGAGGACTTCTTCGACGAGACGACGATGAGCGTCCACCTCAAGGCAGGGGTTAAGCCCCTCGCCAAGAAGGGGAAGCCCGGCGAGTGGAGGCTCGTCCCAATCCGCGACAAACCGCTGAGCGACGAGGAGCTGGAGGAGATAGCGGACGACATCGTGGAAAGGGCCAAGCGCGAACCCGACAGCTTCATAGAGCTCGACGAGCCCGGAGCTACCGTCGTCCAGCTCAGAAACTACCGTATCGTCATAGCCAGGCCACCCTTCGCCGACAGAATTGAGATTACCGCGGTCAGGCCCGTCAAGAAGCTGAGCATAGAGGACTACGAGCTGAGCGAGAAGCTTCTCGAAAGGCTCAAGGACAAGGCCGAGGGAATACTCATCGCTGGCGCTCCCGGTGAAGGAAAGACGACCTTCGCCCAGGCTTTAGCTGAGTGGTACGCGAGCATGGGCAAGATAGTGAAGACGATGGAGAAGCCGAGGGACCTGCAGGTGAACGAGGAGATAACGCAGTACACCGCTCTAAACGGTAGGATGGAGCTCACCGGCGACATACTGCTCCTCGTGAGGCCGGACTACACGATATTCGACGAGATGAGGAAGACGAGCGACTTCAAGATCTACTCCGACCTGAGGCTTGCCGGCGTCGGAATGGTCGGAGTGGTTCACGCGACGAAGCCCATAGACGCCATTCAGCGCTTCATTGGAAGGGTCGAGCTTGGAATGATACCGCAGATAGTCGATACCGTTCTCTTCATCAAGGCTGGAAAAGTTGCGAAGGTTTTGACGCTCGAATACCTCGTTAAGGTTCCGAGCGGGATGAAGGAGGAGGACCTCGCGAGGCCGGTCATCGAGGTTAGGGACTTCGAGACTGGGGAGCTCGAGTACGAAATCTACACCTACGGCGAGGAGATAAGCGTCGTCCCGGTTAAGAAGGAGGAGAAGGCTCCTGCCCTGAGGCTCGCCGAGAAGAGGCTCAAGCAGGAGATTAAGAAGTTCCTTCCAGATGTTTACACCGAGGTCGAGATAGTCAGCCCGCACAAGGCCGTGATTTACGCCGACGAGTTCGACATTCCGGCAATCATAGGCAAGAAGGGCAAGAGGATAACCGAGCTGGAGAAGAGGATAGGCATAAGCATAGACGTCAAGAGCTTCGCCGAGCGGGAAGCCGAGAAACCCAAGGAGAAAATACCCGTCGAGGTCGAGGAGAAGAAGAAAACGATTGTCCTTCGCGTCTCGCCTGACTACGCGAAGAAGCCGCTCAAGTTCTACGGCGGCGAGCAGTACGTTTTCACTGCGACGCCGAGCAAGAAGGGCCTCGTCAAGGTCAGCAAGAGCACGCCGATAGGCAAGGAACTCAAGAGGCTCATCCAGGCCGGCATACCCATCTGGGCCAGCACCTGAATTCCAAAGCTTTTTAATGACCTTTCCAATTCCCTTTTTGGTGGTATCGATGAGATACGACGTCGTTATCATCCCGGAGAGCTTCCACAAGTTCGACAAACACAACATGGAGCACATCTGCCCTCCGATGGTCATCGGCGACAGAAACTACGACATAGCGATGGAGATAGTGAACGGAGTTGACAGGATCATAAGGGCGAACTTCGAGGTGAGCGTCGAGGAGCTTGAGGGCGAGGAATGCGACGTTCTCTACCGGAAGTACACGCTCGAGAAGGACGGTAAGAAGGGCATCGTCCACGTCAAGCTGAGGAAGATAGCCGAGAACTGCCCGCCGATAGACGGGAACCGCTGTTCGGTCCTCGAGTTCGAGAGGGATATCGAGTGCATAGTTGCGGCGATAGAGGAGTGCCTCGATTAGGCTCGGTTGCGAGGGTACTCATCACGGTTCAGCTAGCGAAATTGTCGTCATCGCCCGTTCAACTTGGGCGCTTTCCTTTTAACGTTTGGGGGTGAGGGAATGCTCGTTCTGGCGTCGGCTTCACCGAGGAGACGGGAGATACTGTCGCGCTTCATCGCTGACTTTCACGTAATCCCGAGCAACGCCGAGGAGAAGTGCTCCAGCACTGTTCCCGAGGAGTGTGCCGTCGAGCTTGCAAGGCTGAAGGCGCGGGAGGTTTATTCGCGCGTTGGTGGAACGGTCATCGGCGCCGATACAGTCGTCAGCATCGACGGAAAAATCCTCGGAAAGCCAGGGGACGAGAATGAAGCCTACGAGATGCTCAAGCTCCTCAGCGGAAGGGTTCATCGCGTCACTACCGGCTACTGCATAATCCACGAGGGGAGCGAGATAACCGGCTCCGTGACGACGGAAGTCAAGTTCAGAGACCTCGACGACGAGCTGATCTGGGCCTACATAAGGACGGGCGAGCCTATGGACAAAGCCGGAGCCTACGGAATCCAGGGAAAGGCGGGCCTTTTCGTCGAGTGGATTAAGGGGGACTACTACAACGTCGTCGGCTTCCCGATGGAAATCATCTGGGAGCTCCGGGAGCTCGGCTTTGATGTGTTATCACGCTGAGGCGAGGCCTTCTTTGGGTTCCATGCAAATCCTGCCCTGTTTTTCCATTTGAAGCCCGGAAACGGTCCGGGAGATGGAATTTTAAGTTTCCAAAAATGTGACAGTTTGTTACAATTTATTGAGCCCAATGTAACGAATATTTTTCGAAAATGGAAGCCGAGGGATTCAAGCCCGCGAATCCCGCCAATCCGGATTCAAACTGCATCTTATCCAGTTTAAAGCCGAGATGAGAGTTTGTTTTTGATTACAGCCCCTGTAAAGTCCCTGGAGATGCCACAAAATTTCACACGCCCGGATTTTTGGACGGACCTCGTTCCTCCACAGGGAAATCGGCGTTTTCACCCGGCTTGAATCCCGGGTCTCCCCTGGGTTTTTGCGGAGGCTTTTTCAGAAAGGCTTAAATATCGGGGCGTTCTTATTTCTTCGTTGGGCGAAAGGGCAAATTTCGCGCCCTGTTGCAATAAGACTCGAGGAGAATTGAAAGGAAGGTGAAGACGGATGGACAGGCGAGCGGGGCCGGGTTGCAATAAGACTCGAGGAGAATTGAAAGCTGACTGGCTCGACAGCGATGAGCTTTTAACGGTTTACAGTTGCAATAAGACTCGAGGAGAATTGAAAGCAGAAAGCCGTCGAAGGAGATGGAGAACTGGAGCGTGCTGTTGCAATAAGACTCGAGGAGAATTGAAAGTCAAATCTGGCAAGTTGTCTTCCGTCAATTTGCCCGCGTTGCAATAAGACTCGAGGAGAATTGAAAGTGAGTAATTCGATGAGGGCAGGTTGTAGCTTTCGCCTTCGTTGCAATAAGACTCGAGGAGAATTGAAAGCAATCGTGAACGTGGGTTCGCTTTCGGCGTATTTTCTGTTGCAATAAGACTCGAGGAGAATTGAAAGCTCTCAAAGAAGAGCTTGCGAAGCTGACTTACACGGAGTTGCAATAAGACTCGAGGAGAATTGAAAGTTCATTAAAATTTTCGGCGTTGTGGCTTATTACATTTGCGTTGCAATAAGACTCGAGGAGAATTGAAAGGTCATCGCAATCGCGGCACTAATCGCGGCGATTGTCGGTTGCAATAAGACTCGAGGAGAATTGAAAGATCAGTGATTACGAGAACTGCAGAGATGATCGCGCTATAAACGTTGCAATAAGACTCGAGGAGAATTGAAAGGGTTGAACGCAACAAACTGGCTCAGGCCGTCGTAGAGGAGTTGCAATAAGACTCGAGGAGAATTGAAAGGTGACACGAGGAACACGTCACTGTTTGCATGGAGCTTGTTGCAATAAGACTCGAGGAGAATTGAAAGCAGGGCCTCATCCTGATCTTCCTCGCGAGTATTGGGGTGTTGCAATAAGACTCGAGGAGAATTGAAAGGCGCTCAATGCCGAGCACTAGGTAAACGTAGTGTATGTTGCAATAAGACTCGAGGAGAATTGAAAGATGCGGAATTTGTTTACATCAAGGCCGTGCGGAAAGTTGCAATAAGACTCGAGGAGAATTGAAAGATCACGGTATCAAGGCATCGCAGGCGGGCACTTACTGTTGCAATAAGACTCGAGGAGAATTGAAAGTGTAGAGTTCAGGGCCAGCCTCGGGCTTCGCGTAAACCATGTTGCAATAAGACTCGAGGAGAATTGAAAGCAACGTGCTTCTTCAAGCCCTTTGCCGCCGCGAGGATTGTTGCAATAAGACTCGAGGAGAATTGAAAGAAAACTTTAATTATTATTGGTGCGTACGTTTGTTGGTGTTGCAATAAGACTCGAGGAGAATTGAAAGCCCAGAAACGGGCGAAACGGCAGACTAAACGGGCTTGTTGCAATAAGACTCGAGGAGAATTGAAAGGAGGGAACTGAGGGAGGGGCGCCTATGAGGCCGGGGGGTTGCAATAAGACTCGAGGAGAATTGAAAGTGTTGTGTGCATTGTGGACGGGCACGGGTCAGGAGCGCGTTGCAATAAGACTCGAGGAGAATTGAAAGACATGGTGGAGGAGATATACAACCTTGAGGAACTGGTTGCAATAAGACTCGAGGAGAATTGAAAGGAAGAGACCCCTGAAGCTGAAGAGGAGCACGCCCCGTGTTGCAATAAGACTCGAGGAGAATTGAAAGTGGGCATCGGCATACTCTGCATGGCAATATCGGACAGCGTTGCAATAAGACTCGAGGAGAATTGAAAGTACTGAGTCTGCAATCCCCAACAAGCGAAGGCTTTTTGTTGCAATAAGACTCGAGGAGAATTGAAAGGCACGCTACTGATGTTGAAGTGCTCCTCATTCGCAAGTTGCAATAAGACTCGAGGAGAATTGAAAGCCTGCAGACGCTGAGGGACGTTTCCGGGCTTGGCCTCTGTTGCAATAAGACTCGAGGAGAATTGAAAGTGCCGTACAGAATTGAAGGTATCAGCACGAGAACTGGGTTGCAATAAGACTCGAGGAGAATTGAAAGCGCGGAGGTAGAGGAAAAACCCGCCCCTCGGGACGCGCGTTGCAATAAGACTCGAGGAGAATTGAAAGCTGTTGAATGTGCCGATAAAGGTGCTCCCGAGGTACACGGTTGCAATAAGACTCGAGGAGAATTGAAAGCGACGTAGGTCGTGACGGTCGTATCGACGTAGTGCAGGTTGCAATAAGACTCGAGGAGAATTGAAAGGAAATCAAGGTGGCGTCTCAGGTAATAGCTGTATCTCTTTGCGTTGCAATAAGACTCGAGGAGAATTGAAAGTGGAAATATTCGCTCTCTATCCCCGCGTGCGCCACCTGTTGCAATAAGACTCGAGGAGAATTGAAAGATACCAAAGAACCGCGACAAGCTCTTCGTTGACAGGTTGCAATAAGACTCGAGGAGAATTGAAAGCTGTTTATGATTCCGTAAGAAGCGCCGTCTACGTAGTTGCAATAAGACTCGAGGAGAATTGAAAGTTTGCCCCTGAGCCGCCTGAGCCGGAGCCGGTTCCCGTTGCAATAAGACTCGAGGAGAATTGAAAGTGAGATAGATTCAGTTCTACACGAGCATTTGTTGGTACGTTGCAATAAGACTCGAGGAGAATTGAAAGACGGAGACAGCATCACGTACGAGTACAAGTTCGAGGGTTGCAATAAGACTCGAGGAGAATTGAAAGCATGGACTGACATTACTGGCCTAAAGGT
This sequence comes from Thermococcus sp. AM4, assembly GCF_000151205.2. Classification (NCBI taxonomy): domain Archaea; kingdom Methanobacteriati; phylum Methanobacteriota; class Thermococci; order Thermococcales; family Thermococcaceae; genus Thermococcus; species Thermococcus sp. AM4. The sequence goes on from NC_016051.1 coordinate 1,222,024, forward strand.
AAAGACAGAGTTGCAATAAGACTCGAGGAGAATTGAAAGGCGAAAGGAGTTGATGTCGTCGAGCTTCCGGTCCATGTTGTCGAGTTGCAATAAGACTCGAGGAGAATTGAAAGTCCTCATGGACGGATTCACCGATGCCCCCCGCCTTACGGCGTTGCAATAAGACTCGAGGAGAATTGAAAGGGGCTGATTGCTGTACCTTCCAACGACCCCCGCCTGGTTGCAATAAGAGTCGAGGAGAATCGAAACGAGAAGATATATGGTTTTCTGCTGTTCCGGTTCAGATGTTGCAATAAACCCTTGAAAAGCCCAAGCCACTACAAAAACTCCCGGAACAGCAGATCCTCAGGCTTTCCGCCGGCTTTTCGGAAGACCGCCACGCTCCAGCCGACGTTTCCCACCCGCTCGGGCCTGTGGGCGTCGCTGGCAAAGGTCAGCTTAACGCCCCGCCGTATGCACTCCCTCACGAACTCTAAATCCGGAACGCGGTAGCGGGAGCTTATCTCAAAGGCCTTTCCCCTCTCCTCGGCGAGTGCGATGAGTTCAAGGAGATCCTCCCACGAAGGATAGCCGATGTAGGGGAAGCTCGCCCCGAAGTGGCCTATTACATCGACGTTCTCGTCTAGGAGAGCAACCCTGACGAGCTCGGCGTACTGTTCCGGCCTGTCAACCCACTCGTGAACGCTCGCTATCACGAAGTCGAGCTTTTTAGCCATCCAGTCCGGCACGTCAACGCCGTTGGGGGTGATGTTGCCCTCGATTCCCGCTAAAACCGTTATCTCGCTCTCCTCGCCCCAGCGCCTTATCTCGCTCAGGTAGGCGTTGAAGCTGCCCCGCAGGAGGTAGTGGCTGTGGTCCGTTATCGCAACGAGCGAGAGACCCTTCCGCTCGGCCTCCGCGATGTTCTCGAAGACCTCCCCGAGGCCGTCAGAGTGGAGCGTGTGGGTGTGTGAATCATGGATCATGTTCGAGGCTATTCTGGAGCTTTAAAAAAGCTTGTGGACAAAAAATCCAACGTAAAGCTAAACCTTGAGTTTTGACAACCTTTAAATAATGCAAGGGAGAAACATACCCGGTGGTGTCAATGGTGGAGCGCTCAAAGGTTCGCGTCGTCATAGCGAAGCCCGGACTTGACGGTCACGACAGGGGAGCCAAGGTCGTGGCGAGGGCCCTGAAAGAGGCAGGCTATGAGGTCATCTACACGGGAATCAGGCAGACCCCCGAGCAGATAGTCGAGACGGTTATCCAGGAAGATGCTTCAGTTCTTGGAATAAGCATTCTCTCCGGTGCGCACATGGTCCTGATCCCGAAGATTATCAAGCTCCTTGAGGAGAGGGGCATAAAGCCCAACGAGGACATCGTAATCTTCGCCGGCGGAATAATCCCGCCCGACGACGCGGAAGAGCTGAAGAAGATGGGCGTCGCGGAGGTCTTCGGCCCGGGAACGTCCCTGAAGACGGTCATCGAGTTCGTTGATAAAGCAGTTCAGAACCTCAAGAGGTTCAGGGCTTAACTTTATATTCTCCCCCTGGATAATTTCTCCAGTGATGAAAATGACGCTCGAGCCCCTCATTCAGTCGGCACTATCGGGCGATAAGAAGGCCATAGCAAGGCTCATAACCCTCGTTGAAAACGACGAGGAAAAGGCAAGGAAGATAATACGGAGGATTTATCCCCACACGGGAAGGGCCTACGTCGTCGGCATAACAGGTCCGCCCGGTTCTGGAAAGTCAACCCTTCTCGACAAGCTCATCAAGCTCGCCAGGAACGAGGGACACAAGGTTGGAGTCATAGCCATTGACCCGACGTCGCCATTCACCGGGGGTGCACTGCTCGGCGACAGGCTGAGGATGCAGAGGCACTCCACCGACCCCGGCGTCTTCATCAGGAGCATGGCGACGCGCGGTTCCCTCGGCGGTCTGGCGAAAGCAACCAACGACGCGGTTAAGGTTTTGGACGCTGCCGGCTACGACCTGATATTCGTCGAGACCGTTGGAGTCGGGCAGATCGAGGTTGACATCGTCAAAACCGCAGATACCGTCGTTCTCGTAACCGTCCCGGGCCTCGGCGACGAGGTCCAGGCCATTAAGGCCGGTCTAATGGAAGTGGCGGACATATTCGCCATCAACAAGGCCGACAGGGAAGGAACGGAGATGGTCTACCTCGAGCTCAAGATGGCCCTCGAGTTCGAGAGGGAAAAGTGGAGGCAAATCGGCTGGGAGCCCCCGATAGTCGAGACCACTGCTTTCACCCTCAAGGGCGTCAGGCCTCTCTGGGAGGCGATAAAGAGGCACAGGAAGCACATGGAGGAGAGCGGAAGGTTGAGGGAGAGGAGGGCCTTCCGCGCGAGGGAGGAAGTGAAGACGATTATCGCCTCGACGATAGCGAGCAAGGTGGAGGAGAGGCTCGCGAAGGGCGAAGCGAAAGAGCTCATCGAGGAGGTCGTTGAGAGGAAGCTCGACCCCTATTCGGCATCTCAAATCGTGATGGAGAAGCTTAAGGAGGATCTCTGGAGGTGATCCCATGTTCAAGAAGATAGACCACGTGGGTATAGCCGTTAAGAACCTTGAGGAGGCCATAAAGGTCTGGGAGGGCCTCGGCCTCAAGGTTGAGGAAATCGAGGAAGTGCCGGACCAGAAGGTTAGGACCGCAATAATCCGCATCGGCGAGAGCAGGATCGAGCTCCTTGAGCCGACCGCCGAGGACTCGCCGATAGCGAAGTTCATAGCCAAGCGCGGTGAGGGGATACACCACATTGCTTTAGGCGTTACGAACATCGAGGAACATCTCAAGGAGCTCAAGGAGAAGGGTTACAGGCTCATAGATGAGGAGCCGAGGATTGGAGCCGGTGGAGCTAAGATAGCCTTCGTCCACCCGAAGGCCGTGACAGGTGTGCTTCTCGAACTCTGCGAGAGGGGAGAGTGAGCCCCTCGTTTACCCTTCTGTTTAGTTTTTGGTCACCGGTTGTCATGTAATTCGAGTATTAGCTTTTGTATTGGTTCTTCTGTGCTCATCTGATCATACATTTTGTTACATATTTTCGCAACATTTATATACCATGAGCGTAGACCCCGATCCAGTGATGACGAAATGAGCCCCCTGTTGTACCGCAAAAGCGTGGGTTTGAAATGGAAACCTTCAGACAACGGGGGGCGAAGTGACGTAGTCGTTCATCCCTCCCAGTTGAAGAAGCTCGTGATAAACAAACTGTCTTCCAACAGGCCGGTTCTTCTCGTGGGCCGCAATCCACCCCAGCTAATGGCAGAGAGGCTGGGCGTAAACGACAGCAGGCTGAGGATGATCTGGCTGTCGGCCGTCGATCATCCCAACGCAGTAAGCCCAAGGGACCTGTACAAGCTGGAATTCCACATCGCCAGGGACGTCTCCACGAGAAAATCCGACGTGATCCTCGATGGCATCGAGTACCTCATACTGGAGTCCGGCCTCGTCCCGACGCTGAAGTTTCTGGCGAAGGTGAACGATATAACCATCCTCAACGGGTCGAGGCTTCACCTGGTTCTGGGGGATGCCCTCGGGGAGCGAGAGGTTGCCCTGCTGAGGAGAACTCTGGGAGTGTTCTAAGTCGTTAGAAGTGATTCGTGGTGGGCCCGGGGGGCTTTGAACCCCCGACCACGCGGTTATGAGCCGCGCGCTCTGACCAGGCTGAGCTACGGGCCCACAGCTGGCGCCGCCGCCCGGATTCGAACCGGGGACCGCCGGATTAACAGTCCGGCGCTCTACCGACTAAGCTACGGCGGCACGACCCAATGTAGGGAACATTGGGTGAATTTATAAATCTTGCGGTCTCTTCCAGGCTGTGGGGAACATGCTCGGACCGGGGATCGTGCTCAAAGGAAAAAGCCACACGAGGCTCAGGGCGGTGGCTATTCTTCTCCTCGCCTACGCCTACTGGAACCTCTACGGGTTAATATACCCCGCACTCGGCAGGTGGAGCCTCAACTACACGGATCTGCTGATGAACCTCCCTGGAACTTCCCACGACTTCATTCTCGGATTGCTGCTCTGGACGAAGTCACATGGAGCCCTGTACCTTCTGATGGACGTCCTTTACAGAATAGGTTTCACGGGCGTCATGTTCGGAACGACCCTTTACCTCATCATCCTCGATCCAGAGGGGGCGGAAAAGCTCGCGAAGGGCTATCTCACGGCGTTCCTGATACTCAGCGCGGTATTCATCATTGCCCACGTGTACCCACCGCACCTGATCTACCCGGATCTGCCGAGGAGGTACTCACCTCCGAGCTGGCAAGCGAGGCCCCAGTTCGTCCTCCCCTCGCCCCACTGCACCATCGACACCCTGAGCTTCCTAGCCCTCGTGAAGAGGAAGGACAGAACATCGAGGGCACTTGCCCTGATACCCGCGCTGATCCCCGTCTCAACGGTTCTCCTCGCCGAGCACTGGATTTGGGATGCGCTCACCGGGGTGCTCCTCGGTTACCTTGTCCACAGGCTCTCGGAACGTTTTTAATTCCGGAGGGGTACCCCATCAGGTGGTGACTTTGAGGATCGAGAGGTTCATCTCCGAGATGGCGCGGGCAGGCTTCGACGGGGCCATAGTAAGCCCCGGGGCAAACTTCTACTATCTAACCGGCTTCAACCTCCACGAAACGGGCGAGAGGCCGACTTTACTCGTCATCAACTCGGACGGTGATTATCACCTCCTCGCGCCGGCCATGTACCGGAACCAGATCTCAAACTTTCCCGTCACTTTCTGGAGCGATGGGGAGAACCCCTACCACAAGCTCTCGTGGATATTCGGCGAGCTGAGGCTTTCCGAGGGCAAATTGCTCGTTGAAAACACCATGAGGGCGGACTGGCTTATAAACATCCTCAGACTGGGAAACGGTCGCTTCGAGCTGCAGCCGCTAAGCCAGGTCATCAGGGAACTCAGGATGAGAAAGGACGGAAAGGAGCTCAAACTGATGGAGCACGCCGCCAGGGCTGTGGACAGGGTTTTTGATGAGATCCTAAGCTGGGACCTCCTTGGGATGAGCGAGAGGGAGCTTGCCCTGAGGATCGAGCTCAGAATACGGGAGCTGTCCGATGGCCTGTCCTTCGATCCGATAGTGGCGAGCGGTGAAAACGCCGCCAACCCCCACCACGAACCGGGGGATAGGAAGCTGAGGAAGGGCGACATGGTGATACTCGACTACGGGGCCAGATGGAAGGGCTACTGCTCCGACATAACGAGGACGATAGCGATAGGCCGGCCCGACGAGAGCCTAATCGAGATATACGAGACAGTTAAGGAGGCCCAGGAGAGGGCGTTTCGGACGGTCAGGGAGGGCATCCCCGCCAGGGAAGTTGACTCGGCGGTGAGGGAAACGATTGGAAAGGCAGGTTACGGCGAATACTTCCCCCACAGAACGGGCCACGGGCTTGGCCTTGAGGTGCACGAGGAACCTTACATAGGCCCGGACGGAGAGGTCATTCTCGGGGAGGGCATGACCTTTACGATCGAGCCCGGAATCTACGTTCCCGGACTTGGAGGCGTCAGGATCGAGGACGACGTGGCTGTCATAGATGGCAGGGGCAAAAGATTGACCAGATCCAACAGAGAGCTCGTCGTGCTTTGATTTCTTTTAATTCGTTTCTGAAAGTTTCTCTTTCGAAGACTGGCCAGATAAACCCTAAAGACCAGAAAAACCACCGTTTTCAGTCTCTGATTTCCTGAAACCTCCGTTTCTGGAATTTTTCACCGGGTTCCTGAAATATGAGTTCGACGCAGTTTCCAACGGTGATACCCATGAGACGGTTGATGGCCCTACTCATCTCGGCCGTGCTGGTGCTGTCGATAGTACCGTTTGGGTTCGGTTCGGTAAGCGCCACCTCAACGACGGACGAGCAAAGCTTGACAAACTCAACAGCGAACTCAACGGCGGAACAGGTGCTCGCCCAGAGGATAGTCGCGATAGTCGAGCGCCTCCACAACATGACGTCAGCGCTGGAGAACGTGAGCCTGCCCGAAAACGCGAGCGTAATGGAGAGGTACCAGCTTGCAGAGGAGTACAGGGAAAGGATGGAGGAAGCCTACAGGAACGGCAACTACTCGGAGGCAGTAACGGAGGGAATACTGGCGATGCACCAGTACAGAGTGGTTCTGCAGAGCATGGAGCAGTTCAGGGAGCAGGTACGGGTTTCGGTTGAGCGCATGGAAGAGTACTTCAGGGACGCGGAGAAGTTAATAGCCACGTGCGACCGGGCGGGGATAAACACCACTCTCGCATGGAGACTCCTCAACGAGACCAGGAAAGCGTACGGACTCGTGATTGAGGATCTCAGGGAAGGGAACTTCACGAAGGCCAGGGAAGACCTCAAAACGGCAAACGAACTCAAGGCGAAACTCGACGGAGAGCTCGAAAGGCTCAGGGGAAGCTTGGCCTACGCAAACGCGGAAAGGATCGTAAACGCTTTCCTGGAGAGGGGCCAGAAGGCCATTACCTTCATGGAGAACGTGCTCGCCCGCGTCAATGAAACCGCAACCAACGCAACGGTGCTCCAGGAGAGAGTAACCAGCTTCGAGGAGCTTTACAACAGGGTCAAGGAGATGAGCGAGGCCGGCAACTACACGGGGGCAATGGCGCTCCTGCTCGAGGAGAAAGAGATCGTCAAAGAGTTCCAGGTTACAGTCGAGCACGTCCTAAAGAAGACGAAGGAGAAGAAAATTAAGGAGAAGCTCGAAGACCTCAAGACCTTTGAGAGGGAGATCCAGGAGAGGCTTAAGGAAGCAACCAAGGCCCTGGAAAAGCTCAAGCGGAAGGGCATCAACACGAGGGAAGCGGAGCTCAAGCTGAAAGCAGCGGCTCAGGAGTTCAGAGCGGGCTTTGAGCTGGCCAAGAAGGGAGACCCAAGCGCAAAGGTCCACATAGAGCTGGGCCTCAAGCTGCTCCATGAAGTGGAGGAGTTCATAGCAGCGAATTCCTGATCCGGCTTTTCTTTTTTCCTCCTCATCTGTAGACGTGATCGCTTATCCTCTCGAGAACCGCCAGTTCTTTTGGGTTCAGTGTGCCCTCCGGGAGTGCCAAAAATACTATCCCGTTGTTCACAATCGCATGATCCCTTAAGTCTGCTAGAAACTTCAGTAAGACCTTATCCTCATTATATAACCTCAGGTAATCCACTCCATCGATAACCACGATTCCTTGGGATCCTGCGGTTCTCGCCTCCGTTAGATACCGGACAACAAGATGCCTCAGGCGTTCTAAAGCTGTTGGATTAATAGAACCGGAGGTATCAACAGAGGTTAGATAGAAGACCGTCCACTGTTGTGGATACTCATCTCTCTTTCTAGTAATGAGCAGAAGAGGATATTCCCGATACTCATCAAGAAGCTTTTCAAGTCTTGACTGTTCTATAAGAAAAAGTCCCTTCATATCTCCAGTACTCGGTTTTTTCAAACCGGAACCCTTGAAGAGTCTTAAACCCATAACGCGAATCGTTGATATTGCAAAAACTATGGTACCAAAGGACATTAGTGCGAAACCAATCGGAGTACCCTGAATGACCTTATAGAACAACAGGGCGATTGCCATGGGAATGAGAGGAAACGAGAGAATTGCCCTTCTAAAGGTCACGTAAGTTACGTAAGCAGTTATCAGGAGCATAATTCCAGAATCTCCCGCGATACCTCCTATTCGTGGCACCAGACGGACACCAGCATACGATAGAAGACGATAGAAGATATGAGAGGTGGGTATTAGCATGTACATCCACAACAATCTAGCGCTTTCGGGATCGAATTCTAAAACATTCAGAATCAGATAGAGGGACACGAACAGTGCAAACAGATACGTCAAAATTTCCCTCAGTGCAACTGGAACACCCCCAGCTCGAAGAATGGCATGGATTGCAAAAAACGCCCATCCTATTGCAGCAAAATGGTAGTATCTACCTGAATCTCTACATTTTATCAAGAAAAGCACTGAAATAGCCGTGCTGAGACAAGCCATAGTGATAGCGAGCAACATGCTTGTGTCCATTGGTGTTCCCTCCTACAGTCAGGGATGTCCACTGTTATTTAAAGATGTTATATGTAGCAGTACAAAACTTTTGTGCCCCAAACAAGTTACCCAAAAACCTTAAATACCCAAAGCCGTTACTCGCACCGATGCCGATGAGGGGGGAGTGTCTTCTCCGCTGGAATCACACCGGTGCCTGATTTCATCGATAACCCCCCTATTCTTGACTCCCGCTCTTTTGGAAAAACCTTGAGGAGGTTTTGGACATGAAAGTTGACTTCAAGGCCATTGAGGAGAAGTGGCAGAAGCGCTGGCTTAAGGAGAGGGTTTTTGAGCCCGACAGAAACGCGAAGCCCAAGGATAAGAAGTTCTACATAACCGTCGCCTTCCCCTACCTCTCGGGCCACCTCCACGTCGGCCACGCGAGGACATACACGATTCCCGACGTCATAGCTCGCTTTAAGCGCATGCAGGGCTACAACGTGCTGTTTCCGATGGCGTGGCACATCACCGGCGCGCCGATAGTCGGAATCGCTGAGCGCATAAAGAACCGCGACCCCAAAACCATACACATCTACCGCGACGTCTACAAGGTGCCCGAGGACATTCTCTGGAAGTTCGAGGACCCGAAGGAAATCGTCAAGTACTTCATGAAGGCCGCGAAGGAGACCTTCATAAGGGCCGGCTTCAGCGTGGACTGGACGCGCGAGTTCCACACCACCAGTCTCTTTCCGCCCTTCAGCAAGTTCATAGAGTGGCAGTTCTGGACGCTCAAGGACATGGGGCTGGTCGTCAAGGGCGCTCACCGCGTCCGCTGGGACCCGGTTGTTGGCACTCCCCTCGGCGACCACGACATAATGGAGGGTGAGGACGTCCAGATTCTCGAATACGTGATAATCAAGTTCATCTTGGAGGAGAACGGCGAGAAAATCTACCTTCCGGCCGCGACGCTGAGGCCCGAGACCGTCTATGGAGTAACCAACATGTGGCTCAACCCCAACGCCACCTACGTCAAAGCCAGGGTCAGGCGCGGTGACCGGGAAGAGACCTGGATAATCAGCAAGGAAGCGGCCTACAAGCTCTCCTTCCAGGACAGAGAGATAGAGGTCATCGAGGAGTTCAAGGGCGAGAAGCTCATAGGAAAATACGTGAAGAACCCGGTAACGGGCGACGAGGTCATCATTCTGCCGGCGGAGTTCGTCGACCCCGACAACGCGACGGGAGTGGTTATGAGCGTTCCCGCCCACGCGCCCTTCGACCACATAGCCCTCGAAGACCTGAAGAAGGAAACCGAACTGCTCCTCAAGTTCGATATCGACCCGCGCGTCCTGGAGGACATCACCTACATTTCACTGATAGAGCTTGAGGGTTACGGCGAGTTCCCGGCCGTTGAGGAAGCCGAGAGGCTCGGCGTGAAGAGCCAGAAGGACAAGGAAAAGCTCGAAGAAGCTACCAAGAACATCTACAAGGCCGAGTACCACAAGGGGCGCTTCAAGATTGAGCCCTACGCGGGCAAGCCGGTCCAGGAGGTAAAGGACCTCATCGCCAAGGAGCTGATGGAGAAGGGAATAGCGGAGATAATGTACGAGTTCGCGGAGAAGCCCGTCATCTCGCGCTTCGGCAACCAGGCTGTCATCAAGATAATCCACGACCAGTGGTTCATAGACTACGGAAACCCCGAGTGGAAGGAGAAAGCTCGCGAGGCTCTGGCAAACATGACGATTTACCCGGAGAGCAGGCGCGCGCAGTTCGAGGCTGTAATAGACTGGCTCGATAAGAAGGCCTGTGCCAGAAAGGTCGGCCTCGGAACGCCCCTGCCCTGGGATCCAGAGTGGGTCATCGAGAGCCTGAGCGACTCGACAATTTACATGGCCTACTACACGATAAGCAGGCACATAAACAAGCTCCGCGAGGAGGGCAGGCTCGACCCCGAGAAGCTCATGAGGGAGTTCTTCGACTACATCTTCCGCGAGGACTTCAGTGAGGAGCGCGAGAAGGAGCTTGAAGAGAAGACCGGAATCCCGGCAGAGACAATCCACGAGATGAAAGAGGAGTTCGAGTACTGGTACCCACTCGACTGGCGCTGCTCTGCCAAGGACTTGATACCGAACCACCTGACGTTCTTCATATTCAACCACACGGCTATATTCAGGCGCGAGCACTGGCCGAAGGGCATAGCGGTTAACGGCTTCGGAACGCTTGAGGGCCAGAAGATGAGCAAGAGCAAGGGCAACGTGCTGAACTTCATTGACGCAATCGAGGAGAACGGGGCAGACGTTGTGAGGCTGTACATAATGGGTCTCGCCGAGCACGACAGCGACTTCGACTGGCGCAGGAAGGAGGTCGGAAAGCTCCGCAGGCAGGTCGAGCGGTTCTACGAGCTGATAAGCGAGTTCTCAGGCTACGAGACCGAGGAGACCGAGCTCAAGAACATCGACCGCTGGATGCTCCACCGCCTTAACAAGGCCATCGAGGGAACCACCAAGGTCCTTGAGGAGTTCAGGACGAGGACCGCCGTCCAGTGGGCGTTCTACACGGTCCTCAACGACCTGCGCTGGTATTTGAGGAGGACGGAGGGAAGGGATGACAGGGCGAAGCGCTTTGTATTGAGAAAGCTCGCGGAAATCTGGGTCAGGCTCATGGCGCCGTTTACGCCACACATCAGCGAAGAACTCTGGGAGAAGCTGGGCGGAGAGGGCTTCGTCAGCCTCGCTCCCTGGCCAGAGCCCGTTCCCGAGTGGTGGGACGAGACGGTAGAGGCGGAAGAGGAGTTCGTCAAGGCCTTCATCGAGGACGTCAAGGAGATAATCCGCGTTGCGAAGATAGAGAACCCGAGCAGGGTTTACGTCTACACCGCCCCGGAGTGGAAGTGGAGGGTCGTTGAGGTCGTTGCCGAGAAGAGGGACTTCAAGTCTGCGATGGCGGAGCTCATGAAGGACCCGGAGATGAGGAAGCACGGCAAGGAGATAAGCAAGCTGATACAGAGGCTCATCAAGGAGAGGGCCTTCGAGGTCAAGAGAATAGACGAGGAGAAAGCTTTGAGGGAAGCAAAGGACTTCATAGAGAAGGAACTTGGCGTCGAGCTGATAATCAACCCCGAGGAGGACAGGGGAGGAAAGAAGAAAGCCGCGATGCCGCTGAAGCCCGCTGTGTTTGTTGAATAATATCACTTCTTTTTCCCATTCTTTAATTTCTCGTACATGATATCTTCTGGAGTTATAGGATCAATGCATAGGAGTTCTTTGCCTTTCCTAATGAGTTTCATAACCATATTCACGTCATTCTCCACTACAGTACCATCTTTAAAGGTAGCCTTGAATCCCCCAACGGTACTAACCTCACGACCCACTTTGTTTAAAACGACCTCTCCATTGTGGAGCAGGACAAGAGAGTCCAGATTTTTGAGACCAGATATTATGTGGGAAACTATAACGATGCTGACTTCCCGTTTTATTTCCTGGAAAGCCCTTCCGAGTTCTACCTTTGAGACTATGTCCAGGTTGCTAAAGGGCTCATCAAGAAATACAGCCTTGGGTTTTCCCGCGAAAGCTGTCGCGACTAAGAACCTCCTCTTGTAGCCTTGCGAGAGCTCTTTGAATTTCTTTGTTCTGTACCTTCTCAGCCCAAAGAGATCGAGGAGTTCATCAACGTTGTCTGTTCCCCTGTACTCTGCAACCGCCCTTAGATAGCTCTCAACTTGAATGCGTGGAGGAGCTACTGTACGTTCGAAGGCAAATCCAATCTCGTTCTTGGGAACACTGAGATAATCTCTCTTCAGCACTCTGATATCACCTTCATCAGGTTTGATAATTCCTGCCAGTATTTTGATTAAGGTTGTCTTCCCGCTTCCATTGGGTCCAAGGATCAAAGAGAGTCCCCTGGATAGTGAGAAAGTAACACCCTTTAGGGCCTTTACTCTTCCGTAGGATTTACTCAAATTTGAACACTCTAACAGCATACCCCATCACGCTCCCCACAACCAGAAGAAACACGGGGGTTGTGTAGTCGATTCTGCGTTGCGGGATAAACTTCACAACGACATCGGTCGTCTGATTGAGGAGAATGACCCTGATACCTCTGTTGGTCACGGTGATGGTGTTCGGGTTCCTAAGCAAGCCGCTATCCGTTTGCACGTAAAGGGTACAGTTTCCACTCAGGGAAACGCCATACGTTCCTGCCGCTGGAAGAACGAGATCCTTCTCGGCAACCTGGACAATATCGAAAGTGCTCGAGGTGTTTCCCATTCCTGGAGGCATAAAGAGCTGAAGTTTGAACTCTACCATGACTGGGGTAACCGTCTGGTAGTAGTTCATGGTGAAGAAAGCCCCCGAGAGCAGGGCTGCTATTAGGAACAAGTGAAAAATCTTGAGGTTAATAAAAATCACCCCCTTCAAATGATTTCACCGTGGCAATGGCAAGCACCGCGTACAAGGCTAAACCTGCATGTACGTAAATAGAGAGCTTTGTGCTCTTTGGATTCCACACGAAGTACGTGAGCTTCTCAAACGGCAGTAATAGGTTATTGATGTTGACTGTTGTCATAGACAAGAAACCCACAATGAAAAGCATGGCTAATGGAATTACAGGCTCCTTAGATACCGTCGATAGAAAAGTTACGAGGAGGGACCCCGCGATCAGGGACAGAAGAGATGTTACTAAGAGTGAAAGGAAAAACCTTGACTCCAATGAAAGACCCGCAAGGTTTGCGATATTCCAGAATATCATCCCAGTTGACACTACCAGAAAAAGGGCGTAAATCATAATGAACAGAAACCTGCCAGTTAGGGTTTTCCTTTTTCCCATGAGGCCGATGTCGTTCACTATGCTACCCCGGTAGATGGGCTCAGCAATGAGAAACGCCGCCAAGAGTCCCCCAGTCAGGAACAGTATCAGATGCACCTTTGAGACTGCATTAAATAGTGATGACATTTGAGCCGACGCAACGTTGGCGAAAAATTCGGCGTTTGATGTGGTGTTAACGAGATACTGTTCCATCATGTCTCGCAGTACCGAAGACACCTCCCCACCGGTACTAACACCCCTAATCTCCGGGAGATAATTCCAGAGTGTGTACTGGATAACAATCGGAGATGTCAACAGCACGAGTATTAACTGCAGGTTCGATTTGATCTCCTCTCCAATGGTTTTAAGTGGTTCCATGTTGAGCTACCCCCTTCTTGCTTTAACTGCCAAGACTAAGAAAACACTAACTGCACCCGCTCCGATGAGGTAGAAAGGCCATGACGAATTAGGTGGAGGAGATATTGATTTGACACTTCTAAGGAATTCTCTGGTCTCAGGCGTGTCCTCGACGCTAATAAACATGATAACGTCCCGGTTTTTGATTATTCCAAATGGATCGGATGGAAGGTATATCTGACCGCTGACTAAGTACGGGCCTTTGAAAGTTATATCGATTGAGAAATTCTTGTAGCCTTCATCTATGCAGCGGGGAGGGCCGTCGAAATCTTCGGGCACACTCCAGCCAGTACACCTGAGGACTTTTAATGGGCCTCCCTGAAGAGAAATTGCCCATCCTATACGATTCTCCGGGCTGTTATTTTTTAAATACAGCTCCACGGGAGTGGGTTTGAGCTCGATACCACCACTGTAAACGGAGTCGTTAATGGAAAATTCTGGCCAGTACTGAAAGAAGAACACGGGTTTGTTGGACAGCATGAATGTGTTGGTATCTTTCTTGACTATGAAGGTGACTTCCTTTCCACTCACAGGGCAGTGTTCAACGACTGTTCCGTTCCTGTATATCACGCACTCATAGAAGGAGACGTTTTCGTGGACAATATAATAACTCTCTCTGTCTTCAATGCTCATATTGGTTATGCGGAAGCTGTAATGGGAGGAATCCAGTTTTCCCCCAAGTGCCACTACGTTCCCTTTCCAAGTCAAAGGAACATTTGAACTGGCTGTGTATAAGGGCATCAGGAATGTAAAAAATAAAAGGATGGCAGCTACAAACTCCCTTTTCGACATTCTGTTTCACCCGCTCATATTTAGTTTATATAGTCGGGATTAGGAATGAAATAGGATACTGAGTCACCACTGTCGACTATTTTTTCTATCTTCGGATGATCCCAGAACCATTTATCTGTTTTCTTATAGACTATCACATGATAATAAGTTTTCACATAGTATTGCCGCCCGTTCCTTGCTGAATAGGATACTGGGTCTCCAATGGTCAGTTTGACAGAATAGCTTATCTTTGTATAACCAAGTATGGGAGTGCTATACCCTTTTACCTTGTAAGTTCCATCCGCATAAAATCCAATGTATTTATTAATTGAGTCATCATAGTTAGCCCACTGCCAAACTCCCCAAGCTGCGCCGTGGTGATCGTTCCAGGAAACACTGAAGGAGACTTCAACCTTTCCATATGCGACACCTATTGTAATATGGGGATCTATTCCAGAGTCAGTAGCCCCGGTTCTTGAACCAGCAGGAGTTCCCCACACTGTGGCAGCAGCACTCCCAGCAGTTACTCCAACCATCAGCAGTCCCAACAGGACTGCCATCAAACCCTTCCACCGCATAGAGTTCACCTCCATGGTAGGTCTGCGATACCAACTATCTAACTTTTCTTTATAAATTTTTCTGCTTACTATAAGTGGATAATTCTTTTTTTTTCAGGCACAAATTCATTCAGAGTTGGAGTTTCATCTCAGCTCTCCAGAAGAAACCCAAGTAAAAGAGTTGCATGATGATGCAATCAAGGTCATCATCAACAAAATACATCAATCACAAAAACACAACAAGAAGAATTTCAACCCCACAATTAATTCTCCCCCACCTTATAAAACCTTTTCTCCGAAAACGCCTTAAAGAGAGCGTTTTTAGCCCTTTTCGGTGTCCTCCATGCCGGTTAGTGAAGAAACGTTTAAGGGAGAAGTTCTTTCAAAAATCCCGCCCCGGAACGAGCCACCTTTACCTTCCGATTGGCTCCATGTCGAAATGCTCGAACGCTTCCGCGTCCTCGGGTTCGCGCCCCTCAATGAGGGAATGAACGTCCTTGAGATAGGGTGTGGCGCCCATGCCTTAACTACCGTTCCCCTCGCTTATCTCGTCGGTGAGGCCGGCCGTGTCGTTGCGGTTGACCGCTCCCGCTGGCGCTTCTTTGAGGATGTAACTTCCTCAGCCGGCGTGAAGCACAGGATAATCCCGCTCAAGCTTGACGCGCGGGAGTTGCCGTTCCCGTTCAGAGCCTTCGACTTGGCGATTCTCGTCCATGGAGTCAGGAGCCTGAAAAACGAAGAGGCGATGATTAAGGTCATCTCTGAAATGCTCCGTGTCTCGGAGCGGGTATTCATCGCGGAGAGCCTCCCTGTGGCGAAAAACGAGCGACAGAGGGCGCACCTCGAACTCTACAACCTGCGCGAGGAAATCATTGAGGCGCTGTTCGGCGAGAAGGACGACCTCCACTACCCGACGCTTGAGAAGCTCGTGGAGCTCGTTGAGTGGGCAGGGGGAGATGTAATCGAGAGCGGAACCTTCGAGCCCGAGTTGCCGCACTACCTCGCCTACATTCCGGGGGAATATGTGGAGAGGATAGAAGACGAGGAAAAGCGCGCCGAGCTTTTGAGAAGGCGGGAGGAAGCCTACGAAAAGTGGAAGGAAGGGGCGGAGCATCCTCTGGTGGGGTGGCTGATTGCAAAGCGCTGAGCTTGCTGAGCTCAGGGTTCGTCTATGAACCACGGATAAAGCTCAACCGTAAACTCAATGGGCGGTGCCTCTACGTCGTGCCGTGATATGAAGGTTCCGCTGAAGGGGGAATCGATGACCGCCTCATAGTGGAAGAGGGCCTCTGCCTTGAGTTTCAATCTCGCCAGATGGAACGTGACACCGGGATCAACATGAACGATTACCGCAGGGTGGGCACTGAAGCTCTTTCCCCATGCCGGATGGCTGAATATAAACCCCCGCTCTTTGAGGTCGTAGAAGTTGAACTTCACTTCCAAGTTGGGATCCACGTCGTCGGTGTACCATTTGAAGCCTAGAGCCGTGGAGTGGCTCTCCGTAAAGCCCGCCTGGGCGTTTAGTAGGGATCTTCCTGAGCAATCAACCCCAAAGCCAACGTTCATGCCCCACGTAATCACAGAGGTGGAACTTGAGCCGCTTCCCTCCGGTCTGAAATTGCCAACACCTATGAAGGCGTCTTCGGGATTGAGGACTTTTAATCTCTCCTTCACTTCTTTAACGGCAACCTTGAGACCTTCAGATACGGTTGAGGGTACTTTGGCGTCGTGATTTATGTGAATGTAGTACACGTACTGACCGCTAAGTGCGGACGTTACCCAGAAATTGGCTCCAAATACGTTATAGACGGTGCCTCTTTTCTTTGTCCACATGCTGGTTGAGACCTCGATGTCTTTTGATGTAACCGGTGATCTAATTCCCCCAATGTATTTCCAATCCCGGGCAGGTTCGCCAGCGAGGGATCCCTTAACCTCGAGGGGAATCCTTTTGAACATGCTTACTTCCGAGATGAACTGCTCTTCTAGGACCCTAAGGTCTGTGAGGTTATCTCCAAAGTAGTACAGTGGCGCATATGCTCCGGACGGTAGGGGACGTAAGGCGATTCCGACAAAGGTAGCGTTGCTAAACTGGCTGAGGTTCAGCCGGAGGGTTAGCTTGTCCCAATACTCTGCGAGGAACTTCTCCGCCAGTTCGATGCTTGAGTTGCCAGTGAATGTTTTCATTATGAATCCTTTCTCAGGTGTAGGTGATGGGTGGTTGGAAAGTTTAAACATATCTCTGTCTGTGATATTGGACTGGGGGAACAAAGACACGACAACCGTTGCCGCAAGCATAAACCCGAGGAGAAACACCAATAGGAGCTTCTTTTTCAAGATCTCACCTCCATTTTTCTGAATCCTGGCCAGACCAGCTCAAAAAACCCGCTGAGGGCCCAAGCTGTGAGAAACATCGCCCCTTCCTTCGAGATCCCGTGAATGCTACCAGTAGGGGAAAGGTACTCAATCGCCACCAAACCCATCAAGATGCCGTAAAGGGCTACGTTCCAAACCCATAATTTTTGCCTTTGCCTTTCCACTCTGTATTTCCAAGCGCGGAAGAGAAGAGCACTCGAGACCCAGAGAGCTATGAGAACGAGTGCAGTCTCAGGGGATAAGCCGTAAAACCAAAGGAAAAGAATCATCATGGCGAGGAAAGGAACACCTATAATCAGTCTGAATGAATTGTTCAATCGCATTTCTATCATCTCCCAACTTGCAATTGTACTCGACTCTTAAAAGTTTTACTAAAAGAGCAATAGTTTACAACTTTGACCCAGCGGAATTTAAAGGGGATATAAATTCAACCTGACCCCATAAAATCTTTATGTCACTGCCTAAGATTAGGGGCTCTTCTCTTGTTACAGACCACCGCGTCGGGAGGCATTCCAAAGAGTGCAAATGCTGTTATGATATCGCTGGACATCCCCACTGTGTTGGAGACGAAAACGAGCGCCCAGAAGTTTGAATGGAAAAGCCACGCAAGGAGAAGTGAAAACACAGAAAGCAGAGTCGGCGCAAGAGTTGCGAAGAGATACTCCCTCGCGCGGAGAGGTGTCTCAACTGACACATAGGGAGATAACAATTTTCCAAAAAAAGTAACCCCCACTCTGATTCTTGCCTTGAATAGCTTAGCTGTGAGTGCATGGAGCCCCTCGTGAAGGGGATTATAAATAACTGTAGGGTTAAAAAATACAGAATCTCTCGAAGCGAACTTGGGAATATATCAACCCATGGAACCGCGAGGACCGAACCCACGAAAAGCAGAAAGGAGAGAACGATGACATTAGAGGAACAATCAGGGAGTCGAGGCCCTCCCATCAGAACTCCCTCTCGACGAGGAACTCGGCGAGGAGTTCAAGATCTTTCCTCGCCTCGCTCTCAGGGAGGATCTTTAGGGCCTCGTTCGCTTCCTTCACCAGGTTTTTCGCGTAGTTGGCGGCGTAGTCGATGCTGCCGTACTTTTTGAGGAGCTCAATGGCTTTGGCGACTTCCTCCTTAACTTTCTCGTCGTGGATGAGAGCATCGCCCTTAGCGTCACCGGCGTACTTGCCGAAGACCTTCAGGAACTCGGCCTTGTCCTCCTCACTCGCGTGCTGGAAGAAGTGGCTGACTATAAGGGTTTTCTTGCCCTTCCTTATGTCGCTTCCGACGGGCTTCCCGAGCTTCTCCTCGTCGGCAATCAAATCGAGAACGTCATCCCATATCTGGAAGGCTATTCCCACGTTCCTTCCCCACTTCGAGAGGGCCCTTATGTACTCCTCATTGTCGGTGCCGACGATTGCGCCTATCGTCGCCGAGCCGTCGAAGAGCGCCCCGGTCTTGCCGCTGATCATCTTGAGGTACTCGTCAACGGTAACCTCGTCCTTCGTCTCGAACTCTATGTCGAGTGCCTGACCCTCGCAGAGCTCGTTTGAGGTCTTCACGAGAACCTCGAGGATTCTCGCCTTCTTCTCGGGGCTTACCTCAGCCTTGGCTATCGCCTCAAAGGCCTTTGAAAACAGCAAATCGCCAGCTAAAATGGCCATGTTGACGCCCCAGACCTTGTGGACGGTCGGCCTTCCGCGCCTCAGCTCGTCCATGTCCATTATGTCGTCGTGAACCAGCGAATAGTTGTGAATGAACTCCACAGCGGCCGCTGGATAGAGAGCCTTCTCGGGGTCGCCGCCAACGGCCTCCGCTGCCCTGAGAACGACGAAGGGGCGAACCCTTTTGCCGCCGGCGAGCGGGTAGTGGCGGGCGGCCTCGTATAATTTCTTCGGGTCCTTTTCGGGAACGAGTTCGAGGATAATTTTATCGACGTCCTTCGCGAGGTTTTTGATCCGCGTGAAGAGTTCCTTGTAGTCCGTCATACTATCACCTCATCGGGATCTAAAGCTGAAGGGAAAAGGGTGAAAACCTTTATCAGTTTTTTGGAGGATCACTCGATTTCCACGGTGTAACCGTTCCTTGAAACGAAGACGTCTCTGCCGATCAGATAGCCTTCCTCCTCAGCCAGCTCCGCGTACTGTGTGAGCATCTGGAACTCTCCATGGGCCGGGACGATGTTCTCGGGGTTGAGCATCCTTATCAGGTAGCGGTGGTCCTCCCTGCTCGCATGGCCTGAAACGTGCATGTCCTTGATCATCCTCACACCCTTCATCCTGAGCTTGGTTTCCAGGATGTAGCGCTGGGCCCTGTTGAGGGGGTTTGGTATTGTTCCGGCCGAGAACACGACGGTGTCGCGCTTCCCGATGTCGTAGAGCTCCCCGTTGGCCATCCTCGTTAGCACCGCACCCGGTTCACCCTGGTGACCAGTAACGATGAGCAGGTAGTTCTCCCTCGCCTGCGAGACCTCGGCAAGAACCTTCTTTATCGCGTTTGGGCTCCTCAGAACCCTCGAGCCCTTCATCTTTATTAGCCCGAGCTGCTTCGCTATTCCGGTGTACTTGGCGAGGGAACGGCCTATGAAGACCGCCTGCCTGCCCATTCTGTTGGCTATCCATATGAGCTCCTGAAGGCGGGCGATGTGGCTAGCGAAGGTAGTGGCGATGAGACCATCGGCCTCCATGCCTTCGTAGAGAAAGAAGTCCTCGAGGAGCATCTGGGCAACTGCCTCGCTCGGGGTCTTCGTTGGCTCTCCAACGCGGGTCGATTCCGGTATGAGGACTTTAACGCCCTCCTTGCCGAGCTCCTTCAGCCTCTTGTAATCGGGTCTCTCGCCCAGGGGGCTGTTGTTGTCGAACTTGAAGTCGCCGGTGTGAACGACGGCGCCATCGGGCGTGTGCACAACCACCATGGCCGCCTGGGGGATGGAGTGGGTGGAGCGGACGAACTCTATCGCGAGGTTCTCGCTGACCTGCACTATCTCCCCGAACTCGGTCTCGTACATGGGGTTCTTTACGTCGAAATACTTCTCGCTCTTAACCTCGCTCTTGGCGAGCTTCACGGTGTATGGAGTCCCGTAAACGGGAACGTCGGGGTAGTGGGGGGCTATTTTCCCTATGGCCCCTATGTGATCGAGATGCCCGTGGGTCAGGGCTATAGCAACGACGCGTTTGTTCCGTATGATGGAATCGTCGGGGATGGCACCGAGCTTCTGGAGCTCCTTGGTGGGGAACTCCTGGATGTTAACGTCCTCATGAATGAGAACGCGATCGAGCCTTATTCCAACGTCGATTATAACGATCTCCTCTCTCTTGCCATCGGAGTAGCCGACGGCGGTCATGTTCTTACCCACTTCCTCGTAGCCGCTGATGGTGTAAACTCGTATCATGTTTTCGCCTCCCGTCCCCGAGCCTCTCCTGAGGCACGGGGCTGCGTTGCTCTCAGTTGTCCCGAGGGTTTAAAAAGGTGTGCATCATTCCAGCGAGAACGGCCAGAACGAAGGCCAAGGGAATCAGCCCCCTGAAGCCCCAGAGCGAGAACCAACTACCTCCCCATAGAAAGAGGGCCACGGCCGAGCCCGATACGGCACCGAGCAGAAAAGCCGGCCCGTCCGTTCTCGGCTCCCATACCTTGAACAGAGAGGCCAGAAAGGAGAGGATTATGCCCGCGACCGCCGTCAGGGGCGTTAGCACTATGAGAAAACCCTCAAGGAAGGAAAAGATACCAGAAAGGAGACGGCCCACAGTCCTCACCGGGCGCGCAGATATGCGGAAAGGTCAATCCTCTGCTCCAGCCACTCCCTCGTGAAGCCCGTGATAACGAGAGGAACCCTTCTCAGCTCTTCGACGTTTCTCGCACCCACGAGGAACATCGCGTTCCTTATCTCCTCGATGTAGCGCCTCAGGATTTTGATGACGCCCTCGACGTCTCCCTTCACCGCGGGCTTGAGCAACGGTAATGCCACTCCCGCGAAGGTAGCTCCCATAGCGAGGGCTTTGGCCATCGTTATCCCGTCGCGCATTCCGCCGGTGGCTATAATCGGCAGGTCCGTGGAGTAGCGAACCTCGGCAACGCTTATGGCTGTCTTAATCCCCCAGTCCCAGAACTTGAGCGCGAGGTTCCTGCCGAGCTCGTCCTTTGCGCGGTAGTACTCAACGGCGCTCCAGCTCGTTCCGCCGAGGCCGCCGACATCGATGGCGTCAATTCCAATGCTCTCAAGCCTGACCGCGACTTCCTTGGAAACCCCCGCGCCGGTCTCCTTCGCTATTATCGGGTATGGAAACTCCGCCTTGAGCTCTGCCAGAGCTTTGAGAACGCCCCTGTACTGCGTGTCCCCCTCGGGCTGGACGCTCTCCTGGAGTGGGTTCATGTGTATCGCCAGAGCGTCCGCCTCAATCGTCTCGACGGCCTTCAAAGCCTCTTCAATGCCGTAGCGCTCCGGAATTGTTTCGGAGAACTGGGGAGCGCCAAGGTTGCCGACGAGGAATACGTCTGGAGCCACATCTCTAACGTAGTAGCTCTCCCAGGTTTCAGGTTTCCGTATCATTGCCCTCTGACTGCCGACGCCCATCGGTATGTTGAGCTCCTGAGCGGCCTTCGCGAGGGTCTTGTTTATCCTTCCGGCGAGCTGTGAGCCCTTCGTTCCACCGGTCATTCCCGCTATGAAAATCGGGTAGTCAAAGCGCCTCCCGAGGAACTCGACGCTTAAGTCGATTTCATCCTTGTCGATCTCGGGCAGGCTCATGTGGACGAAGTGCACGTCCTCAAAACCATTGCTCACGTGGGCCTGAACGTTGCGCTTTAGGCAGTGCTCGATGTGCTCGAACTTCCTGATGATAGTGAGCTCTTCCCTATCCATCTGCTCCACAATCACCACCGATGAAAGAAGGGGGGAAACGTTAATAGGTTTTCGGGAAAAGCATTCTGGGGGTGAAATCGTGAAGGGGGAGGTAATCCTTCTAACGGGCCCACCGCTCAACGGGCGCGATGAGTACCTGAGTGAAGCCCTCAAAAAGGCCAGCGGGGAGAGCTACGCCTACTACCACGTCTTCGAATACCTCCGCGAGGTCGGGAAGGAGAGGGGAGTTAAGATAACCCGCAAGAACGTCCTCGACTTCGCGATAAACCATCAAGACCTGATGAACGAGATTCGAGATGAAGCCTTCGAGAGAATCAGGCGGGAGATAGACGGGAGCGACAAAAGGTTCCACCTCGTATCGACGCCGAGCCTCTTCCGCTGGGGGAGCGGGAGCGTTATAGGATTCACCCTTAGCAACCTCAAGCTCCTCAAACCGGACAGGGTCATTATCGTCCTCGACGACGTGCTCTCGGTCAGGAGGAGGATAATAAACGACCCGGAGTGGTTCGAGCGCTTCGGCAACGATCCGGACAACATAAAGCTCACCACCCTCGTCATGTGGCGTGAAGACGCCATAAACCACGTGAAAACCCTCGTTCACGAGCTCAAGAAGGAGGGGATAAACGTCCGCTACATCCTGCAGTTCGGCATAAGGCACCCGCCGGAGGTGTTCCTCGATCTCGTTTTCAGGGAGAAGGAGAAACCGCTGGTTTACCTCAGCTACCCGATGACCGGCCACGAGGAGGAATACTACCACCGCGTCAGGGGCTTCTACGACAAGCTGAGCGAGCACTTCACAGTCCTCGATCCCGGAGCTTTGGACGACTGGTGGGTGGTGGCTGAGTACGACAACCAAGTCGCCAAGAACCCCAACGTGAAGAGGATTAGGATAAAGCACCTCTTGGACGGAAACGAGGTGGATGAACTGGACAGGGAGGACATAGAGCAGGCGACGGAGATACTGAGGAGACAGCTCGTCGAGAGGGACTTCAACCTCGTCGATGTCAGCAGGGCGATAGCGGTTTATCACTACGCGGAGGGCGTTTCGGCGGGGGTTATAAGTGAGATGGCCGAGGCCTACAGGACGCTCGCTGCAATATACCTCTACTACCCGTTCGAGAGGCGTCCAAGTCCGTTCATGGAGTTCTACGGCATGCAGAACCCGTCGAGAAGAACTATGTTCAGGGACGAGGACGAGATGGTCAGGGCAATGGTCGAGGAGAAAGAGTACTGGACCAAAGCATAAAATTGAAATCGAAGTCAGAGAGCATTATCAAAGGCTTCCTTGATCTCTTGGTATTTATCTCCGCTACGTTTCCTGTCGAAGTCACAGGGAAGGACCTCCTCAAAACCGGGCCCTCCAAAAAGGGGCCTCTCGTTGGTCGCAAAGCCTGTGTACCGGTTAACATGGTACTGGAAAGACGCGTACTGATTTGCAAACCTCGCCATACCCTCATGACGCCTTCCCAAAATCAACGTGTGGAAGAACTGGAGGAAGACTACTATCCCAACAACAATATTCAATATGTACAGGATTATCCCGTACAGGATCCCGAGTGGTATCCTTAAAAGCGCCTCTATTCTTTCTCCCATCAGTGTCACCTCCAATACAAATACGGGGAGTATATCATGAAGTCCTTTAAAAAGTTAGCGGCGGGAATTTAATGCCCAAGGGGATTGAAGATCAAGATAGCCAGATAACTTAACCGCAGGCTCCCCAGAGCCCCAGTCCCCTCTCCATGGCTTCCCTCTGGTACCTCAGGTACTCCTCCTTTTTCTCGAAGGTTCCCTCGACGTAAACCCTTGCGTAACCCTTCTTTACAAGCTCCGCCGTGAAATCGGTGCCGTTGATGAGGTACACGTAGGCCAAGAGCCTTCCGAAGTAGCCCCTCCTCGGGGAGATCGGATCGAAAACGAGATAGACCTGCCTGTGCTCGATGGAATCCCTCGTGAACTGTTCGGCCTTCAGCCCCCATATCGTCAGGCACCTGAGGTCGGTAATGTGATCGTACTCGTTCGGCCGGTTTCTGTCCTCTTCAGTCTCCGGGGTGTCCACTCCAAGGAACCTCACCTTCTCTTCCGTGCCGTTTGGAAAACGGACCCAGGCGGTGTCCCCATCAACGACGTGGGTAACGTAGACCAAAACCTTCTGAGAAGAGTTACCAGCGGGCACGTACTCCCCGGGCTGTCCCCGACTCAGAGTGCTGTGGGATACGGTATAAGCCCCCGCCAGTATGAGAACCGAGATCAGGATGACCGAGATGTAGATCGCCAATGGCTTTCTCTCCATGCGATCACCAGCCGACCGTTGCAGATCGTCTGAGAAGAGGAACTCACGATTTAAACTTTACTGAAGGAATAGAAAGAAGGGAGAAGGGATCACTTCTTGACCCATCCGCGGTCGAGCATGGCCTGGT
Source organism: Thermococcus sp. AM4 (assembly GCF_000151205.2). NCBI lineage: Archaea > Methanobacteriati > Methanobacteriota > Thermococci > Thermococcales > Thermococcaceae > Thermococcus > Thermococcus sp. AM4. The sequence continues at coordinate 1,246,169 of NC_016051.1, forward strand.
AAACCCTCTGGACGGCAACGACGTAAGCACCGTCACGCATGTGGATGTTCTTCTCCTTGGCGGTGTTGTAGACCTCCCAGAAGGCCTTTGTCATCTTCTTGTCGAGCTTCTCGCGAACTTCCTCCTCGGTCCAGTAGTAGCCGTTTATGTTCTGGACCCACTCGAAGTAGCTGACGGTGACACCACCGGCGTTACAGAGGAAGTCCGGAATCTGGAGGATGCCCTTCTCGCGAAGTATGTCGTCGGCCTCCGGGGTAACCGGACCGTTAGCAACCTCGGCAACAATCTTGGCCTTGATGTTGTCGGCGTTCTTCTCGGTGATGACCTCCTCGATTGCCGCGGGGGCGAGGACGTCGACCTCGAGCTCGAGGAGCTCCTCGTTGGTGATGTTGGTAGCTCCCGGGAAGCCCTTAACTGAGCCGTGCTCCCTCTTCCACTTGAGGACCTCGTCCGGGTCGAGGCCATCGGGGTTGTAGATACCACCCTTGCTGTCGCTGACGGCGACGACCTTCATGCCGAGCTGCTCCTTGGCGAGCTTGGCGGTGTAGTAACCGGCGTTACCGTAGCCCTGGACGGCGATGGTCTTGCCCTTGAGATCGATGCCGAGGGCCTTGGCGGCCTCTCTGATGGTGAAGATAGCACCCTGGGCGGTGGCGGTGCCCCTTCCGAGGGAACCGCCGATGCTGAGCGGCTTGCCGGTTATGACACCAAAGGCCGGACCCTTGCGCCTCATTATGGTCTCGTACTCGTCCATCATCCAGCCCATTATCTTGGGGTTGGTGTAAACGTCCGGGGCAGGAATGTCGGTCCACGGGCCGATGACGTCGTAGATGGCCCTTATGTAAGCGCGGGCGAGCCTCTCCTGCTCCCTCTCGGAGAGTTTCTTCGGGTCAACGATGATGCCACCCTTACCGCCACCGTAGGGGAGGTCAACAACGGCAACTTTCCAGGTCATCCAGGTGGCGAGGGCCTTAACGGTGCTGAGGGTCTCGGCAGGGTGCCACCTTATACCACCCTTGGTTGGGCCGCGGGCCCAGTTGTGCTGAACGCGGAATCCCGTGAAGACTTTAACAGAACCGTCGTCCATCTCGATGGGAACGCTAACTTCAACAATCCTCATGGGCCTCTTGAGCCACTCAAGGGCCTCCTCACTTATATCCATGTACTGGGCAGCCCTCTCGAGCTGCTTAACGGCCATCTCAAAGGGGTCGATCTCGACCATCTCTATCACCTCAGGTTTCGGTAATTTGCGATAGGGGTTACGACCTTTGCGTATATAAACCTTTCGAAAAAAGGAGGCAGGAAAACAGTCCGTTCAAAACAAAAAGTTTACTACCAAAATTTTTAGGACAACAGCCCGATTAGGGCAAAGATCTGGCCAAATGGGGGGATGTGCATCGAGAATTTTGTATACATTGAAGAACACTAAAGGCCATTGAGGTATGAAGAATGAACTAACCTTGGTCCTCAGCGAGAAGTCGGTCATCACCCGTCAGCTCACTCTCGTTCCAATCATCGGACCAGAATATGGAGCCCCGGGCGGGATTTGAACCCGCGACCGGCGGATTACAAGTCCGCCGCCCCGCCAGGCTAGGCTACCGGGGCACCAATCTAAAGGAAAGGCCGAAAATTATAAACCTTTCGTTCCCCGAAAGTCTTTTAATGTTTGACGTTTTGTTAAACTCTGGTGTTTAAGATGTCATCCAAGAGCTTCCTCACCGATCAGCAGATTAAAATACTCAGGTTGAGGGCGAGGGGGTTGAGGCAGAGCGAGATCGCGGAACTCCTCGGCACGAGCAGGGCCAACGTGAGCATACTCGAAAGGAGGGCCCTCGAAAAGATTGAGAAAGCAAAGAACACGCTCCTCCTCTGGGAGCAGATCAACTCAAAGGTGAGCGTTGAAGTGAGAAGGGGAGACGACATTTTCCAAATCCCCGAGAGGCTCTTCAGGAAGGCCGACGAGATCGGCGTGAAAGTCCCCTACAGCACGGCCGAGATAATAGCGTTTCTCGTTGAGCACGCCCCCGTAGAGGACAGGCTCGCCAAGAGGGACTTCACGCTCTTCCTAGACTCGAACGACAGGCTCCGCGTCAGCGAGTGCATTCTAGAGGATTTCGATGAGATAAGGAAGGACTAAAGCTGTAAAAACCCCGTTCAGGGCCATTGCCAGCCCGCTGACGGCACCGGCAAGCTCGTCCTCGGTTATTATCCTCGCCGTTCCAAGGCCGTGGGAGCTAACGCCAGTTGCCAAACCCCTCGCTATTCTGTCCCTCACCCGGAAGAGGTCCAGCAGTTCCGGGGCGAAGGCGTTGCCCAGCAGTCCGGTCGTTATGACGAGGACGGCCGTTAAAGCCGGTATTCCCCCGATTTTGGCGCTTATCCCTATCGCTATTGCCGTTGTGACGCTCTTCGGAGCTATGCTCCTCAGGACGGTTCCGGTCGCCCCGAGAAGCTCCGCTATCCAGTAGGCGGTGAGCATCGCGGTGGTTCCGCCAACGACGATTCCAACGGCAATCTCCCGCGAGTACCTTGCTATTAATGCTCTGTTCTTGTAAACGGGAACGGCAAGGCTCACAACGGCAGGCCCGAGGAGGAACTTCAGGAAGACCGCACTCTCCATGTATGAAGAGTAGGAAAACTCGCCGAGCCTCAGGAGCAGTGAAATGGCAACTATAGAGAGCAGAACCGGGTTCGTGTAGACTGCCTTCTTCCTCCGGTGGAGCTCGGAGAAGGCGTAGAAGACTACCAAGGTGAGGGTTATGCCGTAGGGGTTCATCGCCTCAGCACCTCGACGGTCTTTGCAGTAACGAAGAGCGTGATTACGAAGCTGAGAGCCAGGGCCAGGGAAATCGGAACGAGCTGGGCCCTTATCAGGCCAAGGTATGTGACTATCCCAACTCCCGGTGGAATGAAGAGGATGCTCATGTTCTTAACCAGAAACTCGGCCTCGTTCTCAACCCATTCGAGCTTTACGGCACCGCTCAGGAGGGCGGAGAGGAGGAAGAGCATTCCGAGGACGCTACCAGGAACGGGAAGGTGAAGGCCCGAGCTGACCATCTCACCGAGCGCGTAGAAGCCGAAGATGACCGCGAGTCCTCGGTAGGGTCTCATGATATGACATAGCCGCTTCGCCCTTTAAAACCTTCGAGAACTCTATAAAGGCTTACGTTGTAGAGTTACTGGTGGTTTCATGCTCCTGCCGAATTATCGCTTTCCAGGAAGGTACGGCCCCGAGTGGGGCAGCGGGGGAATCTTTGGCCTCAGGTACAACAACGGCTTTCTCTACTTCAACCTCGCGTTTGAAGGAGAGGCGCATTTTATCGACGTGAAGAGTGGAGAAGAAAAGGTCTACGACTTCACGCTGGTTGGCCCGGGGCCGACGAGCGGAGGGGACACCTACAACGCCGTCGAAACCGTGGACGAGTTCATATACTTCGGCGGCTGGGTTCACGCACCGGCCGTCTACCGGAGGGATCGCAGGATCCTCTTCACCAACAAGTACTCCCACGTTCACGCCTACGACACCAAGGAGGGAGAGGTAAAACTGCTGTGGAAGGAGTCGATCCACCACGAGACTGACTGGGCCGGGGAGGTGAGCGAAATACTCTACGACCCCTACAACGACAGGCTCCTCCTCGCGAGGGAAGACGGCCACGTGAACCTCGGTGTCTACTCCCTCGACAGGGAAAACGGGGAGATCAAAAGGCTCCTCAACGAGCCCTCGCCAAAGGGCACCCTCGTTCACGATGTGGCGGTCTTTGGGCTGGGGAGCAACTTCTCGTGGGGCGTGGGGAAGTTTGGAATACTCGACCTCCAGGAAAACAGGTGGGAGCTCATAGAGCCGGGCCCCACTGTGGATTCTCTCCCCTCTGTAAGACCGGAACTGGGGGCGATGGCCTCTGCCTACAACAGGGCCTTCGCCTTCGTCAGGGGCGGGCTCTTCGTTGGCAGTCCCTTCCTCCACGAGGAGTTCACTTTCTACCGCCTTTTCGACTTCCCGACGTTCTACGCTCCCTTCAGGGTAAACGCCCTTCCCCTGGGCGGGGGCGTGCTCATAGCCTACAACTCCTACCACGACGTCTCCTTCGAGGATTCCCGGTGGGGCAGGTTCACCCACCTTGTTGCGGGGCCAAGCGTTCTCCTCTACATCTCCCCTCCCACGGTAAGGATCGTCGGGGCGTTCGGTGCAAGGGTCACGAGCATCGAAAAGTTAGGAGGCAAACTGCTCATAGCGACCAACACCGCCCCCAACACGGGCGCGAGGGAGGCGACTCCCTTCGATACCGGGACGAGGGATCTTGTTCTTCTCGACGAGGGCATAATTAGGGAACGCTCCCCGCCGGTCAGCTTTCTGCTCCCAACCCTTGGAGAACGGCCATTGGGCGGAATCCCCCTCGACGGCTATCGCGAGCCGAGAATGATCCTGCACCTGGGACGGAGCAACAGGATAAGGGTACTTGAATACGACCTCTCCCTTCCACCCTCCGCCGCCGTTGAGGAGACCTTCGAGCTGGAACCCGGCAGGAACGTCATCGATCTGAGTGCCTTCAGCGGGATCGTGAGCTTTGAGCTTGAGAAAAGTGACGAGAAAGGAAGAATAAAGATAGACCTGCGCTAGGCCTTTGCGTTTTTCATCACGTTGTTCCAGCTCATGCTCCTCTCGATGAGCTCGGCGACCGTGAGTTCCTCCCTGGACTTTACCTCGGGTTGCAGTCCCTCAAGGGCCTCGAGTATCTTGTCCTCTGAAAGAACGGAGGGATCGAAAACGACGAAACCGTTCCTGGCGTAGCCGTTGAGGAAGATCCTCCAGACTGCCTCCTCCTTCTCCAGCTCGTACTGCTTTACGGTTGCTCTCTCCCAGTCGATATCACCGAACCTCAGGTTGAGCCTCACGAGCTTCTTGTTGAGTACGGCCTCGCTCATGCTCACACCTCCTTAACCCCGAAGTAGTCCTCTATGTCGATGTAGGTCTTCCGGTAGAGCTCGCTGTTCCTCATCTTCTCGACGAACTCCCTGCTCCTGAAGTACTTGTCCTTCTTGTACTCCCAGTCAGGATGGAGCTTTTTCCACTCCTCCCACGTGTAGCTGAACTGGGCCTGCACCTTGTCGCGGTAGAGCTCGGGGATCACGTTGAAGGTACAGAACGGGACGATCCTGCCGTCGGGCATCGCGTAGTGAATTACACAGCGCTCAACGCGCTCGACGTCGTAGTTGTACTCGTCCATGAAGTGCATCATTCCAAGGAAGAGGGCGTTCTCGTGGAACTTTCCGAGGGCGTCGTAGTTGCCGTGCATGAAGGCGTTCTTTATGAGCTCGAGAACGCTCAGACCCTTGGGGGCGTACCTCTCATCGTAGAAGCTCTTGAATTTGATGAATATCTCGGCACCGAGCTTGAGCTTCTGGAGCTTGCCTAGGTGCTTCCACTGCTCTATCTCCTCCGCCTTGCTCTCGAGGTATTCCACGAAGCCCTCGACGTCGAGGAACCTGCTTATCGGAACAACTTTCTTGTTTTCGCGGTCGAGGAAGACGTAGGTAGCTGCCCCACAGGAGAAGTGGCTGGTCATGTAGTAGCGTGAGCCCGAGAAGACCTCGAAAAAGCGCGCTATATGCCCTGCTATTGGAATCGGGTACCAGTCGTCCCTCGTTATGACGCCGTTGGTCTGCTCCTCTATGCGCTTTATCGCTCCAGGAATCGTTATCCTGAACCTCTGGCGCTCCTTCTTCGGAACCCTGCCGACCTGGGAGAGCGGCTGGAAGTTAACACCCCTGACTATGTCGAGGTGGTTGAGGCCGAAGTTGATTATAGCCCCAAGCTCGTGGTCGTTGACGTTCCTGATCGTTGTCGGCACGAGGACTATTCCCGGCCCTCCGGCCTTCCTCACGTTCTCGAAGATGAGCGGGATCTCCCAGTGGTTCTTCCAGTTGGTCTGGGGTGTCATTCCGTCGTAGCTCAGGTAGAGGGTGTTGGTTCCGGCCTCGCGGATCTTCTTCACGAGCTCGGGCTCGAAAGCGAGCTTTATTCCGTCGGTGTTGAGCTGTATGTGGTCGTAGCCTTCCTCCTTCGCGATCTTGATTATCTCGATCAGGTCGTCGCGGAGCGTTGGCTCTCCTCCGGTGAACTGGACGGCGTTGGCACCGATTGGGTACTCCTTCTTCGCGTTGCGGAGCATCATTCTAATCTGCTCCAGCGTTGGCTCGTATATCGGCTGGCCTTCTTTGGCGTAGAAGAAGCAGTACCAGCAGCTCAAATTACAGCGGTTCGTCAGGACTATGTTGAGCAGGCTCGTGTGTGAGCGGTGCCTCGGACAAAGGCCGCAGTCGAGGGGGCAGTTTACGCCGGAGTTCTCAACGTTGGTGGAGAAGAGCTCCTTTTCCTCCCAGCGCCAGACCTTAAAGCGGTAGTACATCTCGACGTCCTCGTAGTAGAGGTCGGTTATCATGCCCTCGGGGCACTTCTTGGTTATCCAGACCTTTCCGTCCTTCTCCCACACGAGGGCCGGAACTATTCTCCTCGTCTCGGGACAGAGGGAGTACGTCCTGTGGGGCAGGTCACCACCGTAACCCCTGCTCGCGGTCTTCAAAAGCTCGTAGAATTCATCCTCGCTGATTTCCGGAAACTCAACTATATCCCGTATCCTCTTGGTTGATTCGGCGAATTCCTTCTCCCCGCTGGGGATTTCACCCAAACTTTCAGCCATAGGCATCACCTTTAACAACTCCTCCCTCTGGCGGGTGTTCAATCTAAGAGTATAAAAGCTTTTGCGTAAATATGAAGATTTTCCTGCATAGGTATGAGCGCCGGCACAAGCGTTAAAAACGGGAGCGTGAACCCTTCCAGGGGTTGAAGATGCCGGCGAGAGAGATGAGGATGGAGATGTTCCTCAGGGCGCTCCTCAGGAGGGACTTCTCAAGGGCTAAAGGGCACATGGAAAAGCTCCAGAAGATAGCGGGAAACGACGAGTGGGGCAGGGGCTACTCAAAGGCCGTCACCGGGTTCCTGAGTGCCATTCAGGACAACGACCCCGACTCCCTCGTGGTCCAGCTCCTCAAGGAGCACGATCGAAAGAAAGCAGAGGAAGTGCTCGAACGCTTTGAGCAAATACTGAGGCAGGAGTTCAGAGACGAGTACGAGAGGGGCTACTTCACGGCATGGGTCGAGTTCCTGAAGGCCTACCTGAGCCAGAAAACCCTCGCGTGATGCCTATGGGGAAGGAAGAGCTCATGAAAAAGCTGGAGGAGAGGATCAGGAACTGCCGGAAGTGTCCCCTGGGCCAGCTCAGGACCAACGCCGTTCCCGGCTCCGGAAGCTACGACGCCAAGGTCATGTTCGTTGGGGAAGCCCCGGGTTACTGGGAGGATCAGAAGGGCCTTCCCTTCGTCGGCAGGGCAGGAAAGGTTCTCGACGAGCTCTTGGCGGGAATAGGGCTCAGCAGGGACGACGTCTACATAACGAACATCGTCAAGTGCCGCCCACCGGAGAACCGCAACCCAACGGAAGAGGAGATAAGGGCCTGCTCCCCCTACCTCGACATGCAGATAGACATCATAAGGCCCAGGGTGATAGTTCCCCTCGGGAGGCACTCAATGGGCTACATCCTTAGGAAGTTCGGATTCGAGCCGGAACCGATAAGCAAGATCCACGGGAAGGTTTTCAGGGCCAACACCCTCTTCGGAAGGATCCTCATAATGCCCATGTACCATCCAGCGGCGGCCCTCTACAAGCCTCCCCTCAGGGAAGAGCTGAGAAAGGACTTTGAAAAGCTGGGGAAGATCCTGAACGAGCTCTAATCACTTCTTTGACCCCGCGGAGGACACGAACCCCACTGAAAAGCCGACCCACGCCAGCAGGTAGCCGGTTCCGACGCTGAGCGTGTCCTTTCCACTTCCCCACTGGAGCAGGCCAACGGTCAGGAGGACCATGCCCACCAGCCCAACCCCGTGGCCGAGTTTTCCGTTGAAGAGCCCTATTACCGCCCCGAGAAGGATCAGGGGAACGGACACTATCGAGAGGAGCTCGTTGATTGAGGTCTCCTTTGCCTTGAGGTGGAGGTAGCTCCTTACCTCCTTCTCGTTGAGGTACAGGCCCTTTACAACGTCCAGGAAGCTGAGGGAACGATTTGAGGATGAGCCGTTGTGGTCAATGGCGTAGGCCACGACTCCACCGGAGGCATGCTGGGACGTGAACCACGGCATGCCCATTGCCACGAGGACGAGGAGCGCGGCCAGGAATGGAATCGGTCTCACCTTTCTACACCCAAGACCACTCCAACGGCCCCTTTATGAGTTTTTCGGCCCAAAATTACTCGGAATCCATAATCCCATGTACTCTTTCTTTTAGTTTGGAAACGGCATCTTTTCTGCATCTTTTTTCACCACCCGGTCAAAACCCTTTTATCCACCCTTGAAGAGTGAATGTGGGGACGGAAATGGAGCGGATAAGAAAGGCCACAATGGAACTCGTTTCGCTCTTCAACGAGGAGAACGGCGAGCCCCGCCTGGTGGGCATCCTCGTGGCTAAGGCGGGCAGGAGGAGCTACAACTTCTCGCTCTTCGACATAACGGAGAACGAACTCGTCCTCCAGCTCCACATTGGAAGGACCCTCGTGTACCTAGCCTTCGAGAGCCAGGAGGAGATAGAGGAAGACGAATACCCGGAACTCGTGGAGGGGATCCTCAGAAGGGCCGTTCCAGCGGTCAAAGAGCTGATAAAGGCTATAGAGGCCGAAAACCTTGAGGAGCCGGCAATACTCTACGATGAGATGAGTCCGGACGTTAAGGAGTTCGTCTACGACCTGCTGATCCGGCACAGGAGGGGAGCCTCTCCATACGACCAGACCGAGCCGGCTTAGATGAATGACGATCTCCGCCCCCATTCCCCCGGAAAAATCGTCGCAAATCCCAATTTTCCGCCGAAACTTATTTAAACAAAGACCCACTCCGAGTATCGATGCGCCATGATGGTCAGGAGTGATTGTTTTTGGCTTTGAAGGTCGCTTCTCGAGCCCCGGCATAGCAGTTAGGCGGGATTGTTTTTGGCGCTGATATGAGGGGGGATTGCTTTTGGCCGCGCCCTTCTGTCACTTAAACGCTCCGGTTTAGTTCTCACGCTCTTATTCCCTCACCCTTTGGGACCTTTCTCGAACGGATTAAAGGAATTGGAGGAGGTGTTAGAATGAAAGCCGTTCTGCCCGATTCGAAGATACCAAAGAGATGGTACAACATACTGCCCGATCTGCCAGAGGAGCTGGCTCCGCCCCTCGACCCGGAAACCGACGAGCCGATGAGGCCGGAGAAGCTGTTGAGGATTTTCGCAGAGGAGCTGGTAAAGCAGGAGATGAGCACGGAAAGGTACATCGAGATTCCGAAGAAGGTTCGCGAGCTCTACGCCAAGATAGGCAGGCCCACACCGCTTTTCAGGGCGACAAACCTTGAGAAGGCCCTTGGCACACCGGCGAGGATTTACTTCAAATACGAAGGCGCCACTGTAACGGGGAGCCACAAGATAAACACCGCTTTAGCTCAGGCCTACTACGCGAAGGAGCAGGGAATAGAGAGGCTCGTTACTGAAACGGGAGCCGGCCAGTGGGGAACCGCTTTGAGCCTGGCCGGTGCTCTTCTCGGGTTAAAAGTTCGCGTTTACATGGCGCGCGCCAGTTACTTCCAGAAACCATACAGGAAGACGATAATGCGCCTCTACGGGGCCGAAATCTATCCCAGTCCAAGCGACAGAACGGAAATCGGGAGGAAGTTCCTGAGCGAGGATCCCAACCACCCCGGAGGGCTGGGAATAGCGATAAGCGAGGCGATTGAAGACGTTTTGAGGGACGAAAAAGCCCGCTACGCCCTCGGAAGCGTTTTGAACCACGTGCTCATGCACCAGACCGTCATCGGCCTCGAAGCTCAGGAGCAGATGAAGGAGTTCGAGGAGCCGGACGTTATAATCGGCTGTGTAGGCGGTGGGAGCAACTTCGCTGGCCTTGCGTATCCCTTCGTGAGGGACGTTCTGAGCGGTGAAAAGGAGTACGAGTTCATAGCGGTCGAGCCGAAAGCCGCCCCGAGCATGACGCGCGGTGTCTACAAGTACGACTTCGGCGACTCCGGTGGTTACACCCCAAAGATGAAGATGCACACCCTCGGCCACACCTACTACGTCCCGCCGATTCACGCTGGAGGGCTTCGCTACCACGGCTTAGCTCCGACGCTGAGCGTCCTCATAAACCACGGAATAGTCAGGCCAGTAGCTTACCACCAGAACGAGGTCTTCCAGGCGGCGGAGCTGTTCGCGAAGACCGAGGGCATAATCCCAGCACCCGAAAGCGCCCACGCGATAAAGGGCGTCATAGACAGGGCGTTAAAGGCGAAGGAAGAAGGAAAGGAGGAGGTCATACTCTTCAACCTGAGCGGCCACGGCCTGCTCGACCTGAAGGGCTACGAGGACTACCTGGACGGGAAGCTCGAAGATTATGAGCCGGACTACTTCCCGGCTCTGGAGGAGCCTTAGTCCAGTTTTTTCAAAATTTTTCTCGGGTGGAAGTTCAGGCTCGCCCTCGCCTCTGGAATCTCCATCCCGATGTTTATCCCGAGGCTCATCAAGTCCCTCGGCCCGCGAACCTCCCACCTGCTCTCGGCGGAGCTCGTGATGAAGCGCGGAACGCGATACTTCTTTGTTAATTCCCAGACCTTGGCCATGAAGCGGAGCGTTAGGGCCCTCTCGTAGGGGTTCGCCCTCAAAAGGGGTGAGAGGGAAAACCCTATCGCGACGCCCCTCCTGCCGGCCATTCCCGCCAAGGTGTGGTCGAAGCCGTAGTCCTTCCTCCCGAGCCAGGGGCTTATCAGCGCGTCCGCCTTTGCCTCGATTGCCATCCTGTTGACCCTCATGTCGCCTCCCTGAACGTAGAGCAGAGCCCTGAGGTTTCTCGCTTTAAAGGCCCTTATCAGGCTCGGCTTTCTCGTTACGAGCAGGAGTGCAACCTTTCCGTAGGTCCTTCTGAGTTCTCGGAGTTCTTCCTTCAACGAGTCCCAGTCGGGCTCGGCGTCGAGGACGAGCTTTTTGGTGAAGACTACCTCGTCGAACCACTCCTTAGCTAACTCGTAGGCTTCCGCATTCCTGACGTCCATCTCGACGAAGTAGTCCCTCCCGCTCATTCCTTCTCCTCCAGCCACTCCCTCACGGCCTTCACAACGGCCTCTTTCCTCATCGGGAAGGCCTTGACCTTAATTCTGACCTGTATCACGTCGGCTCCCTCGTCAACCTCAACGTCGCCGAGGTAAGCCTTCTGCTTGTTGAATCGGACGTAGAGCGTTCCCTCGTCGTCGACCTTCTCGTCGAGGTTTTCCAGTATGTAGCGCCTCGCGTTCTCGTCAAGGAGCTCCCTGAAGTGCTTGAGGAACGCCCTCACCGCTTTGCTCCTTTTTATCTCAACGTTAACGACCTTAATCGGGTTGCCGAAGAAACCCTCGGTCTCAACGACCTCAAAGTGAATGTCCTCGTCGTCTATCTCCTCCGGAATGAAGGTTCCTATCGCCTCTAAGACCTTGTCCTCGTCCTCGGTCGCGTGAATGAAAGTCGTAAGCCTGACGTGGTGCGCCCTGAGCGTCATCTTCTCTCACCCGAACTCCTTTGGAGGAGGGATTTAAAAAAGTGAGTGGGGGAAAACCATAAGTATGTTCCCATCTAAACCCCTATGGTGGGAAAATGCTGGCCAGAGTGGACTCGCGGGGGAGGCTCTACATACCCAAGGAGCTCAGGAAGAACCTCTCGGGTGAGGTTTACCTCGTTAGAGTAGCGGAGGGTATTCTCATAGTGCCCAAGCCGGAAGACCCGCTGGGGGAGCTTGAAGAGCTTGGAAAGAAGCTCCCGGACGTTTCCCTCGAAGAGCTGAGGAGGGAAATCCTGAAGGAGGCAGAGAAGCTCGCGGGTGAGTGAAATGGTCTACGCGGACACGGATTTTTTCCTCGCCCTTCTCAAACCCAACGACTGGCTGAAGGAGAACGCCAGAAAGCTTTACGAAAAATATAAAGGGCGGATAACGACCTCGGAGGCAACCTTCCTCGAGCTTTTGATACTCTCAAAAAGGTTCAATCTCGACCCCCTCAGGCTTCTGGCGGCTGTGATGGCGATAATCGAGGAGGAAAACGAGGACTACCTCCGGGCAGCGTACTACATGAAGGAGCACAATCTCAATCCCTTCGATGCAGTTCACGCGGCGAAGTGCGGAGGGGTGATAATCAGCTCGGATAAGGCCTTCGACAAGCTCGGAATCAAGAGGATAAAGCTCGAAAAGCCGGAAGAAGAATAAAAGGCTCACTTGGTCTTGCCCTTATTAGCTCTAACGCTGGGCCTGACCTTTTCAGCGCCCTTGCCCTTGTTCCTCAGGCCGCGGCCCTTCTTGCCGGCGCTCGTGAGACCGCGGAAGACCCTACCCTTGTGGGCTTTACCAGCGATCCAGGCTATCTTCGGGTCGCTCTTTATGACCGGGTGGTGCGGGTCAACCATTATGACCTCGAACCACTTGTACATTCCGTCCTCGCCGACCCAGTAGGAGTTGAGGACCTCGAGGTTCGGGAACTTTCTCGCGGCCTTCTCCTCGGCTATCCACTGGAGGCTCTTCTTCGGGCTGTATTTAACCATACCCATCTTGCTCGGCTTCCTTCCGCCCTTCCACCTGGGCCTCTTCCTTCCACCGCGCCTGACCCTAACGCGAACGACGACGTAGCCCTGCTTGGCCTGGTAGCCGAGGTTCCTCGCTCTATCAAGCCTCGTCGGCCTCTCGACGCGAACGACGACCGGCTCTCTCCTCCACTTTATCATCCTCTTCTTGAGGAGCTCTCCCACGTAGCTCTTCTTGGGGCTCTTCCAGGCTTCCCTTATGTACTTGTACATTCCCATTTCAATTCCCTCCCACGTTTGTGGTTCTCCGCAGAGCGGAACATCCCGCGGGCGAACCCGCCTAGTCGGTCGGGTTTCGAGGGTTGGTTTTTAAGGGTTGCGCTCACCCAACCGGATGAACACCGTTTTCCCTGATCATTTCCTCGAGCTCCTGAATCGTCACCAGCTTGTAGTCCTTCTCGGGGGAAGGCGCAACGTAAACGGCCGACAGATTGTCGAAGAACTGCCACGTTCCGAGCAGCCGGAAGTAGACGTTGGAACCGTCCTCGGAGAGCTTGCCGTTCCACACCTGAATTGAAAGGGACTCGAGTTTCTGGTCGAACTGAACCTTCAGCGTTCCCTCTATGAGCTCATCCGAACACGCTCCCACCGTGCCGTTGCCCGTGAGAGCCCGGTACGTTGCAGCGTCGAGCTCGTAAACTTCCACTTTGCCCTGCTCCGGCAGGAGGTACGTGAACGCGACCGTGCAGTTCGAGAGGACGTTGCCCTGAACGTAGTAGGTTCCGTCATCCTCGGGGCCCGGAACTATCCCCCTGCTCAGCTCAACGTCCACGAGCTTCGGGGGGGAAGGATTGGCCTTTTCGAGGATGTCCCCCCAGAAAGCCCCAACGAGAGCAACGGAGATGAACAGTAACACCACGATGATCGTGATCTTCCTGTCCATACCACCACCTGATGAGAAAGTTAAACCCCGGAGTTGATATATTTTTTGTGCAGGTGGTAACGTCCACTCGTGGTAACCACCCGAAACCGTGAAAACATTAAAAAGATCGAACTCCCAACTGTTGAGGGTGGTGGCATGAACGTTATAGCGTCGATAGTGTTCTTCGCGTACGTGCCGGCCTTGATACTCTTGTGGTACTTCTATCACGAGGACAAACTGGAACCGGAGCCAAAGAGGTACGTTATCATGACCTTCCTCCTAGGGGCAAGCCTCTCGGTAACTGTAGCTTTTGTCATAGAGGCCCTCCTGACCCCCAGGTGGGGCTACGCCAACTATCTCCTCCCCGCGAGTGCCTTCTACATGGCCCTTGTTGCAGGGGTTGTGGAGGAACCGGCTAAGGCCCTGGCGATACTGTACCCGTTCAGGGCCGGCCAGATGGACGGAATAATGGACGGGGTCGTCTACGGCGTTGCAGCAGGACTCGGATTCGCGGCAACCGAGAACTTCCTCTACGGTCTGGGGTACGGCCTCCCCACGACGGTTTTCAGGGCGTTTTTAACACCCTTCGCCCACGGAACGTGGAGCGCGATAGTCGGAGTTGGATACGGGCTCGTCTCGGAGGGAAAAGCCGATTCAGTCGGAAGCTTCCTCCTTACGGCGATGTTCCTCCACTTCCTCTGGGACTACTTCGCGTTCCTGAGCGAAGCGGTTCCGGCCTACAACATACTCCTCATCTTCCTGCTCCTCCTCAACCTGGCGATCCTCAGGTACCTCATACTCCTCGGCCGTGCCGAGGACGAGCAGAAGAGGTGGTACTACGCCCTCAGGGGCATGTGGAGGTGGTGAGCTTGAAGGAACTCAGGAGCATCGTTGAGGAGGCCCTGTTTGAAGCCCGGCCCTACGTCGAATACCCCGACCGGCTGAGGGAGCTGGTGCTCGGCTTTCTTGACGGAGCCGAAAGCGTTGAGGACCTAAAGAAACGCCTCGAGGAGGAGATCGCGAGGGCGGACGAGCCCTTTAAGACCGATCTGAGAATATTCCTCCAGAAGCTCGAGGCGGTGGAGGGATGGTGAGCTTTCTCCACAAGTTCGGGATTCTATTCGTTCTTTTTCTCCTGCTCTTCGTCTACCCTGACGGGATCAACGACACGGGATATTCCTACAGGTACACCCGGCACGATAGTGGGTTCATGTCGTCCCAGTCGAAGGGCTACGGCGTGATATGCCCCGGCCAGTTCGGCGCGTACTACGAAAGCCGTGATTGGGATAGAGAGATCTTCGTCAGATCCTTCAATCTAAACCAAGATACCCTCAGGAGGCTCAACGATCCCTACACGTTCATGAGCGACATGAGAAAAAGGGCCACCTCCGTGAGCCTCACGAGGAAGGGAAACAGATCGATCCTGATCCTCAAATGGAAAAGAGGGGACGAGTACACCACAACCTACTACCGGCTCGTTGCGGTCTACGTGAACGACGAACTGAGGGAGGTCTCGTACGACACATCAACCTCCCTTAACTACGATCCGAGGAACTCCACGGTTCTCGTTGATTACATCGACGTGCACATAAAGTACAGGATCCAAAAAACCCGCTGCTGGATCAAGGCCATAAGCTGGTGGAAATCGGCGCTGAGAGACTACCTCAGGAGCATGGCCGGCCAGGTTGAGAGACACGGCAACGAGCCGTGGTGAACTTTCCACTTTTTGCACACTATTCTCAGTGGTATGTGAAATTTGAATACAAAACATATTTAAAGGCTGGTGCGTTTCTACTCGTGTAAACTGCACGGGTGTGGTAAAGATGAGAAGACTCCTTGCAGTGCTGTTGATCCTCGGGGTTGTTATAGCCGCCGGCTGCATCGGCGACCAGGTCGGCCTGACGAAGGAGAAGGTTCTCAACGCGATAAACAGCATCGAGCGCGGTGAATACACTACGAACGCCAGCGTCGTCGTCAGGGCCTTTTCCGATAGACTCAACAGCACGATGAAAATCGAGGAGTACATCCAGGTAAATGGTGCCTTCGACAACAGGAAGAAGCTCGAAAAGGGCCACCTGAACGTCCGTGTTAAATACCTCGGAATAGAGACCAAGGTGAACTGGCCCTACTTCGCCAACGGCTCCGACGTTTACTTCAACATCAACGGCAAGTGGTACTCCATGCCCCTGGACAACGAGCTCACGGAGTTCGCCAACAGCAGCCTGAACGTTGACTTCATCGAAAAGCTCCTCTCCAATAAGGAGATCGAGATGAAGAGGATCAAGGGAGGCTACTACTTCAAGACCAACATCACGTTTGGAGAGATCCTCAACGCCACCGGGAGGGAGTTCATCAACACGCTTCTGAAGAACAGCGACATAGCGAACATAACCACGAAGAGCGGCTACATCGAGGTGAAGATCAGGGGCGACGGCATGCCCTACTGGATCCACGAGTACCTCAACGTGGTTGTCTCGATCAGGGATCCGATCAAAGGGGACACCGCAAACATGTACTTAACAATCAACGAAACCACAGAGCTTAGGAACATAAACGGCGACGTCATAATCACCACCCCGAAGGGGATAGAAGAGGCAAAGCCCCTCGACGATGTTCTTGGCTGACCCCCTTCTTTTATTGTCTCCACCGGGGGTGTAACCGTGAAACGTGCCCTGCTCGCGCTTCTGCTGTCGGCTGTAGTGCTGCTGTCCGGGTGCATCTCCCGCGGCCCCGGGCATGAGGGCAAAGAAGCGACCTCATCAACGCCGACAATCGAGGAAAAGCTTCTCCAGGGCATCGACAATCTGACAAAGTACAACCTCTCGATGGTCGAGAGGGTTGAGTTCAACCTCTCAGAGATGACAATGCTCCCCACGAATCCCGCAATGGGGTTCATGATCACTGGCCTCGTCGACGAGGAAAGGGGAGTAATCCTCGCAAACGTGTCCCTGGAACCAATCGACCCCTTCGGCATGACCGGACAGAAGTACATCCTCTACGTCAACGGCTCAAATGCCAGGCTCGAACCTGCAGGAGGTCTCATTTCCGGCCTCCCGGATTCTGTGACCACAGACCCCATGCTCTTCAAGGGATACATCGAGCAGGCCAAGCACGCGCTCAAACTCATGCTGTCCTCAAAAAACGTCTCGATAACCAAGAACGGAAGCGTCTACGTAGTCCGGGGCAGTTTGAGCAACGGAAGCATCGAAAAGCTTCCGAACGCCAAATTTAGCGTCTCCTCAGCGGGATCAAGCCAAAGAATGAGGGTGAAGAAAGCGTACTTCGAGGCCACAATAGCCGACACCTTCGGAAGCTTTGCCTACACCATTCACGTTGAGTACGAAAACCCCGCAGGAAAAGCAGTGTATGAACTCCACGTTGAACTCAAGAAGCTACCGAAGGATTTCAGAATAAAGGTTCCGGAAAAGGAAGGGGCGAGCTAAGCCCCCCTCGTCGCCACTATTTTTATCCCTTCCCACTCCGCAACAGTTTCTCCGACCTTCACCGGCGCTTTGAGTCTGAGCTTCGCCAGAAACTTCATGAGCTCCGGTATCTTCTCCTTCGGAACAGGCTCGGCCGTCTTGACGCTCACCGTGGGCAGGGCTCCCCCTTCAACGGGCACGACGCTCATCACGACCCTCTTCGGGTTCGTGACTTCCTGAATAGCCCACTCCTCACCGCGCGGGCAGGTGCAACCGCGAACTTCCTTGACCTTCCCGTCCTCCATCTCGACCTCGATTGAACATCCAAGGGGGCAGACGATGCATGTGAAGCGGTATATCATGCCTTCACCACCTCCACGGTGAGCTTCTCGGCCTTCCTGATTTCTCCTGCCTTCAGTTTTATCCTCAGCATCTCGGCAGGCTTGACCACCGGGAGCTTCATCCTCTTGCCTATCTCCGGAATTCTGAGCTCGACGTCCTCCATCGGTCTGGCAACGCGAAGGTAGAGGTAGACGTCTCTATCTCCACTGAGGTAGTGGGGAACAATCAGGCGGACGTTTTCGCCCTTCTCCACCTTAACCCACTTCCTGCTCTCGATTCCCCCGTTCTCGATGAACTCCTTGGCTCCCTCCACCGCCAGCTCACCCTGCTCCGCGACGTAGTCAACGAGGTCGTTTATCAGGAGTGAGTTCCCGGCAACGAATATTCCCGGGACGCTGGTTTCCAGTCTGTCGTTCACGACCGGTCCGCCTGTTGCCGAGTCAATCTCAACGCCTAGGGCTTTCAATTTTTTAACACTCGGGACGAGGCCGGCCGATATTATCAACGTATCCGCCTCAATCCAGAACTCGCTTCCGGGGATTTCGTTGAGGTTTTCGTCGACCCTGACGACCTTTACCCGCTCGACGCGACCCTTTCCGCGGACTTCCACGACCTTGTGGCCCAGGTAGAGAGGAATATCAAAGTCCCTGAGAATCATCACGTTTCTCGCCAGTCCCCCTGGATAGGGCATCAGCTCGACAACGGCCTTAACCTTCGCACCTTCAAGGGCGAACCGGCGCGCCATTATCAAGCCAACGTCGCCGGAACCCACGATGACTATCTCCTTACCGGGCATTATCCCGTAGATGTCCATCAGCGTTTGGGCCTCCCCGGCCGTGTAGATTCCAGAAACCCTGTCGCCGACGATTCCAATCTCGAAGGCATGCCTTTCCCTCGCTCCCGCGGCGTAGATTACCGCCTTCGCCCAGGCCTGATAAGCCCCGCTCGGCGAGGTGAAGATTACGACCTTCTCGAGGTCTGAGTAGTTCCTAATCTCAAGAACCCTCGCGGCCGTTCTGTACTCCACCCCAAGCTCGACCAGCCTCTTCGCGAGGCGCGAGGCAAACTCGGGCCCTGTCAGCTCTTCTTTGTAGTAGTGCAGGCCAAAGCCTGGGTGAATGCACTGGGGGAGTATTCCTCCAAGGTAGTCGTTCTCGTCGAGGAGCAGGACGTTTAAACCCAGCTCCTTGGCCCTAATCGCGGCCGCCATTCCCGCAGGACCGCCACCGACCACAACGACGTCGTAGCTCAGCATCGGAATCCTCGGGAACATCAGGCATCCCCCCTGAGGAGAACCTTGACGTCTCCTATTCCAATCTCGCTTCCCTTACCTTTCAGCGTAACTTTCCAAGGTTCTACTCCGTATTCCTTCGCCAAAAGCTGGACAATCTTCGGCCTGCAGAAGCTTCCCTGGCAGGTTCCCGTTGTGGCTTTGGTCCTGAACTTGACGGAATCAACGCTCGGCGTTTTAACGCCTATGAACTTCATCCTCTCAATCGCTTCGAGTATGTCGCCCTCGCTGACGGAGTTACAGCGGCACACTATCTTTCCGTAGGCGGGGTTCTTCTTCACGGCTTCGTTCACCTGCTCGGGCGTCATCATGAAGAAGTGGCTGATTTCCTTCCTGTAGGGGTTCCACTTCTCCTTTTCCTTCAGCTCGATTCCAAGGTCGCGCTCGATTATCTCGGCAACCTCGTAGGCTATCGCCGGGGCGCTCGTCAGGCCGGGTGAGCGTATTCCAGCGACGTTGATGAAGCCCCAGACCTCTTCCTCCGCCTTGATTATGAAGTCCCCTCCCGTCGGCTCGGGCCTTAGACCGGCGAAGGTTCTGATTACCTTGCTCCTTGGGGGCAGTTGTGGCCATAGCTTCTTGGCCCCTTCCCAGACCTGCTCAAGGCCCTCCCTCGTGGTGGCGAGGTCTTCCTTCTCCTCGGGCGGTAAGTCCTGGGCGTTCGGCCCTATCATCAGATGGCCGGAAATCTCGGTGGTTACAACTATTCCCTTGCTTATCGGCGTCGGCGTCGGGAAGAGGACGCGCTTCGGCCCGGGAACGTCGTCGTCAAAAATCCAGTACTCACCTTTCCTCGGGTGGATTTCGAAGTAGTCTATGCCTGCCATTCTCGCTATTCTGTCCGCGTAAAGACCCGCTGCATTGATAACGATGTCCGCCTCGATGGAGCCATCCTTTGTCTCAACACCCTTAACCTCACCGTTCTCGACCTTTATTCCAGTAACCTCCGTCTCGAGGTGCGTCTTCACGCCGTTCGCAACGGCGTTCTCGGTTATCGCGATAACGGCCGGAATCGGCCCAATCTGACCCACTATTGGAACCCACAGCGCTCCAATCGCTTCCCTCGTGAGGTTGGGCTCAAGGTGGAAGAGTTCGTCCCTATCGACGATTCTCATCTCCGGAACGCCGTTCTTCCTCCCGCGCTCTAAGAGTCTCTCGAGCTCGTCGAAGTCCTCCTCCTTCGTCGCGACTATTAACGCCCCGTTCCAGACGTGCGGAATCTCAAGCTCCTTGGCCCACTGGTGCCAGAGCCGGTTTCCCCTTATGCACAGCCTGGCCCTCGTTGGGTACTTCTCGGGGTCGTCATCGTAGCCGCCGTGAATTAAAGCCGTGTTGGCCTTGCTCACCCCCCAGCCTACGTCCGGAGCTTTTTCTATCAGATGAACCTCGAGGTTCTCGTACCTGCTGAGAACCCTCGCTATGCTCGCCCCGCTAATTCCTGCCCCTATTATGGCCACCTTCGTCTTCATAACCTTCACCTCAATCTGACTCCAGAAACGGTGTCATGTGTTTTAAAGCTTTCCTTAACCTTTAGTTTGGCGAAAAGGCAAGGAAAGAACTCTTTGAGGCATTAAAAGAAAGGACAGGGCAGGACAGGATTTGGATGGACGAAGATGTTCATTTATCATGGCAGGGTCTCAATGTTTGGGACCTTCTTAAAATCAGAGTCGAAGGTGGCAATCCTCTTAATCCCGTACTGAATACATGAGGCGAGAATCATAGCGTCGTTGGGAAGCAGGTTGTGTTCTTCAATTAATCTCCGTGCAATTTCCACGGTTCTTTCCGTTATCTCAACCACTTCAAGCTCTGGAAGTGCACTAAAGAACTCATCGGCCACGTTGATGGCCTCTTTAATTTCTCCAACTTTTTCTCTTATGCCGTAGGTTGAGTACCTTCCATGCTTTTTTACGTACTCGTTAGCCATGAGCTGAAACCAGACCTCACCGATGACTGTTGGGTTGAGGTAGAACCTCGTTCCTTCGTCAATCATTTTTTCAAGCGCGACCACAGCCCTCTCGTCTCCGAAAAGGAAATTCAAGATGAAAGAGGTATCAAGGAAGACCCTTTCCCCTGTGGAGAACGTACTCATGATAAGCCTCCTCCAGCTCCTCAACGCTAACGGCTCTCTTAACACTTCCTGCAAGCTTCAGGACGTCCCGCTTTATGACAACGGTTACTTTCTCACCTTCCTTGAGATTCACCCGTTTTAGGGGTTTTAGAACACCGTTCTCATAGACGGCCTCGACGGTTTCCATGCTCCCACCTGAAAATAATTGGAGGAAACAGTAATAACCCTTTCGTCAGACCCCAACGACCTTCGCCCAGCCCATGGCCCTCTTTACCGCCTCCTTCCAGCCGTGATAGAGCTTTCTCCTTGTTTCCTCGTCCATCCCCGGCTCGAACACCTTCTCCGCCTTCCAGAGGCTCTCTATCTCCTCAAGGCTCTCCCAGTAATCGACGGCCAGTCCGGCCAGATACGCCGCGCCGAGCGCGGTGGTTTCCTTGACGACGGGCCTGACAACGCGCCTGTTCAGTATGTCCGCCTGGAACTGCATCAGGAAGTCGTTCGCCGTGGCCCCGCCGTCAACGCGGAGCTCCTTTATCCCGACGAGCTTCTCCATCTCCTCTATGACGTCGCGCGTGAGATAGGCTATCGCCTCCAGAGTTGCCCTTGCGAGGTGCTCCCTGCCGGTTCCACGCGTTATACCGATTATCAGCCCCCGTGCGAACTGGTCCCAGTACGGTGCTCCAAGGCCGACGAAAGCCGGGACGAAGTAGACTCCTTCGTTGCTCTCGAGCTTCCTCGCGAGTTCCTCGGTTTCGGAGGCGTGCTTGATAATCTTTATTCCGTCGCGGAGCCACTGAACCGCTGCTCCCGTTACAAAAACGCTTCCCTCGAGGGCATAGGTAACCTTTCC
Organism: Thermococcus sp. AM4; assembly: GCF_000151205.2. NCBI lineage: Archaea > Methanobacteriati > Methanobacteriota > Thermococci > Thermococcales > Thermococcaceae > Thermococcus > Thermococcus sp. AM4. The sequence goes on from NC_016051.1 coordinate 1,267,674, forward strand.
GTTGAGTCCCCAGGCTATTGTCGTGAGCAGATTATCGGAGTAGCGGACGGTCTTTCCGGTGTTTGCTAAAATGAAGCTTCCCGTTCCGTAGGTGGCCTTCACCATTCCGGTCTCGAAGCCCGCCTGCCCGAACAGAGCCGCCTGCTGGTCTCCTGCATCGCCGCTCACCGGAATCTCCGTCCCGAGGAGTTCCTTCTTCGTGTAGCCGTAGACCTCGCTCGACTCCTTCACTTCCGGCAGAACCTCCTCCGGGATCCCGAAGATTTCAAGGAGTTCGTCATCCCAGTCGAGCCTCTTTATGTTGAAGAGCATCGTCCTTGAGGCGTTGGAGTAATCGGTTACGTGCTCTCCAGTGAGGCGGTAGATTAAGAAAGTGTCGACGGTTCCAAAGAGGACTTCGCCCTTCTCCGCCTTCTCCCTTAAGCCTGGAACGTTGTCGAGGAGCCACTTGAGCTTGCTCGCGGAGAAGTAAGCGTCGGGGACGAGGCCGGTCTTCTGCTTTATCATATCCCCGTATTCGCGCTTTATCTCCTCGATAAGCTCGGCCGTTCTCCTGCACTGCCAGACTATCGCGTTGTAGAGCGGTTTTCCGTCGCGGTCAAAGACTATCGTAGTTTCTCTTTGGTTAGTAACGCCAATCGCCGCTATTTGACTTGGCTCTATTTTCGCCCGCTCAAGGGCAGTCTTTATGGCCCTGAACTGCGCGTCCCAGATTTCCTCCGGATTGTGCTCCACCCAGCCGGGCCTCGGATAGTGCTGGGGAAACTCGTACTGACCGAGGCCGATGATGTTGCTCTCCCTGTCGAAGATTATCGCCCTCGCGGAAGTAGTTCCCTCGTCGAGTGAGAGGATATAGCGCTCCATACTGCCCACCAGATAACTTAGGGAAGAAAGGGTTAAAGGTTTTCCCATTCTGGGCAGCTAAACTGCTTGTATCCGGGAGAGGCCATAATAACACGGACATGGCGTCGGTAGGGGGCATTTTTAGATGATTTTCAGGCCTTTTGTTTCACTCGTCCTTGATTACTATCTCTATCCTCCTGCCCTCGCGGTAGCCCTTCATGGCCGAGAGCATGCCCTTTATCGTCTTCTCGACCAGCTCCTGCACCCAGTCCTTCATCGGTAGAACCTGGCCGTCTATCTTGACCGTGACTCTGGGCTTTGAGCTCAGCACAACGCAGTCCCTCAGAGTTTTCTCGCCCCTAACTATCATCCTCGCCATTTCAGCACAGCGGAAGCCGCAGAGGCCGCAGTCTATGTTGGGGAGCATGAAGGCTTTTTTCTCTACCAGGTCGGCGAGCCTCTCGGGTTCCTTAGTTGCGTCGATTACAGGAAGGCCGTTAATTTCTTCAACACCCGTCGAAGCTATGACACCGCTCACCGCTATGGCTAAGCCGTCGTTGAGCTCCCCAACTTCATCCTCGCTTTTGGCACAAACCACCTTGGGGACGTGCTGGATTGATTTAAAGCCCTCAAGCAGGAGGAAATCGGCCGAAACCATCGAGAAGAGCGCGTTTACGTCCTTTGCCTTAAACAGGAGCGCGTCGGTGTCGCGGGCTCTGACGAGAACCGAATCGGCTACTTTCGAAAACCGCCAGGTATCGCTCCCTTCCCTGTCGAAGTCGGCGTGCATGCTCTTCGCTATCGCGACGCGGTAACCGCGTTCCTTCAAAACCCTTGCGACGGCCTCAACCGTCGTCGTTTTACCGCTCTTCTTGAAGCCAACGAAGGCAACGGCGCGCATGGCCACACCTCACAGCAGGGTTATCCAGTTTATGTCGTCGATCTTCGCTATGAGCTCCTTCGTCCTGTTCCCTGTGTAATCCGTCACGTCCTTCAGCAGGATTACCTCTTCGTCGAAGTCCGCAAGAACGCCTGAAAAGCTCGTCTCGCTGCCGATTCCAACGGCAACCCTCTTTCCCTTCCACCGCTCCAGGGTTCTGTCGAGGAGGTACTGCTTTCCGTCTCCGCTCATCCTCTCACCCCAAATCCAAAAGTCTATAAGGCTTTTTAGCCTTTACCGAGGCGGTGATGGTATGAGGCTTTCGACAAAGAGTCCCGCCCTAAGAGACGCTTTCTCCGCCGACCTGAGGGGAGAGGGAGTGGACTTCAAAGTTGTTGAAAAGCAGTCCCACGAGACCTTCGTTGGGTACATAATCGAGGGAACCCTCGAGGAGATAAGGGCGAAGATCGAGGTTATGGAGGGCGTTGACAGGGAGGCCCTGATGGAGGGCTTCAACTCGTTCCGGGAGAGCATAAATCACATCCTCGACCACCTGAAGGCGGGAGAATCTGCGGACAAACTGCTCTCCGAGGGGCTCTGGGTGGCGGACGTTCTGGACCAGCTGTACAACGCGGGGGCGCTCGACTACAATCCCGAGGAGAACACCCTGAGGTTGAAGGAGGGAATCGACCCCCTCACGCTGAGGTTCCAGTTCAAGTTCCCCTTCAACCTGGTGACCAACCCCGAGGGACTTGAGAAGGTCGCCAAACAGTTCGTTTTTACCGACCTCACGCCAGAGTGGGAGTTCGAGGTTCAGGAGCTGAGGATGGAGAAGATAAACGCCTTTGGGAGGATCGCCAGCAAGTACTTCCCGGAGGAGGACGTTCTTAAGGCCTACTTCGCCCTCGTTGGGAGGTCCATACTGGCGGGGGAGATCCTGAAGGCCCTTGGAGATAGAAAAGTCGACGTTGAGGAGTTCAAAAGGAGCTTCCTCAGGGCCCTTCCCCTGCAGATACCAACCGAGAAGGGGACGCTGGTCGTTCACGCGTCAAAGGAAGCCTTCGACGAGCTACTTCGCTTCCTCGAGAGGAAGGGGTACCTCCAGATAAAGGCCGGAAAGATGAAGAAGCTCAGGGATCTGTGAGCAATCGTTCGTCAATTTTACCTAATCATTTTTATGGGGTGTTAGAACGAGTGTTTAGAAGGTAGCAGTTCAGAAGATTGGGCAGAGTATCATAACGCAGAATTATCATAAAAAACTAACAAAAACTATTTATGAACGCTTAGTTCCAAATAGTTACTGGGTGATGTACATGAAAGGGTTTCTTATAGACATTCCGTCTCTGTTTGATACGACATCCGAAAAAGAAAGTAAAGACCACAGACAAAAAGTGCTTGAAACAAAACGAAAAATCTTGTCCAGGTTTTCACAAAAACAGCTAGAAGACATCAAATCTAGGCATCTTTTGATAGGACCTTTTGGTATACTAAACCCAACGAAACATGATTTGATAGAGTATCTCGCTTCTAATCTTAGCTTAGATACAATCATAGATGAGGCTAAGAGATGTATGGTTGAATATAGGGATTTAATTGACGAATTAGAAAAGTTCGAACCTAGAGAAAATCCAAGACTAGAAACCGTAATTAAAAACAAAAAATTAGTCAACGAAATTAGCATATCAAAAATATTGGAGATATTGGAGGATTTTAAGCCAGATCCTGTTGAAAATGAAAGAGAGCTAAAGGATCAGCTCTACTACTTTTTGAATGGTGCATTAAGGAAAAAGGGAGTTAAAGTTAGAAGAGAAAACAGTATCCGAAATGGAAGAATTGATATTTTGATAGAAAGAGAGAATGACAGACCAATAGGAATTGAATTGAAAATAGCCAGATCAAGAAATAAATTAGACGAACTTATCGGCCAAGTTCGCAGATACAAAAAAGCAAATCCTTCTGTTGAGATTATTGCGGTCATATTAGATATTGGATACAACCTTGGGCTTGATGAATATATAGAAATGCTCGAAGAAGAAGGTGTCAAAGTCAAGATACTAAAAGGGTATCTAAGACGAATACAGAGAAAAACCAGAAAGAAGACAATCATAATAATAAAGTGACGAGTATACGGCAAAGAAATCGACAACAGTAAGCTAGTGAGGTGCTTAGACATTTCTCAGATTTTTGTTAGGGAGGACTGGAGTAAGAGAATACTCTGAGAAGACGCTGGTGGGCCCGCGGGGATTCGAACCCCGGACCTCCACCTTGTCAGGGTGGCGTCATAACCAGTCTAGACCACGGGCCCAACCCAAGGATGGTGGACCGGCCGGGATTTGAACCCGGGGCCTCCGCCTTGCCAAGGCGGCGCTCATACCAGGCTGAGCTACCGGCCCACTCGACACGCCGTTATCTCCTTTCTGGGCGGGTTTATAAATTTTGCGGTCGATGAAAAGGGAAAGATGGGGTCAGATGTTTCCGATTCGCTGGAGGACCATTCCCTCGATCCTGATGGGCTCGGTTCTCCGGGCGAAGACGATCGCCTGATCGAGCCTGGCCTCGCTCTCGGCGTGGATCGTGAAGAGGGGATCGCCCTCCTTGACCTTCTCGCCGACCTTGACGTAGAGCTCCAGCCCGGCACCCTTGTCCTCAGGCGCTCCGGCGGCCCTGGCTATTCCCGTTATGGCCCTGTTGTCTATCCCAGTTACGTAGCCGCTCGTCGGGGCGGTGAAGGTGTAGGTCTTGTCGCCTATCTGTATGTCCTCCGGCTTGATGTTCGGATCGCCGCCCTGTTCCTCGATGATCTCCTTCATCTTCTCGTAGGCCTTTCCGCTCTCGAGGATCTCCCTGGCCATCTTCTTACCCATTCCAGCTGGGGCAACGCCGCCCATCTCGAGCAGAATTCCCGCAAGGCCGAGGGCCTTCTCAATCAGGCTTCCCGGTCCCTTGCCAGTCATCAGGGCGGAGAGTGCCTCCCTCGCTTCCAGAGCCGGCCCGACGGTGTGTCCAATCGGTTGGCCGCCGTAGGTTATCGCCACCTCGACGTACTGGCCGAGCCTCTTGCCGAGCTCTATGAAGTCCCTCGCGAGGGCCCTAGCCTCGTCCATCGTTTCGACCTTAACGCCCTTGCCCGTCGGTATGTCTATGAGGACGTACTGGCTGCCCATTGCGTACTTCTTGGACATTATGCTAGCGAGCATCAGCCCCGGCGGATCAACGCTGAGGGCGCGTTCGGCCTTTATTGTTATGTCATCGGCGGGCGCGAGGTTTAAAGCCCCTCCCCAGACGAGACAGGCCCCGACCTTCTCAACTATCCTCTTGATCTCGTCGAGCGAGAAGCTGACGTTGGCGAAGACCTCGACCACGTCTGCCGTTCCCGCGGCGCTGGTTATGGCCCTCGAGCTGGTCTTCGGTATCGTCAAACCCGCGGCGGCAACGATCGGAACGACGAGGATGTTGGTCTTGTTTCCGGGAACGCCACCGATGCTGTGGACGTCCATGATCGGCTTCCTGTCGATGTCGAGCATGTCTCCGGTCTCGGCCATCGCTATGGTCAAAGCGGCTATTTCGTCCATGTCGAGGCCGTTTATCTCAAGGGCGGTGACGAAGGAGCTTATTTCGATGTCCCTCAGCTTTCTGTCAACGATGTCCCTGACTATCGCCTCGATCTCAACCTTGCGGAGCTTTTCTCCGTGCATCTTTTTCTTGATGTACCTGACGCTCTCGGGGGTACCAACGGGCGTCAGGGTTACGACCTCTCCCTCCGAGAGGCTGTGGAGCTGCAGGACGTCCCTGCTCACGCCGACCTCGCCCGGCCCAACGAGGTTGCTTATGACCAGACTCCCGTAGATCGTCTTTTTCCCGGACTCCACCTTGACCAGGTCATCCGGGTGGAGTTTGGCCTTCTTCGCCTCCTCCTCGTTTATGAAAACCGAATACCTGCCGCTGAACACGTCCAGTATTCTGACCTTTGCCCTCATGTCCAACCCTCCTAAGTTTTAGCTGGCATAAAAATAGGATGGATCGGTTTTTAACTCCTTCGCTCTAATCGGGAAGCCTAACTGGAGAAAGGTGGTTAGGCGTAGATTGTCTGCCCCGAGGGGCCCCTTGTGGTGCTCCCATCGTTCAGGTTTGGCAACGCCTCAAAGATCCTGGCGACGTCGCCGGCTATCTCCCTGATCTCCGGAGGAACCAGGCCGTCTCCAGAGTACGCCGAGCGCAGAACCTCATCAAGTGGGGCGCTGTACAGCCTTCCGCGGAACAGGTAGACACGCCCGCCATCAACGTAGACCACCTTGTCCCTGTAACCCAGCCTCACCACCATGCGCCCCACCACTTTTAGAAACAAGAGGTAACTTTAAAAACTTAATGGGCCAGAGAAGGGTAATGAAGAACAGAAACGGTCAGAGGTTCCTGACCTCTTCCTCGATGCTCTCCTCGAGTTCCCTCTCCCACTCCTCGACGTCGAAGTCCACGAGCTCCTCCTCGAGCTCCTCCTTGAGGTTAGTAACACGGCGCTTTAATGCCGACTTCGTCTCCTCGTCGTAGACCACGTAGTAGGGGTTCTTCTTGGCCGAGAGGTAGAGCAGGAGAAGCATGAGGTTTATGAAGCCGAGGACTATGATGAAGACGTAGAGTATCGTCGCTGCCATCGGCATCACCTCCTGCCGCCGAATATTGCCTTAAAGACCCTCTTGATTGGACTCTCTGGCTGCGGTGGCTCCCACTTAATGCCCGCGAGCTTTGCCGCCAGCTGCTTGATCGCTATCGCCGCCGGGCTGGTGGGATTCTTGATAACGAGGGGCACACCGTAGGCGCTGGCCCTCTTTACCTCCGGATCCTCGGGGATAACCGCAAGAACCGGCACCTCAAGGATAGCCTCTATCTCCTCCTGGCTGAGCTCGGTCTTCTCGTTGGTTACCCTGTTGAGCACGGCACCGAGCGGGAGCGTTCCAAGCTTCTCGGCTATGAGTTTGGTCTTGAGCGAGTCGGTTATTGCCGAGATCTCCGGGTTCGTGACGATTATAAGCTCCTTACCGATGAGCAGGGCCGTAACCGATGTCATCTCCAATCCGGCAGGGGCATCAATGAGGATGAAATCGGCCATCTGGCTTATCTCCCTGATGACCTCCCTGAGCCTCTCGGGCTTTGCCTTCTTGATCTTCTCGAGGCTGAGTCCACCGGGGATCACCTTAACGCCCGCCGGCCCCTCGTAGATCGCGTCCTTTAGATCCGCTTCCCTCGCCAGGACGTCGTGCAGGGTTATCGGAATGTCCTCCATACCGAGGACGAGGCTGAGGTTTGCCATCGTGATGTCAGCGTCAATCAGGATGACCTCCTTTCCGAACTGGGCCAATGCAACGCCCAAGTTTGCCACGGTGGTCGTTTTTCCAGTACCTCCCTTTCCAGACGCAAAAACTATGGAGCGGCCCTCCAAGAGTTACACCTCCTGCGCTGTGATTTAACTGCGGAATTCTCGTGCATAGAGCGACCTATCCACAGCCCCTTTACGAGGTTAAAGCTTTTATCTTTTGTGGTTCCGATTTCTCCTTTCCAAATCCGCCCGGATGGGATAAGATTTTAAAAGCAAAGCCCGGAGGGTTAGTAGGTGAGAGAATTGAAACCGGAGAACAAGTTCGCCCTTACCGTGTACCTGTGGGGAGCGATCACCGGGGTAATCAGCGGTGCACTTTCCGTCCAAAACAGGGCCGCGTGGGTTCTCGGGGCTCTGATGTTCCTGATCACGGACGTGTTCGTCAGGGCGATTCTGAAGGACGACCTTCCAGAGGAACTGAAGGGCCTCGAGGGAAAAGAGCTGAGGGGAGCGATCCTCAGAAAAGCCTTCTGGGGCTGGTTCCTCTTCTGGCTGTACTTCACGATGCTCGTGTATACTGTAGGAATAGACTTCAAGCCGGTGCCGTACAGCAACCAGAGCCTGCTCGCCCAGATGATGAACTCAACATGAGGTGGGAACATGGAGGAATTAAAGAAGGCCGTCGCCAGGGAGGCGCTGTCCTTCGTTGACGACGACATGGTTATAGGCCTCGGAACCGGCTCCACTACCGCCTACTTCATAAAGTTCCTTGGAGAGCTCATCAGGGAGGAGGAACTCGAAATTTACGGCATACCCACCTCCCATCAGTCAAGACTCTTAGCGATTGAGCACGGGATACCCCTCCTCTCCCTAGACGAGGCGGACGCAATTGACATAGCGGTTGATGGGGCGGACGAGGTCGATCCCGCTTTGAACCTCATCAAGGGGCGCGGAGCGGCGCTGACCATGGAGAAGATAATCGAATACCGCGCCGGCACCTTCGTAGTCCTCGTAGACGAGAGCAAGCTTGTAAAGCGCCTCGGCGAGAGAATGCCCGTTCCGATCGAGGTCATTCCGGCAGCGTGGCGCGCCATCGCCGAGGAGCTGGAGGTCTTCAACGCCAGAGCGGAGCTGAGGATGGCGGTAAAGAAGGACGGGCCCGTGATCACGGACAACGGAAACTTCATACTCGACGCCCGGTTCGAGAGGATAGACGATCCCCTCGACATGGAGATAGAGCTCAACACGATTCCAGGAGTCGTGGAAAACGGCATATTCGCGGATATAGCCGACGTTGTGCTCGTTGGGACACGGGAAGGCGTCAAAAAGCTTGAACGTTAAATTTATAAACATCCAACTCCTCCCATCTCTTGCGCGGGGGTAGCCGAGCCTGGCCAAAGGCGCGGGATTCAGGGTCCCGTCCCGTAGGGGTTCCGGGGTTCAAATCCCCGCCCCCGCACCAGAAACTTTTGCCAAGCCAGGAAACTTTGCCCGGCAAAGTTTCATCAAAGCCAGCATGCCCCTTGAATGGCTTGTTCTCACGGGTTTACTTCCAAACACACAAGTTTTGAACGTGTTTTCCTCCCATTAGCGCCCTCCGGGCGCTGTTTAAAACTAAAACTAAGTTACTTGTACCCCCACAGATTAGAGCCCCTCTATCTCCCTCAGCCTCTCAAAGTCTCCGCGGTTACTGGTCTCCTGACAACTGCCCCTCAAAGTCATCCAAGTCCCAAACTAAAAAGCCCTCTCCCCTCAGCTCCTCTTTCCCTTCAACCTTCCTGGCCACAAGCCCGTAGCTCTTCCTCCAGCCTTCCAGCTCGACTAGCTCTGCTTTCCGCTCCAAGTCCTTCAGAATCCCCCGCGCTTCTCGCTCGCTCAAATCCTTCCACTTTACCTCAACGAAGAGAGCATTCTTCCCCCTCTCTTTGAGGGCGACGAGATCAATTTCCTCTCCTTTCTTCCACCATCTGCCAATTTTCGTGAACTTAAAGGGTAGCTTTCCACCCCTGTTCAGCTCGATGAGGAACTGCCTGGCAATCTCCTCGAACGCAAAGCCGAGATAGCAGTTGAAGTCCCGCTCGAACTCTTCGAGCGCCCCCTCCGGAAAACCGCTCTCGATTTCCTCGAAGTACGGTGCGACAAACCGGAACCAGAAAGCGAAGTAAAGATCTTTAAAACGGTAAATCCCCCTCTTTGCCTTCCTCCCAACGGGCAGTTCCCTTTTTAGAATCCCAAGGTCTTCGAGAATCCGCAGATAGCGCGCCGTGTTCTTCGGCTCGATGAAAGAATACCCCGCGATTTCATTGACGCGCGTTTTTCCCCTCGCGACCGCCTCAAGTATAGTGTAATATGTCTCTGGCTCTCTAAACTCCTCCTCAAGAAGTTCCTTCGCCTCGCGGAAGAGGAAGGCGTTCGGGTCGAAGAAGTTCCGCGTTATCTCTTCCTCGACGTTCCTTCCGCTGAAGAGCTCAAGGTACCTCGGAACACCAGAGGTCACCGCGTAGAGCTCTACCGCGTCTTCTGGAACCAAGGCCGAAAACCATTCGAAGAGGTGCCTGAAACGAAGGGGCTGAAGGTTGAGCGTCGCGTCGCTCCGGCCGTAGAGCGGGCTTGAGTAGTCGAAGAAGCTCCTCTTCAGCAGTCCGACAGAGGAAGCCGAAAGAATTAGCATGACGTCGCTTTCGGGAAGAACTTCATCAACGATGCTCTGAAACTCCGCCTCAACTTCGGAATAGCGGAGCAGATAGGAGAACTCGTCGAGGAACACAACAAGTCTGCCCTCAGCTTGGGACGCGATGAAGCGGAACGCGTCGGTAAACGTTGTGAAGTTCGGAATGGGAATCTTAAAGTGCTCCCCGATGGCCCGGTTGAGCTTCGCGAGGTTGTACTCCCACACCCTCTTTTCGAACTGAACAGCTATGGCATCCTTGTCCTTCAAGAACTCCCTAACGAGGCGGCTTTTCCCGATTCTTCTCCTTCCCGTGACGAGAACGAGTGTGAAGTCGTCTTCGTTATAGAGCCTTTCGAGTGTTTTAAGCTCCCATTCCCTGTTTACAAATTTTCGAATCTTCATAATATAATCTGGCATCGAAATCAATAAAAGGGTTTCGCCGGACTCATAACTCACTAATCCCCTCCGCATCAATCCACGAACGCCAGGCCGTTCCAAAGCTCCCTTATCTCGCGCGTTGCGTCCGGATAAACGCGCTTGAAGGTTATCCTCCAGTAGCCGTTTCCGAGGTCCTCGATGTCCTCGATGTGGATCTTAACTCCGAGCCTCTCAAAGTGGGTAACCATCCTGTGGGCGGTGCTCACGTTCTTCACCCTGACCCGGAAGGTCTCCTCCACCTCCCCCCCGCCGGCAACTTCGTGAATGCTCTCGACGAAGGGCTGGAGAAGGGCCCTACCGAGGGCCTTCGCGTATTCGTCGAACTCCTCGCCCCTGATGCGCTTTTCAGCCAGATAGAAGGCCAGCCTCTTGATCCTCTGCATGAAGTAGCCGTGGGGCAGATCAAAGAATATGTGGGAGCCTATCCTGATGTCGTTGATGTTGGCGTAGGGCGTCACGTACTTCGCTATCCTCCGCATATCGGGCGTCTTCATCACGATGCCCTCTCTGCCCTCCCCGCTCAGCCTCTCGATGAGGTCGTAGAGCTCATCCATCCTCGAGCGGTCGTAGAGACCGAAGACCTCCACGTGATCAATGCCGTACTCCTCCGCAAGTTTGAGCCTCTCCTCAACTGGAACGCTCCTGCCGGTTCCCTTTTCCTGAACGTCGAACAGGAAGAACTTGATGTCCTCTTTGACGTAGGGCGGTCCCTCAACGAGGTAAGGGCTCTCCGGCCCGGCCATCTCGCCAACGAGAATCAGGTTGGGGTAGTCCCTGAAGAACTCCTCATTAACGAAGTCGAGGATCCTCTCGGTCGTGAAGGGACAGACGAAACCGCCCCTCGTGAGCGCCAAAATCCTGCCCCTGACCTTGACGACGCGAACGTTGTAGCCGTCGACCTTCTCCTCGACGTAGAAGGGTCTGCCCTTGAAAACCCGCCTTATCCCGTTCTCAAGCTGGACGATCCTCTTTATGTGCGGAAAACCCGCGACGACGGTGCCGTCCTCGAATACAACGGTCCCCCTCCTGAACCCCCTGGCCGAATCGCGGAAGCGGAGGTATCTTATGCCCTCGAACTCGTCTTCCATAAGGCCGCCCTTGCCCTCAAGGATTTCAAGCCTCTCCTCCGGGAGGCCGAGTTTCAGGAGGAGGTTTCGAAACGTCGAACCGACCATTCTCCCACCGGAGAAAATAGGGGGCCATCGTTAATAATCGTTATGAATAACCCTCAGGTCAAAGACCCTGCCCAGCTCGTGGAGAACCGCATCGTACAGCCATTCGTACTTCCCCAGATGCTCCCTCCCCCTGCGGAAGTACTCCCCTCCGTCGTCGCCCATCAGCTCCCTCACCGCACCGAGGAAGAGATAACCAGCCCACGCGAGGGGATAGTTCGTGCTCTGGGCCAGCGCTATCATTTTTTCGGCGTTTCTCTCAGCCTCCTCCAGCTCGCCGAGCCCTATGAGGGCAACGGTCATGTAGGCAAGGGAATCAACGGCCCTGCGGTAGTTCTTGATCCTGAGGAAGTACTCCGAAGCCTCACCCGCCAGCTCCGCGGCCTTTCCGTAATCGCCCAGGTTGTAGTAAGCCTTTGAGAGCTCAAAGCGGGCCATGCTGGCGCTGAAGGTCAGACCGCTGGCGAGGGAGAACTCGAGGGCTCGAAGGTAGTAGTCAACGCCCTTGCCGCACTCGCCCATCTCGCAGTAAACGTCACCAACGTGGAAGAGCACCTTAACTTCCCGCTCCGGATCCGGCGGGAGGAGTTTTAAGACCTCCATCTCCCGCACGGCGCTCCTCAACGCCCCCTCCAGATCGCCGGTGTAGTAATCGTACTTCGTCCGCTCCATGTGGTACCAGAGCCAGACGAGTGGATCGTTCAGGGTCTCGGCTATGGCCTCGGTCCGTTTGAGGTATTCCCTGGCCTTCTCGAACTCGTTCCTTTCGATGTAGAGGTCGCTGAGGTAGCTAAGCACGTTGGCGAGGTGAATTCCGTCCAGCCCATCGAGGGCCTTCAGCCACAGCTCCTCCGCCCTGTCGAAGAAGCCCCTCTGGAAGTACACCTCCGCGATTTCGGAATCAACGTAGGGGCTTTCCTCGGCCTCGCTTAAAACCCTCAGATAAGCAGTTGGAAAGTCGGCTATGAGGTGGTTGAACCTCCGTATCCTCGTCTCCGTCAGATCCCTAAACCTCTCAAACCTTCCCGACCGGATCGTGTACCTGAACGCCCTTATGAAGTCTGTGGGGGAGTTCTTAGAGAGCAGATACTCGGCGTACTCAAGGTAATAATCCCGCTCGTCCCCGTGAAAGCCCTTCCTCGCGAGGCTTCGCACCAGATCGTGGAGGAAGTAGCTTTCACCGCTCCGCTCCACCAGCCCCTTCCTCAGGAGGGAGTAGAGGACGGGAAAGGTGTTTCTCCTCCCGTAGAGGCGCTTGATTGCATCGTATTCGAGGGGCTCCTCAAATAGGGCCATGAGGGAGAGCATCTCCCTCTCATCTTCCGTCAGGGAACCGTAGGCCTCCGCAAAGATAGCATCGAAGAAGTTCCCGATGTCACCACGGGTTCCGCCCCCAGCCTCGGCGTAGAGGTTGAGGGCGAGGGGATGCCCTCGCGTCACGCCGTAGAGCTTCGCAAACTCATCCGGCTCCATCTCGACGCCCCGACTCCTCAGGAGCTCGTAGGCGTCCTCGGGTTCAAGGCCCCTGAGGTGGAGGTAAAGGAGGTTGTCCCACAGACCGAGGTTGGGCCTCTCGCGCGAGAGGAGCACGAGTTTTCCGTTCCTCAGCCTCGACGACAGGAAGGAAACGAGCCTCAGGATAACGTCATCCCGGCACTTGTGAAGGTCATCGAGGACTATCTTCGCCCCGGTTTCCTCAATTCCCTCAAGGATGAGCTCAAAGATAGCCCTCTCCTCCCTGCCACCTCCCCGGAGGTAGTCGAGGAGGAGCGAGTAACCCCTCGTGTTCAGGAAGAGCCCGAGCTGCCAGGCCAGGTAGTCAAAGCCCTCCACCCCGGTCATCTGGTACCAGAAGGCGTCTCCAAAGACCCTGGCGGCGAGGCTGGTCTTCCCTATGCCCGCCATTCCATATATCACTATAACGCTCTCCTCCGCCGAGACCAGCCGAGAAACCTCCAAGCTTCTGCCAACGAAGAGGCCAACCCGGGGAAGCCTCTCCTCGAGCAGGGGAACTTCGTAGCGAACGCGGTTCGACGTCTGGAGAACCACGCCGCCGGGTTCAAAGCTTATCCGGAGTTCCCCAACTTTGAGGGAGTAGACCCTAACGTTCCTCCCCCTTACCCTGACCCATCTGCCCTCCACGAGCCCGAGGCGCTCCATGAGTCGAAGCCGCCTCGACACGTCGGTCTCGTCCCTCTGGAGGATGCGGGCGAGCTCGCGAGGATTAAAGGAGCCCGACTTGAGTACGGAGAGTATCTGAAGGTTCGTCTCGTTGGAGATGATCCTCAGCATCTTCACCGTGTCCATCGAGGACACCTTAATCCCTCTACGCGCCCGAACTACTTATGGGTATCGAAAAAGAAAATCAGCGGGGGCGCTCCTTCATCGCCTCACTGATCTGTTTCATTATGAAGCTCTCCTCAGCCCGGAGCACCTTGATGACGGTTTCTCTGTTGAGGTTTGTTTCCTTCACTATGTAATCCACAAGCTCCCTCCTGACCCTCGCGAGCATGTTCACCCCCTCTTGGGGAAGTTGAGGACGACGAGGCCAACGAGGGAAACCGCAACGAGGCCGAGGTAGACGGGGTTCCTTCCTCCCCCAGATGGAAGCTCGTACTTGACGATCCCGTCCTCGAACCTGATGTTCTTCGCCCCCTTCGGCAGGACCAGGGTTATCGTCTCAACGAGCCTGCCCTGACCGCCGAGTATGGGCTCAACGGTCGTCAGCACCAGCGTGTTCCCGTTCTGGGCTGAGAGGGTGGTGTCCTTGCCGCCGACCTTTATCTCCCAGTGGGATCCCCTGTTTATGGCCGCCCCAAGCATCGTGTAAGTTGAGGTGATCCTGTTGTTCGTGTCGTCCCACTCGATCTTCATCCCCTCGTACTGAGTATCGGTTCTCTTGTTCTCGAACTCCCTTTTCAGCATGTACGTGGTCGGGTAGCTCTGCTTCATCTGGAGGTAGAGGTTCGGGGTGAACTTCCAGACCTCCTCAACCTGCGCGTTGCCGGCCTCGTCCACGACCATCTTCATCGTGCCGTCTATCTTGTACTCGACGATCTTAACGTCCTGGGCAACCGCGAGGGGAACGATCAGGAGCAGGAGTAGAGGAACGAGCCACCTCATCCCCATCACCCCAGCCTGAAGGTGCTCACGATCTCCTCGCCGAGCTGGTTGTACTCCTCGTTGTTCCTCGGGAAGGCGTAGACGACGGCAAAGCCAAGGCCGTTGGCGGTGAAGTAGCGAGCAACCGCTGCGTAGTCACCCTGTCCAGAGGAGAGCGAGTAGAGAACAGTGTAAACGTCCATACCCGCAATCGTCGAGTGCGTCTCCTGCCGGGCGTTTATCTCAACGCCGCTCTGGGCGAGGCTGTTCTCAAAGGCGCTCACCATGTCCTCCACACCAACCCCCTGGGAGTAGAGCACCATGAACTCGAAGTTTCCGTCGGGGCTGGAGAGATAGACCATTCCCTCGTACTCGTCCGGGGCATTCCAGCCGGCCGGGTACTGGAACGAGAAGTACTGGCCCCTGTAGGCTACCCATTCCCCTCCGTTGTTTCCGCCGTTGCCCCCGGTATTCCCCCCGGTGTTGCCCGCGTTTCCATTGTTCTGGTTTCCCGCGTTTCCGCCGTTGTTCTGCGGGAGGCTTATCCCCCACTTGGTCAGCACGTCCGCCGGAAGCTCCGGGAGCTCCGGGGGAACGACGCCCGAGGCGTGAAGGGACGCGACGTCTATTATGATGTGGGGCCCGCTCATGGCCATCTGCCAGCTCTTCTGAACGCCGACCTGAACTGCCTCCTGGAAGGACGCGCCGTCGTTTATCGCCGTCGTTTCCACAGGTATTATCGTTCCGCTCGGGAGTTCGATGAGGGGGAAGGCATGCCCCGGGATCAGAACGATGTAGGCCTTTAAACCCTGGGACATGGCCAGCGAGGAGAACCACAGCGCGAGGTCTATGCACGTTCCGCTCTTGTCCCGTATCACGTCCCTGGGAAACATTATGTGCTCGGAGAACTTTCCGGTCCAATAACCTTCGGCCTCAGTCTTGTATGAAAAACCGTTCAACCTCGCCAGCTCCCACATGCCGCTGAGACTCTTTATGGCCTCCTCATCGCTCAGGCTCGCTCCGGCTCCACCGGCCAGTTTGTTCCCCAGATCCGCGAACTCCCTCACCACAGGATCGCTCGGCGTTACCCACGCAGCCAGGAGGGGGGCGTTGCTGAAGGTGTCGTAAAAACTCCCCGTGCTCTCCTCGGGCGCGAGGGAAGAGAAGACGAAGTCGTTTACCCCCAGTATCGTCAGGGATTTTGTTACGCTTTCCTCCCTGGTTTTCCCGTTCACCTCGTAGGTTATGGTTATCCTGAGGTTCGAGGGGGTCGCGGCCGTTAGCTTCGTGACCTCACTCGACAGTATCGGGTAATAGAGGTCAACGATAGCTCCCCCTGGCACGAGAACGGGATAGCTCTTCACCGTTTCGGGGGCGTAGTTGTCTATCGAGTACCTGATCCTGATGTTCCTTATCGGCCCGTTTCCGGTGTTCCTGAGGAGGACCTTGGCAACCCAGAAACCGAGCTTCGGATTGCCGTAGACCTTGTAGGCACCAGAGGTTATCTGCTCGATCGAGTAGACCTTGTACTCAAGCCTTCCCTCTCCCTTTCCCCCAAAGGCGCCGACGTAGCCTGCCAGCCCAAAAACCAAGAGGATTACCAGAGCAACCGAACCTATCACTCGGGGGTTCATAGCATCACCGATCAAGAATAGGGCGAGGAGATACTTACGGCGTTGGTTTGAGAGAAATCGTCAAACCCGAACAAACGGGGGACAAAGAAGCAAAAGGAAAACCTTCAGCGCTTCATCGTGGAGAGAACCTTGGTGGTGACGTCGTTGCCTTCCCTGTCGTAGATCCTGTAGTAGGCGCTGTAGGGAAGCTTCATCTTGGCCCTGTGCATGGCACCGAGGGCGAACTTGAGGTGGTTCTCGTTGACCCAGACGGTGAGTATCTTCTGGTCCTTCTTGACGCGAGCCGCCAATCCAATCGGCTTTCCGAAGGGCCTGCGCATACCGTTTCCGTAACGGTCGGCCTTCCTTCCGGTGGCCATCGGGTTCTCCCTGAGAACCTGGAACGGGTAAACGCGGATCTTGAAGTGGTAGTTGCTCCTTCCAACGTTCTTCTGGAGGTACCTGTTGACCTGAATACGAATCGCCTCAAGGGCGTTCTGCCTTATCTGCATCGCCTGCTCGGCGTGGAGGCTGACCTCGTACTGGAACTCGGCAGAGAGGTTGCCCATGTCGAATATCGTTATCTTCGGTCCCGGAGCACCGCGTATGTATTCCCTCCTCGTGTAAGCGGGCTTGTCAACGTCCCTATCAATCTTCGCTGGTCTAAGTCCCATAATCTCACCTCCAAATGAGCGTAACCGGTCTGAACTTAAGCCGTTTGAGCCCCTTATAAAAGTTTTGGACTTTCACCCATCTTTCACCCTCGTCCCCTCGATTATCAGCCCGAGCGAAAAGGGCAGGAAGGTCAGGAGCGCGAGGTGGAGGGTTAGTCCAAAGTGGACCTCCCCGAGCGAGTAAGCCAAGCCGAAGAGCATTCCGCCGATGAAGGTCGAGAGGTTCTGAACCGCGTTCACGCCGCCTATCGCGAGCGAGGAGCGGTGGTAGGAAGCTAAAACCTTCCGCGAAATCGGCCTGAAGCTCTGGAAGGCGAAAAGGGCCAGAAAAATTCCAAGGAAAACTGTCGGTGCGGTCTTTATCGACGCTAAAATCGGCGATATTCCCGCGAGCAACGCTGTGAGTTTCACCATCCTCGCCTCGCTCCTCACATCGGCGAGCCACGAGACGAAGTAGCTGAGCAACGCCGAGAGGAACCCCGTCCAGCCGAGCAAAACTGCGGTTCTCTCCTTGCTCAGCCCCAGAGCCTCCGAGACGTAGACGTAGGTTATCTCGCCCGAGGTGAAGGCCACTATAACCGCCATCAGCGAGGCAATCGTTAGAACCCTCTTCGGGTTCAGGCTCGGGCTCTCGCCGTCCGGCGTTTTCTTCTTCCTCGGCGTTATCAGGTCGAAGAGGAGGTAGTAGCTGAGGAGCATTATAATGCCCGTCAGGACGAAGAACGCCGAGGAAATCCACATCTGGCCGGCCAAACCGAGCCCAACCGTGTAGGCGTAGACGTAGTTGCCGAGGAGAGACGCTATACTTCCGAAGAAGAAGTAAACCGCGGTAACGCGCGCCCTTATCTCCTTCGGCGTCGTTACGGCTAAAACGAACTGGGCCATCGGCCAGCTTATTCCGTTGAGAAAGCCATTGAGGAGCTTTATTCCAACGACCTGAAGCCAGCTCGACGTGAGCGGGTAGAGCTGAACGGCTACCGCGTTCCCCATCATCGCTATCGCTCCGAGGTAGACGAGTTTCTTGCCCCGCTCAAGGACGAGACCGCCGAGGACGGACGAGAAGGCCCTCGCAAGCACAAAGGACATCGAGACGAGGGAAACCGCGAGCATGCTCGCCCTTAGAATGTCTCGCGTGTAGAATGCTATGGCGGGGGTTGCGAGGCGAAATGCAATCGTTCCCGTGAAGGCCGAGGCGATGAGGAGCAGAATCCCGGCGAGCCTTTTGCGCTCCACCAGACCACCTTCTGAACGTTACGCACTTGACTTAAAAGGGTTTGGCCCCCGAAAGTTTTTCGAAAGCCGAACCGATGGGTGCGTTTAGTTTCAGATTTTTCATGCAATTGTCGAGCGAAGACTTTTTACCGTCTTCCATCAACACGCTTCGAGGTGATTGGAATGGAGCTCCGTTTCGACATGGAGTATGAGAACGCTTACAGGGAAGTCTACGAGATGGTGAAGCCGAAGTACAAGCTCTTTACGGCCGGACCGGTTGCGTGCTTCCCAGAGGTTCTCGCGATAATGAGCGTGCAGATGTTCAGCCACCGCTCGGCCGAGGCGAAGGCCGTTCACGTTGACACCCTCGAGAGACTCAAGAAGTTCCTTGAGGCCGACAAGGGCGAGATAATACTCTTCCCGAGCTCGGGAACCGGCTTCATGGAGTCGGCCGTTAGAAACACCGTCCCGCGCGGTGGAAAGGTCCTCGTCACAATCATCGGCGCCTTCGGAAAGCGCTTCGCAGACGTCGTCGAGGCCAACGGAAGGAAGGCAGTAATCCTCGAGAAGGAACCCGGCTACGCGATAAAGCCCGAGGAACTGGACGACGCCCTCAGGAAGAACCCCGACGTCCACGCGGTCACGATAACCTACAACGAGACCTCGACCGGTGTTCTTAACCCGCTTCCCGAGCTGGCCAAAGTGGTCCACGAGCACGATAAGCTCCTCTTCGTTGATGCGGTTTCCGCAATGGGCGGAGCTGACATAAAGTTCGACGAGTGGGGCATCGACCTCGTCTTCGCGAGCAGTCAGAAGGCCTTCGGCGTCCCGCCGGGACTCGCGGTTGCGGCTGTGAGCGAGCGCGTTTTTGAGATAGCCGAGAAGATGCCCGAGCGTGGCTGGTACTTCGACCTGCCTCTCTACAAGAAGTTCAACGAGAAGAAGAAGGGAACGCCGTCAACCCCACCGCTCCCGCAGATATTCGGCCTCAACGTCGTTCTCAGGATAATCGAGAAGATGGGCGGAAAGAAGGAGTGGCTCGACATGTACAGGAAGAGGAGCGAGATGATACGCGAGGGCGTCAAGGAGATGGGTCTCGGAATCCTTGCTGAGCCCGGCTACGAGAGCCCGACGATAACGGCCGTCGTCGTCCCCGAGGGAATGAAGGGAGTTGACGTCTACAACGCCATGCGCGAGAGGGGCTTTGAGCTCGCCAAGGGCTACGGAAGCGTGGCGGAGAAGACCTTCAGGATTGGAAACATGGGCTACATGACCTTCGACGACATCCGCGAGATGCTCGACAACCTCAGAGAGGTTATAGAAGAGCTGAGGAAGAAGTGAAATCAGAGCAGGGGCTTTAACTCCCCGTTCTCTATTTTGTAAATCCTGTTTATCTTCTTCATTCCGGTTCTCCAGTCCCTGCTCAGCTCGACGAGAACGTCGAAGCGGTCGAAGGTCTTCTCGTCTATCCCGAGCCAGTGCATGACTTCGGCCTTTAAGTCGTCGCTCATCGCCAGCGAGGTGACGATGAAGGCGTAGTCGTCTATCAGCTCATCGAGAATCCTCGGGACGCTGACGGTGTGGAGGGTGTCTATAACCACGTAGTCCGGGTTGAGTTTCTTCAGTCTCTCTATTACCTCCCCAGTCCTCTCGTCGGTGGAGCGCCGGTCGAAGGCGGTATCAATGACCTCGATGTTCGGCTTGAAGGGCTTGAACTCGCCGTAGGCAGTAACAACGGCCACCTTCCAGTCGTCTGGGACGTAGTGGAGTAACGCCTCCACGAGCTTCGTCTTTCCGCTCCTGCTCGTTCCAGCGATTAGTACGTCGTTCTTTCCGAGGACCTCTTCCTTCAGGAGCTCCATCTGCTCAGGCCTTGCCGAGCCGTAGCGTATCAAATCCTCGGGCTTGAAGATGTAGACGCCCATTCGGTTCACCGTAAGTATTTCTCGCAGGGGGTTATAACGGTATCTTTTGATGGGCTAAAGCTTCTCCACCTCCCTCAGCCTCTCGAAGTCTCTCAAATCCCATACAAGCCAGCTCTCTTTCCTCAGCTCTTCCTTTTCTTCAACCTTCTTAGCTACAAGTCCGCAGGTCCTTTCCCAATCGTCCAACCCTACAAGCTCCGCCTTCCGTTCCAAGTCCTTCAAAATTCCCCTCGCTTCCCTCTCACTCAAATCCTTCCACTTAACCTCGACAAACAGGGCCTTCCTCTCCCTCTCGTTCAAAGCGACCAAATCGATTTCCTCACCCTTCCGCCACCAGCGGCCGATTTTTGTAAAGCGGAACGGCAGTTTTCCAGCTTTATTCAGCTCGATTAAAAACTGCCTGGCAATATCCTCAAAGACCCAGCCGAGGTAGCGGTTGAAGTTCCTCTCAAAGTGCTCCAGCGCTTCATTAGGCATTCCAATCTCTATCCCCTCCTTGAACGGGTAAACGAACGTGTAGTAAAAGGCGAAGTAGTTGTCCCGTATGAAATACCGCGAGTTCCTTGCCCGTTTCTTCGGCTTTTCCGTAACGGGGGCTTCCCTGCCAACGATGCCAAGGTTCATGAGTATGCTGAGGTAGCGCGTCAGCTTCGAGCCGTCGAGCCCCGTCGCGTTCTTCAGCTCGTTGAACGAGCGGTGGCCATAGCTTATCGCCTCCAGAATCGTGTTGTAGGTGCTCAGGTCCCGGAGCTCGTATCGGAGCAGGTATTCGGCTTCATCGTAGAGGAAGCCCCTCCCGAAGAACTCCTCCCGCGCGTTCTCCTCCGGGGAAAGAGACGGGTCGAGGCGAAGCAGGTACTCAGGGATTCCATCTACCATGCCGTAGACCTTGACGAGGTCTTCGAGGCTGTAGTTCGGAAAGAACTCGCCGATGTGGCTGAACTTCAGGGGCTCGACCTTGAGCGAGAGAGTTCTCCTCCCGTAGATTGGACTGCCGTAGGAAACGAGCTCCTCCATCATCGAGACGCTCGAACCGCAGAGGACGATGCTCCCGCTTCCCCGGAAGTCAAGGTGCTCCTGAAGGACGCCAAGGATTCTGGGGTGGTTTTTGACCAGAATCTGGAATTCGTCAAAGATTACCACGACGTCCTCCGGCAGTCTCTCGAAGAACTCATCGAATGAGCGTACTGGATGCCTCAGCAGTGATTCATCGCCCGTGAGTGAGAAAAGCTTTGCGTTGAGCGTTCTCAGGGTCTCACTAACTTCTTCCTCCTTGCAGAGGTGGTAAAGGGTTCTGAACCCCCTGGAAGCCTCAACGAGGAGTCTCGTCTTTCCAACCCTTCTCCTGCCGTAGACGATAATCAGCGCGCCCTTTTTGAAGACTTTCCGCAGGGTCGTTAACTCCGCCTTTCTGTCAACGAACTTTTGTGTAATCATAATTATATAATCGCAATTATACTATTTAAAGGTTTTTCATTGTTCCAATTAGGGAAACTCCTCCAAGTCCCAGACAAGCCAGCTCTCCTTCCTCAGCCCTTCTTTCTCCTCAACGTTCTTTGCCACCAGTCCATAGAACCTTTCCCAATCGTTCAACCCTACAAGCTCTGCCTTCCTCGCCAGGTCCTTCAAAATTCCTTTCGCTTCCCTCTCACTCAAGCCCTTCCACTTGACCTCAACAAACAGGGCCTTCCTCTCCCTCTCATTCAAAGCGACCAAATCGATTTCCTCACCCTTCCGCCACCAGCGGCCGATTTTTGTAAAGCGGAACGGCAGTTTTCCAGCCCTGTTCAGCTCAATGATGAACTGTCTGGCAACATCCTCGAAGGCTCTCCCCACGTAGGTGTTGAATTCATCCCAGTCCATCTCAAAGGTTCCGAGCTCTATCTTCCCCCTGTTCGGCTTAACAAACCTGAACCAGAAGGCGAAGAAGTTGTCGTTGAGGTAGTAGCGCGCCTTTTTGCTCCTCTCCGGCTCGGTAACAGGAACCTCGCGCCTCACGAGTTCGAGGAAGATTAGGGTTCTCAGGTACTTCGGCATGTCCTTGGCCTCGATTCCCGCGAAGCTGGCAATCTCGCTGACCCTGTGCCTCCCGAGGGCAATCGCCTCAAGAATCAGGTAGTGGCGGTGGACGTCGCCGAGCTCCTCCCTCAAAATGAACTCTGGCTCCTCGTAGAGGATTGACGTCGGCGAAAAGGCCACCTTCAGGAGCTCCTCCTCGAAGTTTCTCCCCTCAAAGAGCCTGAAGTACATGGGAACGCCGCCGGTGACCGAGTATATCTTCACGACAGTCTCAATCGGTGAGTTTTTGAAGTACTCGCGGACGTGGAAGAAGTTGAGGGGCTTAAGCTTGAGCTGTGCCGTTCTCCTGCCGTAGAGGGGGTTGCCGTACTCCATAAGTCCCTCCATCAGGCCGATTATCGACCCGCTCAGAATGAGGAAGAACCCCTCGTCAAGGATTTCGTCTATGACGTGCTGGAAAACCGCCGGGGCGTTCTTATCGGTAAGCAAAAGGTACGAAAACTCGTCTATAACGACGACGAGCCTTTCGGGAGCCTTGAGCTTCAGGAGTTCAAAGGCCTCCCTGAAGTCCCTAACTTCAACCTTTGGCAGGTCAAGAACCTCGGCGGCTTCCCTGTAAAACCTCCTCGCGTTCGACTCCAGCCCGTCCCTGTCGGCTAAGAAGTAAACTGCATTTTTCCCTTCAATGAACCTTTTCACGAGCTCGGTCTTCCCAACGCGCCTGCGCCCGTAGAGGATCAGGACCTCCTTTTTTCCTGAGCGGTAGAGCGAGTCGAGGAACTTTAGCTCATCTTTTCGGTTGACAAACATTATCCTCACCAAGATAATCTTGAGCGGGATAATAATTTAAGCTTTTCCCCATCTTTGGTAGTTGGTGCACAATCTGTCAATAAATTCAAGAAAACTCGTCTAATTTCCAAAATATCTTAAAAACTCATGTCAAAATTTGACTTCCGTCCCAAAATTTCTGCACAAAGGCAATAAACCCGAAGGCACTCTGACGAAAATTGGGTGATTGATATGAACGCCCTCCAAATCGTAAGCAGGAAACTTGACCCTATTGCCGAGGTTCAGACGAGGGCAGTAGCTTACCTCACGGGCGAGCTGTCCAAGAAGGGCTTCCGCTGGTTGCTGCCTATAGTGCTCAGCTCGATAACCGACCCCCTCTGGCCGGACCCCGCCGCCGAAGAGGCATTAAGGCCACCTGAGGTCGAGGTCTACGGGGAAAGACTTAGACTGACGCACAGCATGATACTCCACAAGCAGATGGCCGTTGCGATGGGAATAGATAAGCTCTTCGTCCTCTCGCCCAACATAAGGCTCGAAGGAAAAGAGGCGGACGACGGAAGGCACGCCTACGAATTCACCCAGCTCGACATGGAGATTGCCCATGCGAGCATGGACGACGTTATGGGCCTAATCGAGGAGCTCATCGTCGGCCTGTTCCGCGAGCTCAGACCGGTAGTCTGGGAGTCCTTCGAGAGGGAGCTTCCGAAGCCCAAGAGGCCCTTCAAGCGCTTTACCATTGAAGAAATCCGTGAGGAGTTTGGAAGCGAGGAGGAAGCCAGCAGAGCCCTTGAGGAGCCCTTCTGGATAACTGGAATCCCGAGGGAGTTCTACGACAGGGAAGTTGACGGAACCTGGAGGAACTACGACCTCTATCTCCCGGAAGGCTACGGCGAGGTCTCGAGCGGTGGGGAGAGGGAGTGGGAGTACGAGAAGATACTGGCCAAGATACGCTCGGCCGGTCTGAGCGAAGAGGCCTTCAGGCCCTACCTTGAGGTGGCAAAAGCCGGTCTGCTGAGGCCAAGCGCCGGGGCAGGGATAGGAATCGAGAGGTTAATCCGCTACATCGTCGGGGCGGAGCACATAGCAGAGGTCCAGCCCTTCCCGAGGATTCCGGGCGTTCCGGCTGTTATTTGATGCCCCGACTTCATCTCTTCTCAATTTCTGCGGTACTCAGGTACTTGGCCGCCTCCCGATACAGCTCATTAACGAACTCGTAGGTTACGTTGGCTCGATTCAGCTCGTTTTTCTTTAGGACGCCGAGTTCCTCAGTGAGCTGTTCCAGAACCTCGGAGAGGGCTGGCTCGGACAGTCTGCTAACGGCCTTCAGTTCACTCCACCTCTTCGGGCCCTCTGAGAGGGACTTTAGGAGCTTTATAGTCTTGTAAGGCTCAGTTCTCGTTGAAACATAGTTTATTAGCTCCCTCTTTGCCTTCAGGACCGCTTCATCTCTTACAAGGCGCTTTGCACGCTCGTGAGGTTCTCCCCTGCATCTCTTGTAGCCGTAGAGGGTGAGCCAGCCGGGAAGCGTGCCGAGTGTCATTATTGCGTCGGCAATCTCCGAGTGCCCGTATTCTATCCCGCATTCCTCAAAGCCCTTTAACAGGTACTCCTCCGCAGTTTTAACGGGCCATGGGCTAAGAACCAGCTGCTCTGGGGGTCTGCCGAACATCGCCTCTTTCTTCCCTGCTGTAAACAGGGCCTTAAGAACCCCTGAGTATGAACCCGTAAAGATTATCCTCAAATCGGGCCTTTCGTTGTAGATTTCCCACAAACTCCTTAGGAGAATGTCTTTTCTGTTCCTCACTTCCTGTATCTCATCGAGGATAATAACGGTGTCTGGGGGCAGTGAGTTCACAGCCGACACGAAGTTCCTAACGGCACTCCTTCCCCGCTCAAAGTCCACGTTGAATTGAATTCCGGTCTTCAGTATGCCTCCAGGGTCAGAAATATAAACGCCCAAACTAATACTTTTCAGCCTCCTTTGGGATTTCATGGCCTTAAACGCGGTTTCTATGCTATCCACCACCTTGCGAGAAAATTCTCCAAAGCTACCGCAACTTGCAACGTTTATGTAAATGCCCATTGAGTTTTTATCTTGTACATACCTCCTGACCGCGGACTTGGCGAGGCTCGTTTTACCCACCATTCTCGGGCCAAGAACCGCGACCCACACACCATCGTGGAGATAGGAGAGAAGTTTTTCAAGCTCTTTGTTCCTACCGAACAGGTTATCGTCCCTTGGTTTGGGCGTGAAAAATATCTCTCTACCTCTTCCCACACAACCCACCTAAGTACTTAGGTGGGTTCTGCACTTAAAAGGGTTTCGAACATGACAATCCTTTAAATCCTGTTCATTGAATCTTAGACGGCGATACCCATGATGCGGAACCTCTTTCCGGCCCTTGAGAAGTTCAAAGCCTACCTCAACACCGCGAGCACCGGATTGATGCCCTCGACGGCCCTTCTTGAAGCGACAAAGCTCCTGAGCGACGTGATAGAGTTCAACGGGGAGGTGAACTCCGTTGACTACATGGACGAGCTTGTCTTAAAGCCCCTCCAGAGGGAAGCTGGAAGACTAATGAAGGTCAGGCCCGAGAACGTCGGCCTCTCGATTCAGACCACAGAGGGGCTGAGGAGAATCCTGCTGGCCCTCGAGCCGAAGAGGGGGCAGAACTTGGTTTCCCTCGACACCGAGTTCCCCACGATTCCAGCGCTTCTCAAGAGCTATGCCAAACGATTCGGCCTCGAGCTCCGCGTTGTTGAGAACAGGAACGGCCTCCACAGCCTTGAAGATATCGAGAAAGCTATAGACGACAACACCTTCGCGGTCGTCCTCAGCTCCGTAAACTGGGTCATCGGCGAGCGGATTGATTTGAGCGAACTCTCAAAAATCGCCCACGAACACGGCGCGTGGCTGATAGTTGATGCCGTTCAGCACCTCGGCTCGCTGAGGCTCTTTCCTGAGAAGGAAGGCGTGGACGCCCTCTCCGCCGGCTCGGAGAAGTGGCTCATCAGCCCGGACACCGGGGCGGGGTTAATCTACGCCTCTGATGAACTACTTGAGGAGGCCAAGCCAATAGCGGGGTTGCTCAACAACGAACCGCCAACAGGGGACTGGGGCAGCTGGTGGGGACTGCCGGAGAAGGACCCCTGGGGCGAGCTGAGGCCCGCGAAAGGAATCAGAAAGCTAGACTTCGGCGGAGGACCTCCGTACCTAATCGCCTCGGCACTTCTCGCGTCGCTCCGGCTGATTAACGGACTGGGAATCGATAGGATAGAGCGCCACAACACCAAGCTCGCAAAGATTGTCGCCGATGAGGTTAGGGCCCTTGGCCTCGACGTCT
The DNA here is from genome assembly GCF_000151205.2 of Thermococcus sp. AM4. NCBI lineage: Archaea > Methanobacteriati > Methanobacteriota > Thermococci > Thermococcales > Thermococcaceae > Thermococcus > Thermococcus sp. AM4. The sequence continues at coordinate 1,293,667 of NC_016051.1, forward strand.
TCTCGACGGACTCGCCGATAGTGACGATAAAGACCGGGCTGGACTACAGCGCGGAGGATGCGCTCTACCAGAGGCTCGTCGCGGAGGGAATTTCCGTCAGCCACCGTGGTGTTCTCGGCCACTACGGGATAAGGGTTTCCCCTCATCTCTACAACGAGAGGGAAGACGTGGAGCTGTTCCTCGAGGCGCTGTTTGAGGCCATGAGAGCCGGAGCGTGACTATAAGCCCCGCAGAAATTCCTCAGCCTTTTCGATTTCTCCCTTCTCGGCGAGCTTCAGGACGGCGGTGTAGAGGCCTATGAGTTCGAGGTTTTCTTCGGGGTTCTCGATTAGTCCGTCGATGCGCCTCTCAAGCTCCAGCCTGAGGTTCTCCAAGGCATTTTCGGAGTAGCCGGCAAGCTTCAAGCCGGAGAGCAGGCCGAGGAGCTCGCGGGCGGCGAGGGTAAGATTGATTTTTACTTTTGTTGCCCTCCTTGGCTCCTCAACTATCTTCTTCGTCTCCGGGAAGGTTGGTTTCTTTGGTGGTCCTAAGTATTCTTCCGGCATCATTTTTGCGATCATGCGAATTGTCTCAGTGAATTCTGGAATCTTTTCTAAATCCCCATCAATTGGTTGGAATCCTGTTCCGCTCGCTCTTCTTTTCTTTTCTTCTACGATCTTTTCGGCGGCATCCGCCGCCTTTTTTACAAATTCTACAAATTCTACTGGACTGATATCTTTGCCCAGGTGGTCTCTCAATTCGCTGTATATATTTTTGGCGGCCTGCTCTAGCGCCTTTTCTTTGAACTCTTCGAATGGGAGCAGAGAATACCCCGTGTATGTGTATATCGTTTTTTCATTTTTTTCTCAAGATTTGGTTCCTCATCAACTCCAACAATTATTTTTGGGTCTCCTCTCCTATCAACGGCCGGCCACATGGCGTGTTTGAGGGCGACGGATGGTTTTGTATGGCTTTTAGTTCTTGCTGCCAGCGGGATCGAAATTATCTGGAGGAGTGTGGTGTATTTTGCGGCATCTTCTTCTGTGGGTGCAGCCACTCTGATTTTCGTTTCATATTTATTGTATGGGTTTTTGCCCGGGTGGTGAAGAGAATATATATATGGGCTCCTCTATTGCTTTTTCGAGATTTTTATCAACATTTATTCCGTGTTTTTCCAGAAGAGCACGCAAATGATCTTTCTCTGCGAGTAGCGTCGCATCCTCTCGCACGCGTTTCGTCACATGTACAGTCGCTTTTTTCTTCTTTCTTCCGAGGATGCCCTCAGGTACGTGGAGCTTTCGCTCATAGGACCTTGCGATATGTTTGCTTACCATCTTGTTATCCCTCCACAGTCTACCTGTTTACGGATTTACCAATAAGCCTTTCGAAGTCCTCCAAGTCCCAGACCAAAAATCCCTCTTCCCTCAGCTCATCTTTCCCCTCAACGCTCTTAGCAACCAAGCCGTAATAGTGCTCCCAGCCTTCCAGCCCAACAAGCTCCGCCTTCCTCTCCAACTCCTTCAAAATTCCCCTCGCTTCCCTTTCACTCAGTTCTTTCCACTTGACCTCAACAAAGAGCGCCCGCCTTTCCCGCTCGTTCAAAGCAACCAAATCAATCTCCTCTCCTTTTCTCCACCACCTGCCTATCTTCGTGAACCTGAAAGGCAGTTTTCCAGCCCCCTTCAGCTCGATTAAAAACTGCCTGGCAATATCCTCGAAAACCCAGCCGAGATACTCGCTCAGGTTCTCCATCACAAGCTCCACCAGAAAATCTCCCTGTCCGGTCTCTATCAAGTCCACGTTCGGGTGGACGTAGCGGAACCAGAAGGCGAAGTAGGGGTCGGCTATGTAGTACCGCCCCTTCCTGCTCTTTCTGCTCGCGGTAACGGGAAGCTCGCGCCTCACGAAGCCCAAATCAATCAAAACGCTCAGGTACTTGGCCACGGTTCCGCGCTCGAGGCCGGTCTCGTTGATTATCTCGCCGAGCGTCGTCTTTCCCCCCGCTACCGCTTCCATAACCGCGAAGTAGTTCCTAGGCTCCTCAAGCTCCTCCATGAGGACGAAGCGCGCATCGCCGTAGAGGAACGAATCCGGGCGGAAGTAGGCCCTGAGGTTCTCCTCGATGGTCTTTGAGTCGTCGAACTCAAGCAGGTAAGCCGGCGTTCCCCCGAGGATTCCGTAGGCCTTAACGAAGTCCTCAAGCGAATACTTTGGCAGGAAACCCCTCGCCTTGAAGAAGCCCAGGGGAGACACCTTCAGCTGTGCGGTCCTCCTGCCGTAGATTGGGCTTTTGTATCCGAGTAGCTTCTCCATCATCGAGACGCTCGAACCGCAGATTACGAGGAAGATTCTGCCCCGCGAGAGCTTCAAATCCCAGTACTCCTGAAGAATCGAGGGCAGGGCGGGGTTCGCATTCACCAGATACGGGAACTCGTCAATAACGACCGCAAGCCTCTCAGCGCTTTTTTGAGCGAGGTACTCGAAGAGGGCGTCCCAGCTTTGGAAGGGGTTCTTGGCGAGAAAGCCGTCGTTAAAGTGCTCCGCCATTCGTTGGGAGAAGCGTTTCAGGTTCTCGGTCTCACTGGTTTCCCTCGCGAGAAGGTAGATTCCGCCGTTCCTCCTCAGGAACTCGAGGAGAAGGGCCGTCTTCCCAACCCTTCTCCTCCCGTAAACTACGATGAACTCCGCTTTGTTTCCCCCAAACCTCTCCTCCAGCAGGGACAGCTCGGCCTCCCTGTTGATGAACATTATACTCACCAGTAATTTACTTGTGAGTAAATTATTTAAAAGTTGCGAGAAAAGAGGGAATCACGAGAAAAGCCCCAGCGGGGAGTAGCCTTCCCTCACTTTCTCAACCTTCAGCTCCATTCCGAGGGCGTTGGTGACCGTTCCGCCCTTCTCGGCCCACCTGCCTGCAGGAATAACGAGGGTCTCGCCGGGCAGCTCAACGGGTTCGTTCGAAACGACCACGTAGCGTTCTGCCTTCGGTATTCCAGTCACCCATGCCCTTATCAGCCCCTCCGCGTTCGCTCCCTTCCTGAGTACCAGTGTCGGGACGTTCAAAGCTTCGCCGTCCTCAGTTACGGCCAGCTCGTAGTCCTTCTCAACGATTTCCTTGCCCCTCAGCAGTATCTTGAGGAGCGGGAACTTCTCCGTGTCTGCCCTGAGCAGGACGCGTTTTGCCTTTCTGACGTTGTCGAGGGTCGCCGTTGATGGACTTCCGCTCACGGTCGAGCCTATCGGAACGCCCTTACGCTCGGCGAAGGCCTTGAGGGCTTCTATCTCCTCGTTGGTCAGGTCGGGCGTTAGAACAAGGGCGTAGTTTCCGCTCTCGATGAACTTCTTCGCCTCTTCCCAGCTTACCGGCTTTCCGTTGAGGAGCAGTCCGCTGAGGGTCTTTTCCCAGGGCCTCTCGAAGCGACAGACATCGCAGAGGTATTTGTTCCACGAGTCCTCGACGCTCGAAGCCCTCACGAGAGTTCCTGCGTAGACCTCAACCGCCATCTCACAGGCGAGGGAACAGCCGTTGCAGACGGTTTTGATTTTCTCGGTCTTCCACGGGCCGGGCTTCGTGAGTGGTGGCCTCTCCACTATCGCGCCGACGGGACAGACGTCGGCCAGCTCGCCGATGAACTTCCCATCAACGTCGGCTATGGTGTCGCCGAGCGGCGGTCCAACCCTCGTGTTGTAGCCCCTGAAGAGGTAGTCTATCACGCCCTCTCCGGCAATCTCGTGGGTGAAGCGGACGCACAGACCGCAGAGGACGCACTTGTTGGGGTCGAGCGTAATTCTCGGGTGGCTCTCGTCAATCTCAAAGCGCTTTTCGCCCCTTCCGAGTTCGGGCTTCACGCCGTACAGCGTCGCGTACTCCCTCAGCCTGCAGTCGAAAACCGCCAGACAGCCACAGCTCATGCACCGCGAAGCCTCGCTCCTTGCCTCACGTTCGCTCAGCGTCTTCTCGACCTCCTCAAAGCCCTTCGCCCTCTCCTTCGGGTCGAGGAGCTTCGGCCTGACCCTCGGCCTCCTCGGCGTCTCGCGGTAGTCCTCCTCCGTAACGTCCCTCCAGTGGTTGTATGGTCTTAGGTCGAGCAGGAGTTCGTACAGCTCTCTATCCTCGGTCAGCTCCCTGATGTGCTTCTCGGGGTTTGCGAGGACTTCTCTGGCCTTCTCAAGCCTGCCCCTGAGGTAGAGGTCTATCATCAGTGCGCCCCTTCTCCCGGTTGCTATGCTCTCTATTACCGTTGACGGCCCGAGAACGAGGTCTCCGCCCGCGAAGACGCCGGGCACGTTAGTCTGAAGTGTAATCTCGTCAACAACGGCCCTTCCGCGCCTCGCCTCTATCCCAAGACCCTTCAGGAACTCCTCGTCGCAGTACTGGCCGATAGCCAGAATGACGTTGTCGGCCTTAACCCTGAACTCGGAACCCTCTATCGGAATTGGCCTCCTCCTTCCGCTTGAATCTGGCTCGCCGAGGCGCATTTTGATTAGCTCCACCTCCTCGACCCGGCCGTCGCCGATAATCCTCACCGGGTTGGCCAGGAAGAGGAACTCAACGCCTTCCTCGATTGCTTCTTCTACTTCGCGTTCGTTGGCGGGCATCTCGGCCTTTGAACGGCGGTAGACGACGGTGACCTTCGCGCCGAGCCTTAGAGCGGTCCTCGCGACATCCATCGCTGTGTTTCCACCGCCGACCACTATAACGCGCTCGCCGAGCTTCACTTCCTCGCCCGTGTTCACCTTCCTCAGGAACTCTATGCCGTGCATCACTCCCTCCAAATCCTCTCCGGGAATCCCCATCTTCCTGCTCTTCCAGGCTCCAACTGCTAGGAAAACGGCGTTGTACTTCTCGCGCAGTTCCTCCAGAGTAACGTCCCTGCCGAGAGCGGTGTTGGTTCTCACCTCGATGCCCGTGTTTATCACGGTCGCTATGTCCTCGTCTAAGAGGTCCCTCGGGAGCCTATATTCGGGAATGCCGTAGCGGGTCATTCCTCCGAGTTCGGGCATCGCCTCGAAGATTGTAACCTCGTGGCCCTTCAGCCTCAGGTAGTAGGCGCACGCCAGTCCTGCAGGCCCTCCCCCGACGACGGCAACGCGCTTCCCGGTAGACGGCGGTATCTCGGGCATCCATGGGCCGTTCTCGAGGTCGTAATCGGCAGCGAAGCGCTTCGCGAGCCTTATGCCGACAGGTTCATCGACGAGGTTCCTCCTGCAGGCTTCCTCACAGAAGGCCGGGCAGACCCTTCCGAGAACTGCCGGCAGGATGTACTTCTCCTTCATCAGCTTGACGGCCTCGTGGTACTTGCCCCTCGCTATCAGCGCGAGGTAGCCCTGTATGTCGGCGTGGGCGGGACAGGCGTCCTGGCACGGACCGATGCAGTCACCGTAGTGGCTCGAAAGGAGAAGCTCAAGGGCCGTTTTGCGCATCTCGATGACCCTATCGCTCAGGGTCTCGACTTTGAGGCCCTCCCTGGGCTTCAGCGTACAGGCCGTCGTTACTCCCCTCTCGGTCTCGACGAGGCAGAGCCTGCACGAGCCGTAGGGTTCGAGCTCCTCGGTATAGCAGAAGCCGGGAACGTGGCCAATCTCGCGCAGGAACTCTATGAGTGGCTTATCCGCCGGAGCGTCAACTTCCTTTCCGTCAACGATGAGCTTGACCATCTCACTCACCCCCGGTAACGATTTCTATCGCGTTGAACCGGCACACCTCGTAGCAGGTTCCGCACTTGATGCAGGCAGATTGGTCTATCTCGTGGGGCTTGAGCTTCTCGCCGGTTATCGCGTTGGCCGGGCAGAAGATTGCGCAGGCGGTGCAGCCGGTGCACTTTTCTGGGATTATGACGTACCTTATGAGGGGCTTGCAGACCTTGGCCGGGCACTTCCCCTCGATATGGGCGAGGTATTCGTCCCTGAAGTAGCGGAGCGTTGTTAGGACGGGGTTCGGGGCGGTCTGCCCGAGACCGCAGAGTGAACCGGCCTTGACCTGGTGGGCGAGCTTCTCGAGCCTCTCAAGGTCCTCCTTCGTGGCCTTGCCTTCGGTGAACCGCTCGAGGATTTCGAGCATCCTCTTCGTTCCGACCCTGCAGAAGGTGCACTTACCGCAGGACTCCTTGACAGTGAAGTCGAGGAAGAACTTGGCGACATCGACCATACAGGTGTCCTCGTCCATGACGACCATTCCACCGCTCCCCATTATCGCGCCGGTCGCGTTCACGCTCTCGTAGTCAACGGGCGTGTCGAAGAGGTACTCCGGGATGCAGCCTCCCGAGGGTCCGCCGAGCTGAACTGCTTTAATCCTCTTCCCGGTCTTCGTTCCACCGCCTATGTCGTAGAGTATCTCCCTCAGCGTCGTTCCCATTGGAACTTCGACGTTTCCGCCGTGCTTTATCTTGCCCGACAGCGCGAAGACTTTCGTTCCTTTGCTCTTCTCGGTTCCTAGCGAGGCAAAGGCCTTCCAGCCGTGCCTTATTATCCACGGCACGTTCGCCCACGTTTCAACGTTGTTTATGTTGGTCGGCTTCCCGAAGAGGCCCTTCTGGGCAGGGTAAGGAGGTCTCGGCCTCGGCATTCCGCGCTTGCCCTCTATTGAAGCTATCAAAGCGGTTTCCTCACCGCAGACGAACGCTCCGGCGCCTTCCTTTATCTCGATGTCAAAGGAGAAGCCGGAGCCAAGTATGTTCTCACCGAGGAAGCCCCTCTCCTTAGCTTGCTTCAGCGCTATCCTCAGCCTCCTTATGGCGAGCGGGTACTCGGCGCGAACGTAGATGAAGCCCTTCGTCGCCCCAATCGCGTAAGCCCCTATTATCATTCCCTCTATTACCCTGTGCGGGTCGCCCTCAAGGACGTTCCTGTCCATGAAGGCTCCGGGGTCGCCCTCGTCTGCGTTGCAGATGATGTACTTCTCGTCGCCCTTCGCCTCCCTCGTGAACTTCCACTTCAGGCCGGTCGGGAAGCCTGCTCCACCCCTTCCGCGAAGCCCGGATTTCATAATGATATCTATGATTTCCTCGGGCTCCATACTAAGGGCCTTCTTTAGAGCCTCGTAACCACCGACGGTGATGTACTCGTCTATGTTCTCGGGGTCTATGTAGCCGGAATTTTCGAGCACTATCTTCACCTGCTTGGCGAAGTAGCCGTCAACGTCCCACGTCTTCCTCTCGCCGTTCTCCCACCAGTCGCGCTTGACTATCCACTCCTCGACGGGCTTCCCGTTTACCACGTGCTCCTCTATAATCCTCGGAACCTTCTTCGGGTCGACGTGGCCGTAGGTGATAATCTCGTCCTCGGTGATTATGTCAACGAGGGGTTCGCGGTAGCACATGCCGACGCAACCAACTATCTTGAGCTTCACGTCGAGGTTTCTCCTCTCAAGCTCGGCCTTTATTGCCTCGTAGGTTTCCCTCGCGCCGGCAGCAATCCCGCAGGAGTTCATGCCGACCGCTATGGCCTTTATCTCAGACATCGAGCTTCCCCTCCCTGAGTTTCCTTATGAGCTTCCTAACCTTGTCCGGCGTGAGCTTTCCAAACACCTTGTCGTTTATCATGACCACCGGTGCCAAACTGCAACAGCCGAGGCAGGCCACCCTTTCGAGGGTTATCAATCCGTCCTCCGTCGTCTGGCCCTCTTCTATGCCGAGCTCCTCCGTTATCGCCTGGACAATGGTTACCGCTCCGTTCACGTGGCAGGCCGTTCCGTGGCAGATTCTCACAACGTACTTTCCCAGTGGCTCGAACCGGAACTGCGCGTAGAACGTCGCGACGCCGTAGACCCTGCTCAGGGGAATTCCGAGGTACTCGGCGATTCTCTCAAGGACTTCCCTTGGAAGGTAGCCGAAGCGCTCCTGAGTCCGCTGGAGAAGGGGGATTAGCGAGCTCGGCTCGGGGGGATACGAGGTCAGGTAATCGACTTCCGCCTCCATGAGCACCACCACTTATGGGCGATAGTTGGTTTGCCGTGCTTATAAATGTGCATTGAAGCACAAGTTTGTAACAAAAGGTTCCCAACCTCCGGTTTGAAAAATCCTTAAGGGAATCTTTACAAACTTAAAATTATAGCCCGATAGGGGCGTGGTCGAGTTGAGATATGTAAAGCTACCCTCCGGGAACTTTGAGGACTTCTTCAATTCACTGAAGGGGATAGGCCAAATCTACGGGCCGGTTAAAGAGGGGAAGACCCACCACTTCCGAAGGGTCGAGGAAGCCGGTCAGATGGACCTGAAATACACCAGAACGATGCTCCCTCCCAAGAAGTTCTTCGTCAGGCCGAGGGAGAGACTCTTCAGCCTCGAGGACGGCTGGTGGAGGAAGGAAGGGGACGGAAAGCCCTTCGTGCTCTTCGGCGTCCACTCATGCGACGTTCACGCCCTCAAAATCCTTGACAGAGTCTACCTCTCCGAGCCGGTTGACCCCTACTACGCGAGGAGAAGGAAGAGCGCTTTCATCGTCGGCATAAGCTGTCTCCCCGACGAGCTGTGCTTCTGCAAAAGCCTTGGAACGCACTTCGCGATGGACGGCTTTGACCTATTCCTACACGAGCTTCCCGATGGATGGCTCGTCAGGATAGGGAGCGTGAGGGGACACGAGGTGGTCTGGGAGAACGCGAGGCTATTCGACGAGGTGAGCGATGAGGACATAGCCAACTTCAAGGCCTTCGAGGAGAGGCGCGCTGAAGCCTTCAAGAGGGAGCTCCGCTCGGAGGGCCTCGCAGACACGCTCGATTTGGCCTACAACAGCCCGGTCTGGAAGGAGTACGCCGAGAAGTGCCTCGCCTGCGGGAACTGCAACCTCGTCTGTCCGACGTGCCGTTGCTACGAGGTCTGCGACCGCTGGGTCGATGCCTACAGGGCCGTTCGCGAGAGGCGCTACGATTCCTGCTTCATGGAAAGCCACGGCCTCGTCGCGGGCGGTCATAACTTCAGGCCCACACGCTTGGACCGCTTCAGGCACCGCTACTACTGCAAGAGCTACTTCGACCCCTCAGCGGGCTTCAACTGCGTCGGCTGTGGCCGGTGCGACGAGTTCTGTCCAGCTGGTATAGAGCACGTTAAGGTTCTCGACGAGATAAGGGGGTCGCTGGAATGAATCCCTACGAGAGCCATCCGGCGAGAATCCTTGAGGTTAAGGACCTGACCCCGAGGGAGAAGCTCTTTACACTCCGCTTCCTCGACGAGAAGCTCAACGAGGAGTTTACCTTCCGGCCGGGACAGTTCGTCATAGTGGACGTTCCCGGCTTCGGCGAGTTCCCGATAAGCCTCTGCTCGTCCCCGACGAGGAGTCCAATCCAGCTCTGCATAAGAAAGGCCGGCAGGATGACGAAGTTCATACACGGAATGAAGGAAGGCTCGGTCGTCGGAATCCGCGGGCCGTACGGCAACGGCTTCCCGATGGAGGACATGGAGGGCTCGAACCTAATCCTCGTGGCCGGCGGCCTTGGAATGGCGCCCCTGCGCTCGGTTCTCTGGTACGCCCTCGACACCGGCAAGTACGAGCACGTCTGGCTCTTCTACGGCACGAAAGCCTACGAGGAGGTACTCTTCCGCGACGAGGTTCTCCACCTCCTCAAGCACGGGAGTGCGATGAACTGCACCGTCAAGCTCGCCTACGAAATCGAGAGCCCCTCGTGCATCTACCTTGAGCAGGGCTTCTCCGACAGGGTCTGCAGGGGAGTGGTTACCGACCTCTTCAGGGGCGAGAACTTCGACGTCGAGAACTCCTACGCCCTAATCTGTGGCCCGCCAATCATGTACCGCTTCGTCATAAGGGAGCTCCTCAACAGGAAGCTCTCACCGGGGAGAATCTACATGACACTCGAGAGGCGCATGCGCTGTGGAGTCGGCAAGTGCGGCCACTGCGTCGTCGGAACGAGCGTCTCGATGAAGTACATCTGCAAAGATGGGCCGGTTTTCACCTACTGGGACGCCCTCTCGACGAGGGGGTTGATATGATGAAGCTCGGCGTGTTTGAGCTTACCGACTGCGGTGGTTGCGCCCTCAACTTCCTGTTCCTCTACGAGAGGCTCTTCGACGTTCTTGAGTTCTACGAGATAGAGGAGTTCCACATGGCGACCAGGCTTGAAGGGAGGCACTTCGATGTCGGCCTCGTCACGGGAACAGTCTCAAGCCACCGCGACCTTGAAGTCCTCAGGGAAGCGAGGAACCGCTCCGACTACCTCATAGCCCTCGGAACCTGCGCCACCCACGGTTGCCTTCAGGCGAGCGTCGAGCTTCCGCTTAAGGAGAAGTTGAAGGCCGTTTACGGCGACGAGGGGAATCCGATGAGGGCGCTCGACCCCAAGCCCGTCGTCGAGTACGTTACCGTCGACCTCGCCATACCCGGCTGTCCCTACGACAAGAACGAGCTCTTCCAGGCTCTTATTGATATAGCGAAGGGCATCGAGCCTGTAAGACCTGATTATCCAGTCTGCCTCGAGTGCAAGCTGAACGAGTACGAGTGCGTTCTGGTCAAGAAGGGTCTCCCATGCCTCGGCCCGATAACGCTCGGTGGCTGTAACGCTGTCTGCCCGCGCTCCGGACTCGGCTGTATCGGCTGCCGCGGGCCCCTGCCAGGTGAGGTGAACCCGGCTGGAGAGTTCGAGGTTCTCAAGGGCCTCGGCTACGACGAGGAGTACATCATGAGGAAGTTCAAGACCTTCGCGAGGTGGGAGCCGTGATAATCGAGACGAGGGAATTCACCCGCGTCGAGGGGAACGGGAAGGCCGAGATAGTCATCGAGGGGAACGAGGTCAAGGACGTCAGGGTCAAAATCGTCGAGGGGCCGAGGTTCTTTGAGCTTCTCACCCTCGGAAGGGACTTCTGGGATGTTCCCGACCTCGAGGCGAGGATATGCGCCATCTGCTACCTCTCCCACAGCGTTGCTTCCGTTCTGGCCATAGAGCGGGCCCTCGGCGTCGAGGTTCCGGAAGAGACGAGGCTCCTAAGGGAGCTCGGCCTCATAGGGGAACTTATCGAGAGCCACTCCCTGCATCTGTATCTCCTCGTCGCGCCAGACCTCTTCGGCTATCCCGACGCGATAAGGCTCGCGACGAAGCACGGCGAGCTCGTCAAGGAGGGCATAGCTCTCAAGGCCTTCGGGAACAGGATTAGGGACCTCATCGGCGGGAGGGAAATCCACGGCATAAACGTTAAACCCGGTGGCTTCGGAAGGTGGCCGGGGCGGGAAGAGCTTGAGGCGATAGAGTGGGAGGCGAAGGCCCTCCTAACGGTGGCGAAGCGCGCGGTGAGGCTTTTCTCGGGAATCGGGGAGTACGGCGGAAGGGCCGAGCTGTTCGTCGCCACCGACGGCTACCTCACCGGCGACTCGCTCATCTCGAACGTCGAGCGGAACTTCCAGTACTTCGAGCGCATCGAAGAGCGCCCCCTCGTCTACAGCTTCGCGAAGCAGAGCCTCTACAGCGGAAAGCCCTTCCTCGTCGGCTCGCTGGCGAGGCTCCTGCTCAAGGCTGAATCGCTGACCCCCACGGCTAAGAGGCTCTTCGAGGAGAACCGGGAGAGGCTTGAAGCCGGATGGGTGAGCTACAACAACCTCGCCCAGGTGATAGAGCTGGTTTACGCCCTCGAGAGGGCGGGGGAGATAGCGAAAACCCTTCTCGACAAAGGCTTTGAGCCCGAGAACGTTCCGGTCGAGGCCGGGGACGGCGAGGGAATAGGCTATGTGGAAGCCCCGAGGGGAGTCCTCGTGCACCACTACAGAATAGCCGACGGAAAAATCGAGTACTCAAACATAATAACGCCCACAGCCTTCAACCACGCCATGATGGAGGGCGCCCTCCTGTGGGAAGCGAGAAACCTCTACGGGAACGCGCCGGAGGATGAGCTCCTCAGAAGGCTTGAGGAAACCGTCCGGGCCTTCGACCCCTGCATCTCCTGCTCGGTGCACTTCGTCAGGGGATAAGCTTTTCTCCTTTCTTTCCCACTCTTCCCGGTGGGAGCATGGGGCCCTTCGACTTTCTGAAAAGACGGAAGGGAGAAACCGGAGAGTTCATAGCGTCCAGGAAACCTGTCGCGAAGTTCAGGGTGGAACGGGTCCTTAACGTCCTCGGCAGGGAGACGCTGATTGGAACAGTTGAGGGGATAATCTACCCCGGCTACAAGGTCAAGGGAAGGAACATCGCCCTAATCCGGGAAATCCAGAGGGAGCGAAAGAGGGTTGACTTCGCGGTTGACGGCGACAGGGTCGCGCTCATCCTCGAGGGGAAGACAAACGCTAAAAAAGGCGACGTTCTCGAAATCTACCAGTCGTGAGGTGGGAGCATGATAATCCTCGATAATCATTTCCACGTTGACCCCTTCAAGGGCCTCTTCCTCGAGGCGGTGAAGCAGTTCCACAGAGCGGGCGGAACGCACCTGATGGTGGTCTACAAGACAGCTCACGACTACGGCTTCCCGGGCCTGAAGGCTGAGGACTTCATGAAGGCCATGGACTTCCACATCGAGCTGGTCGAGAGGATAAACCGCGAGACGCCGGTTAAAGCCTTTGCAGTGGTCGGCGTCCACCCGGCGGAGTTCGTCTATCTGGCGGAGCAGAAGGGCATTGAATACGCGAGAAACGAGGTCATGAAGGCGTTAGAATACGCGCAAAAGCTGTGTCTTGAGGGCAAAGCCGTTGCGATAGGCGAGATAGGCAGGCCACACTACGAGGTGAGCGAGGAAGTCTGGAACGCCAGCATAGAGCTGATGAAGTACGGGATGAGCCTCGCCAAAGATGCCGACTGCGCCGTTCAGCTCCACACCGAGAGCTTTGACGAGGCCAAGTTCAGGGAGCTCGGCGAGTACGTGAAGGAAGTCGGCATAAAGCCCTACAAAGTAGTCAAGCACTTCTCGCCGCCGCTGGTGAAAGTTGCCGAGGAGGTCGGCGTCTTTCCGAGCATAATAGCGAGCAGGAAGAACATAGAGGAGGCAATAAAGCAGGGCAACCGCTTCATGATGGAGACCGACTACATAGACGACAAAAGACGGCCGGGAGCTGTTCTCGGCCCGAAGACAGTTCCCAGGAGAACGAAGGCATTCCTCCAGAACGGCCTGTTCACGGAGGAGGACGTCTACAAAATCCACGTCGAGAACCCGGAGAAAGTCTACGGGGTGGAGATGGAGGAGTGAAAAGCGATTTATAGCCTTTTGCCTTAAGTCTTTGAGGGGAACTGCATGGCAGGGATATACTCCGTAGATAAGCTAGGAAAGCGGCGCGTAGTGGTTAAAAAGGGCATGTTGAGGAAAGAAGTCATAGAAAGGGATTATCACATCTTCGAAGAGGTTCCAGAAAGTGCAACTCTTCTGAACGAAGGTATATATAGAAAGCACCTCTATGAACGGCTGAAAGACCCTGATAAAGATGGGCTAAAATTATACAACGCCACTGATAACACGCACACACCTTACATAGAAAATGGGAAAGAGCGGGAAGACCTCAAAAGCAAGCCAATAATGGCCAAGGATCTTCAAGATGCAATGAAGTGGAACATTCTCCTCCAACTGCTCACACACATACCCGCGCTGTCAGGGCCCGATACCATTACCAGCTACGATCTTGCAGAGAGAAATGCAAAAGTACTGGAGAAGTTTGTCGAAAAAATCGTGTTTGCAAAGCATAGGAAACGCGCAACCACTGAACTTGATGAAAGTGACATTGGCGGGATCTTGGTAAGCTTCGACGAACTGAAGAGGAATCCAGAGCTCCGCAGGAAGCTGGCAAAAGAGTTCGTAAGGGTACACAGAGGCTCCTTAACCGTTGAGGCAAAGAGAAGGATGGAAGAAGCCGTCGACAAAGCGCTCGCAGCAGCCGAAAAAATAGCCGAGATGAAGACACCATATTTCGACGAATTCGGGAAAAGACAGTTCCGACGCGTTTTCGAGTCGCCTGAAGATATATACAAGATACCCGAGCTCATCGAGTTCCTAAAACTCGTTGAAGAGGTTGTCCCAAAGGATATACTAAAAGAGCCTCTGTCAAAACCGCCAGCGGAAGTGGAGAATAGAACGGAATCCTTGAGGTTGAAGGACAGTGAATGGGAATTTTCAGTGACCCTGAGAGCTAATGCGACAAGGCTTCTCGGAATCGTTCAGGGACTCAAACTTTTGAACCCCAGCTTGGAAGAGCTGGAAAAGGTTGAGGACGACCTATGGAAGAAGATAGCGGAAACGGAAGACCTTTCACTTGCTGGCCTCTACGCCAAGCTCATCGCCCACCTCCGCGAGAAAGACCTCGAAGGTGCCGAGAAGTTCCTGTCGGAAGTTGGGAAGGGTTAGTTCAGAATAAAGCCCCATGATAACCACGGGTTCACACGAGAGAACCAGAGGAGTAGAGCACCTTTCCCTCGCTCAGGACGGTTCTTATGAAGCTGTCCCTCCTTTTTCTAAACTCTTCAGGCTTCAGAACTATCGGGCTTATCAGCTCCCCGTATTCGAGGAGGATATCGGTTACAACCTCCATCAGCCCGTCAAAATCAACGTCCCCAACGATGAGAACGTCTATATCGCTCTCCTCGTCGTGGTCTCCCCTCGCGTAGGAGCCAAAGAGGATTACCTCTTCCACCGGGTCCCCGAATCTTGCCTCAACCATTCTGAGGAACTAGCTAAGAGCTTGGGCTTTATTCTCCATTGATTCCAGGTGGTGGATTTGGGAGGACTCACGGAGTCGGCCTCCTCAAGACCCAGTAGCGCTCTTTCCGCAATTCCCTTCAAGCTCTTCCGGAATCACCACCCGTTTCACCTGCCTCCTCCAAAATCCTTCTGTAAAGCCCTTCGCTCAGCCAGAAGCCGGTTGCCTTCAGCTTCTCAAGCTCTTCTTTGACACTCGGGATTATCCCCTGGAACTTCGCCCTCAGCAGAACGCCAATCGTTCCAGTAACCTTCAGCCCCAGTGCCCTTGCGACTTCCCTGCCGTCGTAGTCATCAATGAGCAGAAGCTCGGCATTGGTTTCAAGCGCGAGGACAATAGCCTCGCTCTCCCCCTCGTCAAGCTCAAGCATAAGCGACTTCTTGAGGGTCTCGTCCTTTATTCCCACAACCTTTATCCAGTTGGCCTTTTCAATGAGCTTCGCGTCCTCTGAACCTCTCCCCTCAAGGACGCACTCCCTGTAAACAGCCTTTGGAATGATGACTTCACCAAAGAATTTCCTCAAAAGATCGAGCCTGCCGATTTTGGCGAGGTGAATGGGGGGAGTGGAGTTGCTAACCACGGGCAAAGTTCAAGTCCTCCTCAAGCTCTCTCTCGGTGTAGTGCCTCGGGATTCTCCGCCTCGCAAGCTCCTCCAGAAATTCTCTCTTCGTAAGTCCGGCGAGCTTGGCGGCTTTTCCTAAGGATAATGCACCTCGAGAGTAGAGAATAAGGGCTAACTCAAGCTTCAGCTCCCGCTCAACTTCTCCCTTGGGGAGCTTGAGAGATACGAGAACGTCATCGGGTATGACTATCTCCATCTTCTCACCGAAGTGTATTCGTGATGCCCGTATTTAACACCTTCGCCCTATATTATACCCTCCGGGAGGAGGGAAATCTATAAATACCCGGAGGGAGGAGGGAAATGAATCCTACGGGCATTTTAGGATTCATTGGAGTGGCCTTGTATTTTGTGGCCATACTAATCATCGCTTCCCTAAATGCACACCCATATCCAAGAGAATGCAAATCCAAGGAATGTGCAAAAACGGGCATGAACTACGGTCTCGAGTTAATTGGCATCGGAATTGGGGCTTTCACTCTAACCACCCCCATGTTCCTGTTATCAAGCGATACGGCTTCAGAAGGGTTCACGAACTTCATGCTCCTTGCGTTTTCCATTATGTCCACTGGCCTCGTATTGTTTGGCATTTGGGCATGGAGAAGCTATGGAGGAGTATACAAAGAGCTCTCACTCCAAGAAGCCATCGCCAAGGGCGTTGAAATCGGAATGAAGAAGGCAAAGGAGGGTTAAATCTCAACTTTCCTCACCACCCTCACAACCCCGGGCTCTCCGATTTCTCCCTCGACCTCGAAGGTTTTGCCGAGGAACTGCTCCACGACCCAGACGTTTGTGACGAGGTGGTTCGTGATTTCTGCAACGCCTATCTCTCCGCCCGCGAAGGCTAAGAACGGTATCAGCTGGTCGCCGAGGAACCTGTCAACGGCCTTCCTTGGCGTCAGTTGTTCAATCAGCTCTTCAGCGGCTTCCCCGCCGACCACCTCTGCCGGCTTTCCGCGCTTTCCGAGGGCGTCTCCAGCTAACCTAAGCGAGTCAGTCTCGGCCCAAACCACTATTCCGCTTCCCGGCCCGAGGGAGCGCGAGACTTCCCTCTCAATCTCGACCGGGACGCTGTAGAGGTTCCTAAGCCTTTCTTCCGCAGCCTTGGCCTGCCTCTCCGCGACGTGGGCCGGCAAATTCGTTGCGTGGCTTATCCCAGCGAAGCGCTCTATCTTACGCCACTCAAGGGCAACGAGAGGCTTTCTCTCCTCCCAACGCTCGACCCTTCCGAGGACGAGCCCCCCGCCCTTTGGATAGTGGCCCCTCCTCTTGAGCTCAATCTCCGCCCTCAGACCCATCTTTTCGAGCGCGAAGAGCGTAACGTGCCTCAGGTAGTCCACCGGCGGGCTCCAGGGCACGTCAGTTCCGCCGGTTACCTCGAAGCTCCCGCCAGTGAAAGCCATCGCCGGGAGTAAAGCTTGGAGGACGAGCGTTATGCTCCCCGCTGTTTTTATCGGGACTTTGATGTGCTTCGGCTCGGCCCTTCCGGGGACGAACTCGAGGACCGTAGATCCGACTTTTGCTCCTTTAACCATCGCGTTGCTCAGCTCCTTCAAAGCAAGAATACCGTGCAGGTGCTGAACCCTTAGCCCGGGGTTTGGCCTGTTGGCCCTTATCCTGTGAATCCTGACAGGTTTTCCTGTGATTACCGAGAGAGCAACGGCCGTTCTGAGTATCTGGCCTCCTCCCTCGCCGTACGAGCCGTCTATCTCGACCCACTCCATTCTCCCACCGTAATGGGATTTTTCGCGAAGCCTAAAAACCTGACGAAAGGCTTTTAGGCGGGCCGAATAAGGTGGCACGGTGAGAGCATGGACGAGCTTGAGTTCTGCGTGAAGAGCCTCAGCTATCCCCTCGGGACCCTCCTTGAGACGCTGAAGAGAAAACCCGGTGAGAAGGTCGAGATTGACGGGGTGCATCTAACCCTCCCCGAGCTCCCCTTCGCGGTTAAGTGCTACTTTACTGCCAGGGCGCTCTTCGAGAGCCTTGATCCCGTTGATAGAAAGAGGCTCGGTGGGGATATGGAGTATGTGGAGGAGTTCATCGCGAGGGTTCTATCTTCGCCCCTCGGAGAGAAAATTCGGCCGTACCTTGAGAAAACCGCCGAGATTTCCGTAAGGGGCAGGCTCAACGTGGACTGGCTTGAGTTCGAGAGGCGGAGTGAGAAGCTGAGGCCCCTCCTGGAGCGGATTCTGGCGGGAGAAGAGCCTCCAGAGGTTTCTAACCTCTCGGTTGACGAATGCCTCCTCCTCAGCTACCTCGCCGGCGAGCGAAAGAAGCGCGAGAGGGTCAATGCCGTCCTTGGAAAGTTCAACCCAACCTTCAGGGAAGCCGTTAAGGCCTACTTCAAAGCCCTGCGGAGTTGAGCCTCACGGCAACGCTCAGGGCTTCCTCCCTGCCAAGGCCTTTCTTCTCAACGAGGGCATCAACGAGTTTCACGAGGGCCTCAACGTTGCGCAGGTTAAGCTTCTCCGGAGGGTATTCGTCAAAGAGCGCCGGATCAACGGAAAAGCCGAGCCTCTCCGAAAGCTCCGCCGCGAACTCCTCAACGGTAAGGGGCGGGAGCTTGAGCGTGATCGGGAACTCAAAGAAGGAATACCTGGCCAGGTTCTTGGTTTCCACCACCACGGGAAAGTCCCTTTCCGGGTTCTCCATGATCGCCATGAGCTCCGAAACTTCAGGCTCCTTCAGGAGTTTTGCATCGGGAGGCAGGTAACCGGAGAGCTCGACACCCCTGAGGTTCTCAACGATGACATCGAGGCCGAGGGAGAAAACGTCCTCAAGCTCGAGCTTTAGCTCATCCCCCTCGTCCGTTTTCCCCAAGATGCGCTCGTAGAGTTCCTCGCTGACGAGGGTAAGCTGATAGACCGTCTCTGCGCCCTCAAGGTGGAGGACGCCGTTGGAGAGGAGTTTGAGGCCGAGTCTGGCCAGAGCGGAGCTCAGAGAAGTCTCGGTTCGGGTCGTTATCGCCCCTTTACCCCTGACGTCCTCCGGGCCGCTGCTCACAAGCCGGTAGTCGGCCGGAAAGAGGCCCCTCGCGTTGAAGAACTTTTCGAGAGCTTCCCTCGCCTTCTCCTCGCTGACCGCGTACACCTTGACGAACTCAACGTTGTCGGCAGCGTCCACGCCGATGAAAACGACGGCGTCGCGGCGCTCCCGGGGGAGTAGTACCTCGTCCATCGCCCCACCTCAGAGGCTCATTGCCCCGAGGAGTTCACCCGTCTCTATGTTGATTATCTGGACTTCCCTCTTCCGCGTGTCGAGTAAGGCGACGCTCTTGACGCCGGTCAGGTAGCCGCAGACTTCACCGGGGTTTATGAGTATTGTCCTTCCCTCCTCCCTGATCTCGTAGTGATGGGTGTGGCCAACGACAACCACGTCGTAGAGCCTGCTGCGCGCCAGGGCCCGAACGATCCTCTCGTCGGTCCCGTGAGTCACCGCGATCTTCATCCCATCGGCCTCGATCTCGATTATCTCATCGTATATGCCTAGGGCTTCGTAAAGGCCCTTCCTCTCACCGTCGTTGTTGCCGAAAACCCCCTTGAGCGGGGCCTTCAGCTCCTTCAGCTCCCTGGCGACGAACGGAGCGACGTAGTCACCGGCGTGGATCACGAGGTCAACGTTCCTCTCGTTGAAGAACTCGACGGCCTTCCTTATCGCCGGGAGGTTATCGTGGGTGTCGCTCATTATTCCAATCAGCATGATACCACCTTATGGGAAATCGTCGGGCCGGTTTATTAGGATTATCCCGGTGATGAGCAGATGGATACATCCGGCGCACTGCCAAGGTTTATTAGGCCATTGTTGTAGTTGGTGAAAGGTGGTGGGATGTTCAGCGGAAGGGCCCTCATACCGGTCAAGATCATCAAGCCCTTTGAGGACTGGAAAACCGGCGACATAGCCCTGCTAGAGGACTGGAAGGCCAAGGTGCTCTGGGAGGCGGGGATCGGGGAGGTAGTGGACGAGACCGACAAGGTCATCGGCGAGATAGACAGGGTGATAGCCGAGGAGAGGGAAAGCCAGCCCCTCGTTCCGATCCCGGCGGGGCTCTATGAGAGGGCCGAGTTTTACATATACTACCTTGAGAACTACGTGAGGCGGAACCCGGGCGAGAGCATTGAAGTCCTGAGCGTGAAGATGACCAAGCTCGCCAACCTGAAGAAGAAGTACCGCTATCTGAAGGAAATGCGCTTTAAGAAGATACTTGAGGCGGTGAGGCTTAGACCCAACAGCCTTGAGGTTCTCGGCAGGCTCTCCCCGGAGGAGAGGAGAATCTATCTGGAGCTGTCTAAAATCAGAAACGAATGGCTGGGTGAGGGATGATGGATAGAGAGGACATGATCTCCCGCTTTGCGACGTTTCTCCGCGAGTACAAGGACGACGACGGGAACCCGGTCTACCTGAACAGACTGAAGGACCTGCTCACGGTCGTTCCGAAGAGATCCCTGACCGTAGACTGGGCGCACCTCAACTCCTTCGACCCCGAACTGGCGGAAGAGCTCCTGGAGAACCCCGAGGAGGTCCTGATGGCAGGAGAAGACGCCATTCAGATAGTTCTCCGCGAGGATCTCATGTACTCCGAAGAGCTCAAGATACACGCGCGCTTTTACAACCTTCCGCATACGTTGCTCGTCAAGGAACTCGGGAGCGAGCACATAAACAGGCTTATTCAGGTTGAAGGAATAATCACGCGCGTCAGCGAGGTCAAGCCGTTTGTTCAAAAGGCCGTTTTCGTCTGCAAGGACTGCGGAAACGAGATGATTCGCCTCCAGAGGCCCTACGAGAACCTCGTCAAGCCAGCCAAGTGCGACGCCTGTGGTTCAAGAAACGTCGAGCTCGACGTGGAAAAAAGCAGGTTCATCAACTTCCAGAGCTTCCGCCTTCAGGACAGACCCGAGAGCCTTAAAGGCGGTCAGATGCCCCGCTTCGTCGATGCCATACTTCTCGACGACCTCGTCGATACCGCCCTGCCGGGCGACCGTGTTCTCGTGACCGGAATCCTGCGCGTTATCCTCGAGCAGAGGGACAAGAGGCCGATTTTCAAGAAGGTTCTGGAGGTCAACCACATCGAACAGCTCAGCAAGGAGATTGAAGAGCTTGAGATTTCGCCGGAAGACGAGCAGAAGATTCGCGAGCTGGCGAAGAGGAAGGATATCGTTGACGCAATAGTGGACTCGATAGCTCCGGCCATCTGGGGGCACAGGATAGTCAAGAAGGGAATCGCTTTAGCGCTCTTCGGCGGTGTGCAGAGGGTTCTCCCAGATGGAACGAAGCTGAGGGGAGAAAGCCACGTTCTGCTGGTTGGTGACCCCGGTGTTGCTAAGTGCGTTGATTACCACACGAAGGTTCTCTTAGCCGATGGAAGCCTGAAGGAAATTGGCGAAATAGTCGACGAGGCCATCGAGAAGGCAAAAGCCGAAGGGAAGCTCGGAAGGGTCGACGATGGCTTCTACGCGCCGATTGACCTCGAGCTATATGCTCTCGACGCGAAAACGCTGAAGGTCAGGAGAGTTAAAGCTAACATCGCCTGGAAGAGAACTGCCCCAGAAAAGATGTTCAGGATAAGGACCTCGAGCGGAAGGGAGATTCGCGTTACCCCAACCCACCCCTTCTTCACCTTCGAAAACGGCCAGTTCAGGACGAGGAAGGCGGAAGAGCTGAGGGTTGGAGACTTTATAGCAACTCCAAGGCGCGACAACGAGCCAAAGATAGTTCCTGAAACGGAAGATGAAGGAATTAGGAAGCTCCTCGAAGAGTCTGACATCTTCTGGGACAGGGTTGTCGAAATTGAAGAGTACAAACCCGAGCACGAGTGGGTCTACGACCTCCAGATTCCGGAGCACCACAACTTCATAGCCAACGACATCTTCGTCCACAACAGCCAGCTCCTCCGCTACGTGGCAAATCTCGCTCCAAGGGCGATTTATACGAGCGGTAAGAGTTCAAGCGCCGCCGGTTTGACCGCTGCAGCCGTGCGCGACGAGTTCACGGGCTCGTGGGTTCTGGAAGCTGGTGTTCTCGTCTTAGCGGATGGTGGCTTTGCCTGCCTGCATCCTGATTCAAGGGTTCTTGTCGATGGGAAATATCAGAGAATCGAAGACCTCTTCGAGCTTGAGAAGTCATACAAGGCGCTCTCCGATGGCCAAATCGTGGACATTCAGGAGAAGGAGATGGAAGTCACAGCCCTCAACCTCGGAAGCATGAGGACGAAAACTTCCAAGGCCACGATAATCCGCAGGAAGCCCTGGAAGGGCGAGCTGTTAAAGCTCAAGTTCCGCTCAGGCAACGAGGTAACGCTAACTCCTGACCACCTCCTCATAGACGGCCAGACCCTTGAGTGGAAGGAGGCGGAGAAGTTTAAGGTTGGCGATATGGTGGTTGCCCCACTAAAGCTTCCATCAGTGGGGAGAAGGGTGCATCTGCTCGATATTTTGCCCCCGGACTGGAAGGTTAAGCTAACGCCCGAAGAAAAGAACGAACTGAAGCGAGAAATCCTCAGGAGATTCAAGAGCCTCGCGGAGTTCAACAAGGAGTATGGCATTTCAAAGGACTTCCTCTCTGGAAAGGGTTCTATCCGCGTCGGGAAGTTTAGGGAGATACTGCGTGAGCTGGGACTCTACGAGAAGTGGCGCGAGAGGCCTCTAACCTATGGGCCGAACTACCGCAGGGAGCGCCTTAAAGTGGCCTACATAACACCGGAGCTTGCGTACTTCCTCGGATTCCTCTACGGCGATGGGTGGATAAAGAGGAACGGCTCTAAGGTTCACGTTCGCATTGTGCAGTCGAAGGTTCACAAAGACCAGATTAGGGCCATCAGGAGGGCATTTGAGAGCTTCTACGATGGACCGTTGAGAGAGTACGAGAGAACCACGAGGAGCGAGCTTGCTGGCAATGAAATAGAGAGCGACGCGATAACGTTCCATGTTAGCTCGCCACTGCTCGCGTACCTGTACGAGTATCTCACCGAAGACAACCTGAAAAACGCATTCTCTCTGGACGATGAGGCGCTGAGAGCGTTTATCGCGGGCGCTCTCGATTCGGACGGCTGTGTCTCGGTTAAGAAGAGCGAGAGGGGAAGCGTGGTTCACATAGAGTTCTTACTCTCAAACGATGTGGAAAGGGACAAAGCCTTTGCACTGCTCCTCAGGAGGTTTGACGTGTACGCCCGTGTGATTCCAGGGAAAGGCGTGAACAGGGTTAGGGTAACTGGAAGGGAGGACGTCATAAACCTCCTCAACGCGGTTAAGGATTACAGCGTTAAGGTTAAGGAGATACCTCTCAAAAAGCACCTCGTCTCGGCGAGGAGCGACAAAGTGCCGGCAGAGCCCGTTAGGAAAATTGCCAGGGCCATCATCGAGAGCGTTCCTGCCAAAGTACTGCAGGAGAGAGGGCTCTGGAGTACCGTCTACTCATACGCCAAGGGCAAGTATCAGCCCAGCAGGATTCAGCTCAGAAAACTCATTGAGAGGCTCGGCAATGTCCTGAGTCCAGAAATCAGGATTAAGCTCGAAGTTCTTGCCACAAGGGATTATCTCCTTGACGAAATCGTCTCCATCGAGCGCGTTCCCTACGAGGGCTACGTCTACGACCTCTACGTGCCGGGTGAGCACAACTTCTTAGCAGAGGGAATCATAGTTCACAACTGCATTGACGAGTTCGACAAAATGAGTGACCGTGACAGGAGCGCGATTCACGAAGCGCTGGAGCAGCAGAGCTACCACCACGACTTCGAGCTTCTCCTCGCTGACGGCAGGAAGGTGAAGATAGGCGAGCTGGTGGATTCTCTTATCGAGGCCAACCGCGATAAGGTGATAATCGGTAATGACACTGAGATACTGCCCGTTGATGATATCGAGCTTTTGGCCTACGACCTCGAGCGGAGGGAAATCGTGAAGGTCAAAGCGGACCGCGTGAGCAGGCACAGAGCGCCTGACAGATTCATACGGCTGAGGTTCTCGAACGGCAGGGAAGTTACCGTGACCCCGGAGCACCCGATAATGGTGTGGGAGAACGGCGAAATAAGGGAGAAGCCGGCGGAGGAAGTGGCAATTGACGACGTCGTGCTCGGGGTTGCGAGGTACCCCGTTGAGATCGAGCAGCCTGACGAGCCGGCCAGGGACAAAAAAGCCGCCTGGGACAGGCAGGACTACCTCTACTCCCTTGGAATAGTGTCGAAGATAAAGAAGGCCCCGGGCCGCTATGAGGTGACGCCTGTCGAGAGAACATTCCCGGGAGAGCTTCTGAAGAAACTCGAGGAGGCCGGTAAGAACGTTCGCTTCAAGCTCTCCAACAGGTACTACGCCAGAAAACCTCTCGTTTCGGAATCCCTCCTGAGGGAAGAGATACGGCGGCTTAGGGAGCACGTTGAGCTCGTTAGGGAGCTGGCTAACAGGGAGCCACTCAGAGCCCTCGACTACCTCAACAAGTCCAGAATAGCCTTCAAGTACGGCATCAGCTCACTGACGCTCAGGCACAGAATAGAGAGGAACGATCCGACCGCCCTGTCAATACTCAGAACCGAGGTTGAGAACGAGGCCGAGAGAATAGAGCGCGTAATAGAGGAAATTGAGGGGTTCCTGAACGGCAACGTCAACTTCCTGAGGGTTAAGGGCACCGAGGTGATCCCCAACGACAGCTGGGAATGGGTCTACGACGTGACCGTTGAGCCGTACCACCTCTTCGTCTCCCATGGCTTAGTTCTTCACAACACGATAAGCATCTCGAAGGCAGGAATTACGGCGACGCTCAACGCGCGAACGACGGTCATAGCAGCTGCAAACCCGAAGTTCGGCCGCTTCAACCGCATGAAGTCCCTGCCAGAGCAGCTCGACCTTCCACCGACCCTGCTGAGCCGTTTCGACCTCATATTCCTCCTGCTCGACGAGCCGGACGAGAAAATCGACGCGAGCATAGCGGAGCACATACTGCGCGTCAGGCGCGGCGAGGCGGAAGTCGTTACGCCGAAGATTCCCTACGACCTCCTCAAGAAGTACATAGCCTACGCGAGGAAGAACGTCCATCCCGTTCTGAGCAGGGAAGCTATGGAGGAAATAAAGCGCTACTACGTCAAGATGAGGAAGGGACTCAAGAGGGGCAATGAGGAAGGTGTTCAACCGATTCCGATAACCGCGAGACAGCTTGAGGCCCTCATCCGTCTCAGCGAGGCCCACGCGAGAATGCGCCTGAGCGAGACGGTAACGCGCGAAGATGCGAGAGCTGCCATAGAGCTCATCGAGGCTATGATGAGGACAATCGCTGTGGACGAGGAGGGCAACATAGACGTCTCGATACTGGAGATAGGCAAGAGCTCTAAAAAGCTTAACAAGATAGAGAAGCTGGTCGATATAATCAAGAACCTCGAGCCGGAGGGAGAATACGGAGCGCCGGCGGATAAGGTGATAGAGGCGGCGAAACAGGCAGGAGTTGGGGGTAAGCGCGAGGTCGAGAAAATAATTGAGGAGCTGAAAGCCGAGGGCAGGATATACGAGCCGAGGGCCGGCTTTTACAGGGTGCTCTGATAACGCCAAAGGTTATAAAGCGAAGGGGAAACCTATGAGGGGGTGAGAAGATGAGCGAGAGCATTGACTTTTACGACTTCGAGAAGCTCCTCGATAAGGCTTACGAGGAGTTGCCCGAGAACGTGAAGCACCACAGGTCGCGTTTCGAGGTGCCGGCTGCACTCGTCACAATAGCCGGTAACAGGACGATCATCGAGAACTTCGTCGACATAGCCGAGGCCATGAACAGAGACCCGAACCACCTGCTGAAGTTCATACTGCGCGAGGTGGCAACGGCCGGAACGCTCGAGGGCAGGCGCGTGATTTTGCAGGGACGGTTCACTCCGTACCTGATAGCCAACAAGCTGAAGAAGTACCTCAAGGAGTACGTCATCTGCCCGGTCTGTGGAAGCCCAGATACCAAGATCATCAAGCGGGACAGGTTCTACTTCCTCAAGTGCGAGGCCTGCGGTGCCGAAACGCCGATCCAGCACCTCTGAGGCCTTCATTCTTTTTTGCCCGCCTATGGACAAATTATCCATTCTTGGATGAAATTCCGCTCCTCAAAAACCCTTTTAAACTTTACAAACTACAACCCCCAAGAAACCGAGGGGGTTACTCTTATGAGCATGGAGGAGAAGCTCAACGAGCTTTACGAGAGGAGGGAAAAGATTCTCGCCATGGGCGGGGAGAAGGCGGTTGAAAAGCAGCACGCCAAAGGAAAGCTCACCGCCCGCGAGAGGATTGAAAAGCTCCTCGATCCGGGAAGCTTCGTGGAAATCGGCATGTTCGTCAAGCACAGGGGCACTGAATTCGGCCTCGACAAGAAGGAACTGCCTGCTGACGGCGTCATCACCGGCTACGGAACCATCGATGGCAGGCTCGTTTTCGTCTACGCTCAGGACTTCACCGTCATGGGCGGTTCGCTCGGCGAGATGCACGCGATGAAGATAAAGCGCGTCATGGAGCTGGCCCTCGAAGCCGGCGCTCCTGTCATAGGCCTCAACGACTCAGGAGGAGCGAGGATTCAGGAGGGTGTAGATGCGCTCAAGGGCTACGGTGAGATTTTCAAGATGAACACGATTCTCAGCGGTGTGGTTCCCCAGATTACCGCGATAATGGGTCCCTGTGCCGGCGGAGCCGTTTACAGCCCCGCCATCGGAGACTTCATCCTCATGGTGGACAACCCCGCGAGCTTCATGTTCATCACCGGGCCTCAGGTCGTCAAAGCCGTTACCGGCGTTGAGGTTACACCGGTTCAGCTCGGCGGAGCGATGGTTCACGCGCAGAGGGCCGGTCAGGCTCACCTCATAGGCAAGAGCGACGAGGAGGTTCTGGCTTTAATAAGGCGTCTCGTGAGCTACCTGCCGTCCAACAACATGGAGAAGCCACCTCGCGTCAAGACGAACGATTTGCCCTTCAGGAAGAGCGAGAGGCTTTACGAAATCGTCCCGGACGACCCGAACAAGCCCTACGACGTCAGGGATGTCATCTACGAGATAGTGGACAGAGATGAGAACGGCAACCCGGACTTCCTTGAAATCCTCCCCTACTTCGCCCCGAACGCCGTGGTTGGCTTTGGAAGGATGAACGGCCAGACCGTTGGAATCATCGCCAACAACCCCAAGTACTTCGCTGGAGTTCTCGACATAGACAGCTCGGACAAGATAGCGAGGTTTGTGAGAACCTGCGACGCCTTCAACATTCCGATAGTCACACTCGTGGACGTTCCCGGTTATTTACCCGGTGTTGACCAAGAAAGCCGGGGAATAATCAGGCACGGCGCGAAGGTCCTCTACGCCTACGCCGAGGCGACCGTTCCGATGGTAACCGTCATCCTCAGAAAGGCCTACGGTGGAGCCTACCTCGCGATGGGAAGCAAGCACCTTGGAGCCGACTTCGTCTTTGCCTGGCCAACTGCCGAGATAGCGGTCATGGGTCCGGAGGGTGCGGCGAACATCATATTCAGGAAAGAAATCGCAGCGGCCGAGAACCCGGAGGAAGTTAGACAGCAGAAGATAGCCGAGTACCGCGAGAAGTTCGCCAACCCGTACGTCGCGGCCGCGAGGGGTTACATCGACGACGTCATCGACCCGGCGGAGACGAGGGGCAAGGTGATTATGGCGCTTGAAGCTTTGGAGAGCAAGAGGGTTAAACTCCCGCCGAAGAAGCACGGCAACATACCGCTGTGAGGTGGAAGCATGAGCCAGCTCGTTGAAGGCGGATGGATTACCGTCATAGGAATCACCGTCGTCTTCGCAATACTCACCATTTTGGCTATAGTGATGTACGCCATAGGCGCCTTCGAGCGCGGGATGACGAGGAAGGCCGAGAAGGCCGAGGAAAAGGCCATTGAGGAGACGAAGGAGGAGATTGAGGTTGTGGAGGAAATCCCTCCGAGGGATCTGGCAATCATAACCGCCTCAATTCTCGCCTATCTCGCGAAGAAGGCGGAAATTGCCCGCCCGTTGCCCTTTAGGAGGAAGGTTTCCGACGCCTGGCGCCTCTACGGTTTACAGAGCGGTATGGATGAGGTTGAGAACTTCAACTACGAGATGAGGAAGTGGTGAAGATGAAGGTTAAGGTCATCATCGATGGAAGGGAGTACGAGGTTGAGGTTGAAGAGCTCTCGGGTGGAAAGTTCAGGGTCAGCTTCGAGGGCAAGAGCTACGAGGTCAAGGCCGAAGGGCTGGGAATAGCGCTCCCGAGCGTTCCCGAAACTGCCAGCGCTCCGGTTTCTGCTCCGGCTCCTGCGTCGGTTCCTGTCTCCGCTCCGGCGCCGGCTCCTTCGCCTGCCCCCGCGAGTGCCTCGCCCAACACAGTTACCGCCCCAATGCCGGGTAAGATTCTCAGGGTCCTCGTGAGCGAGGGGCAGGAAGTCAAGACTGGCCAGGGTTTGGTTGTGCTTGAGGCCATGAAGATGGAGAACGAGATTCCGGCTCCGAAAGATGGCGTTGTGAAGAAAATCTACGTGAAGGAAGGGGACACCGTGAACACCGGCGACCCACTCGTAGAACTCGGGTGATTGCCATGGCGACGTTCGTGGACTTCCTGAGCACGATGGGCCTGCTCCACCTCACGGTAGGGAACCTCATCATGATCGCAGTGGGCCTGACGCTGGTTTACCTGGCCATACGCTACGAGATGGAGCCGCTGCTTCTGCTCCCGATAGGAATAACAGCGGTGCTCGTTAACCTTCCGCTCAACGGCATAGCCAACTGTTCAACCGTTGGGCCGCTCTGCCACCACCCGGGCCTGCTCGACATAGTCTACCACTACCTCATCAAGACGGAGATAGTGCCGCTCCTCATATTCTTCGGCCTCGGGGCGATGACCGACTTCGGACCGCTAATCGCTGACCCCAAGACAGCGCTCCTCGGTGCTGCCGCCCAGATAGGCGTCTTCGTGGCGATGCTTACGGCCCTCGCGCTGGGCTTCAACATACACGAGGCCGCTTCAATAGGAATCATCGGCGGTGCAGACGGACCGACGACGATTTATCTGACCACCAAGCTCGCGCCCCAGATACTCGCCGCGACAGCGGTAGCAGCCTACAGCTACATGAGCTTGGTTCCATTGATTCAGCCGCCCATCATAAAGGCCCTCACCAGCCCGGAGGAGAGACGCATAAGGATGGAGCAGTTGAGGCCAGTTTCAAAGCGCGAGAAAATCCTCTTCCCGATAGTCACGATGATAGTCATAGGCCTGCTCGTCCCCAGCGCGGCACCGCTGATAGGAATGCTCATGATGGGCAACCTCTTCCGCGAGAGCGGCGTGGTTCCAAGGCTCACCAAGGCCGCTCAGGAGGAGCTCATGAACATCGTGACGATATTCCTCGGCCTCGGCGTCGGCTCGACGATGAGAGCGGAGAGCTTCCTCACAGCCCAGACGCTCATGATCCTCGGCCTCGGTGTGGTCGCCTTTGCCAGCGCCACCGCCGGTGGAGTGCTCTTCGGAAAGCTCATGATGAAGCTCTCTGGAGGCAAAATAAACCCGATGATTGGAGCGGCCGGTGTTTCAGCGGTTCCGATGAGCGCGCGCGTTGTCCAGAGGCTGGCCAGCGAAGAAGACCCAGGCAACTTCATCCTCATGCACGCCATGGGTCCGAACGTTGCCGGCGTCATTGGAACGGCCGTCGTCGCCGGGGTCTTCCTCGCGCTCCTCGGCTGACGTTTTTTCCGTTTCCTTTTCTAAAACCTTAAATAGGGGGACACCGTCTTAGGTTAAGCGGTGGTGAGGATGAGGGTCAAGACAATAATGACCAAGGACCCTGTGGTTATCGAGCTTCCCGCAACGAGGGGTTATGCGCTCGAACTGTTTAAAAAGTACAAGGTCAGGTCTTTTCCCGTTGTGAGCAAGAAAACCGGCCAGCTGGCCGGAATAATAAGCATCAAACGCGTTCTTCTCCATCCGGATGAGGACCAGCTCGCCATGCTCATAAGAAGGGAGGTGCCCGTCGTCAAACCCAACGACGACCTGAAGAAGGCCGTCAGGAAGATGCTGGAAATGGACTACCGCCGCGTCGTCGTTGTGGACGATGACGGTAAGGTCGTCGGCATACTCACCGTTGGGGACATCGTGAGGAGGTACCTGGCCAAAAACGAGAAGCTCAAGGACATAACGATCGAGCCCTATTACCAGAGGAACGTCAGCGTCGTGTGGCAGGGAACGCCGCTAAAGGCCGCGCTCAAGGCCCTTCTCCTGTGCAACGCCATGGCCATCCCGGTCATAGACGACGAGGGCAACCTGGTGGGGATGGTGGACGAGACCGACATCCTCAAGGACAGCGAGGTCATCCGCGTCATGAAGCAGACGTCCCTCTCCGCGTCGAGCGAAGAAGACTGGATCCTCGAAAGCAATCCAACGCTCCTCTTCGAGAAAGCAGAGCTCCAGCTCCCGAAGAAGCCCGTGAAAGACATCATGAACCCCAACCTCATCGTCGCAACGCCCCACATGAGCGTCTACGACGTCGCTCAGAAGATGGTTCAGTACCACATCGAGCAGCTGCCGGTCATCAAAGGGGAAGGCGAGCTCGTCGGCATAGTCAGGGACATGGACATCATCAAGGTAATCCTCAACAAGTGATTTAAGCTTCCCCTCCTTTTCTATTCCGGTGGTTGGATGGAGGTAAGGGTCAGTCTCTTCGGCTTCGGCAACGTTGGCAGAGCCGTTGCTCGCGTTTTGATTGAAAAGGAGCGCTTTTTCCGGGAGAAATACGGTTTGTCCTTCAGGGTCGTCAGCGTCTCCGACACGAGCGGAACCGTGTGGCTTCCCGAGGGCATCGATTTGAGCGAGGCCCTCCTCGTCAAGGAGAACTTTGGAAAGCTCAGTAAATGGACCAACGACTACGAGGTCTACAACTTCTCGCCGGCCGAGGCGGTTAAAGAGATTGAGGCCGATGTGATTATTGACGTGACCAACGATAGAAACGCCCACTTCTGGCATTTGGAGGCGCTGAGGGACGGGAAGGCCGTCGTTACGAGCAACAAGCCCCCGCTGGCGTTCCACTACGCGGAGCTAATCGGAGAAGCCGAGCGGAGAGGTCTGCCCTACCTTTTCGAGGCAACTGTTATGGCCGGGACGCCAATCATCGGGCTCCTCCGCGAGAACCTGCTCGGCGACACGGTAAGGAGAATAAAGGCCGTCCTGAACGCGACGACGACGTTCATACTCTCCAGGATGGAACAGGGGATTGACTTCGAGAGGGCAGTGAAGCAGGCGCAGGAGCTTGGCATAGCGGAGCGCGACCCGAGCAACGACGTCCTCGGAATTGACGTCGGCTATAAAGCCACAATTCTCCACTGCGTTGCCTTCGGGCCGATTACCTTCGACGAGATTACCGTCAAGGGCATCGCGGAGGTTACGGTTGACGAGGTTAAGAGGGCCCTCGCAAAGGGAAAGAGGAGTAGGCTCGTCGCGACAATCGAGGAAAATAACGTTAAGGTCGTCCCGGAAGAGGTTTCAGGCCCTCTCGCCGTTTCGAGCAACGAGAACGTGGCGTTAATAGAAACCGACCTTCTGGGAGAGCTTCTGGTTAAGGGGGCCGGCGCCGGGCTCAAAGAGACGGCGAGCGGGGTCGTGAGCGACCTCGTGAAGGCATCGCTGGGGCTTAGGAAATAGGCCAAACCTTTTTATTCCATTCTTCGAGGGTTCGCCAGGTGAAAGCATGGAGCACGTCATAGCGCTCCACCAGGTTTACGCCGAGCTGATATTCAGGGGCCTCAAAACGGTCGAGGTCAGGAAGAGGAAGGCCTTCGACGAGGGTGACCTGGTGTTCCTCTACATAGCGCGGGGAAACCCCTACGAGTTGAGGGACACGCTGAGGAGGCTCAACCTTCACGAGGAGCAGACGCTAACCCAGAGGGGGACAATCGCTGGAGGCTTTGAGGTCGGCGAGGTGATAAAGGCCGACCTCGAGACCCTCTGGGAGATGGCGAAGGAGACGAGCGGTTTAACCCTTGTCCACGGTGAGAATGGGAAGAACTGGCTGGCCAACTACATCAAGGACTACGGCTACGTTTTCACAATCGAAAGGCCGTTCCTCTTCAAGGAACCGATGAGCAGGGAGGAGATGAAGGAGCGCTACGGAATCCACGTCGAGGGCATAATCCACCTCTCAAGGAAGACGAGAAAGCCGTGGGTTAGGGCTCTAATCGAGGATTTGCTCACGAGGGACTACTTCTACCCCTGAGCTTTTCCTTCATTGTCGCTTTCTTCCGTGTTGCTGTTCGGTTTTCCGTTCTCTGCCCCCTCAAGCTCCTCCGGGTTAACTATCTGGTAAGGCCCGAGGCTCAGCTTCTGGATTTCCTCCTCGGTTAGGAGCCTGCTCTTGACCTTCTCGCCTATGAGCGCACTGTTGCCGAGGGGGTCGGCTATCTTCACCGTCAGCGGTTTCTTCCCTTCCTTGACGTCCTCGATGTACTGGAGTATCTCGTCGGCCTTCTTCACGGCCTCTTCGTCGCCCTCCTGCTTCCTGAACTCCCTCGCCATCAGGAGCGTTTCGCGAACACGCTCAAGTACTCCCTCAACGTTGGTGACGAAGCCCTCAGCGGCCGGTCCGGGTTCAATCTTGACGCCTATCTCCTCCAGCTCTATGGTTCCGCTCTTGCTCCTGACGACGCGGGTGAAGAGGTCCTTCTCGTTTTCGACCTTAACCGTGTAGAGCTTTGGCGGCCTGTCCTCGAGTATCATGACGTCCGCGTTTCTATAGCCGCACTTCTCGCAGATTATCGTGCTCTCCATGACCTTGCCGAAGTAGGGAATCTCGTGGATGTGCTGAATGGCCTTGAGCGTGTTCTTTCCACCGCAGATGGGACAATCACCGAGACTTATGACATGAACCTCGCCGAGTTCGGGCTTAACCTCAACCTTCTCTCCTTTCTTCTCTCCCATCAGCATCACCGAAAAAAGTACCAAAACCGGTTTATAAAGATAAGGTAGCAGAAAAATCGGAGAAATCCGGGACGAGGATCATTTGGCAATCTTAACGTCCTCAGGGGTGAGGAGAAGCCTTATCTCCGCCTTACAGACCTTGACGACCTGTCCGCCCAGGGCAGCGGTCATGCCCTTGATCTGCTCAACGACCTTCTCCAGGATCTCCGGTTTTATCTCGAGGGGGCTCAGATCGACGAGAACGAGGTTGCCCTCCTGGAGTTCCTCGGAGATCCTCTCGAGATCGGAGTAGCTCGTGACCACGATCTTCTTCACGTATTTGAAGTGGGGTTTTACTATCTCCCTGGCGAGAACGTCCTCCTCAAGGGGGATGACCTCAACGTCCCTCGGCAGGGGCTTCTCCTCCTTCTTCGCCACGGCCTCTTTGACGGCCTCGGGCTTCTTCTTGGGTTTTTTCTCCTCCTTTTTGAGAATGCTATCGAACAGGCCCATATTTTTCACCCCGGGGTTTGATCGTAACGAAGGCTGAACTTTTATGCACCTCAATGTTTATATCTCTTTCCCAAAGGAAAAAGTTGGGAATCAGGAAGCCGAACCAACGGCCTCGAGCAGGATCTTCCTCAGTTCATCGGCCTTCTTGAGGGCCGTGTCAATGGCGTACATAACCTCCTCGAGCTTGAAGCTCCCGCCTTCGCCCTTCTGAACCGCCGAGATGTGGCCGGTTTCGTCGGTCGTTATCGTTATCCTGCTGTCCATCACGGTTTCCTCGTCGAGGTTCGGATCGACGATAATACTCGAACCGATCTTGGCGAATGTTACGGGGAGGGGAATGCGCCTCACCGGCAGGGGCTCGTACTCGTCGAGCTTGACTATCTCGCCAGTTTCCTCGTTGTACTCGACCTTGGGAACCCGGGTCGTCAGCAGGGCCGCCATCGCGGCCAGACCTGTGGCGTCGAAGAGGTTTCCATCGTGGTCCAAAACGTGAACGTCTATGAACACAACCCTGACGAGCTTACCGGGCACGATAACGAGCTTCTCAAGCTCAACGGCCTGGCTCTCCCTGATACCCCTGTCAATGACGCGGGCGAGCTCTATCGCCCTTTCATCCGGCGGGCCAGGTTCAAACGTTGGCGAGGCAAGGGGAACCAGCTCCACGTTGGTCGTCATGACACCCCTGTCCGGGAGATCCGGGAAGGGTTCCCCAACGTCGACCTTTATTCCAACGAGAACTCTCGTACCACCGAGT
Organism: Thermococcus sp. AM4; assembly: GCF_000151205.2. NCBI lineage: Archaea > Methanobacteriati > Methanobacteriota > Thermococci > Thermococcales > Thermococcaceae > Thermococcus > Thermococcus sp. AM4. The sequence continues at coordinate 1,327,010 of NC_016051.1, forward strand.
CTGACCCACGCCGAGCCCTCGGCCTTCTCGATGAAGCCCGTCTTTATCTCGATGTCCCTGTACTCCTCGAAGGAGCGGCCGTCGATTCTCTTCCCCTCCTTGAGGAGGTTGAGTATCCTGTCCCTCATTATGCCGGCCATGACCTCAACGTCACTCATCTCCCGCCACCTCCTGGGCGATCTTGAGGTACTTCTCCTTCAGAGCCTCCCTCTGCTTCTGGTAGACCGCCTTCGCGCCCTTTATCGCGAGCTTAACGGCCTCGATGAACTCCTCTTTGGTAAGGTAGCCGTCCATCTGAAGGAGCGTTATGTCGTTCTTGAGGGGCATTATGGCGACCGGAACGTCGGCCTCGCCGTAGTTGTCCTCGTCCTTGTTGAGGTCGAGGACTATCTCGCCGTCGATCTTTCCGGCGGCGCAAGCGGCAACGAGGTCCCTCATGGGGACGCCCGCATCCGCCAGGGCGAGGGACGCGGCCGTTATTCCGGCAACCCTAGTTCCCGCATCGGCCTGCAGAACCTCGATAAAAACATCGACGACAGTTCTCGGGAACATCTCGAGGATTAAGGCGGGCTCAAGCGCTCCCCTGATAACCTTGCTTATTTCAACGCTCCTCCTGTCCGGGCCCGGCTTCTTCCTCTCCTCAACGCTGAAGGGAGCCATGTTGTAGCGGACGCGCAGAACGGCGGTATCTGGCCTTTGAAGGTGTTTCGGGTGGATTTCCCTTGGCCCGTAAACTGCCGCGAGTATCTTGTTCTTACCCCATTCGATGTAGGCGGAGCCGTCGGCGTTCTTCAGAACACCGACCTCCATGTGGATTTTCCTCAGCTCGTACTTCTTCCTTCCGTCTATTCTCCTGCCGTTCTCATCGATGAGCTTCAAACCCTCTGGCCTACCCATCATTTTCCTTCACCCTCGTCGTTCTCATCAAGCTGGGGTATCTCCTCGATCACTCCCCTCTCCTTGAGGTCCCTGAGCCGGGAGAGGAGGAACTCCTTAACCCTGTCGGTGAGTCCCTGGGTGTGGCTCTCGCGGTCAACCTTGAGGATAGCCTCCACGGCCAGCTTTTCGAGCTCGTCGTTCTTGCCGCTCACCCAGACCCAGCCGTTCTGGCCCACTATGATCCTCGTTCCGGTCAGCTTCTTGATCATGTTGATCATCGAGCCTCCCTTTCCGATGACCCTCGGAACCTTGGACGGGGTTATCGTGACGAGCTGACCTCCCCTCAGCGGGCCGCCCTTGAAGGGCATGCCCTTGGTCGTCAGGTCGATCTGGTTGACCTCGTTGTAGGCCTTGATCTTCGCGTAGATTATGTCACCGATGTCGTAGATCTTCCTCAGATCGGTTTTGAGCAGGTCTATGCGCTCCTCAACTGCATCTTGAACGCGAAGGTTGGCCTGGTACGGCGCTCCGATGTCAACGGTCCAGTTGGAGAACCTGACGTCCACGATCTTTCCGAGGACGTTGTCACCGACCTCGGGTATGTATGGTCCCTCAAGGGGTATAACCCGTATAAGGTCTCCCCTGACCTCAACAAGTCCTACCACAGTCGAGTATATCCTGTTCCCTTCTCTGAAGGTTCCTCTTCCGTTCTTAAAGGGTCCCTGGGCCAACAGCGTCCCGGGAACCACTAACTCCCTTGGTTTTACAAAAATCCTCCTCATAGGCCCTTCCTCTCTATCAGTTTGGTAATCGCGGTGCCCTTGGTAAGGGCGTTGAGTTTCTCATAAAACTCCTCCTCTATTCCCCCGGGAATCTCGATCAGGAACATCCACGAGCCGTCGCTGGCCCACTCCTCCCTCTTTATGTTGCCGAACTTCCGCACTTCCCCGTAGGCCCTGCCGACGTAGTCGCTCGGTATCTTGACGGCTATGACCTTGACCTCAAGCTTTATCGGGAGGAGAGGCCTTATCGCCTTTATCACCTTGGGAACCTGTGCCTCTGCATCCTTGAAGAGATCCACGTGAACTCCAGCCTCTTCCATTGCCCTGAGGATCCTGTCGACTGGATGGGGATAGCCCGTCCTCGGATCAACTGCATGGCGGTGGATTATCGTCGCTATGTACTTCTTCTTGTCCTCGAGCATCTGCCTCCTCTGCTCAGCCGTCAGCTGAACCTCTCCCTTTCTCAGGATTATCTTGGCGACCTCGTATGGATCGCTCGTTCCAAATATCTTCTCCATCTCGTGCTCGCTGGCCTTGTCGCCCTTGTGGGCATCTTTGAAAACGTAAGGAGTGGCGAGGATCTCCTCTATGGGAACCTCCTTGCCCTCCTTGAAGTCCCTCGCGAGGTAGGGATCAACGAGTATCTCGAAGGTCTCGCCGTGGGTTTTGAGACGGGCGATGACGGCTTTATCCACGCTGATAGGCATCGCCCGTCACCTCAGTAGTTCTGATCGAGCTCGGAGTAGTCTTCCCCGGTTTCCTCAACTTCCTCTTCCTTGATCTCCTCGAGGATCTCATTGAGGTACTTTGCAACCTCATCCTTATCAAGCTTTTTCCAGCGCTTCTCGTCGAGGGTTATGTAGGCGACCTCGATGCTCTCGGGACTGGGCTCCTCGAGGGTCTTTGCCAAAGCGAGTATGGCGAGCTTTATGGCACCTTCCATGTCGATGTCGTCGCGGTAGTGCTCCTCGAAGATCGCCATCGCGGTGTTCCTGCCGCTTCCTATAGCGACAGCCTTCCATTCGAAATAGGCACCGCTCGGGTCGGTCTCGTAGAGCTCGGGCTTCTCGTTAACGCCCGCCATGAGCAAAGCGGCACCGAATGGCCTCACACCACCGTACTGGGTGTGGGCCTGCTTGAGGTCGCAGATTTTCTTCACCAGAACGGTGAGCGGAACGGGTTCGCCGTAGGTGAGGCGGTATATTTGAGCCTCCAGCCTGGCCCTGTCAACGAGAACCCTCGCATCTGCTATTATGCCGCTCGGGGCGGCGGCGATGTGGTCGTCGATCTGGAAGATCTTCTCGTAACTGCTGGGTTCTATCAATCGGCTGGTTATCCTCTTCTCAACTGCCAAGACCACTCCGCCGTTCCACTTAACCCCGACCGCAGTCGCCCCGCGCTTCACTGCCTCCCTCGCGTAGTTTACCTGAAAGAGCCTTCCATCGGGGCTGAAAACGGTTATAGCCCTGTCGTAACCTGCCTGCGGCGGTACAAATGCCACATCCATCACCTCCAACACTCATTTTTCGGCCCAATAATTAAGCTTTTCTATCGGCGCCACCGAGGGCAATGAGGGCCATTCTCTGGGCCGTTCGCCTAGCCAGTTCGAGGGGGATCATAGCCAGGGGGAACAGGATCGCCCCCAGAACGAGCGACGCCGAGCCAAAGGGCTTAAGGATGAGCAGTGCAAAGGCGGCGAGAAGCGTTAAGAGCCCGGCCATCATAAGCTTCCGGTACACCCTCTGGAGTTCGAGTATGTTTTCATCAACATCGCTCACGTTCACCACCGAAGACAAGGGTTAAATACACCGGTTTTAAGCCTTTGGGGGATGCGCCATGAAGTGCCCGTTCTGCGAGCCGAAGGAGGAGAACGTTCTCTACGAGGACGGACTCATCAGAATCCTCATAGACTCGTATCCAGCGAGCAGAGGCCATCTCCTCGTCGTTCCGAGGAGGCACGTTGAGAGGTGGGAGGATCTAATGGAGGAGGAGAAAACCGCCCTCCTGAAGGGAATGGAGCTGGCCATGAAGGTCCTCCGCGAGGCGCTCAAGCCGGACGCCTTTAACGTCGGCATGAACCTTGGAAAGGAAGCTGGCCAAACTGTTCCGCACCTGCACCTTCACGTTATCCCGCGCTGGAAGGGCGACAGCAAAAATCCGAGGGGCGGGGTTAGAAAGGCCGTTCTCGATCTGGAGGACGAGAACCTGAACCTCAAGGAGAGATGGATGAGGAACAGAATGAGCGAGGAGGAGCTTAAAAGGCTGAGGGAAGTGTTAAACTCGCTGATCGGGAACTTCTCAGATGAAAAGTGAACACATTCATCAAAGTTTTTCATCTTAACCTTGCTCTAAGTTCTTTGGAACCATTACAGGATCAAAAAACTTTTATGAAAAAACGCCTAAGTAAATGAGAACAACGGGGGTGAAAGAAGTGCCTCTTCAAAAAAAAAGCCGTCGGAATTGTGGTGGGTTTCGTTTTGATTGTCTCAGTTTTGGGATTCCCAATGGCAACAGGCCTTAGCTTTGGAGTCGATCTTCCGTCCTCGAAGGTTATTATCTTAGACATCATACAGCAGAGAACAACGTGTGATGGCTGGGCAACCTTTGGGGTCAAACTCTACAACGCAGGCGGTTTTACTGGAATCGGCAAAGTGAGCCTTTACATAGATTCTGAGGAAGTTGGGAGCGAGTTCATAGACATACAGCCCAACGAAGTGTTCGTTTTAAACTTCAAAGCCCAGATACCAATGGGAAGCGGGCACATCGTAAAAGCCGTTTACACAGAAAAGTTCGGAGAAACCGTTCAGAGATCCGAGTCCCTAATAACCCAGAGGGATTCCGACTGCGATGGGTGGGCTGATGAAACAGAATTCAGATACGGAACAAACCCCTACAACGCGGATACTGACGGCGATGGAGTTATTGACCCAAAGGACGTTGACCCGCTGAGGGATGCCGTTGTTGAGCTATATGTGTTTAGACTAAGAAATTTAGATGCCTTTGATAGTACATGGAGTATTGGCTTCAGTATTGAGGCCACTTTCAAGGCAGGTTCAAGAGTCAGGACACTAAAAGAAGACGTTCTGTCCAATGTTCAGGATGTTGAGAAGATGGCAATGTTAGGAAATGATGTTTTGAAGAACATTCAAAATGAGGCTGTGGCTGTTCTAAAGTTCAACCCACCCGATGACGTTGATACTGTTGAAGTTGACCTTAAGCTTGTTGGGAAGTACTTACTGACGGATATGGATAGAGTTTTGGACATCTCCCCCAGACCCGGAAACAACGAGGAAGGAAAGGTAGCCAAGCTTTTCTTCAGTCTCAAGAACGGCACGTGGTGGGGCGATGACTACATCAACGACCATAAGGTTTACTTCGGCTACGGCCACCTGAGCGGAGCCGACGATTCGACGGAGGACTACACGAACGGCGGAGAATACGATGCCGAACCCTTCTCCAAGTACTACGATGAGCTTGAGGCCCTCGGCTACGATTTAAGCGTTGTAAACATCACCGACGTTAAAGGCTGGGACGGAATAAAGACTTTAGAACTGAGGGATCACAAGAGTGGAATCCTCTACAGATACTCAAATCCCGAAGAGGCAGTACTCTTCACCCTTGAACTACCGGACGGGAGCAAGAAGAGAGTACTCATCATCAACAAGAGGAATGCAGAGGTTTCAAAGATAAAACTGAAAAATGAACCAATCAAAGTGCCGTTCTATGACAACAAGACGATCAAGGGAGACAACCTCACTATTACAACAGAGAAAGACGTAGGCTATGAGGCCGTTGTAACGTTTGGAAATATGACAACCGAGGAGAACATAACTGGCACCTCAAAGACGACGGTGGACACTTTAAACATAACAAAGCAGACGGAAACGCTACTCGTGGACGCGGTAACCACCTCAACAGACATTGACGAGGACGACGCTGAAATATGGTTCCTCATCAAAACGAACGACGAGGATGGAATTCCTTTCTACAGGGAGCTTGAGCTGAACAGAGAGCTTGAAAAGGAGGGCTCTGTTTACTGGTTCGATCCCTCCGATGGGTTTGGCATAGACGATCCAGACTTGCATCAAAGCTTAATTGAAGCCGACGCCTACGGTGACTACGATGGCGACGGCGTTCCAAACGCGGTGGAGCTGTTCATCGGGAAGAACCCGGTGAAGAGGGATGTTCTGGGTATCAAACTTACCGTTGCTGTTGGTTGGAACGCCAACCAGACTTATCTCACCCAGCTCGTCAAGGGCTTCCAGAGGGCGAGCCAGGTCATCTACGACTACACCGACGGCTACGCGATGATAACAGAGATTAGCATAAAGAACAACGTTACACCTAATAGTGAAAACTGGAGTAAGTATATGATAAGAATAAGGCCGGAATCAAGGGGTACATTGATAACACACTACGGTTTCTGGTACTGGAAGTGGGTGAAGAATATCAGTGGAAAAGAGGATGGTTACATCGAGCTTTTCAAAAAGTTTGGAGATGAAACTCCCGACCAGTATTACAGAGGAATAGCTCATGAGCTTGGACACTTCGTGTTCGGCATAGGCGACGAGTATAGTGCACCGTTTTCATGGGATCATGATAAGAACGGAACACTTGAAGGCTTCTGCTATTGGGATTTTGCTTCAGTTCTTCAGAATGAGTACCATGTTTCAGGCTTCGACTGGCTCCATACGGTTATGGGCAGGAACTGGAAAGGAGAGGAACTGAGTACGAAGGGGCATCCCACACTGAAAAGCGACTATGACTGGTTCTACAACGAACTGGTTGAGTACGATAAAAAACTGAAGGAAAAGGTTGAATACGGACTTCCAAAGGTAATAAATGACCATAATCCCTCGAAGAACATAACTAATCTACACCAGATCATGCCCACTCACTGGCAGACAACGTACCTTATTGACTGGATTTCCCGCAACATGACATCTGGATGGGAAGTTGTGTTTGCTTTGCTTTCAGCAGGGCACACTCTCGGCCACAATGAGGTTTATAACATCGACGCTGGGCTTTATCTTGACCTGAATTTTGATGGCGTGGCTGACTATGAGCTCCCAGAGGGCTACGTGCCAAGAGTTGGCCCCTATACTGGCGTTGGTTATTACCTGAGAGTCAACTGGGGGGTGATTCCATGAGGGCTCGCTTTTCGATTTTTATTTTTGCTTTTGCCTTATTACTCCCAGTCCCATTAACCCAAGGTGTAAGCATTTGGGAGGGTTTGATGGATAGGCCTATTTATTACATCAACGTCGAGGGGTACAGTTTTACTAGGGTTCCACCATGGAATCCCTTCAACGATTCCTCAATAACATGGATTAACATAGGCTACGAGTACAACGAGACTCACACTTTGAACTGGTACTATGAGGGAGGAAAATGGAAGGAAGGGTTTTTCCGAAAATCCGGGAATCCAAAGCCTTTCAGACTCTCGGATTGGAACCTGTCAAAAGTTCTCGGGGAATACCAATGGGGTATTCAAAATTACCTGCCAAATCTTACTGTGAAATCCTCTGGTGTAACATGGAATAGAGGCTACTGGAACAGCTCAATAGGCAGGTGGGATGCAGTAATCACGGCGAACCACATCAAAATAACATTAAACACATTTGCCTGTGAGGGTTCTGGAGAGTGCGATGAGTACATTACCTTCGAATGCTGGAGAAATGAGACTAATGTAACTTGCAAGTGGGGAAAACCAGTCTTCAAGATGTATCCCAACAGACCACCAATAGGAAAGGAAACAACTGAAAGCAAAAGCACAGCAAAAGAAGAAAACAAAATCTGCGGACCAGCTTTGTTAGTTGGATTAGTATTGGTTCCCCTCCTGATAAAGCGGGTGAAGAGGTGAACCCATGAATCGAGTTACCTTTGTTTTGCTATTTCTCATTTTCTCGGCAATCATCGGTGGGTACTACATAACCCAGAGCTCAGAAAAAACGGGAATCACGCCCCGTCCAGCATACCCCACTGAAATTTACGCATCAAAGGTTAAACCTCTGGTGCAGAGCTGGGCGGGTGATGCCGAGCTTATCCTTGTCTACGGCTCCGAATACTGCCAGCAAATCCTATGCGATGTTCATCCAATGTCGTCACCATGTATTTGCAATGATTCAACGTTTGGCGATGGAAGGACACCACAATGGACGTTCGTCTTTTATTCAGGGCAAAAGGGAGAGCTCATGAAAGTGGATGCATACATTGTACAGGAAGACGGGCAGAAAAAATGGCAGGTTGTTTCCAAAACATACAGGACTCCTCTCGACTACTCCAGTCTCAGCACGAGTCTTTCAAATCCTCCGCAAAATCAAACCCTCAAACCAGAAGTTTACATACTCTTCAGAAACCAATGGAAGTCCGGATTTAGACCCCTTAACTTTACCGGGACTAACCTCAAAGAATTCAAACGGCTGATTCTGGGGGAATCCAAGAGCCCTGCGGTATACAGGGGAGTTTTAATACTCCCCGACGAGCAAATCGGAGACCTTAGCTCTCCAACCATAATCGTCAGAACTCAACTCAACAAATCAAACGACATGATTACCGTAGTTTACCCAGGAGTAGTGCTAAGAGGGTACGTACCATCACTCCCACTCAAACCCACCTCGCTGGAAAACTACTCCCGGAGTATTTCAACTGCAATCGAAAGACTGGCATCTCCAGAGTTTTCGGGACTTAAATTAATTCTCGGACAGCCTTACGTGTATTATGAACTGGCAAACGGCACGATAAAGATAGAGACTTTGGACTGCGACTTCGAAGTTAGGAGTGAAAACATAACGGGAACATGCAGAACAAGATAGTTTAGTCCCCTTCTTAATATTTTTATGATCAAGTCCTTTCGACAAACTTATAAACGCTATGAGATACATCGCAACATGCTCTCGGGATACGGCAGGGACGCGAAGATACTCATAGGCGCCAACGCACTGGGCCAGACGTTCCTCTGGTTCTCTTTCTTTATAATGCCCTTCTACCTCAAGGCCCTCGGCTACGACATGAAGGCGATGGGAGCCTTCTTCTCCGTTCAAACGATAGTCGGCGGTCTCTTCTTCCTTCTCGCCGGGCACGTTTCTCTCCACCTCGGCTATCGAAAGACCCTGCTCCTGAGCGCGCTCATCGGGCTCATCGGAAGGCTCCTCCAGGTGCTCGCGTTGAACACAACGGTCCTCTTCCTCGGCTTCGTCTTGGTGGGAGTCAACATGGGGCTGAGACAGCCGAACTACAACGCCTACCTGAGCGAGCTGGTGCCCGATGAAAGGAGGCACGAGGCGTTTTCCAAGAGCTTCGGGCTGGGAACGCTCTTCAACTCCCTTGGCGTCCTCTTGGCGGGTTTCCTGCCGGGCTACCTCATGGGGCTATCCCTCGCTGAGGAGACCGCCTACAGGATAACCTTCTCGCTCTCGATACTCCAGTTCGTCTTCGTCGTTCCGGCTCTGCTCCTCGTGAGGGACGTTGAGGTCAGGGAGAAGAGGATAAAGTGGGAGAGAAGCTTGGTCCTCAAAATCCTCAAGTTCTCGCTCCCAAGCGCGCTCATAGGTCTCGGCGCGGGGATAACGATACCCTTCATGAGCATCTACTTCAAACTCAAGTTCGGGGAAACGCTCCAGGCGATAAGCTGGATTTTCTTCTTCCAGCAACTGGCGATGGGCCTCGGCTCCTTCGGCTTGCCTGAACTCGTGAGGAGATGGGGGCCGGTAAAGGTCATAACGTCCTTCCAGGGGACGGCGACGTTCCTTTTCGCGATATTCCCCTCGATAGAGACGTTTGCACTCGCGGGGGCGGTCTACGTCCTCAGGGCGATACTCATGAACATCATCTGGCCGATATACAGCTCCTTCATGATGGGCTTCTTCAAAACCGAGGAGAAGGCAACGGCCAACGGGATACAGCAGGCATTCTCGACCTTCATGCGCGGAGTGGGCAACTCAATCGGCGGGACCCTCTTCGCGGTTTCGTTGGCCTATCCTTTCTACGCCACCGCGCTCCTCTACGCCACTGCAACCGCGATGTTCTACGCCTTCTTCATAAAGCACAACGAAGAATGAGAAAACCGGGCGGAAAAACCAGAAATCAAGCTTTGGCCAGCTCCTCACCACGCTCAAAAGCTTTAAAGTTCATCTCCCAGAGCTTCTCGCGGAGAGTCAGCCTTATTCCCTCAAGAAGGCTCTCACGCTTGAGGGGTATCAGGCCCTTCCCGTAGGCGTAGCCGAGCATCAGAACGCCCAAAGTTCTCGGGTTTATCCTGTCTGCCTCGCGCTGGAAGTTCATCATGTGGACCGGGCAGATTCTCCCGAGGGCTTTTTCGATTTCATCGAGCTCCGGATAGCGCTCCTTCCCGACGAGGGTCGTCGCCGTGTGAATGGGGTAGGCGTTCACTATGGCAACACTGTCCTTTCCGAGAAAACGCGCGTTCCTTAAAGCCTCGGCAGGCTCAAGGGCGAGCATGAGGTTGGCTTTGCCCTCCTCGATGAGGGGCGAATAAACTTCCTCTCCAAAGCGGAGGTAGCTGAGCACGCTACCGTAGCGCTGGCTCATTCCGAGGGTCTCGCCGATGCGAACGTTGTAGCCCTCGACCATGGCAGAGTTTCCAACGATTCTCGAGAGGGTAAGGCCTCCCTGACCGCCGACTCCGGTAATGATGAGGTTGAATTCCATGAGCACCACCTTGGGGAGTTGGAGGGAGAGAATAAAAAGCTAAGCTCAAAAAAATTCGCTCAGAGGATTAGCTCCTCGAAAATTCTGAGCTTTTCACGGCCCTTCAGGTTTACCCAGTCAAAGATTGAGCCACCGCTCTCCCTCAGCCTTAGGCTCTCAACGAGTTCTTTGTAGATTCCACCGGCTATGCCGTTGGCTATTATCGCGCTTCCCTCGGCCGCTTCCTTGGCCTTCGCCCTGCTCTGGAGCTTGAGAACCTCGACCGAGAAGCCGTAGCGCCCGAAAGCATCCTCAAGGGCTTCCTTGACGTCGCTGAAGAACTCCGGAATCCGCGAGAAGCGACCGCTGATGTAGATGCTCTCGGGTTTAACAGAGGGAAGCAGTGAGAAGACGTCCTTGACGATGGCCTCTATCATGGCGCTGTAGCCCTTCGCGACCCTCTCGTCCTCCTTCGCGAGCTTTACGAAATCCTCTGGCGAAACCGAGAACGGGTCTATCCCGGCAACGTAGGACGCGCCACCCTGGAAGAGGACGAGCTTTCCGAAGTCGTCGAGGGCGTTAGCCAATGCATACGCTAATTCGCCGTCCATAAAGCCCATCCCGAGGTAGCCGGGGAAGCCTGCCGTTCCGGCCATCGCGTCAACGATTTGGCCGTTCTTGACGGCCATCGCGGAGGTGTAGGCGAAGCCGACCTCAACCGCTATGAGGTTCGTCTCAGAGTAGGGGATTCCCTTTCTCTCAGCCTCCCTCACCATCGCGAGGGCAACGGTGAAAACCTTGTCGGCCGTTCCGAGGTCTATCCTGTTGGCCTTCCGCCACTCCGGGACGGTCGGGAGGTGTATGACGCCGGGGGTGAAGTAGACGTTCAAATCCTTGGCTTTCCTGAGGAGAAGCATGAGCTCCCTCAAACCGACTATCTTGAGCCTCCTCTTAACGTCGGCCTCGGTTATGAACGTAGCTAAAGCTATCTCGGCATCGGTGGCTTCCCTTGCGGGTTTGAGCGGTATCCCGTAGCCACAGGGACCGACGATGGCGTCAATCTTCCCGTGCTCCTTCTGAACCTCGCGGAGGAGTTCAACGATTATAGCCGGGTTTTCGGTTACCCTGTTCCTGTCCACGGAGACGTCGACGATTACATCCCCGGTCTCGTCGTCGAAGCCGAACAAATCCATGCTCTTCGTCCCGGAGTCTATACCTATCGCCTTAACCACGCTCCACCACCATCCCCGTGTTGTCAACGCCCGTAACGAAGACCTCCCCTCCGTCGCCGTTCTCGCGGAGGAAATCCTCCACGATGGATTTTAGCCTTTCCGCCTGAGCTTGACCCTTGACGAGACCGTAGAAGGTCGGCCCCCAGCTCGTCTGGCAGGCGCAGTAGGCTTCGTTCAGCATTAGCTTGATGCCCTCGTTCACAAGGTCACAACAGTAAACGTTCTCCTGGTAGTCACTCCAGAACTCCCCGAGAAGGTGGTTGAACTGGTAGAGGCCCTCCCCGAAGGTTTTGATGTCCTTCTCAACGAACGCGGGCAGGATTTTCATGAGCACTATCCTCGACAGCCTGTCGGCCAGCTCCGATGGCATCTTCTTGAGGTTTCCGAGTATCTCGTCCTCGCGCTTCCTGATTTCAGCTAAAACTTTTCTCGGGGTCTCTGGAATGGCCACGACGAAGAGCCAATCGCTTGGAAAGTCGCCCCTGAAAATCAGCGGGGGAACGACCTTCTCGCGCTTGTTCACAGGGAAGCCACCCTCGTAGATGAAACCGCCGACCTTGAGGGCGTAGAAGCCAAGGGCAGTTATTAGACCGCGCCTTACAGCCAACGCCACCTCCTCAAGCGAGAGGTTCAGGTCATATAGTTCGCTCACGGCCCTTCCTATGCTCAGGGCGAGGGTTGTGTGGAAGCCGATTCCAACCCACTTCGGGATGTAGCTCCTCACCGTAACCTCGACGGGCGGGAAGTCGTAGCGCTCGCGGAGCCTTGCAAGAAACTTCAACGCGTCTTCGTCGTTGGAGCGGTCCTTTTCAGCTTCTCTGACCTCTATTTCGAGGCGTGGCTTTTCTATGGCGAAGCCAACCGTTCCGTAGAGCCGTCCCATGTCCCCGCTCAGGTCGGGGTTTCCAGTGTGCAGGTGTGCGGGAGCGCCTATTCTGATCACCATTCCACCACCTGCTAAAGCTGGAGGATAGGTATTTAAGGATCGCGGAGGACCATTGAACATGAGCTTTGAGAAGTACTACTCGACCTTCAAAGCCTACAGCGACCTTTACTCCGAAGAATACAGGAGGAGAATAGAAACGCTGGAACCCCTCCTTCTGAAGTTCATGCCCAAGAGGGGTAGAGTCCTGGACCTCGCCTGCGGAGTGGGAGGTTTTTCCTTTCTTTTAGAGGATCACGGTTTTGAGGTTGTAGGGGTTGATTCAAGCGAACTCATGCTTGAAAGGGCAAGGGAATACGCAAAAGAGAAGAGATCCCGTGTTCAGTTCGTCAAGGCGGACGCCCAGGAGCTCCCCTTTGAAAACGATTCCTTTGACTACGTCCTGTTCATCGGCGATAGTGTAGTCCACTTTTCACCCACCGAGCTCAACAGGGTCTTCAAAGAGATCCGAAGGGTTCTGAGACCCGGGGGAAGGCTCATAATGCACTTCCTCGATCTCAGGGAGTTCCTCCCCAAGCTCATGGACGGTCAAGTCATAGGAGAGGAGTACTGGATCAGCAAGGTTTTGCCAGACAAGGATGGAAAAACCGTCGTGATCGAGTTCCAGAGCGAGAAAGACTACTTCAGGGTCCGCTTTAACGTGTGGGGAAAAACAGGGGTTGAGCTGCTCGCGAAGCTCTACTTCCGACCCATCCACAGTGAAAGAATTGGAGAACACTCGTATTTCCAGGTGTACGAGCCAAGAAAATAGAGAACATCACGCCTCCAGGCGGAGGCGCCTGACCACGAACTCCTTGTCGAGCGAGGCCAAGAACGGGGCCAGCCTCGGCCCGCGGTCCTTCCCGATGAAGAGGTTGTAGAGTGCTTTGAACCACTCCCTGCTCGGGATTCCGCGCTTCTTGGCAACGTCGAAGATTGCGTTGTTGAGCTCATCTACGGTGAAGGTATTGGTCTCAATCCAGTCCGCTAATTCTCTCATTGCCTCTACTATTTCGGGCTTGAGTTCAAGCTTCGGCGGCTCATCAAGCAGGCTGAACTTGACGTTCTCAGGGGCGTACTTCTCGACCCAGTTCCTGGCGAGCCTAATGCGGAGCCTTATCCTCTCGAGGTCTTCTTCATCGAGCTTTTCCGGAACGTGGCCCTGCTCCTGGAGAACCCGGATTATTCCCTCCTCGTCGAGGTGGGGCATCTGAACGAGCGTGACCAAAAACCTGAAGGGCGCCTGAGCGATAAGCCTCTCCGGAACCTTCGGCATCGAGAGCTCGTAGGTCCTCTTGAGTTCCTCTTCCTCCTCGGGGTTCTTAGCGTGCTCGAGGCCGAAATAAATCCTCTCGACCTTGTCGAACTCGTCGTAGAGGTTGAGCAGGCCGAGGCCGAGGTCTATCCTGAGTTCCTTGTTGGGCCTCGCCTTGGCGTAGATGAAGCGGATTATTCCCGGCTCGAGCACCTCGTAGAGGTCTGAAAGCAGGATAACGTTGCCCTTTGAGCCACTCATCTTGCCCTTCTGCCCCTTGATTCCGACGAACTCGTACATGAGCGTCATCGGGGCCTTCCAGCCGAAGACCTTCTCGGAAATCTCCCTTCCGGTGTCGTAGGAGCTTCCGGCGGCGAGGTGGTCCTTTCCAGCGGGCTCGAAGTCCACCCTGAAGTGTGCCCAGCGCATCGGCCAGTCGACGCGCCAGCGGAGCTTAACGTTGCCCTCCCTTATGTCGGTCTCCCCCTCGCTTCCGCAGTGCTCACAGCGGTATTTGACCTTCCACCCGCCGTCCCACGAGACGAACTTCGCCTCTCGCCTGCACTTCGGGCAGTAGACCATAACAGGTTGCCAGTCGTCTTCGAGGGGCGGCTGTTTAGCCCTCTCACGGTACTTGTCGAGAACGGCCTTAATCTCATCGCGCTTTTCGAGGGCGAGTCTTATCTCGTCGGCGTACTCGCCGGACTTGTACAGCTCGCTCGCGTAGAGGAAATCAACCTCAATGCCGAGTTTCTTTATCTCTTCCTCGAACTTCTCCATGAAGTGCTCCGCGTAGCTGTCGTGACAGCCCCACGGGTCGGGAACTTCCCTGACCGGCTTCGTGAGGTGCTCCTCCCACTCCTGCGGGACGTTCTTGGGGACCTTCCTAAAACGGTCGTAGTCGTCCCACATGTGGATGTGCCTGACCTTCTTTCCCCTGTCCCTCAGGGCGTGGCCCACTATGTAGGCCGTGAAGAACTCTCTAAAATTGCCTATGTGAACGTAACCGCTCGGCGTGATTCCGCTCTCGACCACGTACTCCTCCTTGTCGCCCCTTTCGCGGATTATCTTTTCTGCCATGTAGTCAGCCCAGTGAACCATTCTCACCACCGCGCTTAGCTCCTCGAAAGGGCTTTTAAGGTTAGCCTCCATTTGAACAACTTCCCAAGAGAAACATTTATAAGTGCAGAAAGTAAAAACTACCGAACAATGTAACAGGTGGACGCCATGGAGTTCGAACTAATGAGAATGAACGTCTTCTTCCCAGCGTCGCTGGAGCTTCAGGAGGAGCTGCTCAAGGCCGGCTTTAAAGTGCCGTACGACAAGGAAACCGGGAGAAAAACTCCCGTTCCAGTGGTCTCGAGCTCAAGGGAAGGACGAAAGCTGAGACGGGGGAGACTGCTGAAGGCCAAAGACGTTGAAATGAAAGATAAGTTCGCGGTGATTCCCGAGGAGAGGGCTCTCATCGAGTTCGAAGTTACAGAGAAGGGCTTTCTCTTGATAAGGCCTAAGCCACTGGAGTACCACCTCGAGGAACTTGGCTTTCTCTCGGTTCCGCCGAGGCTATGGGGGACGTGGGCGAGCTTCTCACTGCCCTTCTCAACTTACGATGCGCTTCTCTCAGAGCTGGAAGAGTTTAAAGGGGAGGGAAAGGGCTTTTACACCGCATCAAAGGGTTCGAGGGGAAGGATTGAGGTCTACGCATACAGGGGGAGGACGAGGAAGGATCTCGGAATTCCGGTTTTCGGATACTCCCTCGGACTCCACGGCTTAACCTTGGCGGAGGAGTACTTAAGGGAAAAGGCAGGGGAGAACGGCGTCCCTGAGGAAAGGCTCCGCTACCTCAAGCTCGGCCTGAGGAAGAGGAAGGAAACCAAGGCGGGGTTAAAGGTCGGAATCGTCTGGGAGAACGGAAGGCCTGTTGAGGTTGCGCTCAAGCTCTCGACGACAGAGCCGAGGGTCAGAATTCAAGGCCTCTACGGCGAGCTGGTTGGGAAGTCGAGGGGAGAACTGACGAGAACGGACGACTGGTACATCGTGGTTCACGCTTCCGACTTCGTCACGGCACTTGAAACCGTTGGAGGAACGTTCGGATAAAGTTATTAGGTTCAGCCCCTTTCATTTTTTGGTGGAATCAATGTTCGAGTGGTTGCCCTACGCGGGTTTAGCGGCCCTGCTCATACTGCTTGCAATCGGCTTCACGAGGAAGCTGGGCGAGGAATGGGCGTGGATAAACAGGAAGATAATTCACTTCAGCATCGTTCCGGCCGTTCTGATGTTCTACTACGGAAAAATTCCTGCGGAGGTTTTCAGCGCGGCAGCTTTCGCCTTTGCCCTGTTCCAGCTGTGGCCCCACATCAAAAAGCGGGAGTTCTCCTGGTACCAGATAGAGCACAACTACGGGGAGGTCTTCTTCGCGTTTTCGGCATCGATAATACCCCTTGTTTTGCCGAGGGAGTACGCGACTGCCCTTTTGCTCGCGATGGCAATCAGTGATGGCGTTACAGGAGTCGTGAGACACTACTACTTTAGAAGGCACGGCTTCAACGTGAAGCTCAAGAAGCACTGGACTGGAAGCCTGGCATACTTGGCAACGGCCGTTGTAATAGCACTCATTTACCTCGACGTGGATACAATAAGAAAAGTGATGTGGGCAGTGATACTGGCCTTAGCGGAGTACCAGCCCTGGCTCGACGACAACTTGGCCGTTCCGCTGGTGGGAAGCCTGCTGTTCCTTCTCTACTGAGCCCACCTGACCTTCAGGCTGTCCTTCTTCACCTTTTTGAACTCCTCAACGAGTGCCCTTCCGGTTCTCTCCATGAACTCCTCAACATTAGTGATGCCAACTTCCTTGAGGCCTATTGCCTCCACCCCCTCAGGAATCCCTTTCGCCTCGACGTTTATCCCGATGTGGATTTTGACGCTCACTGGGGAAACGGTTGCTATCGAGATGCTGAGCTTTCTCCCGTTAACGTAGATATCGTCGCCCTTTCTCTCGGTCTTCACCCCGTAGTCGTTGAGAACCTCGCAGAGCTTGGCTATGAAGAGCTTCTGGAGAGTCGAGGCAAAGAGCGTGTTGACCAAATCAAAGACCTCGATGATGTAGTGCACCATGTCGTCGCTCTTGATTTCCTTGCTCGCGCGGAGGTCCTCTATGTCAATCATCTCCTCGACTTTGACGTCGCACTTTCCGCGAAAGACGACGAGCGAGTTTCCGAGGATTCCGAAGTTCCTGTAGGCCCAGTGGCTTCCTATCGCGGAGCCGTTGTAGTCTATGCGTTTGTCTTTAACGACTAGCAACTCCATGCTATCACCCCAGCTTTTGGAGTAGTTGTTTAAGCTCCTCAAAACTCTTTACATCCACCCACATGTGAATGAAATCAACGCCGGGAACGGCCATTTTGACACCATCGATGTGAATCACTCGGTCGTCAATGTAGATAACGTCGTCGATGTCGTAGCCGATAGAACGAAGCTCCTCGATGGTTCTTCGAATCATATCGCCCTTGTCAGGATGGCCCTCGATTTTTGGGAAGATAAAGTAGTCCCATAGACCAAAGCCCTCAAGAATCGGCCTTACCCTCTCCTCGATGTTCCAGCTCGCGATGCTTAGAATGAACCTTTCGCTCGCCCATTCGATGAACTCGCGAACACCAGGAAAGAGGCAGAGTTTTTGGCCGAGGGAATCTGTTAAACACTCACCGCTGAACTCATAAGGCGGAACCAAAGCAGAAGCGTCCTCGTGGTCCCAGAGGGTGCCGTCCAAATCGAGAACGAGCAGTCTCATCGGAATCACCGGAAGAAGATATCACGGAGAATTTTAATTTTTGCGGATTGAATCTTGAAGAAGAGTCGAGTTGGGTTAAGTCATGATGAGGGCCGTGCATAGGCGAGCTGGTCTCTCAGACGCCCCGCCCGGGGCACTCGGGCTGTTGGGAGCGGCAGACTGAACGGGTCGGTTTCCCTTCCCGCTTACATCCCCGCCCCATCAAACGGGTCTTCTTCCCGAGCCCTCGTCCTGGGCAACGGACCGGTCGCCCAGGCCCAAACGCCCAGGAATGGCCGCCTATTTTCGGGGACCGCTTCGGCCTTAGATGCTTTCAGGCCTTATCGGACGCGGCGTAGCTGCCCGGCTATGCCCTGTAGGACAACCGGTAGACCAGAGGCCGCGGCTCCCTGTTCCTCTCGTACTGGGGGAGCCTTCCCCTCAGGCGGCCAGCACCCCCGGTAGATAGCATCCGACCTGTCTCACGACGGTCTAAACCCAGCTCACGTTCCCCTTTAATGGGTGAACACCCCCACCCTTGGCCCCTGCTGCAGGGCCAGGATGGGAAGAGCCGACAGCGAGGTAGCAAGCCTCGGGGTCGATATGGGCTCTCGCCCGAGACGACTCTGTTATCCCCAGGGTAGCTTTTCTGTCATCCCTGGCCCCCACCGGGGAGGCACAGGGGTTCGCTAGGCCACGCTTTCGCGGCTGGACCCGCCTCTGTTACGGGTCCAGTCAGGCCGGCTTTTGCCCTTGCACTCTACGGCGGATTCCTGACCCGCCTGAGCCGACCTTAGGGCACCCTCGATACCTTTTCGAGGGTGTGCCGCCCCAGCCAAACTGCCCACCTACCGCTGTCCCCCCTTCCGGGGGTTAGCCGTACGGCAGAGGGTGGGCGGTGTCTCATGGACGGCTCCACCCGCCCCGGAGGGCGGGCTTCGACGCCTCCCGCCTACGCTGCGCACCCCCCGCCGTACGGCAACGGCAGGCTGCAGTAAAGCTCCATGGGGTCTTCGCTTCCCACCGGGGGTCCCAGGCATATGCGCCTGGCAGAGGTTTCGCCGGGCCCCAGCCGGGGACAGTGGGGACCTCGTTACGCCATTCATGCAGGTCGGCATTTAACCGACAAGGAATTTCGCTACCTTAAGAGGGTTATAGTTACCCCCGCCGTTTACCGGTGCTTCACCCGGTTGTACCCGGGCTTCACATACCGGCACTGGGCAGGCGTCGGCCCCAGTACAAACCCTTTCGGGCTAGCTGGGACCTGTGTTTTTACTAAACAGTCGGGCCCCCCTAGTCACTGCGACCTGCGGGTTACGCACCCGCAGGCACCCCTTCTCCCGAAGTTACGGGGCCAATTTGCCGAGTTCCCTCGGCTGGGTTTCCCCCGACACGCCTTAGGCTTCTCACCCAGGGGCACCAGTGTCGGTTCTCGGTACGGTCGCGGTGGATCGTTCCCGAGGGGCTTTTCACGGGCCCCAGGGATCGGCGGAACCCCCCTTACGGGGGGCCATTCGCGCTTTCATCCGGTTCTCGCCATTACGGCACTCCCCGGACTTATACGCTTAGCCGGCCTTGTGGGCCGGTCCGCCTACCCCGAGGCGTCACCCCTCGGGCTTGCGTTGCCGCGCCTACCACCGCGGTACGGGAATATAAACCCGTTTCCCTTTCCCCGACGCCGAGTTACGGGTCGGGTTAGGACCGACTAACCCACGGCTGACGAACATTGCCGTGGAACCCTGGCCCCTACGGCGGCCGGGATTCTCACCCGGCTATGCTGCTACTCCCGGCAGGATCCGCAATACCGACGGGTCCACCGGACCTTACGGCCCGGCTTCCACCCCATCGGCACGCCCGCCTACCCGATCACGGACCAATCGGTCCGTGCGCCGGGGTCTCGGCGGCCGGCTTGAGCCCCGTCCATTTTCGGGGCCCCTGACCTCGACGGGTGAGCTGTTACGCACTCTTTAA
Organism: Thermococcus sp. AM4; assembly: GCF_000151205.2. NCBI lineage: Archaea > Methanobacteriati > Methanobacteriota > Thermococci > Thermococcales > Thermococcaceae > Thermococcus > Thermococcus sp. AM4. The sequence continues at coordinate 1,346,466 of NC_016051.1, forward strand.
AGGATGGCTGCTTCTAAGCCTACCTCCCCGCTGTCTAAGGCCAGGGACACCCTTTGGAGTAACACTTAGCCGGCACTTTGGGGCCTTAACCCCGGTCTGGGTTGTTCCCCTCTCGGGTGACGGCTTACACCGCCCCCCTACTCCGGCCATCTACGGCGGCAGTGGGTTCGGAGTTTGACAGGGGGCCGGGGGCTTTCGCCCCCTAAACCCCCAATCAGTGCTCTACCCCACCGCCTACCTCCGGCCGGGCTATCCTGGGGGATAATTCGGCGGGAACCAGCTATCGCCGGCCTCGATTGGCCTTTCACCCCTAGCCCGGGGTCACGGGAGCGAATTGCACGTCAGCACCCCTATCGGGCCTCCATCCCTCTGTTGAGGGACTTCACCCTGCCCCGGGCTAGATCGACCGGCTTCGGGTCTCACCCGAGCGACTCCGGGCGCTTTCACACCCCGTCCCTCGCCCTTACGGGCTGCGGACCTGTCGGTTTCCCTGCGGCTTCGGGGCTGACCCCCTTAACCTCGCCGCTCGGGTGAACTCCCTGCCCCGTGATCCAAGACGGACGGTGCAACCCCGGTCACCTCCCCTCGTACTCCACGGTCGCCCGTGTTTCCTTCGGGGAGGGTCAACCCTTTCGGGCCGCACCCTCCTATCGCCGCCTGGTTTCAGGCTCTTTTCACCCCCCGCCAGGGGTGCTTTTCAGCTTTCCCTCACGGTACTAGTTCGCTATCGGTCTCGGGACGTATTTAGGGTTGGGAGCCGATGCCTCCCAGCTTCCCGCCGGATATCCGACCGACGGTACTCAGGGACACCCCAGGAGCTCGGGGGCTTACGCCTACGGGGCTTTCACCCTCTACGGCGCCGCGTTCCAGCGGACTTCGGCTTCGCCCCCAGGGCTCCTTCGGGGGCCCTACAACACCACATCCCCCGAACCTTTCGGCCCGGGGTTCAGTTTGCCCTGTGCCGCTTTCGGTCGCCCCTACTCACGGCATCGCTTTTGCTTTCTTTTCCTGCGGGTACTAAGATGTTTCAATTCCCCGCGTTCCCCCTCCCGACTGGGAGTGCGGCAAAAGCCGCGGGAGGTCCCATTCGGGCATCCCCGGTTCGACGGCTGCCTGCGCCTCGCCGGGGCTTATCGCAGCTTGCCACGCCCTTCGTCGGCGCCCCGAGCCGAGCCATCCACCAGGCGGCTTAGTTGCCACCGGGCGGGGCGTTTTCTGGACCAGCTCGCCTATGCACGGCCCTCATCGTGACCCCTGTTCGGGGTCTCAGGCCCTTCCACCCCGAGCCGAGCTCGGGATGTGCACCTCTTCGTGGTGGACCGGCCGGGATTCGAACCCGGGGCCTCCGGCTTGCAAAGCCGGCGCTCTCCCAAGCTGAGCTACCGGCCCACTGAAGGCAGGCCCGACATCCCTTAAACCCCCCGGACGGGATTTCCGGCGATAGGAGGTGATCGAGCCGTAGGTTCCCCTACGGCTACCTTGTTACGACTTCTCCCCCCTCACGGAGCCCAGGCTCGACCCGGCCTCCCCGAAGGGAGACCAGGCCTCACCCGGACCCCGCTCGGGTGGAGTGACGGGCGGTGTGTGCAAGGAGCAGGGACGTATTCGCCGCGCGATGATGACACGCGGGTACTAGGGATTCCAGCTTCACGCGGGCGAGTTGCAGCCCGCGATCCGAACTGAGGGCGGGTTTAGGGGATTCCCTTCCCCTTTCGGGGTCGGATCCCATTGTCCCGCCCATTGTAGCGCGCGTGTAGCCCGGGGGTTTCGGGGCATACTGACCTACCGTCGCCCGCTCCTTCCTCCGGCTTATCGCCGGCGGTCCCCCCAGAGTGCCTCCTCCCCAGCGGGGAGGACTGGCAACTGGGGGCGCGGGTCTCGCTCGTTACCACACTTAAGTGGACGCCTCACGGTACGAGCTGACGGCGGCCATGCACCTCCTCTCGGCGCGTCCGGCAAGACCTTCAGCCTGGCCTTCATCCTGCCGTCGCCCCCGGTGAGGTTCCCGGCGTTGAATCCAATTAAACCGCACGCTCCACCCCTTGTAGTGCTCCCCCGCCAATTCCTTTAAGTTTCAGCCTTGCGGCCGTACTCCCCAGGCGGCGGGCTTAACGGCTTCCCTTCGGCACCGGGCGAGCTCGAAGCTCGCCCGACACCTAGCCCGCATCCTTTACAGCCAGGACTACCCGGGTATCTAATCCGGTTCGCTCCCCTGGCCTTCGTCCCTCACCGTCGGACCCGTTCCAGCCGGGCGCCTTCGCCACTGGCGGTCCCCCTGGGATTACAGGATTTCACCCCTACCCCAGGGGTACCCCCGGCCTCTCCCGGTCCCAAGGCCCGCAGTATCCCCAGCAAGCCCCACGGTTGAGCCGTGGGATTTCGCCAGGGACTTACGGGCCCGGCTACGGACGCTTTAGGCCCAATAATAGCGGCCACCACTTGGGCCGCCGGTATTACCGCGGCGGCTGCCACCGGCCTTGCCCAGCCCTTATTCCCGGAGCTTTTTACACTCCGGAAAAGCCGTGGCTGTGCCACGGCACTGGGGGTCCCCCCGTCGCGGTTGCCCGCATTGCGGAGGTTTCGCGCCTGCTGCGCCCCGTAGGGCCTGGACCCGTGTCTCAGTGTCCATCTCCGGGCTCCCACTCTCATGGCCCGTACCGATCTTCGGCTTGGTGGGCCGTTACCCCACCAACTACCTAATCGGCCGCCGGCCCATCCTCGGGCGGCTTACGCCCTTTCGGCCTGGGGACCTTCCAGTACCCCAGGCCTATGGGGGATTAGCCCCAGTTTCCCGGGGTTATCCCCCTCCCGAGGGTAGGTTACCGACGTGTTACTGAGCCGTCCGCCGGTGCGCGCAGAGCGCGCCCCATGACTCGCATGGCTTAGTCGGACCCCCATAGCAGTGGCCTCCGGCAGGATCAACCGGAATTGAGCAAGGAGTACGACCGGTGGGACTTCCCTCTGCGGGGAAGTACCAAATTCCCGTCCGGGGTTTGGTCGGGATGTCGGGCCTGCCTTACCCCCGAGGGGTCCGCCTTTCGGCGTTTCCTCGGGAGCGCACCTTTTTGTGACCCGGGCTGGAGGGCGGGGTTCATCGTTGGGTGCTTTGCACCCTTTCCCCCCGACGCCGCCGTCTTGGCGCCCGGGTGTTTTGCCCCCTCTTCGGGGGCTCCACCCAATAGGGCGGAACTCCACCGATACAAAATTTTTGCAAAGCAACTGAGAGGGGATATTTTTGAAAAAGAAGCCGTCAAAAAAGAGAACCAAAATGACCATATTTAGACATAAAAATGTTAAAATCCTTGCCAACATCAGAGGCGAAGTATCTCGGGGACGATGCTTATCTTCGAGACGGGAGTTGGTATCGTATTCGTAACCGCAAGCTCGTCAACGGCATCGCTTACCCTCTCAACGGCCCCCTGAGCAAAGACCCCATGGGTAACCCCGACGAAGATCTTCTCCGCGCCGAGCTTCCTGAGTATACGGGCCGCTTTAATCATCGTTCCACCGGTACTTATTATGTCATCCACTATGAGCACGTTCTTGCCCTTAACGTCCACCTCCACCGGCCTCATCTCAACTTCCGTCGGGGAGATGCGTCTCTTCTCAAAGTGGCTGTACTCCAGACCGAGCTCCATCGCAACGGCCTTAGCCCGCCCGAGGGCACCCCTGTCCGGGGCAAGGACTATTCCCTCGCCAAGCTTCTCGCGGAAGTAGTCCGCTATGATCCCCGCCGGGGAGACGTTTACCCCCTTGCCCGGGAAGTACCTAAGGGTCTCGGGATTGTGAAGGTCGAAGACGTAGAGTTCATCGTAGTAGAGGCCGAGGGCTTTCATCACAGCCCTCACGCTTATCGGCTCGCCCTCCTTCGTAACCCTGTCCTGCCTGCTGTAGGCGAAGTAGGGAACAACCGCGCGGAGCCTCTCGAATCCTCTCTCCCGGAGGGCATCCCCTATGAGGATCAGCTCGACGATTTTCTCGTCCTGAGGCGCGAACGTTGAGCTGACAACGGTGGCCTCTTTCCCAGAGCCGAGAACCCGGACGTACTTCTCCCCGTCTGGGAATTTCCTGAGTTCGACTTCGAGAACGTCTCCACCGAGTTTCCTGAGCTCCCCCTCGAGGTGTCTCCCACCGCTCCCGATAACGAACATGAGCGCCACCTCCTTTGACGGCTTCCTGTTGAAGCACGGCCTTATAAATCCACCGTTATACCAGAAGAACGGCAATTATTCCCGCGAGGAAGATCCCGTCGAAGGTTCCGGCACCGCCTATGCTGACCATCGGAGCACCCAGATGCTTAAGCTTGCCCCAGTTCATCAGGTCTGCACCTATAAGAACACCCAATGTACCGCTGGCGTAGGCTATTAGGGGCTTGTAGTCCCCCCCGAACAGGAAGGCAAGGACAACGGCTATGATCGGAGGTATAAAGCTCGGTATGGCAATGCCAACACCGTGAACGGGCTTTGAAACAGCGTGGCTGAAGAGCGACGCTATGCCCACCGCGATCCCCATGTTGAGGAGCACGTCCCCCCTTCCAAGGGATACCAGCCTCAAAACTTCGTAGAGAACTATGCTGAGTGGAACCAGGGCACCCCCGACGTTAATGGCGATTATCATCTTCTGCTCTTCGAGATCGAAGTAGGGAACGGGATATGGAATGCCGAAGAACCGGACTTCCTTCACCTTGACGACGGGGACGTAGGTTCTCTCCTCAGCCACGGGAATGTTGAGGAAACTTCCAAAGAGGGACGCAAGGAATAGCGTGTAAGCAACGGCAGGAGGAATGCCGAGCCTTTGAAACGCCGCCGTGACCATGCCGGAGAATATCGTGAAGAAGACGATGAACAGGAGAAAGAGCACCAGAAAGAAGGGAAGCCCCACGGGGGGTATGAGGTACCTATACCTCATCATCCTCCCCCAGCTCAACGTTGGCCCAGACCTGAACGCCCTTCTTGAGCCTTACTCTTACAGGCCTCTCGAACTTCCTCGCGTTCTTGAAGACCCACGCGTAGAGGGGCTTTCCGTTGGAGTAGTCCCTGAGGAAGGGATAATCAACGAGATGCTTGTCCCCGTGTTCAGCCAGCTCCTCAGGCGTAAAGGGCCCGAGGACGTCCACGAGTTCCGCTTTCCCTATAGCCTTTCCGTTGCTTATTATGAGCACCTCTCCCCTGATGCGGGTTCGGGACTTCCGTATCTCCCAGATCTTTTTGCCCTCCACTATCCACCCGGCGTAGGGCTGCCTTATTATAAGGCCCCTCAAGGTCATCACTCCTTGAACTCGACGAACTCCTCTTTCATGCCGTCCTTGGTGATAACGACAACCTGAACCTTCCTCTCACCGGTGTAAACGTCCCTTTTGCCCGCGGTCCTGACGGCCCTAACGGCCAGCTCCTTGGCCTCCTCGATGCTCATGTCTTCTCTATAGCCGTCCTCTATTATCGCGATGGCAAAGGGACTGCCCGAGCCTGTTGCAGTGTACTTCTCAAAGACCAGCCCGCCGAGGGCATCGACGCTCGCCAGTTCAGGTTTGTCCACGTAGCCGCCTATGAGTATCTGCACCATGTAGGGGAACCACTTGTTCTCGTTGAGTATGTTGCTCAGCAGGTTTGCCATAGCCCTCGTCGTCATGGGCCTTCCCCACGTGAACTGGTAGTACCTCGCCTGGGCCTCGAGCATCCTCGCCAAAGCCTGAACGTCTCCCACGCTCCCGGCGGTTGTTATCGCTATCCTGTCCGTGATGGGGAGTATCTTCCTTATGTTGAGCGTCTCAACCATGTTGCCGAGTGAAGCCTGCGTATCAGCGGCAAGCACGACGCCATCCTTAACCTTTATACCAACGGTGGTTGTCCCGGTTTTCTTTTCCTCCACCATAATCACCCCCAGAACTAACTTCTCGCCATGAATTTAAAGGTTTGGTAGCTCACAGAGAGGACAGCACGGCCGTTCCGAAGCGGCCCCGAACGAATTCGACCTTAACCCCGTAAACTTTTTCAAGAACCTCCGGCGAAAGGCCTTTGGCGCTGCCCTCCCAGAACTTCTCACCGTCCTTGAGGACAAGGAGCTCGTTGGCGTACCTGAGTGCGAGGTTGAGGTCGTGGAGAACCGCGATCACAATTTTCTCCTCCCGAAGTTCCTTCAACAGCTCCATTATCCTGAGGGCATGATTTACGTCGAGGTGGCTGGTCGGCTCATCGAGGAGAATAACCTTCCCTCCCTGTGCCAGCGCCCGGGCAAGGAGAACCAACTGGTACTCACCGCCCGAAAGCGAGAGCACTGACTCATCTTTCCTATCCCAGAGACCCACCTTTTTGAGGGCGCTTTTCACGCTGCCTCCAGTGAAGTACGTGCCCATCTCCACGAACTCCGCGATGGTGAAGTTGAACTCGGGAACCGAGGCCTGGGGCACGTAGGAGACGAACCTCGCCCGCTCCCTCGGGCTCATGTGGATTAAATCAACGCCATCGAGTTCCACCTCTCCCTCAGGCCTGAGGATCCCCGCAATGCACTTCAGGAGCGTGCTCTTACCGGCCCCGTTGGGCCCGATCACCGCGAGCAGACTACCCCTGCGGGCCTCGAAGGAAACTCCCCGGAGGACCTTTCTCCTTCCGTACGAAAAGGAAACGTTCACCCTGAGGATCATGTGAGAGACTCACCCCTCTTGTGCTTCCTGAGGAGGTAAAGGAAGAAAGGCCCCCCCATCATCGCGGTAACGATGCCGACTGGAATCTCAGTTGGCCTGGCTATCGTCCTGGCGAGTAAATCCGCCAGAACCATCAGGATCCCTCCAAGAAGGGCCGCGTTCAAGGTTAACCTCTTGTGGTTGGGTCCGACGAGGGTTCTTGCAATGTGGGGACCGATGAGACCCACGAAGCCTATGATCCCGGCCGACGCAACGGAAACGGCACTCATCACGGCAATAACGATCACAACGAATTTGCGGAAGGTATCAACGTCCAGCCCGAGGGCAAGGCCCTCCTCACCGAGGAGGAGAAGGTTCAGTTCCTTCCATTTCCATAGGAGGAAACTGATGCCGAAGAGAGAGGCAAGAAAAACGTTTCTAACGTCGCTCCACTCGGCACCGTTGAAGCTTCCCATGAGCCACATATACGTGATGTGGGCCTTCGGTCCGAGTGTCAGAACGAGATATGAGGTTATGGCCCCCGCCATAAAGCTGAAAGCCACCCCCGAGAGGAGGAGCGTATCAACGGGTATCCTGCCATCCACCTTGGCGACGGTGTAAACTATGTAAACCGAGAGGAGGGCGAAGGCAAAGGACAGCAACGAAACGTGATCCGGAAAGTAGATGAGACCTAAAGCGGCACCGATGCTCGCACCCCCACTTATCCCGATTATGTACGGGTCGGCCATGGGGTTCTTAAAGAGGGCCTGACTCGCCACGCCGGCGCTCGCCAAGGAGAGTCCAACGAGGTAGGCGAGAAGAACCCTCGGCAGGCGGAGCTCCCAGACTATGATAAAATACCTCGGCCTTTTTGCCGAGTGCTCCTTTAAAAGAGTCGTTTTCAGCCCGTAAACTATCGAGCTGGTAACATCGGACGGGCTAAGCCTAACTGAGCCCACGTAAACGCCAAGGAACATGACGGCGATTGATAGGAGGAGCAAAGCCGGGAGCCACTTCCGCATGTGCTGGAGTTTTTGTCCAGCCTTTTAAAGTTGATGATTCCATATATCTTTGTCTTATGAGAGCATTTGCTGCACCATTATTGAAGGTACCCTTTCTTCTGAAGCCAACTATAAACATCTTTTGCCAACCACCTTTTTGGAACGAGGCTACCACTGTCATAATCTCTTTTTATATCAGAGTTCCCATACTCATTAACAAGACGTTTTAAGTATTCAGGGAAGTTCTTTCTTAGATAGTTCTCACATACTACTACAATCATAAGATAGAAACGTCTCATAAACCAAGGCTTGTCCTCAGGCTCACTTTTGTTTCGTATATACTCAAGGTATGGTCTAATTGCTATAAACGAACGAACGACAAGACCTCCAAATTCTTCTTGGATAAAAGTTTCATCAATAAATCCTTTATAGACATAATAACCAACCTTATTAAACGCAACGCTAACAAAACGAACAATTTGCCAGTTTTTATCATGATCTTTTCCAGAGAATATTTCATCCGGGCTCCTCTTTTCTTTCGCCCATTGAGAAATTATGTTCAGATCTTGTTTAATATCATTGCTAAGGAATTCATATGTTTTATTAAGAGCGTCGAATCTCAACTGCTGGAGTGTCAAATCCAATTGATATATTGTCACTGCCATAATAACTGTTGCTATTGTTGTTATTGCAGTCAGAACAACATTGGTCGCATCAAAATTTTTCGTCAAAGACCATGCAATAGTCGATATTATTAATATCATAACACTAGAAATTAGCGCAATAAGTTTAACATGGCGCATTTACACTCCCCCCTCCTATAACACATGATATATCAGCCAGGAATCCGGTCATCATCCCGAGGTCAGGTTCGAGAGTGCTCATCACGTTGGGGTGGCCACCCCATAGGAAGTCTCCTCAAGCCTTAAAAACTTTCACGCTTAGTAATAAACATGAGCGTTTCAGTGAAACAGCTGAGCGGCAAGATTCCTTTGGCACTCGTCACAATAAGGCCCGCGAGGCTCTTCGACATTGGTGAGATAATGCGGATCGAGAGGGAATCCTTCCGCGAGGCCTATCCAAGGGGGCTCTTTCTCGTCTTCCTGGAGAACAACCCCGAGACGTTTCTCGTCGCCGAGTACAATGGAAAGGTCATAGGATACGTCATGGCCTACCTCCGCCCGGACCTTGAAGGACACATAATGAGCATAGCCGTTGACAAACGCTACCGTGGGAACGGCATAGGCTCGGCCCTGCTCACCGAGGCGATAGACAGGCTCATCGCGCGGGGGGCCCGCTACATCGGCCTCGAAGTTCGTGTGAGCAACGAAAAGGCCATAAAGCTCTACGAGCGCTTTGGCTTCCGGAAGGTGAAGCGGATTATCGGCTACTACTCTGACGGCGAAGATGCATACTACATGCTCCTGCCTGCTGAGGAATGGAGGGGAAGCTGATGATAGTCTTTTACCTGAGCGGGGACAGGGTCTTCTCGACCGACCAGAACGCGATAAACGGCCTCTACAACAAGCGCCACTTCGGGAAGCTGGTGGAGGGCAAGCTCTTCCTCTCGTTGCTCGAGGCAACTTATCTCGTCGAGAGGGGCAAGATAGAGGTCAGGGACGGGAAGAGAAAACTAACCGTCGAGGAGCTCATGAACCTCGGAAGGAAGAGGGACGAGCTGTTCGACGCCAAGTATCTCGTTTACAAGGACCTGCGCGACAGGGGCTACACCGTCAAGTCCGGCCTTAAGTTCGGCTCGCACTTCCGCGTTTACCGCAGGGGCATGGACGAGCACTCCCAGTGGCTCGTGTGGGTCCTACCTGAGAACTCCCGCCTGAGCCCGAACGACATAACCGCTCGCGTTAGAGTAGCTCACGGTGTCAGGAAAAACATGGTGATGGCGATAGTTGACGAAGATGCGGACGTTACCTACTACAAGGTAGAGTGGACTAAGTTTTAGGGGGACTTAGCATGGAGAGTGTATTCCCGCTCATTCTGTTGTATCTAGTCTCAGGATTTCCCTAGCTAACCCTTAGACTTATGTACCACAGCAGAATTCAATATCCCCCTAAGAAAATGGACAATATGGACAATTCTGAGTCTTATAGGGCTCTCAGCATTGATATCAATTGTGGACTATTTTTCAATAATGACTATTTTGTTCCTCAGAGAAAACAAGTACTGGCTATTGATGATTGCAATGGCTTTAATTCTTCCCTCCGTTCTTAAGAATAGTAGTTCTTCCACGCATAGACTTTGCTTTGATGACTAGATATCTCAATCCTTCATGAAAAATCATTAAGCAAAAAAGATTTAATCAGTATCGGGAAAATAGGGTATATCATAACCATTATCCTGCCGCTGTACTCAGCAATCATTGCACTCTTCGCCATGATATTTATGTACAGGATGAGGGGGATTTAAAATGAACCTGTGGGAGTTTACGCTGTACATCATCGTGATTTGGGCAATTCCTTCGGGCTTTGTCTCGGGGGTTCTAAAGAAAGCCACTCTCAAGGTGCCCATCAGCAGATCTTTTCCATTAGAAGCGACAGTTTTCACTGGATTTGTGATCTTTGTAATAGGTCTCTTAAAACTATCACCCCCCGACAAACTCGTTCTACCTGCTTTCATTGGCTACTTCCTTACTTCTGGTCTAATATCAGCAAAGTTCCACGGGCAGTTCAGCCCAGTAAAAATTCTCGCCCACCCTCCACTCTCCATTGCAGGTGGTATCTTAATGGGACTGTTCTGGGCCATTATATTTTACTTCTATTTAATGGCCATACTGATAGTACCCCTGATATCAAACATAGGCATTCTCTGGCTTCTTAGTAGGATGACCGTTAAGAAAGTTCTCGGGTTTGAAATTGGGGACGGTATCGAGAGGGAGTTGGCCATTTTCTTCTTAATTCTTTTCATCTCCAGTGGAATTAGGTGGTACCTCTTCAAGGTTGCGATAAACTCTATTGTAAACACCTCTAGGTTCTGGCTCCTCAGCCTTCCCACAGTGGTCCTCATTGGAGCAGTTGAAATTATGGGCGCAAGGGCATTTGGGTGGTACAGGAATATTGAAAGCACGAAAAAAATTGCCCTAATTGTCGCTCCCCTTTACATCTCCATAGCCCTTTCAATTGGAGTTTCACTAGTGTGGGGAATGATGGCGGATGGGGTTTAACCCTCAGTCGTCCCCTATAGTCTCAAACTCCCTGCTCAAAAGCCTGAACTCCCTCTCCCCGATGGACTTCGGATCTATTGGAACAAGGATGATGGTGTTGTTCATCACCGCGTGATCTTTCAGGTATGCGAGGAACTTAAAGACGGGAATAAACCCGTTTTCGGTCATCAGGTACTCAACTCCATCGAGGTATATCACCTTCTCGGCCTCGCTCTTTCTCATAAACTGGACCAAAAGGTGTGTAAGGTACTCGAGCCTGCGGGGATGAACCGTATCCTTGCCTCCAACACTGGTGAGCCAGATAACGGGGGTTTTCTCAATCCCAAGGGTTGTTCTAAAGAACTCGGGAGGGGTTCTGGATATTATGGCAACCGCCCTGCCTGCGAGGAACCTCTTGAGAAGTGGCACTGCGTTTTTAACAGTGACGATGTAAAGACCAGGGGTTATCCTCTCGTTCCCTCCATCCCCTCTAAGCTCGACTACGGGAACAAGCTCGTAATGCACGAGAATTTCCCTCAACAGATGAGACCATCCGTACATCAAAATTATCAGGGCGATACCACAGAGGATATTACAGAGGGTTTCGAATAGGGTAACGGTGTTACTGGAAATGCTCACCAAACCGGCCCTCCACAACTCGACTGGAAGAACACTGAGTTTGGCAAGGGAAAAGCCCAGCCAGGCAATTATCATCCAATCGTACGCCCGGGCCAATCTGGGATAATGCTCCCTGAACCGGTGCCTGTGTTTAACGCTCAGAAACAGAAGCGCAAACATAACCACAAGAACTATTATAGCCATGGTTAGATTAAAGTATGCAACGCCCCCCCCCAACGGCCATCACCCGGTTATATATTTCTGTATGAGGACGTATTTAAACCTTTTGAGGGAACAAGAGCAGAAACACTCCCAGTAGAAAATCAGAAGAAATATATTCCAGTTTAGCATCTTTTGAATGACGATAGAACTCCAGAAATTTGAAAAGAAGCATAGAAGGGTTTCAATCGTGCACTCACTTCAGGAGGTTCTCTTTGCCCTCTCCGGAGCCGCTTCCCATGAAAATGTCCAGATGACGAGATAGTACCACAGTATGAAAAACAGCGTCACTACCAGCTGGCTCCTCGTCAGGGAAACGAATGGAAACAGGAACATGCCTATCGCGGTCAAAATCCACCCGTAGCGGTACGGGGAAGGCTTATAACCGCTGAGCTTTCTCATCAAAACCGCAACAATCACGGCCAGAAAGCCCCTAAAAAATGCCTTGGGGAGTACTTCCATACTGTAAACCTCCCTTGGATCCGCGACCATTCCCTTTGAGAGGGCCCCCATCACCGCTATGTACGGCCAAAAAAGAAGAACAAAGCAAACAAGGGCCTCCTTCCCTATCTTCCCAATCCCCTCCTCATTAGGCAGAAGCTTAATCCAGTTCATGGGGTTATCCTCCAATGCATGTGAAGCATATAGTCCATCAGAAAAGAAAAAGCACGAAAAGGAGTTTAACTGCACACTCACTTCAAGAACCCGGTCTTCTTCCCGAGGTCCTCGAAGGCGTCTATGACGTACTGGAGGTCCTCCTTGCTGTGGGCAGCGGAAGGCTCGAGCCTTATCCTGGCAGTTCCGAGCGGGACGGTCGGGTAAACTATCGCCTGAGCGAAGATGTTGTACTCGTCGTATAAGCGTCTGCTGAACTCCTGGGCGAGCTTCTCGTCGTAGAGCATAACTGGAGTAATCGGATGCTTGGTGTTTCCGAGGTCGTAGCCCAACTCGCGGAGCCCGTTCTGGAGGAAGTGGGTGTTGTCCCAGAGCTTCTTGACGAGCTCGTCGCTCCTCTGGAGAATCTCAACTGCCGCTATGGCAGCCGCGACGTCCGGTGGGTTGGGCGCGCTCGAGAAGAGGAACGGCCTTCCGCGCTGGCGGAGGTACTCGATGGCCTCCTCAGGGCCGGCGACGTAGCCGCCGATTACTCCGAAGGCCTTGCTGAGCGTTCCCATCTCGAAGTCAACCTTGTCGTGGAGCTTGAAGTGGTCGACGATACCCCTTCCGCTGTCTCCCAAAACTCCTTCACCGTGCGCGTCGTCTATGTAGAGTATCGCGTCGTACTGCTCCGCCAGCTCGGCCATCTCCGGGAGCGGGGCGAGGTCGCCGTCCATCGAGAAGACACCGTCGCTGACGATGATTTTCTTCTTCTTGTCCTTGTTCTCCTTTAGCTTTCTCTCGAGGTCCTCCATGTCGAGGTGCTTGTAGATTACCTTCGGCGCACCGCTGAGGCGCATTCCGTCTATGATGCTCGCGTGGTTGAGCTCCTCACTGATGAAAACCCCGTTGTCCTTCTTGGTAAGGAGGGCGCTTAGGGCTCCCAGGTTCGCGTTGTAGCCGCTCTGGAAGAGTATGGCCGCTTCACGCTTCTTGAACTTCGCCAGCTTCTCCTCGAGCTCTACGTGGAGCTCCATCGTTCCCGCTATCGTCCTCACGGCGCCGGCACCAACGCCGTAGTCAAGGATGGCCCTTATGGCCGCGTACCTGATCTCCGGGTGCGCGGCGAGGCCGAGGTAGTTGTTGGAGCACATGTTGAGAACCCTCTTGCCGTCAACGACGACCCACGGGCCCTGGGCGCTCTCGAGCTTCCTTATGGTCACGTAGAGGCCCTTATCCTTGAGCTCCTGAAGTTCCTCCCTAATCCAGTCAAGCTTCCCCATGAGAACCACCGTTTACATATGGGCACCGCGGTATAAAAGTTTTGCACTGAACCGGTTAGTGCAGTCTAATTATTGCCGTGAGGATCGCCAAAAGGGCGAGCGCGAAGCTCCCGCCGATTTCAAGCCTGTAATCGTGCCTCTCGTCCGGATACCTTTCGATTATCTCGGCCCTGATTCTAAAATTCCCCGGCCCGGTGACGGTGATTGACAACCCCCAGCCCCTTCTCGACAGCGGGTAAGCAACGGGCACGACGCCTGTGAAGAAGTCGAGGAACAGATGGCTTCCCCAGCCGAGGGCAAAGAGCAGGAAGGGACTGCCGAGGTGCAGACCGAGGAGAAGGATCGGGAGAAAGGGCAGGAGGGAGTGAAGGTACGAGCGATGCTCCTCAGCCAAAGCATCGAGGTCCGGAAAGACAGCCCCGAGGGCGAGGGCGGTGAGTCCCGCTAGCGTCGGCTCGCCGGAGAGTGCGAGGTAGACGAGGCTCGGAATCGAGGCGTGCTCAAGCGGGTCCATACATAAAAATGTCAAAAGAAAAGGGCCTTAAAGTTATCCCTCCCAAGCAGTTTCGGTTAGTGGGTATATGATACGGTGAGGAGGCAAAAGAGGCGTTGGTGGGTACTCTGGAACCTCGTAGATGTCAACGTACATCACGGGGATGACGTAGCTCTTCTTGTCCTTCAGGTAGAGAAACACGTCTTTTAGCTTGTAGGTGGTCACCTCGAACCTTTGATCTTCATTCCAGGAAGTATAACTAACGTCCATCTTAAGAAATGAATCATCTTCCGATGACATGCCTATCGAAAATCCTGCAACCGGGATCACCCCCGGATTGCCCACGGAAATGCCCATCGAGAACAGGGGAGTATAATGGGACTCGCTCTTAAGTTGCCAAGTATCCACGTCAACGCTTTTGGTAAAAGTGTAGTTTCTGTATCCGTCAAAGGTGTTCACGATGCCCTTCACTTTTTCCACGAGTTTTGATCCATCATCAGCACTGAAGATCCCGTCCCAGGTTTTTATCTTAACTCCCTCCGGAGTTCCCTCAAGGACAGGAACCACTATCGTAAAGAAGGCTCTGCTGTTATACGGCACGGTAAACTCCTTCCCATCGGGATACCCCACCGCATAAAGTCTGTAGCGCATGACAACGTAGTGCCCAACGATTCCCGACATCACGTAGCTCTCTCCCCCGGGAAGGTCTTTACCATAGAAATGGGTATCGCGTTCCATCCACTCTCCATCTTCCTTCAGGGTAAAAACCGGACCGGCGGATATCTGGGTTATAGAGCCTCCATCGTTTTCCACTCCAAGGGCCGAGAACGATATGGAGATACCCGATGAACTTTTAGTGGCCATAAACGTCTCAATGTGACCGGCATCCCTATCATCCCTGTTTCCCCAAATGTGGGCTATAACAAGTGGAATGCTGGAGTTGATGCCGCAGGAGAGTATCCTGTAGTCAGGTGCCCAGTACAAACAGACCCCTGAGGAGAGGCACTTGTTATCAATTCGGTCCGGAGCCAATTTCATGAGAAGACTTTGGGCATCCCTATCCCCCAGCGAGGGCGGATAATCATCCCAGACGGATTCCACTCCCCCATTTCTACTCTTGTCCGCCGTTTTTTCGGTCAGGTTTTCCTTTATTGGCTTTAACTGAGACAGTTTAATCATCGGCGCGGATACATGGACTTTTACCGCGTACCCATCCAATATCTTGTCAACGCGTATGGGCACCGAGAAAGCTGTAGAGTAGAAGCCGTTATCCCTTTTTACCACTCCAAGAAACAGCATTCCTGGATTCACGCTCTCAGGGTCGAGTCCGAGGTGGCTTAAGTATCGCTCCCAAATTCTTGCATAGACAAGGGCGGCCTTCATGCTCACGTGAAAACTTCCATCCCCGTAGTAGTATCCAAGGAAGACGGGCGTTCCATTGGGCAGCATTCCGATTGCAGTAAAGGTTCCACTGCCGGATCCAAAGTAGATAGCAAAGCGATCCTCCTTGCTAACCAAGACCCTTGAAAACAATGACTTGCTGTACTTAACCTGAACTTCTTGAAAGTCATCCGCCGCCATTTTTAGTGAAAACTGGTTCACTGCCATCACAGATAAAAACAAAACCAAAGTTACCACCAAGATTTTTTTACGTATATTCATTGATTATCACCACCATTATAGAAGAAAAAGAATATTAAAAATATTGCGTTGCAAACAGAACACAAAAAGATTAAGAGGATCTGAGTTAAAAACCCAGCAGGTGGAACGCATGGGGGAGGAAATTAGAGAGGTTAAGGTTCTCGAGAAGCCCTGGGTTGAAAAGTACCGCCCTCAGAGGCTCGATGACATCGTTGGTCAGGAGCACATAGTCAAGAGGCTCAAACACTACGCTAAAACCGGTTCGATGCCCCACCTGCTCTTCGCTGGACCGCCCGGCGTTGGAAAGTGCCTTACGGGAGACGCCAAGGTCGTAATCAACGGTGAGCTGACCACCATAGGTGAACTCGTCGAGAGGCTGAGCAACGGTAGATTTGGTCCAACCCCCGTCAAGGGCCTAACGGTTCTCGGCGTTGACGAGGACGGAAAACTCAGGGAGTTGCCAGTCGAGTACGTTTACAAGGACAGAACCGATGAGCTTGTCAGGATAAAAACAAGACTCGGCAGGGAGCTCAAGGTAACCTCGTACCACCCGCTCCTCGTGAACAGGAAGGACGGGAGAATAGAGTGGGTCAAGGCCGAGGAGCTCAGGCCCGGGGACAGGTTGGCAGTTCCGCGCTTCCTCCCGGCGATTCTCGATGAGGACCCCCTGGCTGAGTGGCTCGGCTACTTCATCGGTGATGGCCATGCTGACGCCCAAACAAACGCCATAACCTTCACTAACACGGACGAGAAGCTCAGAAAGCGCTTCATGGAGCTCACCGAAAGGCTCTTCCCGGACGCGAGAATTAAGGAGAGAATCCATAAGGACCGTGCCCCTGACGTTTACGTGAACTCAAAGATGACAAAGGAACTCGTTGAGAGCCTCGGCCTCGCCGGCAGGAAGGCGGATAGGGTTTACATACCCGGGCAGGGCTGGAAGGGCCTGCGCTCCTTCCTCAGGGCCTACTTCGACTGCGACGCGGGCGTTGAGAAGAACGGGATAGTTCTCTCGACCGCAAGCAGGGAGATGGCGGAGCAGGTCTCTTACGCGTTGGCGGGGCTTGGAGTGGTCGCCAAAGTGAGGAGCAAGGCCGTCAAAGGATGCACCTACTACTACGTCGTCATCTCGGGCTCCGAGAACATATCGCGCTTCCTCAGGGAGGCCGGCTTCTCGGTCGAGGAGAAGAGGAGGAAGGCTGAGGCGTTGGTGAAGAAGCCGAACCCCAACATCGGCTCGCTCTACGCTGACAGGGAACTGATTTCCTACGTCAGGGACAGGCTCAAGCTGAACTTCTACGATGACAAGGCCCGGTGGAGCCCGGAGAAGGCCAAGAGGATAGCCTGGGAGCTGATGAAGGAAATCTACTACCGCCTTGACGAGCTCGAAAAGCTTGAAAAGGCCCTGTCGAGGAGCATCCTCGTAGACTGGAACGAGGTCGCGAGGAGAAGAAAGGAGATAGCTGAGAAGACCGGTATAAGGCATGACAGACTTCTTGAATACATTAAGGGCAAGCGGAAGCCGAGCCTGAGGAACTACCTTAAGATTGCTGGTGCCCTTGGAATTCAGCTGGAAGAAACGATAGAAGCCATGCGCACCTTTGCGAGGAAGTACTCAAGCTATGCCGAGATTGGAAGGCTCGTCGGAACTTGGAACTCAAGCGTGAGGATTGTCCTTGAGAGCAACACCGAGAAGATAGAGGCCCTTGAGGAGATTAGAAAGGCCGAGCTGAAGCTTTTAAGGGAGATACTCAACGACGAAAAGCTCAAAAGGGGTGTCGCTTACCTGATATTCCTCGCCCAGAACGAGCTCCTCTGGGATGAGATAGTTGAGGTCGAGAAGCTTAAGGGTGACTTCGTAATCTATGACCTCCATGTGCCCGGTTACCACAACTTCATAGGCGGCAACCTTCCGACGGTTCTCCACAACACAACGGCCGCTCTAGCCCTTGCTAGGGAGTTATTCGGCGAAAACTGGCGCCACAACTTCCTAGAGCTCAACGCGAGCGATGAGAGAGGCATAAACGTGATTAGGGAGAAGGTCAAGGAGTTCGCCCGCACCAAACCCGTCGCGGGAGCGAGCTTCAAGATAATCTTCCTCGACGAGGCCGACGCCCTGACCCAGGACGCCCAGCAGGCCTTGAGGAGAACGATGGAGATGTTCTCCAACAACGTTCGCTTTATCCTCAGCTGTAACTACTCCTCAAAGATAATCGAACCTATACAATCAAGATGTGCCATCTTCCGCTTCAGGCCCCTCAACGACGAGGACATAGCGAAGCGCATAAAATACATCGCCGAGCAGGAGGGGCTTGAGCTCACCGAAGAAGGCTTACAGGCGATTCTCTACGTAGCGGAAGGCGATTTGAGGAGGGCAATCAACGTCCTCCAGGCTGCTGCCGCTCTGGACAAGAAGATAACCGATGAGAACGTCTTCCTAGTTGCCAGCAGGGCCCGCCCCGAGGACGTTCGCGAGATGATGACCTTAGCGTTGGAGGGCAACTTCCTGAAGGCGAGGGAGAAGCTGAGGGAGGTCCTCCTCAAGCAGGGCCTCAGCGGTGAGGACGTGCTGATTCAGATGCACAAGGAGGTCTTCAACCTGCCGATTCCCGAAGACAAGAAGGTCGCTCTGGCGGACAAGATAGGCGAGTACAATTTCAGGCTCGTTGAAGGGGCCAACGAGATGATACAGCTCGAGGCGTTGCTCGCTCAGTTCACGATTATGGGCGACAAGAAGGGCAAGTGATTGCTATGACCGTGCCGTGGGTTGAGAAATACCGGCCGAGGAAGCTGAGCGAGATAGTGAACCAAGAGAAGGCCATAGAGCAGGTTAGGGCCTGGATAGAGGCCTGGCTCCACGGCAACCCTCCGAAGAAGAAGGCGCTAATCCTCGCCGGGCCTCCGGGCGTCGGAAAGACGACCACCGTCTACGCTTTGGCGAACGAGTACGGCTTCGAGGTCATCGAGCTGAACGCGAGCGACGAGAGAACCTACGAGAAGATAGAGCGCTACGTTCAGGCCGCTTATACGATGGACATTTTGGGAAAGAGGCGGAAGCTAATCTTCCTCGACGAGGCGGACAACATAGAGCCGAGCGGTGCCCGCGAGATAGCGAAGCTCATCGATAGGGCCAAGAACCCGATAATCATGAGCGCCAACCACTACTGGGAGGTTCCCAGGGAGATTCGCAACAGGGCCCTCATCGTTCAGTACAAGCGGTTAACGCAGAGGGACATCATAAAGGCCCTCGTGAGGATTCTCAAGCGTGAAGGAAAGACCGTTCCGAAGGAGATACTCTACGAGATAGCCAGGCGCGCGAACGGCGATTTGAGAGCGGCGATAAACGACCTCCAGACTGTGGTTACGGGTGGCGTCGAGGACGCGAGGGAGGTTCTTGCTTACCGTGACGTCGAGAAGAGCGTCTTCCAGGCTTTAGCTCAGGTGTTCGCGACCGACAACGCCAAGAAGGCCAAGCTGGCGACGCTCGGCGTGGACATGTTCCCGGACGAGCTCCTCCTCTGGATTGACGAGAACGTGCCCTACGTCTACTACAGGCCCGAGGACATAGCGAGGGCATACGAGGCCCTCAGCAGGGCCGACATATACCTCGGCAGGGCAAAGAGGACGGGCAACTACTCGCTCTGGAAGTACGCCACCGACATGATGACGGCTGGAGTTGCCGTTGCCGGCGTCAAGAAGAAGGGCTTCGTGAGGATTTACCCGCCGAAGACCATCAAGCTCCTCACCGAGAGCAAGACCGAGAGAACGCTAAGGGACTCGATAGTCAAGAAGGTCATGAAGGAGATGCACATGGCCAGGCTTGAGGCCCTGGAGACCCTCCACTACCTCCGCGTTATCTTCGAGAGCAACCCAGATTTAGCGGCACACTTCACGGTCTTTCTCGACCTGAGCGAGAAGGAGGTGGAATTCCTCGCCGGGGATTCGGAGAAGGCCAAGACGATATGGGGCAAGGCCATGAACATCGAAAAGAAGCTCAAGGAGCGGGGCAGGCTGGAGACGAGCGTCCGCGAGGGCCTCAGGAAGGCGAAGGAAAAGGAAGAGGCTGAGGAAACCGAAGAATTTGAAGAAACTGAAGAGCCTGAAGAAAAGCCCGAGGAGGAAGAGGAGCTCACAGAGGAGGAGCTTGATGCTGCGGAGAGGGAGATAGAGCCCGTGGGGAAGAAGGAGAAGAAGCCCGAAAAGAAGAAGGGCAAGCAGGCGACGCTGTTTGATTTCCTGAAGAAGTGATGTTTGCTTTCAAATCTCCTCAGCGAGTTTTTCTATTCTCTTTTTAAGTTCCGGGAGCTTGTTTTGAATAAGGTCCCAGATTAGCTCGATGTCAATCCCGAAGTACTGGTGGATTAGTATGTTCCTCAGTCCGATTATCTTGCGCCACCCTATTTCGGGATGTTTCTCTCGGATTTCTGAAGGGATTGCCCGGCACGCCTCTCCGATTATCTCGAGGTTTCTTACAACGGCATCTACGGCCATTTTGTTTATTCTGAACTCTTCAAGCGTCATTCCCTCGGTGTACTCCTCGATTTTCTCTGTAGCTTCTAAGATGTCCCCAATGTAGAGTCTATAGTCCCTCAACGCTCACCGCCTCGCGCCATACGTACTTCTTCACTCCCGGCTTCAGAGCCTCGACTGTTATCAGGTCAACCTCCACCCCGAGCAGGTCCTCGAGAAGGAACTTCAGCTCCATGTAGTTGTCAAAGGTCTTCTTACCATCCTCAAACTCCACGAGGATGTCGAGGTCGCTGTCATCTCTCGCCTCGCCCCTTACATAAGAACCGAAGAGCCAGAGCCTCTTGACGCCTAACCGCCTCAGCTCGCTGGAGTGGGACTGCAGAATTTTCATAATATCTTCCAGTTCTCCTCCCGTCATCACTTGGAATAACGCAGAGGAAGTTAATAAGGGTTCACCTCAGCTCGATATCTGCACACACCTTAAACACGTGGGGCTTGAAGTCGCTCACCTTCTTCACCCTCACGGAGCACTCCCTTCCGAGCTTTTGGCATTCCTCAAGTATTCTCCGCCTGAAGGCTTCAATCTCGTTTTCGTGAACGAAGTCGTAGTAGTGAAGCCAGCGCTCGGCCTTTGAGAGCGTTAAAGCCAACGCGTCAATGCCCCTCGGCGTCGGACTAATGACCCGGTCGTAGCTCGGAAGCTCGGACAGGACCTTGAAGGCGTCGCCGTGAATGAACTCTATCTCTCCCTTCAGCCTCTTCCTGTTGCGCTCTACGTTCTCCAGCCCGAGTTCGTAGGCTTCTCTGTTCAGCTCGACGGCCGTTATCCTGACCTTTCTGTACCTCGCTATCACGAGAGCGTAGGGCAGAACGCCGGCGAAGGGAATCAGAATTCTCTCGCCGTCTTTCACCAGCTGGGCCAGCCGATAGCGTTCGCCCTTCATCCTCGGGTTGAAGAAGACTTTGCTCAAATCAACCTTAATCTCGACGCCGTTCTCCCTGTGGACCGTTTCAAGTCTCTTCTCGCCCCAGATTATCGAGTAGTCCCTAATCCTGAATGTTCCCTCGTGGAAGCCCTTCCTCGCTATCACCCTGAGGAACGGGTGGACCTTCCGCAGGCCCCAGACTATGTCGTCAACGCGGTGCTCCAGCTCGGGCGGAATCTGAATAACGGCGATGTCGCCTATAACGTCGTAGCGTCTCAAATACTTCAGCTCCTCCTCGCTCAGCCTCTCTGCCAAAACGCTCTCGAGGTTCTTGTATATCTGCCTCTCGGGCCGAAACGGAAGCTCAACGGGCAAGACCTCGTAGCCGAGGGTGTAAATTCTCCCGTCCTCGACCACTGGCAGGAGAACGAAGTCACCCTCCCTCTTCGGCCGTCTCTTCCCGTCGTAGAGGCCGAGCTTCTTCAGTCTTCTCTTCACCGGCTCCGCTTCCCGCCTTGGAACCCTAAGCGCAGGCAAGCTCTCACCGGAGAGAGTTGGAGCGGGAGTTTAAAAACTCACTTCCAGTAGGGCTCGCGCATCAAGACCGCCTTCCTGAAGATATCCACGAGCTCCTCGTCGCTCGCGCCATCTCTCATCGCGCTCAGGAAGTCTATCAAATCGTCGTTCCTCAGCAGGCAGGTCTTGAACTTCCCGTCGGAGGTGACCCTCAGCCTCGTGCAGTTGGCGCAGAAGACCGTGTTGTGCATCGCCCTAACGACCTCGACCTCGGCTATCCCGTAGTCCGTCGGAATGAAGTACTTCCTCCTCCTGTGCATCCTCCTCTCGCGGATTTCTACTGCCCTCTTTTCGAGCTCCCTCTCCACCGGCCTGAGCGGGTAGAAGTACTTCCTGAAGAACGCCGTCTCGGTCATCTCCCTCGGCGCTTCGAGCTCTATGAGCTGGAGTATCGCGCCTGTCTTCGCCGAGAAGTCTATCATGTCCCAGATTTCACCATCGTTGAGGCCCTTCATTACCGTCATGTTGAGCTTGACCGGAGAGAGATACTTTACTGCCTCCTCGATGCCTTCAAGAACTGTTTCGAAAATGTCAACGCCCGTGATTCTTTTGTAAACATCTGGCTTGAGGCTGTGGAGCGAGACGTTCACCCTGTCCAGACCGGCCTTCGCGAGCGGTTCGGCGAGCTCCTTTAGGCGACTCCCGTTGGTCGTCATGCTCAGGTCTTTAACGTAGGGCTTAATTCTCCGGACGATTTCGATGATATCCTCCCGAACGGTGGGCTCACCGCCCGTGAGCTTGACCTTCCTTATTCCGAGGCGAGAGGCTATTCTAACGAGCCTTTCTATCTCCTCCGGCATCATCTCGTTTTTAGCTAAAAACCTCTGGCCCTCGCGGTGGCAGAAGAAACAGCGGAAGTTGCACTCCTGCGTGAGCGAAATCCTGAGGTTCGTCACTGGTCTTCCGAAGCGGTCGTAGAGGGTCATGGCAACACCGGGACGATTAGTCTTTCGGCTTAAAAAAACCTTTTGGTTAAACTGAAGCGCTTAACAAGAGAAAAGGTAAAGTAGTTGCAGGAACAAAGATGAGAACCCGGGGTGAAAGCATGAGGACCGAGAGGGTTCGGGAAATCCTCGCAAAGATTGAGGGCCTTCACAGAGAATTTGAATCCAAGTTCCCCCTTCTCTACGAGGAAGAGAGCTTTGAAGGGCTTTACCGCACCGTTAAATCCCTCTACTCCCTGTCCGTGGAGAAGATGGATCTGATCGGAGAGCTGTACCGGGAGATGGCACCTGTAAGCGGTGAGGTAGAGGCGATCCTGAGGGAGGTTCAGAAGAGCGAGCACCAGATGAAGTTCCGCCTGGAGGAGCTCCTCGGCCTGCTCTCAAGGCCCGACCAGTACTCGGAGAGAACGAGGCTCAAGGCCTCACTCGACAGGCTCGTGCACTTCCACAGGATATACGACTACACCGTTAGGAAGGCGCTCCAGGCGATCGGGAAGGAGGTCGAGAGCATAGAGTTCCTCGAAAGGGTTGGCGGAAGCGAAAATCAGAAAAAGGCCCCCACTGGTATAGTTGAGAGGCTGAAGAAAATTGACGAGATCGAGAAAGCCCTTGAGACGTCTTTGGTCTTCATGAGGAGGCTTTACCTCCACCCGGGAGACGTGTACAGGGTCGAGGAGGCTCTAATCAGATGGCACAGCATGGGGCTGCTGTGGGTTGAGGCGAGAAACGTGGAGAAGCTCAGCGGCGTCAGGAACGCCGGCGAGATCCTTGAGGGGCTCACGCTCATTGGAGTAGTGGAAAGGAAGGAACGGGGGGGTGAAAGTGTCTACAGACACAGGAGTTTCAGTTCGGGTTAGGGGGATATACAGCACGGCCCTGACAAAGCTCTTCCTCGACAGGGGGTTTAGGATCAGCCAGCCCAGCCAGAAGATAGCCGAAAGGCTCGGAATCGAGAAGACCTACGACGAGTTCGACGTGGACGTCTACGACAAGAGGGATCACCACGGGGTAATACTCGTCGGTACAGAGGTTGAGAAGGTTAAGGAGGTTTTTGAGGAAGAGTTTATAGACGTCCTTTTCCGAAAGCTCCCCTATCAGCTCTACGGCATCTACAAGGGGCTCGTCATAAAGAAGGACGAACGCTACGTCTACGTTGACATAGGCAACGCGATAGGCACGATCCCGGTGGAAGAAGGGAGGAACCTCAACGAGGGGGACGAGGTCCTCGTCCAGGTCAAGAAGCACAACCTCCTTCCCCACCTGAGCACGACGCTGACGATTCCCGGCGATTACGCGGTGCTCATACCCAAACCGGTCGGCGTTCAGAGACACGTCAAGATATCGCGGAAGATACGGGACAGCTCGGAGAGGGAGAGGCTCAGGATCCTCGGCCTTAGCATAGACATGGGGGAGTGGGGAATCCTCTGGAGAACGGCCGCAGCCTACAAGGACTGGAACACGTTAAGGGACGAGATCATAAGGCTCTCCAAGATCGCCGACAGGCTCAGGGAGGCGGAGAGGAGATCCGCCCCGGAGCAGATCGTCGAGGGGAGGAACATATACGAGGTCGAGTTCGGTGGAGGGGCCAAGAGAAAGCTCGACGAGATAAGGAACAAGGTAGTCCCCACGATAGAGGGACACCACATGCTCAAGGCCTACGATGTTGAGTTCAGCTTCGCCGTTGAGATCGCCGAGGGCATTCTCGCGAAGGTGCCGGGTCAGAGGATCAAGGTCAATCAGGGCTTCTGGGAGGCTTTGCTCGACTCCAAGGGGCCGAAAAAGGGATGGCTTTTCTTCCTTGAACACAACAAGCCGGACGGTCAGAGGTACAAACTCGGACCGGGGGAGATAGTCGAGGTAACCTTCAACCCGCTCAGGATAACCCTGAGGAGGAACCTCAAGCCCGGCAAGTTCTACGACGGCCTCGACCTGCCCATAGAGTTCGGCGACTACGCGATAACCGAGATCGAGGCCGGCAAGTGGTGGTTCGTTCACCGCTACTACGACAGAAACGGCAACCTGAAGGGCGAGTACTACAACATCAACACGCCGGTTGAGATCTACCCCGACAGGGCCCGCTACATAGACCTGGAGATAGACATCGTGAAGTGGCCGGACGGAGCGAAGGAGATAATCGACAAGGACAAGCTCAGGGAGCACTACGAGGACGGGATAATAAGCGAGAAGCTATACCGGGCGGTTTTGAGGATCACGCAGGAGGTCTACGAGAGAATTTGAAGGCGTTCCCTCCTCTCCGTTTTCTTTACTCTCACCTCTTTTACTATCTCGCCACCCTGACCGAGATGTATGGTCTCTTTGATTTCCTCAGGGGATAAAGCCCTACTTCCAGGGGGGAGTGGTAGGTTGAGCCCTTTTCTCCGGCGCCTTCTTTCGGTTTCCGGGGAGTTCAGATGCGGGTGTTTGAAGGTAGCTCTCAAAAACCTTTGGTAACGTTCATAGCTGGAAGTGCCGGGCCTGTTAGTCTTGGCTTTATTTCCCGCAACCCTTAAATATTACTCATTCGGTAATATACTCGGTGGGTAATATGTTCTACGACAGGGAGCGCGAGCTTGAGAAGTTCAAGGAGGTTTACTCCTTTCCCGGCTCAAGCTTTCTCGTGATTTACGGCAGGAGGAGAGTCGGGAAGACCGCCTTGGTCAAGGAGTTTCTGAGTGATAAGCTCGGCCTCTACTTCTTCGTGGGCGAGAAGGACGAGGCTTTGCTCCTCGAAGAGTACTCGCGCGAGATTGAGGAAAAGATTTCTCGCTACCTCCCTTCCTACTTGAAGCCAAAGTTCGGCTCCCTGGAGGAGCTGGTTGGGTTCCTGCTCGACTTCTCGCGGGAGAGGAAGCTTGTTGTGGTCTTTGACGAGTTCCAGAACTTCAGGACGGTTAAACCTTCCTTCTTCTCCTCCCTCCAGAGGCTCTGGGACGAGAAAAAGGAAACCTCGAACTTAATGCTCATCGCAGTTGGCTCGTACGTCGGCATGATTAAGCGCATCTTCATGGATAGAAAGGAGCCCCTCTTCGGCAGGGTGGACGAGTTGGTTAAGCTGAGGCCCTTTGACTTCTGGACCTCCTTCGACTTCGTGCGCTCGCAAGTTAGCGTTCCGCCGAGGGATTTCGTTGAGCTTTATTCTGCCTTGGGCGGAATGCCCCGGTATCTCCTCTACGTCCCGCGCTACTACAAGGGAGGCTCTCTTGGGGCCCTTTGGGGGCTTTTCTTCGACGAGTTCGCCCCGCTGAGGGAAGAAGGTTTGAACGTCCTTAAGCTGGAGTTCGGCAGGTTCTACCGCGCTCACTTCTCAATCCTCGAAGCGGTCAGCCTCGGCTACGTTACGCCCAAGGAGATAAGCGACAAAACGGGTATGAAGCTCCTCACCGTCGGCAAGTACCTCAGCGAGCTGACCAACCACTTCGAGTACCTGAAGAGGGAAGTTCCCGTCACCGAGAACCCGCTGAAGACGAGGAAAGTCATCTATCGCATAAGCGACGAGTTCTTCAACTTCTGGTTCCGCTTCGTTTACCACAACTACACCGCCCTTGAAGAGGACCCCGAAAGGGTCTTTGAGCGCTTTAGGGCCGAGTTCCCCGCTTTCGTTGGCAAAACCTACAAGAGAATAGCAGTGGATTTCGTGAGAGGGCTCGACTTAGGCTTTGAGCCGGAGCGCGTTGGCAGGTGGTGGTACAGGGGAGAAGAAATAGACGTGGTCGCCTACGACCGGAAAAACGTCCTCCTCTTCGAGGTGAAGTGGAAGGACCTGAGCCTGAGGGACGCGAGGAAGGTTTTGAAGTCCCTTGAGAGGAAGGCGGAACTCCTCCCCCTCAAAGGGGATTACCAGTTCGGGGTCATAGCGAGGGAGCTTGAGGGTAAGGAGGAACTGGGGGAAGAGGGCTTCCTTGCCTTTGACCTTAACGACGTCATTCGCCCACGTCCTCTATCCCCTTCTCCGTGATCCTGAAGTAGACCATACCCCCCTCCGGCCTGAACCTGTGCCTCTCGAGGATGGCCACCCTTTTTCCAGGGGTTGGAAGCCTGTCGAGGCGGAGTATGTCCTTACAGCGATAGCCGAGGGTTTGTTCCGCCACTGGCCTCGTCCTCTCGGCTCGCGCATCGAAGTGCACCTGGTTGATCACCAGGACGGGGATTCGGTTCTTCCTCGCTATCCACAGGAGAACCTGGAGCTGCTTGCCGAGCTCTGGGGTAAGGGAGCGCCAGTCTTCCTCGGCCCGGTAGTGGGCGGTTATCGAATCAACGACAACCAGGCCGAACTCCGGCGTTACGAGCTTCTTAAGCGAGCCTATGACTCGTCTCTGCTCCCTGATATCGCCGGGGGTGAAGAGGAGGAAGCGCGAAAGGGCCTCTTCGGGGTCAAGTCCCCTGCTCTCGGCCATCTGGGACAGCCTCTCCGGGGAGAAGCCGCCCTCCGTATCAACGTACGCAACCATCTTCCCGCTTAAAAGGCCGGCCTGGACGGCGAGGGTCGTCTTCCCCGTGGCGTAGGGTCCGTAAATCTGGGTGAGCACGCCCTCGCCGAATCCTCCCCCCAACAGTTCGTCGAGCGATTTTACCCCCGTGCTCAGCATGCCCTTCCCTCATAGGCTGAACTCTTCCCCGGGTTTGAGAACCTTGACGAAGGCGAATATCCTGTTCTTCCTGAGCTCGTTTATGAGCTTCTCGGGGTCGCCGTTCCCGTAGGTGCCGTAGTGCATCGGAATGACGATCCTCGGCCTCACGTCCTCTATTATCTGCGCCGCCTCGCGCTCGTTCGCCGTTGAGCGGCCGCTTATTGGCACGAGAAGGACGTCCACCTTACCGCGAAGCCTCTGCAGTGCAGGGAAGGCGTAGGTGTCCCCGGTGTGGAAGAGCCGCTTGTCCCCCTCGATGAGATAGCCGAGCGGGTACTGGCTTGAGGGGTGCTCCATGAAGAAGGCCGTGACCTTCACTCCCTCACCGAGCTCCACGGTTTCGCCTTCAGAGATCTCTCGAACCCGCGTAACCCCGTCGGCGATCGCCATCAGGTAAACGGGTTTTGGGCCGATCACAGTTGCCCCTCTGAGGCGCGATAGGAGCTCGACCTTCCCGTAGTGGTCCGTGTGCTCGTGCGTTATCAGAATGTAGTCCACATCGCCGATGAGATCATCGTCCACGTCCGGGTACGGGTCTATCAGTATCTTGACCCCCCTCGTCTCGATCCAAAAGCAGGAGTGACCGTACCATATGATTCTCATCACGTCTCACCGGTAAGTGAGTTAGAGCCTGAGAACTTAAACGTTTCCCAAGAAAAGCGTTTAAGGTATGCCGCGGAAATAGAATACGGAGATGGGAATGGGAAGCAAAGACATCAAAAAAGCCCTCGCTTCACTGGTACTCGTCTCGATAATCCTCCTGGGACTAGTGGGGGCCAGCGCGAACACCGGCAGCGACGTTCTCTCCCAGGTGAACTCCATCCTCAAGAAGGTGGAGGAGATCCGGGGCTTGACCTTCAAGGAGCCCCCAAAGATAGTGATCCTCACGAGGGAAGAGGCCAAGGAACGGTTCAAGCCAGGAAAACCGGACATAGAGCGGATGAAGCTTGAGGAAGACGTCTACAAGATGAGCCTCCTCCTGCCGCCCAACTACCCCTACGTCCACGAGAAGGTCGAGCAGAGCGTGGGGTGGATCGCGGTCACGACCGGTAACACGATCTACATAATAGCGGAGAACTTCCTCTCCGATCCGGACACTGCGAGGAGAGTGATAGCCCACGAATCAGTTCACGTTCTCCAGAAGCAGTGGTTCAACGCCCCCTACGGCGGGCCGACCCTCGACACCACGAAGGCAATACAGGCGGCGATAGAGGGGGACGCAGACCTCGTCGCCGACCTCTACTGCAACGAGACGGGGATTCCCATCCACAAGATAACGGACCTCTACACCAGAGACCCGGTAACGGCACTCGGCATCTTTCCCTACGTCTTCGGAGACAGGTTCGTCGCTTACCTCTACCGCGTTGGAGGATGGAGGCTCGTTAACGAGATGTACAGCCATCTGCCGAACACGACCAAAGTCGTGATGTTCCCCAGCCTATACCTCCGGAACTGGACGCCCACAGACGTGAGGGCCGACGTAGAAAAGCTGATACCAAAAAACGCAACCGTAAGGCACTCCGACAGGATGGGAGCATACTACGTGTTCCTGATCTACTGGGGACACAACGCCACGAGGGAAGAAAGCATGAAAATGGCCCGGGCCTGGGACGGAGACTGGCTGATCATGGGGGACGTCAACGGCACAAACGGGACCGAAAGGTTCCTGGCCTGGGAAGTTCTCTTCACCACTCCCGAGAACGCCACGGCCTTCGCCCACTTTCTCGAGAAGATAGCGAAAAACGACGACTACGCCCGCTTCACAATTAGAACCAGCGGGCGAAAGGTTGTACTCCTGGCCAAAAAGACCCTGTCGGAGGAGAAAACAGATGAAAGAGGGCAAGAAGTTAAGGTGTTCGATCTGTGGAAGGGTATACGATGAACCCGTCCAGAGGTGCGAGTGCGGCGAGCCGGTCGAGTTCGAGCTCTTTGAGGGAGAACCATACATCGGAAAGAGCGTCTGGGAGCGGTTCTGGGACTTCTGGCCGGTCGAGCCGGCCCTTGAGTTTTCGCTCGGCGAGGGCGACACCCCGCTGGTGAAGTCGAGGCTCGGCGAGGGGTTCGGCGTTAGGCTCTACCTCAAGAACGAAACGGTGAACCCGACCTGGAGCTTCAAGGACAGAGGGACGTTCCTCGCGATGAGCTACGCACTCAAAGCCGGCTACAAAACCGTTGGGACGGTCTCAACCGGCAACATGGCGGCGAGCGTCTCTGCCTACGCTTCACGCTTCGGATTGAAAGCTAAAATTCTCGTCTCCGAGAGCGCAAGCGACGAGAAATTAAAGGCCGTCTCGGTCTACGGCGAGGAAGTGATAAGGGTCCTCGGGGACTACGGGAGGCTCTACTTCGAGAGCCTCAAGCTTGGGGAAAAGCTCGGGGTCTACTTTATGAACTCCGACAACCCCTTCAGAACCGAGGGCTACAAAGGTATCGCGTTTGAGATAGCGGAGGAGCTTACCCCGGACTACGTTTTGATTCCGACGAGTTCAGGCGGCCTTTTCAGAGGAGTGGCAAAGGGCTTCCTCGAGCTTTACGAGAATGGGCTTATTGATGGCCTTCCAAAGCTGATAGCGGTTCAGGCTGAAGGTTGCTCCCCGATATGTAAAGCCTTCCGTGAAGGGAAGGAAAAGGTGGAGCGCTTCGAGAACCCGAAAACGATAGCGAAGGCAATAGCGAACCCCTACCCGCCGAGCGGGAACGCCGTTCTGAAACTTCTGAGGGAGTTTGGCTGGGGTTGCGTTTCAGTTTCGGACGATGAAATCAGAAAAGCTCAGAAAAGGCTCGCCCGCGAGGGCCTCTTCGTCCAGCCGGCGAGCGCGACGGGGATAGCGGCCTTAGAGAAGCTCAGCCTTCCCGAAGGAGCCAAGGTCGTCTCGATTCTCACCGGTTCTGGATTGAGAACCCTGAAAGATGCCCCGGCGGGGAAGATAACGGAGTGCCCGCTCGAGGGGCTTGAAAACTGTCTGAGGTGATTGAGATGCTCCTCGGAATAGGCCTGATGCCCCACGGAAATCCTGTTCTGGAACCGGAGGACGAGGAAACCGAGAGGCTCGCGGAGGTTCTGAGGAGAATCGGCGAGGAGTTCAGAGATGCGGACTCCTACGTCCTGATAAGCCCGCACAACGTCAGAATGAGCGACCACCTCGGCGTCGTTCTCGCTGAAAACCTCGTCTCGTGGCTCGGCTTCGAAGGGAAGGAGCTGCCCGGCGAGTGGAAAACAGACCGAGAGCTGGCAGAAAAGATTTATCAAGCCGAGAAAGAGGCGGGAATGCCGGTCGTTGACCTGAACTTCGCATCGCTACGCGGAAGCTATTCCCGCTGGCCTCTGAGCTGGGGCGAGTTGATTCCACTCCAGTTCCTCGAAAGGAAACCCCTCGTCCTGATGACGCCGCCGAGGGGAGTTAGCAGGGAAACGCTCGTCCGCTTCGGCGAAATCCTCGGCGAAGTCCTTGAGCGGGAGGAGAAGAGGGTTGCGCTGATAATCAGCGCGGACCACGGACACGGACACGATGAAAAAGGCCCCTACGGAAAGGTGAAGGAGAGCGAAATCTATGACAGGCTGATAATGGAGCTAATCAACGAAGACCGCCTTGAGGAGCTTCTCAGCATTCCCGAGGACCTCGTTAGGAAGGCCCTCGTGGACAGCTACTGGGGGATGCTGATAATGCTTGGAGCCATGAGGAAGGCCAAATTCGAGTTAAAGGCGAGCGCCTACGCCTGTCCGACATACTTCGGTATGGCGGGGGCGCTGTGGGTGAGAAAAAGCTAAACGACTTCAAAGCTAATCTCCAAAAGCTCCCTGCCCCTCCTAAAGCGAACCTTTCTGATTTTTATCTCCCCTATTTCGCCCGTTGTTTTGGTGTGCTCCTTATTGCACGCGTTGACATTCCAGCCCTTGATGACGACCACTTTAAGGGTTTTAACCTCCTCCGGAACGGGAAACAGGTCGTACATGTCCTCTCCAAAGCGCTTCTCCGCTTCCTCACGCGGAAGCTCGTAAACCTTAACTGGAACGTTCTCCTTAACTTTCTCATTGGCGAGGCGTTCTATTTCAGCGACTTCCTCGGGTGTTGGCTTTCGGTCGAACTTAACCGCTAAAACCCCGCGGTTGCCCTTGACGTAGGTCGAGGCCGTCCACTTGGCCTTTTCACCGAGGACCTTCACAACGGCTCCTTTGACAACGTGAAGTGCCGTGTGGGTTCGAACCTCAGCGCTCTCGCCGGCCATGGCAATCCCCGAAAGTGTCTTCGGCGATCGTTTATTAACCCACCGGGTAATCTGAAAACGGCCAAAAGAGTGTCTTTCCTGGGGATTTTTCGGGGTTTGGCTCGATATTCCAAAAGGCCTACACAAAGCCCTTTCAAGAGTAAACGAAAAGCATTATAAGAGCCAACGACCGATACACCGGTGGACAAAGTTTTAGGGGTGAACAGAAATGGCCGAGAAGAAAAAGAAGAGGGTTCTTATTTTGGGCGCCGCAGGGAGAGACTTCCACAACTTCAACGTGTTCTTCAGGGACAACCCCGAATACGAGGTGGTAGCGTTCACCGCAACCCAGATTCCGGACATCGAGGGCAGGCTTTACCCACCTGAGCTGGCCGGAGAGCTCTACCCGAACGGCATTCCGATATGGAGCGAGGACGACATGGAGAAGATAATCAAGGAGCACGACATTGACATCGTCGTCTTCGCCTACTCCGACGTCTCCCACGAGCACGTCATGCACCTCGCCAGCAGGGCCCACTCAGCTGGTGCCGACTTCTGGCTCCTCGGCCCGAAGAGCACCATGCTCAAGAGCACTAAGCCGGTTGTAGCCGTTACCGCCGTCAGAACCGGCTGTGGAAAGAGCCAGACCTCAAGAAAGGTCGCCCAGCTCCTCCAGGAGATGGGCTACAAGGTCGTTGCCATAAGGCACCCGATGCCCTACGGCGATTTGAGAAAGCAGGTCGTTCAGAGGTTCGCCAGCTTTGAAGACCTCGACAAGTACGAGTGCACCATCGAGGAGCGCGAGGAGTACGAGCCCTACATCGAGCGCGGCATGGTGGTTTACGCGGGCGTTGACTACGAGAAGATCCTCCGCGAGGCCGAGAAAGAGGCCGACATAATCCTCTGGGACGGTGGAAACAACGACTTCCCGTTCTACGAGCCCGACCTCTGGATAGTCGTCACCGACCCGCACAGGCCCGGCCACGAGCTCAAGTACCACCCCGGTGAGACCAACTTCAGGGCCGCTGACGTCATAATCATCAACAAGATTGACACTGCCAACAGGGACGACATCCAGAAGGTCAGGGAGAGCATCGAGAAGGTCAACCCGAACGCCACCGTCATCGAGGCTGCCTCGCCGATATTCGTCGACAACCCCGAGCTCATCAAGGGCAAGCGCGTTCTCGTCGTCGAGGACGGTCCGACCCTCACCCACGGCGGCATGAAGTACGGAGCGGGCTACGTTGCAGCGAAGAAGTTCGGAGCGAAGGAAATCATCGACCCGAGGCCCTACGCCGTCGGCTCAATCGTCGAGACCTACAAGAAGTACCCGCACCTCGACCTCATTCTGCCGGCCATGGGCTACGGCAAGAAGCAGATTAAGGAGCTCGAGGAGACCATCAACAGGGCAGATGCGGACGTCGTCATCATGGGTACTCCAGTTGACCTGCGCAGGTTCATGAACCTCAACAAGCCGGCCGTCCGCGTCAAGTACGAGCTCGAGGAAATCGGCCAGCCCAAGCTCAAGGACGTCCTCGAGGACTGGGTCAAGAACTGCGAGAAGCTCAGGAAGTGAGTTTTTCATTTTTCATTTCAGAAATTCTTTTATACTTTGCATGCGAAAAGAAAAAGGGTGATCCCTGTGATGGGGGTGTTTGTCCTCTGGGGCTTCAGTTTGTTTTTAATTCTCATCCAGCTGATAGCGGTAATATGGGTCATTTACGATGTCGTTACTAAACAGCAGCGCATGCCCGATACCGAGAAGATCATATGGATAATCGTGGCGATCTTCCTCGGACTGATCGGGGCGATAGTATACTACTTCGTTGTCAAGGCCAGTGGTAAGTACGAGGGCCGTGAAGAAATCTTGGAGCAGAAAGACGACGTTAAGGTCTGGTGACCGGAAGCCTTTTAGGCATGAGCCCCAACTAACACTGCCCGGGGAGCACCGCCGAGGGCGGAGTCAATGAACTCGGGCGGGTTATTACCCCCTTTCATGGGGTTTTTGGAGGTTCAATACCAGAACTGAAGGGGTTTCTTTAAGCGTCACAAATCATGAGAAGTGCAAGTTCTCAAAGTTTATAAAGGTGTGAGAACCAGAAGTTCTCACTCACCCACAACCTGCACTATAACTCTTCTGTGCCTCGGCCTGACGTCCAGCTCGACGAAGAAAATCTGTTGCCATGTCCCGCGAACGAGCCGGCCGTTTACGACCGGAAAGCACTCGCTCGCACCGAGAAGGGTCGCGCGCAGGTGGCTGTGGGCGTTGTCATCTATCCTGTCGTGGAGGTAGCCTTTGCCTTTGGGAATGAGCTCCCTCAGGGCGCGTTTGAAGTCCTCCAGAAGGCCCGACTCGTGCTCTATCGTGACTATCGCACCCGTTGCCCCGGGAACGAAGACCAGAACGTGCCCGTTCTCGATTCCAGACTCCTCAACGACCCTCTCGACCTCTGCCGTTATGTCCACGAGGTCTATCTCGCCCCTCGTCGAAAAGCGGAGCTCCTTGCTGTAGATCATTTTCCCACCCCCAGCTCATTGATCAGGAGCTCAACCTTTCTCAACACGTCGAAGGGATTCCTGCCGAAGATGTAAACGACCGGCTCAACGCCGTGGCCGCCTTCATCAACGACGACATCGTAAAGATCATCGGCGAAGGGTCTGGCTATCAGAGCCATGGCCTCCTCCTCGGACATTCCCTCAGTTTTAACCCTGGCGATCCTGAGGCCGAGCCTCTCGAGGGCCTCCATTATTTCCCCGCCATAGCGAACGTTAAGAACGCTCCTGATCTCAGGGCGAACTCGGCCGACATTCACGAGAATGCCAGCGGTGAACCGGCTGGCCCCGAACTCGGGGGGAAGCGCGTAGGGTTTTCCCTTGGCTATCGTGATCCTCCCAGGAACGGCGGCCACGTCCTCCGGGCCCTCTGGAGACGGTAATGCGTATGCAAAGTTGCTTCTGACCTCAGGAATGAGCTCTCTAAAGCCCTCCATCCCAACGAGTCTCTTCAGGGCAACGGCCAGCTCTTCAAGGACTTCACCGCCGGTTCTGCCGGAGTATATGAAGTTGCAGGCTTCCTCGCTGATCCCCGCGTATCTGGAATAGAATTTACAGAGAAAACCGCTTCTGAAGAGCTCCACAAGACGTTTTGAAACCAGGACCACTGCCTCCTCCCTCGTCCCGCCGTAGAGGATAAACCTCCCGACTTCCTCCGCCAGTTCATCGAGCCTCCTCGCCAGTTCCTCAGGAGGCCTCTTGTACCTCCCGGAGAGGTACTTGCTCACCATAGCCTGCGTAACCCCGAGGTAAGAGCCGATATCCGCCTGTCTTATGCCCCCATCGTAAAGGATCTCAGCGATCCGCGCCCGGAGATATGGCATTATCTCCTCAGCAATGTAAACGGAGGGAGTTCTCATAACCATCACCAGCCAGGTTATAATCGACTTATGACCTAAAGGCATTGCGGTTTTTGCTGAACAAAATTATGTCAAAAAAGACTTAAAAACCCATCGTTTTTTACACCGGAAGGGCTCTTATGGACTGGAAAGGAAGGGACGTTGTGAGCATTCGGGATTTCTCGAAGGAGGACATCGAGTTTGTTTTGAAGGTCGCAGAGAGGCTCGAGGAAGAACTCGAAAAGAAGGGCTCGCTCGACTACGCGCGCGGAAAAATTCTGGCAACCCTCTTCTTCGAGCCTTCAACAAGAACAAGGCTGAGCTTCGAGAGCGCGATGCATAGGCTCGGCGGCTCGGTCATAGGCTTCTCCTCGGCCTCGAGCACGAGCGTTAAGAAGGGTGAAAGCCTGGCCGACACAATAAGGACCGTCGAACAGTACAGCGACGTTATCGTCATAAGGCACCCGATGGAAGGCGCCGCCCGTCTGGCGGCTGAAGTTGCAGAGGTTCCGGTCATCAACGCCGGTGACGGGAGCAACCAGCATCCGACTCAAACTTTGCTTGACCTCTACACGATAAAGCGCGCCTTTGGGAAGATTGACGACCTCAGGATTGGCCTGCTCGGCGACCTCAAGTACGGAAGAACCGTCCACAGCCTCGCGGAGGCCTTAGCCTTCTACGACGTTGAGCTCTATCTAATTTCACCCGAGCTCCTGAGGATGCCGAAGCACATCGTCGAGGAGCTGAAGGAGAGGGGCGTTAGGGTTTACGAGACGACCGACCTCGAGGGCGCGATTCCAGAGCTTGATGTCCTCTACGTCACGAGAATCCAGCGCGAGCGCTTCCCGGACGAGGAGGAATACCTTAAGGTCAAGGGCAGCTACCAGGTGAACTGCAAGCTCCTGAAGAACGCCAAGGAAACGCTCAAGGTCATGCACCCGCTCCCGAGGGTGGACGAGATTCACCCAGAAGTCGATAAGAGCGAGCACGCGCTCTACTTCCGTCAGGTCTTCTCCGGCGTGCCGGTTAGAATGGCGCTCCTCGGATTGACCTTAGGTGTTCTGGAGGGATTTTAAATGCCCGAGCTGAAGGTTGAGGTAATCCCCGAGGGGACGGTAATAGACCACATCCCGGCAGGAAAGTGGCTTAAGGTCATCGAAATCCTCGGCCTGACGAAGCCCAATGGCGGAACCCTCCTCATAGCCTCGAACGTCCCCAGCAAGAAGCTCGGCAGGAAAGACATCGTGAAGGTCGAGGGGAGGTATTTGAGCGAGGAAGAGGTAAACAAGATTGCCCTCATCGCGCCGGACGCTACCGTTAACATCGTCAGGGACTACAAGATAGTGGAGAAGTTCAAGGTCTCGATTCCGGACGAGATAGTCGGAATCCTCACCTGCCCGAATCCAAACTGCGTCAGCAACCACGAGTACGTTAAACCGCGCTTCAAGGTCGAGAGCAGGGACCCGCTCAAGCTCCGTTGCCACTACTGCGAGAGAACAATTGAGGGGGATGAAATCCTGGGGAACCTTTAGCTTTTTAACTTCCGCATCCTCTCTGTTTTGATGAGCTCACTAACGGTCGAGGACGTATCAAGATTAGTTCGAGAGATAAGGCTAGAGCACGGCCTTCCGGAGACCCCCTTCAGGATAGACGAGGTCCGCTACGACCCGAAGGGGGACAAGCTGTTCATAATAGCCCACGACAGAACCGATAAAAGCGTCGTCATCGGCAACAGCCTTGTCATTGGAAAGCTCCGCGAGAGGCTCGGAGTCAAGCAGGTTACGGTTTATTCAAACCTCGACCTCGAGATAAAGCGGAAAAGGCTGGACGAGGCGGAAAGGCTCCTTCCCAAAGAGCTTGAGTTTCTTCTCCCGATAATCGAGGCTGAGCGGAAGTTCCCGCCGAGGGAGTGGCCTGAAGTTCAAGGAAACCTGAAAACTCTCGTCTTCCTGAGCTTCTCCGCCAGACCGCTCCTCGGCTTTGCCAAAGCCCTCAAGCTCCCCTACGAGGCAATCGGGCTGAAGTATAGTTTTCCAAAGCTCGGGTATGAGGCCGTTGAAGGCGACCTCAGGGAGCTGTTCTTCCCAAATGAGGACAGGCTCGTGAGAATCGCCGGGGAAAGGGGCGCAAGGCTTGTCTTGACGGATTTCCCATTCCCGCTGGACGAGAAGGGTGAGGTTTATCTCCTCAACCCCTTCAGGCTTCTCCACATCGGCTTCTTCGAGCTGAAATACTTTTTTGGCTTCGAGTTCCCCACGATGGTCGATAAAGAAGCTCTTTTGGAGTTCGTCGCAAAACTCACCTACGACGGCCTCATGGAGTCCACAGATGGGGCCAAGGTTGTATGGCGCTACTGGAGGCGGAGGAGATGATAATAGGAATCGTTGGAAAGATTGCCGCAGGGAAAACTACAATCGCTAAATTCTTCGAGGAGAAAGGATTCTGCAGGGTTTCCTGCAGTGAGCCGCTGATTGACCTGCTGACCCACAACGTTTCCGAGTATTCTTGGGTTCCGGAACTGCCAGAGAAGGCAGAACCGACGCGCGAGAAACTCATAGAGTTCGGAAAGTACCTGAAGGACAAATACGGCGGGGACGTACTGATTCGCCTCGCCGTTGACAAGAAGAGGAACTGCGAAAACATCGTCATAGACGGCGTCCGCTCGCGGGAGGAAATCGAGGCGATAAAGAAGCTCGGCGGAAGGGTCATCTACGTCGAGGCGAAGCCGGAGATAAGGTTCGAGCGCCTGATGAGGAGGAAGGCCAGCAAGGACAGGGGAATCAAGACATTCGAGGACTTCAAGGAGATGGACGATGCCGAGGAGAGGCTCTACCACACGAGCAAACTCAAGGAACTGGCTGACTACGTCATAGTCAACGAGGGAACCCTTGAGGAGCTGAGGGAGAAGGTGGAGCGGATTATCGAGGAGCTGAGCAAGGCTTAAAGGGAGTGGGAGTAAGGGAACTGGTGGGAAAATGAGCGAGATAATTGTGAGGATACCCGACGGGATTGAGAAATACCTAACCCCAGCCCTCAGGAAGAGGATAGAACTCGAGGCCATCAAGGAAATCGAGGAAAGAATACGAAAGGCCAGCAGGTTCATCGAGCTGACTGAAAAGAGCGAATTAAGTGAAGAGGACGCTGAGAAGCTCGCCGAGAAGCTCAAGAGGGACCTCGCAAAGAGGTACGGGGTAGTTTAGATGGAGGCAGTTCTCGACTTTAAGGTGCTCACGTCTCATGACCTCGCAAAAATCGTGCTGGGTGAGTGAGATGAACCTCCTAATCGTAGCCCCCTGCCTGTTGAGCCCCTTCTACGTTTACAGGGGCCCCAAAGAGAAGGAATACCGGACGGCAAGAGAGCTGAGGAAGCTGATTGGAGAACTCGGCGAGGAATGGCAGGTTCTTACCTACCCCTGCCCCGAGTTCGAGCTGATCGGCTGGCCGAGGCCCCCGATGGGAAGGGAGAGCTTTGAGAGACTCGGCATGCGCGAGAGGGTTCAGGTCGTAGCGGACTTCATAGGGAGGGTTCTGACTGAAGAGAAGCCGGAGCGGGTGGTCTTCATCGGCGTTAAAGGCTCCCCAACCTGTGGTGTCTTCCACATGACCTCGAACGACCCTGATTCCTTCGACTACGGCCTGATTCCGGCGTTCTTCTACATGGACAAGGAAAAGAGGCTTGAGGAGAGCAGGAAAGTCGTTGAGAAATTTGGCTTTGAGGTTAAGGCAGAGCCGGGACTGCTCTTCGAGGAGCTCATGGAGCGCTT
This sequence comes from Thermococcus sp. AM4, assembly GCF_000151205.2. NCBI lineage: Archaea > Methanobacteriati > Methanobacteriota > Thermococci > Thermococcales > Thermococcaceae > Thermococcus > Thermococcus sp. AM4. The sequence continues at coordinate 1,384,997 of NC_016051.1, forward strand.
CCCGGAGGCGGAGTTTTTAGAGTTCGACAAGGACGACGTTGAGGAGAGCGTTAAAAGGCTCAAAAATGCTCTGAAGTCCTAAAGGGCCACCAGAATCGCGCCGAGAACTATGAGGAGCGCGCCGACCGCTGTTTTCAGATCCATCCTGCTCCCGAGGATGAGCCACGAGAGGAAGATTGCCAGCGCGACGCTCGTCTTGTCTATCGCAACAACCGCCGGAACACGGCCGGCTTTAACGGCCATGAAGTAGAAGAGCCACGAGAGCGCGCCCGCTATCCCTGAGAGCGTTATGAAGAGCAGCGCCCTTCCGCTCAGCGGCTCCCGTGTTACACCGCTCACGAGGGCGACACCGACGAGGAAGACCGCCATTATGACGGCCCTCACGGCGGTCGCGAGCGTTGGGTTGACGTCCCTGAGGCCGATTTTTCCAAAGATTGGAACGAGGGAAGCGAAGAACGCCGCGAGGATGGCGTAGATGATGTAGGTTTTCATCTCAGGCCCTCCGAATGGCTTCCCTCACCAGCTTCTCAGCCTTCCCCATCAGCTCCTTTGCCTTCTCCTCCGTGTGGGCCTCGAGGGTTATGCGCATTATCGGCTCGGTTCCGCTCGGCCTGAACAGAACCCACCAGTCCCCGTTTTCAATCCTTATTCCGTCGATGTCGATGAGCCTCTCGTAGTCGAAGCTCTTCAAAGCCTCGCGCGCTATGATTTCCATCGCCTTAGCTTTCTTCTCGTTGGGGCAGGGTATCTTCGCCCTTAGAGTTACGTAGCGCGGGACCTCCTTTGCGAGCTCGCTTATCGGCCCGAGCCTGTCTATCATCTCAAGGACGAGCGCCCCCGCGAATATCCCGTCCGGCGTCAGGTTCCACTGGGGGATTATCCACGTCCCGCTCGGCTCGCCACCGAAAATTCCCCCGTGTTTAGCCAGTTCATCGGCTACCGCTACATCGCCAACGCGTGTCCTTATCACTTCCCCGCCCAGGGGCCTGACGTAGTCGTCCAGAGCGAAGCCGGCATCGACGGTGGTGACTATTTTGCCCCTCCCGAACTTCCGGAGCATGTAGCCCGCTATGAGCGAGAGCATGACCTCGTACTCAACGAAGTTCCCCTCGTCGTCAACGACTCCAATCCTGTCAGCGTCGCCGTCGTGCGCTATCCCAACGTCGGCATTCATGACTCTAACGGTTTTCGCTAGTCCCGAAAGGCTCTTCGCGTTCGGCTCGAGCTCCCTCACGAAGAAACCGCTCGGGTGGGAGTTGAGCGAAATAACCCTGTTGCCCAGCTCGCGCTGGAGGTATGGGCTGAGGATTGAGCCGGCGCCGTTGCCGGAATCGACGACAACCGTATAGGAATCGTTGAGCTTCACCATCTCGAGGGCCTTCCTTATGTACCCCTCCCTCGGGTCGGCCCTTCTGAGCGTCCCAATCTCGTTCCAGGGAACCTTTCTAAAGTTTCCGGATTCGAGGATTCTCTCAAGCTCGGCCTCCATGTCGGGGGTGTAGGCCATTCCGTTGGACTGCCACACCTTTATCCCGTTGTATTCCGACGGGTTATGGCTTGCGGTTATTGTAACGCCCGCATCGGCTTCGTAAAGCCTTATTGCAAAGCCCGTGAGCGGTGTTGGGGACAGACCTATGTCTATCACCTCGACGCCCGTGCTCAGAAGCCCGCTGATTAGGGCCGACTTGAGGGTCTCACTGCTCGTTCTCGTGTCCATTCCGACGACGACCTTTCCTCCCTCGAGGTACGTTCCGAGGGCCTTTCCGATCTTCAGAGCCAGCTCGGGGGTAACGCACTCGTTGAAAATGCCCCTGATTCCACTCGTGCCGAAGTACCTGCCCATGAGCATCACCCGACCAAAGGCGTATATACGATGGGCCGATATAACCCTTTTGGGTGGTAGTATGGAGGACTCTGCCTACGCTCGGGGCGTGCTCGCGTTTTCTATCTCTGCCGTAGCAGTGTTTATGTTCGTCGGCCTCTACTTTGACGTCAGGATAACGCTCATCGCCCTGCCCCTCCTGGTCTTCCTCACCGTCGTCTACCTCGGCTGGAGCGCCAACAAACAGCTGAACAGGGGCGAGATGAGGCGGGCGATAGCGGGAACTCTCGTGGCCACTTTCATAGTCCTCGTCCTCGGGAGTGAATACGTCAGCGTGTCCCCGGAGCTGAGGAACTACTTCCTGGGCGTCATCTCGACGATAATAGGCTTCTACTTCGGCTACCGCGGGCGGGAAACTGAGGAGGAGAGAATGGAGCGCCTCGTAAGGGCTTTAATGCAGGACAAAGGGATAGAAAAGGAAGGCCGGAAAAAGGAAAACTCCGGCTGATTACTTCTTCACGAGCCTGTATATGCCGACCGAGACAGTGTAGCTGTCCACGTTAACGGGCGCCTTGTAGTCAACCCGCACCTGAAACGGCACGCTGGAGCCGTAGATGAGGCTGTCCGTCTCGGACTCGGTCAGGACGTTGCCGTTCTCGTCGAGTATCGTTATCTTCTCGATCGTCCCCTCGCTCTCGACCGTTATCTTGTACTTTCCCGGCTCTAGCACGTGGCTGAGGTAGAAGACGTCGCCACTCACCGTCTCGGTCTTGACCTCGACCGGGATCTTATCGTAAGCGGTTTCGTAGTAGTACTGCATTCCAAAGATTACCGCGACGCCGAGGAAGATGAGCAGGAAAAACCCAACCACAAGTTTTTTCAGGATTCCCATTTTCTCACCCCCTTTCAGTCGGTTCCTCACTCACCGCGCCTGCGAGTTCCCGGGCGGTGAGCTTTCCCTCCCACGCGAGGAGCAGGTTCTCGCTCGATATTGAGAAGGTGGCGTTTCTCTCGCCGACGTAGGTTATGCTTACCCTCTCGACCCAAGGCGCGTCCTCGAGAACGGCAAAGGCCATCCTGAAGTAGTCCTTCCAGAAGGAATCCGCGTCCGCGAGGTATTCGAGCGAAAGGCTGGCGGTCTCGTTGGTTACGGCCACGTCAATTACGTTCACGTCGAAGACGCCGAGGTCCGTCCGTATCCTGAACTCCGGCGTTCTAATGTCCTCGAAGGCGTAGGTTCCGTTGGTCCTTTCGAGCCTCAAAACCGGCTCCCCGAGGTAGTAAGCGTCCACCCTCGTCGCGTTCCTCTCGACCGCAACCCTGTAAAGCAGACCCGTGAGGTTTTCGTTGACGGCCGGAACGTCCAGCCTGACGTAGGTGCTCCCGTTCGCGGTCGAGACGCTGACGTTGCCCGGTATCTCCGGGGCGGGCGTTGAGGTTGAAGTCCCGCCGTCATCCTTCTCTCCGGTGAGGTCATTCACGACCGAGCGGACATCGTCCGGGGAGAGGTAGCCGTTGACGTAGGCGTAGGCCCCGAGGAGGAGCAGGATTAAGAGGATGGCCTTTCCCTTCATATCCTCCCCTCCTCGAAGAGCTGGTTGATGTAGAACCTTATCCTTGCCTCCTGGTCTGAGTACTTCCCGCCGGAGTTCCTGTTGAGCATATGGACTCTGTTCATGCCCTGCGTCGTGTCCATGACCTCGTCAACGGTGTTCCGTATGACCTCGCTGTACTTCAGCCCCATCTTCCTGTAGCGGAGTGCCGTTTCCGCGGTCTTCCTGAACTCCCACTCGTAGTCCTGCGCGAGGGTCTTCTTTACCGCCAGACCCATCGACGAAAGAACCGTCTCAATGGGCTTGGTGGCAATTGAGGTTGGAACCGCGTTTTTGTATGGCGAGAGGGCTTTCTCCCTCGCCTCAATCGAGTTCATCTTGTTGTAGAGCGACGCGCTCTTCCCGCTAACGTGAAGGTCCTTCGCCGTCTTCCTGACCGATTCGCTTTCGTTGAAGACGAGCGAGTCCTTGTAGCCCCTAACGTAGTCCCTGAAGAGACCGAGCGGGCTGGGCAGGAGCGATGAGGCGCCGTCGATTAGGGAATCCAGGGCTTTGTTGCCGTAGTACTTGGCCTTCCAGCCGAGGGCGGTGCTAGCCTTTCCGGAGCTGAGCTTCACCAGTTTTCCGCTGGGGGTTTGGACCTCTATCGAATCCCCAAGTGAAGCTATCCTCGCGGTCGTTTTGCTCATTCTCGCGCGCGCCTCCGGGCTGAGACCGCCAACCGGACTCCCGACCGGGTTACCGCTCCCTTCCGAAACGTTTCCTTGGCCACTCGAAACGTTCTCGGGAACGCGGACGATGTTTCCCTCGAACTTGCTCAGGTAGAGGTTAAAGAGCCTTGGAAGCAGAGAGCTTATATCGCACGGGGGCGAGTAGCTCGTCTGGTAGTATCTGGTCGAGTAGTGGGTGTTCAGCGTGACGATGTAGTCTCTCACGAGGGCATAGTAATAGTACCAGTAAACCGTCTGGTCTTGATTGGAGTCCTCGTAGTCGTACTCCTCGACCTGGAGGACGACGAAGTAGTCATCACCACCCGAAATCTCGTAGTGAACGCGGTAGGTTTCCACGTCCTTGTCCTTGCGTCCCATAAAGTCTTGGTAATACGCCCTGAACTCCTCCTCCGCACGGCCGTCCGGGTAATACGTCGCCATCAGCGTTATCACGGTGTACGGCTCGTGGTCGTTGAGGCAGATGAAGTCCTGGTATGAATTGGAGCCTCCGCCAGGTACGTCCCCACCGCCGCCGTAGCTTATCCTGAGCCCCAGGGAGGAAGCTTCCTCAGGGCTTATGAGGGGAAACTGGGGCGTTGCGGAAACCAGACCCAGTCCTACGAGGAGAACAAAAATCGGGAAAAGTTTTTTCATCTTTTGCACCCCTGAAACAACCCATCTCGCGGAAGAGAAAAGCGGGACAGGGCCGTTTCTAAGAGTTACGCGCCCGATCGTAATAAGGCTTTCGGAGAAGAAAATTCGAAGAATAGTGAAGGAAAAGCTAAGAACCCCTCAACTTCTCCGCCAGCTCGACGAGCTTTCTTGCCCTCTCAAGGGAAACCTCGTTCTCGACCTTTCCGTCGCGCTTGAGCCACGTGCCGACGATGAAGGCATCTGCATGATTCCAAAGCTCGGGCAGGTTGTCGTAGGTCGTCCCCGAGCCAACGACGACCGGGACGGGCGAGATTCTCTTCGCGAGGGCGAGCTTTTCCAAATCAACGGGCTTTCCGGTTGCCTTTCCACTCACCACTACCGCATCGGCCAGACCGCGCTCGACGGTGTCCCTTATGGCATCTTCAAAGTCGAAGAAGTGAACCGCGTGCTTGACGTGAACGTCGGCGAAAACCTTGATTCCGCTCGGGAGAAGCTTCCTCAGCCTTGCAAGCTCGTGGGCGATGCCCTCGATGATTCCCTGGTCGGTGAAGGCAACTCCGCTCAGCACGTTAACCCTTATAAAGTCCGCTTTAATCGCATAGGCTATTGAATAGGCCGCTATTCCGTCGTTCCTGAGGACGTTAATCCCGACCGGAACGCTCACCTCGTCCCTGACGGCCTTTGCTACGGCGGTGAAGGAAGCGACCGTCACCTTGTCAACCGTCTTGGAAAACGGGACGTCGCCGAAGTTCTCAATCATCACCGCGTCGAAGCCGGCACTTTCGAGCGTCTTCGCGTCCCTCAGGGCGAGCTCAATAACCCCCTCAAGGTTGCCGTCGTAGAGGTACGAGCCGGGGAGGGGCTTGAGGTGGACCATCCCGATGAGCGGTTTCCTATCGAAGTCCATTGGATCACCCGTTAAGGGTTCGCGCGGGACGTTAATAAGCACTGTGGAAAGGAAAGAGTGATATAGGGGAAACTCCAAGGGAGTTGGTAGGTGAACGAAATGGGTGTCGTGGAAAACCCCCAACTTCCAAAATCTGTGATGAGGCATCTGGAGCCTGACGAGAGGGTTCTGTTTGCCATTAAGAAGAAGATAAGCCTCGAAAAGCCGAAGTGGCTTCTCGTGACGGACAGGAGGATAATCTACCTCGATGAGAAGGTCCTCGGGAGGTACGACCTCAAGGCGATCCCCTACCAAAAGCTGGAGCAGGTAACGGTTAAGCTCGGGGTCATGAGCTCAGAGTTCGTGATCGAGGGGGAGGAGAGCATAAGCCTCAAGCTCGGCTGGATGAACAAGGAGGAGGCAAGGAAGGCCATCAACGCGATAAAGGACGCGCTGAACGCGATAGCGGTCGAGCCTGTCTCAATTGACGTCAAGAAGGGGCTGACGAGCGAAACGTGGACACTGAGAAAGCCCAAGGAGCTCGTGACGAGGAGCATGCCCGCCAGAGCTCAGCCCCAGGTAGTTGAGAAGGAGGATCCCCTGGAGAAGCTAAAGAAGCTGAAGGAGCTCTACGACATGGGGGTCATAAGCCAAGAGGAGTACGAGGAAAAGAGGAAGAAGCTGCTCGAGCAGATTTGAAAACCAAACCCCATCAAAGATGATGAGTCCCTTATTTCCCCGCACCACATCCTAATTTTTCATCGGGCTCATATCCTTGGCAGTAACCCCCTATACAGCGTTGACATAATTTCGCGGTGCTTGATGTGTTTTGCTAAATCTTCGGGGCCGTTAATTTCCATCACCTTGAATGAGCGCTTTATTATCCGGGCTACACGAAGGGAAGCCCAGAGGTTGATCGCAAGAGGGGCCAATACAACAACCAGGGACTTCAGGGATAACCCGCATAGGAACCACTGAAGAGCCAAAAATCCCACTGAACTCCCCACGGCCGTAAACTTTGCCATCTCCTCAAGCCTCCAAAACAGCCGGTGGGCATTGCATCCAAGCCACAGCGCAAAAAGAATTAGCCCACCTGTTACAAGTATACACAGGAACACAAAGGCCCAGAAGTGTCCGGCCAAAGAGCCAATCCCAAGTAAAGCCGGCAGATAAAACCAAGTCCACACCATGAGCATCCAGGGTACACCGACTCCCGTCCCTATCAACAGCCCAAGGAGCCTGTTATCCACCTCTGCCCCAACAGGTCGAAGTTCTAAAGCCTTCCCGATCAGGTAAATATCGAAAATGAAAATAAGCCAGGAGGACAACACTAAACACCCCATAACAATCACCCCCCACAGATCAGGTTGTTGTCACTTCTCCACCGTGAGTTTATACCACCACCAAAGGATCACGACATAGGAGAGCAAGTAGGGAGAGAGGGTTGATAAGCCTATAACAACAACCTGTAAAATTAACAGAATCTTCACGGTATTCTCACTAAACAAACTTTGGGGTAACGCCTTGGCCATGGAATCATCGTTTAAAATCATGAGAACAAAAAGACCGACAACACCAAGGGACTCATGACCATTGAGCAAAAGCAGGAGAACAACCGGAGGAAGGTATGAAAACACCAAAAATCCCCTTAAATCCAACTGCTTCTTGGTAGGGAATACTCTGCGAATAAACACATCTCCCATGGCCAATGCCCATGCCAAAACAGACATATATCCTACCTTGATATCAATAGGAGTCCCGTATCTGAGAGATAAAATGAACGACGACCATGCGATCAAAGTCAGTGCTAGTCCCATGATACCACTCAGAATAACACCAAGTCCAACTATAACAAGAACAAATAGGAAGATGGAGAGATTCAGCACATCAATCATCGAAATCACCCCTGACCGTAGTTGTTACCCCGCTGATACTCCGGTCTTTCATTGTGCACCACCGTTATTTCGCCGTCAATCAACTGCAAAAGGCTCATAGCACAGTATAAAACAAAAAAGGAATACGTCAGAGGAAGTAGAGGATACTTGTAATATATCACCCACGCAAGAGCAGTTAACAATGTATAATAGAGGGTAGCCACCCTTGCTATCTTACGGGGTTGTTGTCTTAGTATTAAGGCTATTGCAACTTCAGTTGCTATGAATATTGCTGTTGTATAAACCACAAATGACTTAAATCCAGAGCTGAGGTCGAGCACTTTAATTGCGATTAAAAACATAAAGGGATAAAGAAGAAGGTCATTAAGATTGTACCACAAGGGCATCCTCCTGCTTGGAGCCACAAGATACATCCCGATAACCCATAAGAATACCCCAATGAAGGTATAACCCCAGAATTCAGAGTCATTAACTCTAACTTGATACGCTGAATACAAGAGTACTGAAACATTAAGGAGGAGAGAAAACCTAAAGGCTCTAGAGGAATTAATCACACTATCATCCTCCTATCACATTTCACATCACATTATTCCTCTCACCATCTGAAGGCGTTGATGCCCTAGCCATTTAGGGCGTCCTTAAAGCCCAACCCCACGAAATTAAGATCTAAGAGGGGAGTAAGCCTTAGCCGCTACGTCTCCCCTCACAGTTCACTCCCATAATTTCCAGTTGCCCTTTATATTCAACCACTCTTGAAGTACCGAATCTGTTATACCTTTAACTTTTAATATTTTTGTCTGCTTCTTTGTAGCGAGGGATACCACCTCCTCCAACTCTACCACTGACATTATCAATAAACACGGCTCTAGCCTATAGTTTTTTTCTAGGCCATTCACTGTGTTGTCACCGTTAAGATCTCCTAAACCTATTGTTTCTCTTTGTTGTATTGCCGAGTACTCCTAGCGGCAATAGGGGGTTCCTAACAGCGTACACGAATGGATAAAACCCAAAAATTGGCAGCACATCGTGCACCCATTTAATTTCTTCCTCATCCCTTGCCAGGTAATAGCCAGCAAAGAGGAAGGGTAGAATTACCGTCGAAAACAGTGCTCCAGCGGCTATCCCATCTTCGTTGCCCGAGACCGCCACTATTATCTGAAACGTGGAGATCATTAAAAGTTCAGGAAAAATAAGGGGAGAGAAACACGCATGCTTATCTTCATATCATCACCCTCAATCACCTATATCAAGATTGTTATCCATTTAAATCACTCTCGGCGTTTACCGAAGCTAGATTTCAACAAGTAATAAAGAATGAAAGTGCGAATATAGACATATCAGACAAACCACAGACCATGCTGGACTTCATAAGTGCATTTACTAGTTGGGATTATAAGGAGATGCTTCCTTTAAGCCTTTGTTGATTGTCTCGGCGAATTTGAGTGACATCAGTAAGTACAAGACCACAGGAATTGTTAGTGAGACGACAGACACTACTGTTTCATTCTCGCATACTATTTTGAACGTGGCCAAGAGCATTATTGTGTTCCCAAGAGCGTTTAGCTTAACAATAGTTCTAAGTCTCCCAAGGAGTTTGGGTGCCGCGTTTTGGATTTTGACAATCATCAGGATTATTACTGAGAACCACACAAGCACCATTATCACTCCCATTTCAGGGGGAACAAAGTCTAGTTTCCCGTTATCTGCGAGAACTATCATCGAGGCGAGCCCTGTGACGCTCCAAGGAATTATAATTGTGTCACCTAGAAACTCAACTGTTTTTCGTTCCAATTCTTTTCGAATCGGTCGCAGTCCTTCGTATTTAGCAACCAGATAACCATCCACTAGCACTAAAAAAGATGTAAATAGGAAAAGCAAAGTTGCCCAACATGCCATCCGAATCACCCCCCACAGATCAGATTGTTGTCTCTCTCCCGGGAACAAATAGAGGAGCTAAGCTGATGTAGCTGAAGAGTATTCTGGGCTTTAGTATTTCGAACGGATAGGAACGCTTGAAGGGGAGAGCCGCTAAAAGTGAGGGCACGAGCAATGCAAATAACATAATATGGATCCTGACGTTCCAGTAAATCTGCTCCTGATAGTTATCCACATATACAAAAAATCCTACTAATGTAACAAACAAGTAGCCCAAAATACAAAAAAGCAGGGAAAAAGTATAATGATCTCGATTTCCCATTTGTCTCACCCTCCTGTCACGTCATTTCCGTCAAATTCATTGTCAGGGGATCACACATTGATCTTGTTCCAGTATTCTCCTCCTGCCCCGTTAGGGTCGCCGTCGTAATTGTCTACGGCATTCTTAAAACTAGTTTTAGCTTTGCGCACACTTTCACGCATTCTCAAGAGTCTTTTAACATCTTCATAGAGCCACCAGAGCAAGATTCCATAGGATACCACAAGGAGTGTACGGAAGAGAAGGGCCACTAAAACTGCAGGAAGATACAGAAGGACAGTCAATGTTCTCTCCTGATGGCATATTATGCGAAAACCGTACCACAGGCCAAACCACAGGAAAACTCCTGCAAAGGCTATTGCTCCGTACTTCAGCGGCAATACTGTCAGGACTGGAAGATATCCCAAGGAAACCAGGGAGCATGCAGATTCAACTTCCTTTCTCTGTATCCCCCTCAAAGACCAGATGAGACTTAACAGCGAGAGAGACAGCCAGAGTAAAAGTACTGCAATAAGGGCCATGATGTCATTGTTTTCGTGGCTAACTTTGACGAGATATAGGAAGGACACCACTATAACACCCATTCCAATTATCGATTTGCGGTCTGAGATAAGAGCCCCAATCCCAAGGATAGCCCACAAAATAATGGAAATAAAAAGGAGAGCGTCCACCGTTCATCCCTCCTGCAATGTCCTAGCTGCTTTGTATTTCCCCGCTGTTAGTTTATACCACCACCAGAGCAGTAGAGCATAGGAGAATACATAAGGGGATAAAGTTAGTAGCCCGACAATCAAAATCTGAACCCCAATCGCAAAGGCTAAGACGGTTTTCTTGGAGGATTTGGAGAGAAAGCTCTGTGAAATTCTTTGTGTTGGTAAAAATAAAATTAGTAGCAGATAAAGGAGCCCAGCATACTGAGCTAACTCGTGCTCACTCGATATAAGGAATACTCCCACCAATGGAAGATACGAAAGAAGAAGCGCGCTTAGACTATCGATCCTTTTATCTGGAAACAGCTTATACCACAGAGATAATACCAACGCCATCATCCAGAGGATGATTGACATATAAGCCACCCGGATGTCTGTTGTCCTGTTTCCCAAGGCCAATATGAACGATAGCCATGCCGCTACGCCAGAGAGACCCCCCACAATCCCACCAAATATAAAACTAACCACGAAGATTAGAATCAATAAAAGAAAGATGGATAAATTCAACACCTCGTTCACCCCCCCAAAGTCAACCTCTTACTTATATGTCAATTTCCATTATGTTGTGAATGTCTTTTGAGGATAATCAACGCAAGACTAGAATATAATAATGCCACTATCCATGCTAGACTACAGGACTCCCCAGAAAATGAATGAAACTCAATGCATGTGGTTACTGCAAACAATCCATTAAGCGTTATTGCTTCCCACTGAATACCGAGTTTTGTCGTCACAATGTGTACCACAATAATCGCACCTAACAATACTATGGCAATTTGTGAATGTACATTTAAGGCTAACGTTAATAGGATTACAACATAGTACCCCTCTCTATAACTTTTTTTGTGCCCAAGTTCATACGTGAAAATGTTGACTAACAACGAGGCTACCGTAATTATTCCCACCACCTGAAAAATTCCCGAGGTCAGAGTAATCAGAAGGGTCGCAAATGGAATAAAAATTGAAGCGACAACAAAGGGACATGCATCGCCTTTTTCAACCAACAAACCACCAATTGCGATAAATGGAATCGAAAGCAAGTTAAAGACCAAGACTGTGGTTAAGTCAAGTCTTGTAGTTGACATGATTATCAACAATGTTAAAAGAAGGGACAAAGAGAGAGATAACAGGAAAAAACCAGCCTTACTCATTTTGGCCCACATTGTATCACCCTCCCCATAGGAGAGTTTGTTTTACGATCTTTAAATATCTCCGGGATAGCAAGGCATAGAGTACCAGCGGAATCATTATGCTGAGCAGAGCTCCTATTTCAACGACCCCACACAATGCCTTCAAAAAGGAGAAGGTGAAAACCGAGAGGACGAGAAGGTTGAACGCCACGACTTTCCCAGAGTTCTTGGCGATCTTCTCGGTGAGTCTCACGAATTTCTCCGGCTGGTTTTTAAACCTGACAAAAATAACCGTCGCGACGAAAGTTGCAATGAGAACTCCCAAAGCAGAGGGCAAGACGCTGTTATACACTATCGAAAGTATTAGGGTAATGTTTGGAATCAGTGGGAGGCCCGGAGAGACAACGATATCAACTCCGAGCTCTACAGCCTTTTTCTGAACTTCGCTCTTCACAGGTCTCATGCCCTCATACTTGAGGAATAGGTAAAGGTCCAATAAGAAAAACGAAAAGGAAAGGAGGAACAAGTACAGCCCGCACTCCATTTCAACCCCCCTCACTATGGTATTTTTTCAATTCCCGCCTAACATATTCCATAAGCAACACCGCAATACTCCCAAGCACGAGGTTGGGGACGAACAGATCCCGGTCATTGAACGTGCTCAAAGCCAGCAATGGGAACAGTATCTCGAAAACAACGTATATGACCCCTGCCAGCCTTGGAACCCAGCTAAACCTAGTAAAAACCCTGTAGAGAATATATGCCACAACTATTCCAAATAAGACCAGATTCGGGTCTTCGGGAGGGTACATAGAAGCAATTCCCGACAGAGAGATTTCAAGGCTCAAGATCGGAAGAGTAGAAAGCAATACTCTCTGTCTCCACGAATCCCCAATGAAAAGCTTACCAATTATCAAAATCACCACAAAATATATCACAAAAAACCAAAAGAGCTCAAAGACAAAGACCGCCCAAACCCCACTATTCATGGAATAACCCCCACACTTTCAACGTTGAGCTTTTAGTAGTCTACTGGTGACAATAAGAATCACCTCTGGAGCTTTCATGTTCTTTGTTTATAGGTTCTTCTCCTTATCCTCAGCCACCACCTACATAGAGGATCCTTCACGACATAATTCTTCAAATCCTCGGAACCGTTAATTCCGCTCGCCTTGAACGAGAGCTTCAGCGTACGAACTATGCGGAGAGAAGCCCAGAGGTGAACCACAAGGGGGAACAGTAAGGCAACCACTGACGCCAAAGACCACCCATACAGGATTACGTAAAGAGTAAGAAACCCCAACGCAGTTCCAATGGCAGTAAACTTGAGCAGTCCCTCAAGCCTCCAAAACACCAAATGAGCACTACACGACAACTTAAAATTCAACAGACCTAAGACCACCATCATGAGGATGTACAAAAATACAAAGACTCCAAAATGCGTGGCTAATGGCCCAACCCCATATATAGTCGGAAAAGAAATCCAGCTAAAAAGCACAAGCATCCAAGGTAGGAGAACACTAAGACTAGTAAAGGTTCCAACGAGCATATAATCTACCTTTGCCTTAATCGGCCGAAGTTCTAAAGCCTTCCCAATCCAGTAAATATCAAAAACAAAAATAAGCCAAGAGGATAACACCAAGTAATTCATCCCAATCACCCCCTACCGATCATGTTTCCGTCGTTTTCATCCGGGCACACTGAGTTAGAGTTGTACTAATCTAAACTACCATCAGCCAAAATTACCTCTCCTTCTCACCCCTTTTTAGGGCAACAAAATCATCTGATGGATACACTAACATCCAGAGGTACACAACTATCGTTGTCACTACAAATAAAATACACAGGGATATAAAGAGATCCACTGTGGATATATCCCTAAAACCCGTAAAAAGATAAACTAAAAGGACGGAGATAGCGTAAGTTTGGAGGACACAGCGAAGGGAGAACTTAGAGCATTTAGGAATCTTCATGGCTCATCCCCCACTATGAGATTATTGTCACCAAGGTTGTCGGAAGGTAATGGCTTCATGCTCTCAATTAATGCCCATCCGTATATAGTAAGGAGCAATACAAAAGGATTTGTCTCTACTGAGATTTTTCCTGTAATAATCATTGCGGCTACTTTGCTTGACGTACCCCAAGGATCATTTTCAATTTCATTTACAACGTAGTCTTTAACCTCTTTGATTATCCCCCTTTCCATGGGATCCATTTGTATCACGAACCCTACTGACTTGTGTAGGATTCATCTGTGTGCTTTTTAATCAACTGGTATTAGCAGATAGGCAACTAGTATCAGTCCAGCAAATATCAGAAAGACAAAGTGAACTCCAAATAAGACTTCAGGGATACTTGTATTTCTAAATCCGTCTGTGTTTATAACTGCAATGGACCATACAAAAATATAAAGAATAATAAGCCATCTAAGAAGGATTTTAGGGACCTTAAGTTTCATGACTCATCACCTACTATTAAATTATTGTCTCCAGAATCACTCGGAGGTATCGGTTTAGTCCCTTCATAGGCTAAATAAATCAAAAATCCAATAATAATTCCTAGGGAAACATATGCGCTCAAAGCCTCTATTCCAGCGGCTGTAAGAGCCCCCGCTAGTGTAGCTTCCTCATTTGATGCGAAGTAGGTTAAAGCTCCTGCTATTCCGCTTCCAATACCAACTGCAATTTCTTTTTCAGGCAATGAAAAATCACCAAGATCCATTGGGTTCATCTCTATCACATGCATTACTGGCTCTCTTTTCTGATTTATATAGACTTTGATAGCTACTGGTCTTCCGAAATTCATGTCACTCAAGTCCACGGGCACTTTCTTCTGGAGCTCATCTTTAATCGGTATTGTAAAGGTAAAAGTTCCCGAAGAGCCGGGGTTTAGAGACAAGACATCCGGAGCCGGAACTACCAAATTGCCGCCCTCACTACTGTCGTATACCTTGCCCCCTGCAAAGTCTCCAAAATTATCTATCTGCATCACCGCCCAATTTTCCATCGGGTTGGCTTCTCCGCTCTAACCACCACCTACATAGAGGATCTCCAACGACGTAATTCTTCAAATCCTCGGGACCGTTAATTCCGCTCGCCTTGAACGAGAGCTTCAGCGTACGAACTATGCGGAGAGAAGCCCAGAGGTAAATTCCAATAGGGATTAGTACAACTAGCACGTCCAAGAAAGATAAGCCACCCCCGATTAGTCCGACTAGAAGTAGGAGACCAACTGCACTTCCTAAGGCGGTGCCCTTGATTATTCCCTCAAGATCCCAGAAAAACTTTGGAGCCTCACAAGTCAGTCTGATTGACAGCCATATTAGTCCCGCCACCAAAAACAGAACAAATATAAGTGCAACTGCAGGGGAAACCCATGTAACATTTTCGGACTCAACTGGCAGTACTATCCAACATAATCCCACCACCTCCCAAGGTAAAACAACCACATAGCGAACAATGGCTTCCACATCCTTTCCACTAACAGCCCCCTTAACAGGACGCACTTCAATGGCCTTTCCGATAAGATAAACATCAAGCATGAAAAAAAGGAAAACAGAGACTACCCCTATCCCGAGCATCTGGATCACCCCCCACAGATCAGGTTGTTATCACCTTCGTACAGTGAGCAAATTCTGGGCGGGGCTGAAAAGGTTCTATATTCGTCAATAGCAATTCCAAGTCCCAGAACAATTACCCCAATAGCTTCCAGTCCAAAAGAGAGAACAAGTACAAAGCTGATAACGGTGATTATCCCACCAATAACCGATAGCCCAATTGAAAGATAGTCAAGACTGTCTTTCTTTATACCTACTGGTATCATTGTGACAACCTGTCCCACGTTCTGAGTCTTATTGCCAAGCTGGAGTCCAACGCTGACCATGTATTCCAGCGGTTTTCCTTCGTCATCATAGAACAGGTACTTGTAGTCAACCCTACCATATATCTCCTCTGACAGCTTACTTAGATCAACGTGCACCGAAATGTGACCCATAGACTGTCTCTTCACAGTCATTCCAGTGAGACCACCGTCGACATAGTCAATATCCACTGCATCATAGTGTCTATCCTCGCCCCAGATCTCGTAGCCTCCAAGCATAACCTTGGTGAGCCTGACGGGAACGTCAACGGGCCCATCGTTTTTTACATAGACAGTACAATAGAGATGATTTCCAGTCTCGCCGACATAGACTATTCCATTGTCCTGACTGTTGCATTCCATCCACGCCCAGACTGGGCCACCGGGGGTAGTGTTCACGGTAAGGACGTCTCTATTTTTATTATTGACATCAAAGTAAAGGTAATACATGCCCGGATCATTAAAGTGAAGTCCAAACCAATCTCTGAACTCAAAAGCATACTGATTTCCAACCCAGACCAATGGAAGGTCATTGAACTTAATACCGTTCCTATTGAAAACCCAGACTCCACTATAAAATATCCCTCTAGGGGACTGATACGTGTATCTAACCGTTATGGGAACGTACTCGTTCTTGAGTTTCCCATAGTAATCCGCCGCAAGAGTGATGTTCAGGAAGGTACCCTGCGTAACAGTCAGGTGGTTGGCCTGGGATCCTCCAGTGAGGAAGCGGCCGGTGTAATCATCGCCTTCACTGATGTGAAGATACACCGTCTTCTTGTCGAGTACCTCAGTGCCCCTGATCAGCCCAACGGTAACCTCGTAATCTCCCGCCTTAGCGTTCCTCCAGCGGAAAACATAGAACGGGTCAATGTTCTTAATGTTCCCGGAGTCCAACTTAACGGAATTCCCGAAAACCAAGGATGAAGTTTTAACGTCCCTAACAACGACTGAGAGCTCAAGATCCTCCTGCTCCGAGTTCACAGAAACAGGTACGAGGGCATCCGGACCAAAGTTGTTCCTGAATACAGTGTTTTTGGCAACGGAGTCCGGCACAAAACTGTAAACGTAATAGGGATAAACTATGATGACCACGTCGTCATGTTCCTCGGGATTCGCCGGGAAGATCTGAAGGCCCTTGATGGCCAGATTCTTCTGGAGGACCAGCCTCGTCACCTCAACCGAACCGCTGTCCTTCACTTCCATCCCCTTGAAGGAGAACGTAGCAAAGTACTCGTAGGTGCCGGCTTTAAGATAGGTGACGTTCCCGACCTGAATAACGACGTTCTCATCGGGGTTTAGGGTAACCGTTTTCCTGTTTAGGAGGACCAGCCGCTCGGAGTTCTCCTCGGGAACGGCCGCGAAGAATGAAAGGGTTCCGTTTACAGCCTTTGGACTATCGTTCCTCAGCCGGACGGCAAAGCCAACACTCTGACCCTCGGTTATCTTAGTTGCGTTCTTTCCGGCTTCAACTATCTTCTCAAGTCTTGTTTGTTCCTTTACTGTGAACACATCACTAACAGCTATCCCGTTGCTGAACTTTACCTTGATTAGGTAGGAATAGCCCTCAAACCTGTTCTTAGAGCTCCCTTTGAAGACCCATCTGTCAATCGGATCCCAAGGTCTTTCACCAAAGTAATAATCAGCCAGTTTGTCATTAATTGTAATAGTCACTGTTAAGTCCTCCTAAACCTATTGTTTCCCTTTTGTTGTATTGTCGAGTCCCTCTTGGTGGCATAGTGAATCATTACAAACACGGCAAATCCGAAGATGAATCCCATGCTGAGCACGAGATAGTCTATCTTGTGGGTTTGATTTACAAACACCCATAAGATTACATACGACGCTATATACTGAAGTTCCAGCCTTTCTCTGAAGGTGTAGAATGCTAAAGACAGGAGTATTAGCCCTATCACTATGAGGCTCTTATTTGATATGCCGAGACACGCCAACAGTGAAAGGGCTAAAACGATAGAATTGGCCTGATTATCCTTAAACCCGTAATACCTCGCCATGAGCACTGGAATCAAAATGATTAAACCCGCCAAAATCCAAGATAGGGGGTTCCTAACAGCGTACACGAATGGATAAAACCCAAAAATTGGCAGCACATAGTGCACCCATTTAATTTCTTCCTCATCCCTTGCCAGGTAATAGCCAGCAAAGAGGAAGGGTAGAATTACCGTCGAAAACAGTGCTCCAGCGACTATCCCATCTTCGTTGCCCGAGACCGCCACTATTATCTGAAACGTAGAGATAACTAAAAGCCCAGGGAAGATAAGGGGAAGGGAAACACGCATGCTTACTCCCATGTCATTACCCTCCAGCTATAGAGTTATTATCATTTTCTCCTGCCCCAGGATCCTTTATTCCCCGTAATACTCTCCCCATAAGTCCCAGAGGAATGTGCCTAGTGGTTTTACCACGTATTCCGTTGTTGCTACTCCAGCAATAAATATTGCTACAAATGGTAGTGAGAGGGGATTCGAAGCTGTAGCAAATGCAACTATTGCGCCTCCTATAAAGTCTGCGAATAAGCTGGGTAATCTATCCAACCAGTCTTCTTTTTTCTCTGTAAGTGTAATAACATCGGATACAGGGTAACTTAGGTTTGTTAAATGCACTTCTACAAGGTAAGAAGGGTTTTCTAACAGTTTATGAGTATACCCCCAATGATCAAAGTAGTAGTTCGCTAGTGTGTCGTTTATTGTGAGGGTTATTGTAAAAGTCTCCCGCATGTTGGTTGGGCTTAGCGTAATTCTCTGAGCTTCAACCCCAACACTACTGGGCCCATCGGGCCACACTCTCCTCCCTCCAAAATCAATCTCTTTCAAGTTTAGTGTAACTGTATCAGCATTTCCAAGCTCGAAGTGAACAGTACACCGGGTTGACCTGCCCAAGGGAACAACCGCAGGGTCGCACTTCATCACTGCCCTCACCGGGTTGTCGTCTATCACCGTCAGCTTGGAGGCCGCCACCTTATGCCCGTCCACTTCCAAGTAGAACGTTACATTGTGGTTAACAACCGGGAGAAGTGTGCTGAGGGTGGCGTTGAAGCCGTAGTGGAGTCTAAGTATCCCATCAGTGTACATGTAGCCCTCGCCCGTCTTCACATCTCTAGGCCCTTCAAAAGCTCTCCCCTTGTAAGGCCACCAAACAACGCCACGCTCATCAACTATCTCTACATCGTGACCTTCCCAAATGCCAATTGACTTTGGTCTTGTGTCCCAAAGCTTGATTTTTACAGCTACCTTCTCTGTTTTTCCAATGTACGCGGTACTGGGGGAGAGCTCCAACCTTCCCAAAACCTTAAGCTTATCCCTGGCGCTATATGGGAGAACCAAAAGTTCTCCCACCTTAGAATCAACGTATCCCCCATATGAGTAAAGTTCAATACGATATGTATAACTACCTTCCAAACCGTCCCAGTAAAGGGTAAAAGTCTTCATTGAATGGGATTCAACAGTCCCATTTACCCAATATGCCAGTTCACTGCCATATTTGCCATCGACGATCAACTTCAGGCTTATATCCTTAGTGGATCTGTACGAATTAACAACCGTTACGTTGAATTCCACTGAATCACTCTCAAAGATGGGAACCGGCCCAACCTCGACTTTACTTATTTTTAGTTCCCCTCCATCAACGGGGATCAATACAGTTACTTCTCCGCCATACTCCTTTTCAAACCCCCCAAAATCCAGAATTCCTGTGAATCCGTACGTGCCCGAGCCAAGGTATTCAACTGTGCCGAGATCAACTGAGATTTGAGAATTTGGCATAATGACGACTCTCGTGTGATTAACGACTTGTCTAGGAAGGTGATCGCCATCCAGTATAGTAAAGTAAAAGGTTAATGTACCCCTAATCGGGACGGAGTTGGAGTTTGAGATCCTTGCAACATACTTAACTTTTCCTTCTGATATTTTGAGAGCCTGTATCTTAAGATCAACTTTTCCAGGATCAATCTTTGATGTCAAGTCAATAGTCCCGTGGTAGCTCTCCATCACGAGAACCGGTGCCGTGGGAGTGGAGTAATCCGCGGGGGTGTAGGCCTGAACCGAGGCGGTCTTAACGGGATCGCCGGGCTTGGAGTTGGGGGTGTCCCCACCGGGACTGGTCACCGAGCGGTAGCGAATCTTGACTATTCCGGAAACCGAAGCCTGAAGGGAGTTTCCAACGGGAGCGATGAACTCCGGGCTCTCAACGCTCCCCGGGCCGGTGTAGGCGATGGTGCCCACGCTGAGAACCTTACTCTCGCTGCCGTCGTTGAACTTGACCCGGTCGATCATAACCGCCCCACCATAGACGTAGTAGTCAACCCTAACGCGGTATTTGACCGAGAGCTTGTAGGATTTGCACCCACCAGATATAAACACAGGAAAAAGTATTTAAAACTTTTTTCTATCTAAATTTTAATTACCACTTTTAGTAGTGTACAAAACTTGGAAAGTTTGATCAGCCAGAAAACCCCAAGCGAACACAAGGGAACAAGGAAAACTGTGAAATTCACTCAAAGAACTGGGAAACCTTGACCCTGTACTCCTTTCCGAGGAGCTCGGGATTGGCGGCCTTGTGAACGACGAGGACGAGCTCACCGCCGTCCAGATACCACTCGGTAACCGTGGTGGCGATCTCCTCGAACAGGGGCAGGAAAACAGGCTTGCTGCTCTCGATCGCGTCCTCGTTTATGAGGTAGAAGGAAACTCTCCTGTCGTCCCCAACGAAGTAAGAGATCGTCGTGAGCAGCGACAGCATTTCCCTCTCGGAGAAGAGCATCGCCATCTTGTGCACCCCAACGACGGGGTTGAAGTAGCGGCCGTTGGCCTCGCGGAACTTGTTAACCGAGTTCACGTAATGGCCGAAGGGTATGGAGTACTTATCAACTTCCATCCTGCTTATTATCGTGCCCGCCTCGAGCTTGCCGCCACCGATCTTTATCACTATCGTCTCGTCCGTTGATAGGCCGAGCACTTCGAGAGACCTCGCGAGGGTCGGGTAGGTATCAAGGATGTCATCAACGAGGACGTGAAGGCCCTTCGATGAAGCGTAGTCGTGGAGGAGCTTGAGGAACAGCTCGGGATACGAGTTCGAGGAATACTCCACGAGCACGGTCTCGCCGAATTTAAGCCCCGAGAAGAAGGACTCCAGCTCCCTCACCCGGATCACCCATAGAGAAGACGAACTTCAAACTTATTAAGGTTGCGTTTATAAGCCGTGCGGCCGATCGGATTGAGGTGGGAATATGGAAGAGAACCTGCTCAAAATCGCCGAGCGAACCGCCGGCAAACTGGACGTGGAGTACTTCGAGATAAGGATCTCACGGGTGAAGACGGCATCGGTTCTGATCCAGAACGACCAGGTGGACGAGCTCTCGAACAACGTTGAGGTTGGAATCGGGGTCAGGGCATTCAGGAGGGGGTGGGGCTTTTCCTCCGCCAACGACCTCTCGAAGGCGGAAGAGGTCATAAAAACCGCGATGAAGATGGCAGGACTGTCAAAAGGACCGGAAGCGATTTACCTCGGAGACCCGATCAGGGACAGCGTCTCGAACCTCGGGGAGAAGAGGCTAGATGAGGTTGACATCTCCGAGAAGCTTGAGCTCACGAAGAGAGCTGCGGAACTCCTGAAGGGAGAGGGCGTGAAGAACAGGATCTCAAGCTACGGCGAATCCGTCATCGAGACGCTCTACCTGAACTCGCTGGGCAGTGAGATAAGGACCGTGAGCTCAAGGGTCCGGCTGAGGATTGCGGCGACTGCATTCGAGGCAGGAAAAACGGGCGAGTACTGGAAGAGCTTCGGGGGAACCGGGGGATGGGAGCTCATTGAGAGGATCGAGCTTGAGAGGTGGGCGGACTTCGTTTCGAGAAAGGCCCGCGAGCTGCTAAGGGCAAAGGCCCCTCCCTCCGGAAAGTTCGACGTGATAATGGATCCGGAGCTAACGGGCGTCTTCATCCACGAGGCAGTTGGTCACGCCGCCGAGGCCGACGCCGTGAAGAACGGGGAGAGCATCTTCTCCGGACGGCTGGGGGAGAGGATAGGCGTGGAAGAGCTCAACGTCGTGGACGATCCCACCTTGCCTGGCAAGTTCGGCTCGTACGCCTACGACGACGAAGGGCTCCCGGGAAAGAGGGTCGAGATAATCAAAAACGGGGTTCTGAACGAGTACCTGAACGACAGGGAAACGTCGGCCCTCTTAGGCCTCGTGCCGAACGGTCACGGCAGGGCCCAGAGCTACGCCCATCAGCCCCTCGTCAGGATGTCCAACACCTACGTCGAGGCCGGAACCTGGGAGCCGGAGGAGATCTTCGAGGAGGTAAGGCACGGCCTCTACATGATTGGAGACAAGGGAGGAGAAGTTGACGTTGCCACCGGAACCTTCACCTTCGGGGCGAAAGAAGGCTACATCGTTGAAAACGGAGAGCTGAAAGTTCATCTTCGCGACGTCTCGCTGTCCGGTAACCTGCTGGAGGTCCTGAGGAGCATAAAGGCCATCGGAAGGGACGTCAGGATACAGTTCCCGGGCTACTGCGGAAAGGGGCAGTGGGTTCCCGTAGATGACGGCGGTCCCCACGTGCTCACCGAGGCCCTCGTGGGGGGAAGGTGATAGGAATGGAGGCAGTTGAAAGGCTCGCGGGAATACTCGAGAGGAGGAACGTGGAGTGGGAGATATACTGGGAGGAGGGAAAGGGCGTCTCCTTCAGGATCGAGAGGGAGAGAATCGAGAGGGCCCAGTGGAAGTTCTACTCGGGAATAGGGCTGAGGGTGGGCCTTAACGGGAAGGTCGGCTTTTCCTACTTAACCGGCCTTGAACACGATGAGGAGAGCCTCCTCGGGCTCGTTAAACGGGCCGAAAAGCTCGCCCGGATTGGATCGAGACCATTCAAGGGGTTTCCTGCCAGGGGAAAATTCCCCCGGGTTGAGGGTCTCTACGACGGGGCCATAGATGCGCTGGATTTCGACGGGGCCCGCGCCCTCGCCGGGGAGTTCGTGGAGAAGATGAGAGAACTTAAGGGAAACAAGGAAGAGTACACATTGGCCGGTGCGGTGAGCTTCGGCACGTCGAGAGCGGGAATAGCTAACTCCAACGGGGTTGAGGGAGAAGAGCCGAGAACAGGCCTGGCGATGTGGGCCTACGCGGTAAAGAAGAACGGCAGGAGCGGGAGCGGCTACGCCTCGCAGAGCTACACGACGCTGGAGGGAGTGAAGGAGGGCGAGGAGCTCATAAGGAAGGCTATGAGGGAGGCCGATTCAAGCCAGAGGGCGGAGAAGATCGGGGGCTTCACGGGAGAGGTTCTTCTGGAGCCGCAGGTTGTTGAGGCCCTGGTTTACCTCTTCCTCGAGAACCTCTACGGGGACAGCGTTTACTACTCCCGCTCCCGCTTCTCGATAGGAGATCTAGGAAAGAAAGTGCTCTCCGAGAACATCTCCATAATCGACGATTCCACGCTCGAATTCTCCCCGGGGAGCTATTCCTTCGACGGAGAGGGAGTTCCCGGAAGGCGGAAAGAGTTAATTTCGAGGGGTGAGCTGAGGTCGTTCATCCTCGACCACACCTACGGAAGACTGCTCGGCCTTGAGAGCACGGGGAACGCGGTCAGGGACTTCAGATCGGTTCCGAGGATCGGGACGGGCAACGTTCTGGTTGAAGAAGGCGGGGAGAACCTCGGGGACTGGAGCGGCGTCGTGGTCTCAAAGGTCTTCGGAGAGCACACCGCCAACCCCGTGACGGGGGACTTCTCGCTCACCGTTGAGCTCGGCTACGTGGTGAAGAACGGCGAAGTAAGGCCCTTCAGCGGGAACATGATCTCGGGCAACGTGTTTGAAGCCCTCGGGAAGGTTTCAAGGGTTGGAAAAGAGGCGGAGAGGAGGGGAAGCTTTTACTCGCCGAGGGTGGTGACGGAGCTGAGGCTGGTTTAGCGGACGATCATGGTCGGAACGGCTATCATTCCCACGACTTCCTCGAGCAGTGACCCTATCCTCGTCTTTCCGCTCCTTCCGTAGGCGCCCATGACGACGAGGGAGTAGTTACCAGAGTTCGCCTCGCGGAGTATGGTCTCCTTGGCCGAGCCCTCCACGATCCTGAAGGAGCAGTTAACACCTTCCTCGTGACAGAGCTCCATAAGACCCGTCATGATCGTCCTTATTC
This sequence comes from Thermococcus sp. AM4, assembly GCF_000151205.2. Classification (NCBI taxonomy): domain Archaea; kingdom Methanobacteriati; phylum Methanobacteriota; class Thermococci; order Thermococcales; family Thermococcaceae; genus Thermococcus; species Thermococcus sp. AM4. The sequence goes on from NC_016051.1 coordinate 1,408,558, forward strand.
CCTTCTTCATCTCCTTCCATATCTCCTCCTCGAAGTGTTCGACCTTCTCAAGTCTGTCGCTGAACATGCTGAGGTTGAAGGCCATCGCCCTCGCTTCCCTCCTGTCGAGAACCGAGAAGAGTATGACCTTGCCCCCCCTCTTCTTGGCTATCGCTATCGCGTGAAGCGCGGCCTTTTGGCTCCACTTGGAGCCGTCTATGAGCACGAGCACCTTTACGCTCATATTCATACCCCCACGTACCGGAGCCAGAGCAGCAGAGATCCGAAACCAACGGTGGCGAACATCACGATCAGGCCAACCTTGAGGAAGTCAACGAAGGTTATCCTTATCCCCTCCTTCCCGGCGATACCGATTACCACGACGTTGGCGCTCGCCCCGATGGCGGTGCCGTTACCGCCGAGACAGGCACCCAGCGAGAGGGCCCACCAGAGGGGATAGGAGTTGAGGGACGAGCCCATAGCCTTGATGAGCGGTATCATCGTCGCCGTCAGGGGAATGTTGTCGACGATGGCGGAGGAGATGGCCGAGAACCACGTGATAACAAAAATGGCCTCGCCAGTGCCGTGAACGTAGCCCATCAGCCACTCGGCGACGTCGTCTATAACGCCCGTCTCCACCAGCGAGCCGACTATGATAAACAGGCCAATGAAGAAAAAGATCGCCGTCCACTCGACCTTCTCCAGGATCCTGTCCGGTTCCTGGCCGCTCCACATGAGCAGGAACGCGGCACCGCTCAGGGCCACCACTGCCGGCTCTATGCCGAGCTTGTCGTGAACGAAGAAGAGCGCCACGACCGACAGGATCACCACAACGGATTTTCTGAAGAGGACCGGATCCTTGATGGCCTCCTCCTCGCTGAGCCCCTCTATTATCGAAAGGAGCTTTTGCCTGCGGGAAGGGCTGACGTGGATCTCACTGCGGTAGGCGAGGTAGATTATGGCTATAGTGATCAGCAGATCGAGGAAGGCTATAGGGCCCATGTTGAGGAGGAACTCGTTGAAGCTCAGCTTTGCGGCCGAGCCTATCATTATGTTCGGGGGATCGCCGATCAGAGTTGCTGTTCCGCCGATGTTCGAGGCAAAGACCTCGGAGAGGAGAAACGGAACGGGATCTACTTTCATGAGGCGGGTTATGTAGATGAGCATTGGGGTAAGCAGGAGCACCGTTGTAACGTTGTCGAGGATGGAACTGACCAGTGCGGTAACCACGGAAAAGAGCAGAAGGACCCGCATGGGGCTTCCCCTTGCCAGTTTGGCAGTTTTTATGGCTATGTACTCAAAGAGACCGCTCTCCTTCGCGGTGTTCACAACTATCATCATTCCGATGAGCAGGAAGAGGGTGTCCAGATCGAGGTAAACGGGGAGCTTATCCCAAGGCAGAACGCGGAAGAGCAGGATTATGGCCGCACCGAAGAGGGCCGCGACTGTCCTGTGGACCTTCTCACTTATTATGAGGGCGTAGGTAAAGAGGAACACTGCAACCGCTATTATAAGCGCTGGATCCATTACGACACCTCCGCTCAGTAGACGATGACGGGCTCATCGATGTGCTGGATGATTTTAAAGACTATCGGACTCATGGGAGAGGTTTTGCTCGGCTCGGAGCCGAAGCAGCGGGAGATCACCAGCAGGTCGAACCTTCCGGTGGACATGAGCTCTATGACGTCGTCGCTCTTGCTCCCGATTATGTGGTCGGTCTCGACGGAGAGGCTCAGCTCCTCAAGTTGTGGCGCAAGGCTGCGGAGCGTTTCGCCGGCGAAGCGAACCTTCTCCTCCCTTAGCTTCTCCGCTTCCTCCTTGCCGAGGGTCTGCTCTATGAGGCGGAGCGTCCTCTCCTCGGAGATGTAGAGCAGGTGAACCGTTGCCCCGGCGTACGCCCTAAGGGCCTCGAAGAGCTCCCCGGGAACCTTCAGGGAGAACCTGTCCACGGGGAACAGGATGGACTTGACCTCGGGAAGGACGAGCTCCTCCGGGAGGAGAAGGAACTCACGGTAGCGCTTGGCTATCTGCTCGTAGCGATCTTCCGCGATGTACTTGAACTTCCGGGAGATTATGCGGTTGAGCACCTCCATGGGCATCATCCAGATTCCAGAAAAGGCGAGGCCGATTTAAGGGTTTCTAAAAAATTTGGTGAACCGAAATCCATTTAACCAGTCTATCAAGATCCAGATCGGTGGTGGGTAATGAAAAAAACGTACGCCCTAGCGGCAGTACTGTTGCTCTTCTTCTCGATACTGCCGACGGCATCGGCCCAGTGCCCCTGTGAGGGACACACCGTTGTTCTCAAGGCGCCAGCGGTCTCAAGAACCCCTGACGGCAGGCTCGTTGGAGTCGCCACCAAGTTCGTCATAACCGTCGCCCCTGGCAGCGGACACGTGTACCTTGAGACGTGGCCCCTGGCGGAGGTTGACATGCAGGCGAGCGCGAGGCTGGCCACCCAGATAGCCGGCGAGGTGACGGGCAAGGACATGAGCAAGTACGACGTCTTCATCCAGGTCAGGGCGGACTCACCGATCATAGGCGGCCCCTCAGCGGGTGGAACAATGACAGTTGGAATAATAGCGGCCCTCGAAGGCTGGAAGGTCAGGGACGACGTGATGATGACCGGGATGATAAACCCGGATGGAACGATAGGGCCCGTCGGCGGAATCCTCGAGAAGGCCGCGGCGGCCGCGTCCGTTGGAGCAAAGCTGTTCCTCATTCCAGAGGGCCAGAGGATACAGATAGTCCAGGAGAACCAGCAGAGGAACATCGGAGGGATAATCCAGATCACAACGACAACGAAAAAGGTTGACGTTGCCCAGTACGCCAAGGAGCGCTGGGGCCTTGAGGTCAAGGAGGTAAGCGACATCTACGACGCCGTCTACTACTTCACCGGCCACAGGCTGCCCAAGCCCCAGGTGCCGCCCAACATCAGAATAGACACCTCCTTCCTCAAGAACGACGCCGAGAAGGACTACGCCAACACTACCAACTACTACGAGAGCGTTCTCGAGAAGCTCAAGAAGAGCAACGTCGATTACGAAACCTACGTAACCCTGAAGGAGGCCCTCGATCAGGCAAAGGGCATACTGAACTCCTCGAAAGAGGCCCTGGACGAGGGAATGTACTATACGGCTTTAAGCAAGGACTTCCAGGCGAGGATCGTCATAAGGCACGTCGACTGGTACATGAACGTTCAGAGCGTCCAGGACGTATCGGACCTCCTGAGCCGCGTGAACGCGTACATCAACGGGACCGAAAGGTACGTCTCGGGAATGGAGATAAGGGGCATGACGATGCTCCAAGCGATAGCGGCGGCAGAGGAGAGAGTCGAGCAGGCCAAGGACATACTCCAAGATGCATGGAAGGACTTCTACAACGGTGACTACTGGGACGCCGTCGGAAACGCGGCCTACGCCTACGAGAGGGCCGACACCGCTCGCTTCTGGGCATCCCTGGGGGAGCGCTTCGCCAAGGGAAGGGTGATCCAGAGGGAAGAGCTCAAGGACACCGCCAGAAACTACATCGACGAGTCCAGCCTGATAGCGACTTACATTGAATCCATGTACGGAAACGTCGTCGGCAGCTCGCTCAGTGACACGATTCAGAAGGCGGAGGAGTACTACGACGACGGAAAATACTCGGCGGCGATATTCACGGCGATGGAGGCCAGGGTGAGGGGCGAGGTGTTCCTTGACACCCTGGGCATAGACAACGTCACTGTACTGAGGGACAAGCTGGAGCAGATGAAAGAGGCCGCCAGAACGGCCATCGGGCTGGCCCAGATGAAGGGAATAAAACCCCTCCTAGCTATGGCCTACTATGAGTTCGCCGAGAGCTATGAAAAGGGCAACGGCATAGAAGACATCCAGAACGCAATGATATTCTACCAGTACGCGAGGGAAAGCGCCGGCGTCTTCCTGCTGAAGATGAACCCGGGCAACGTTACGTGGACCAACCCCCTGGGAACCGAAACCGTGCCCCCGACCACCTCAACTACCACCGGAACGAAAGCAACCAGCACGACCCCAAGCACCGGCGTCGGAATAACCTCCGTCTGTGGACCTGGAATAATAGCGCTCTTCGCCCTTCTACCCCTGCTCAGGAGGAGAAGATGAGGGGAGCTCTCCAACTCCCCTCCTTTTGAGCAATTTTACCTCCCAATCGGCGAGGCTGGGACAGATGGTGCAGCCGAGCCTGTAAAAACCCTCGTAGTAGAGCGGGTGCAGTTTAAAGCCCCTCATGAGGACGAAGAGCTGAACCATGAAGCCGCTCCAGAACTTAATCGGCATGATCTCGATGAACGTCCCGAAGTCCGTTTTCCTCTCAACCACCGGTGGCTTAAGCCGTCTCCTTGCGCTCTCCCCGTCCCTGTCCCCGACGAGGAGAACCGGCTTTTCAAACTCCGAAACGACCGAGTAGAGGGCTTCGACCTTCTTCCTCGTGCACCAGCGGTTCTGGTGAGTCGGCATGCCGTATTTCTCAATGGGCATCGGAACGTCGACGCGGACGAGTTCAACGCCGAGCCTTTTCGCAAGTTTCTCAACGTATTCGTCCGTCCCGGGCATCTCGTACTCCATCCTGACGTAGACCGCCGTAACCTCGTCGAAAACGTCCTTCGCTAAAATAAGTGTGGCCGTTGAGTCCTTCCCCCCGCTCCATGGAACGACGATGTCGTAGTCCTCAAAAGCCCTGAGAAAAGCCTTCGATGCGCTGGCAAAGGCCTCTATGTATTCCCTGTTGGCGGAGATGAGCGAGTCGAGTGAGACGTCCTCGGTGCAGGGGCACTTCCAGAGGACCTCGGTCGGAAAGCCGAGCTTCTTGCTAACCTCGGCCACCTTGTTCTGGCCGGAGTAATAGACCTCCTGGTTCATAGTCTTCCTCAGGACGAGCGAGTTCTCGCCGAGCTCGACGTCGAGGAGCGAGCGCATGGCCCTTCTGAAGCCGTCGCCAAGGGCGAGGTAGATGTCGTAGTCCGGGTTAATTTCGAGGCCGAAGGGGTTCTCGGGGTTGAGGGCGTAAGTGCCATTCCACTCGATGCCGAGGCGAAAGCGGGCCTTTATCTCCTCGATGTGGGCGTAGAGCTCGTCAACGCGCATGTTCCTAACGCGCTTCGTCCTCAGAACCCTCGCGTAGAAGGGCTTTCCGTACTCCCTCAGAACCGGCAAAAGCTCCTCCATGAGGTCTTTCTCTTTCTCGCCGAGGAGGAGAACCGGGATGTAGGGCCCCTCAAGGACTCTCTCAAGGTTCTCAAGGACTTCCTCCTTGGTTCTCCCTCCGCCAAGGCTCTCAACCCTCAGGAAGCCCCCGTAGTTCCTCTCGTTTATGTAGCTTAGAGCCTTCGCGTCCTTCCTTGCCCTCGCTATGAGCGCGAACATGGAAGGGGTTAAAAGGCCTGACTTAAAAGTCTTCGCGCCGATGACGATAACTCCCTGCCCTGAGCCGTGATGAGACCGGCTTTACCGAGGCTTCCGCGCGACGATTAAACGGACGATTCCGCGGTAATAGCGCTCCTCGCGCTCGATTTCAAAGTAGTTACGAACGAGCTTATGTGTCTCCCTGAGAGGGTCGTCATCGAGAAGCAACCTCAATGGCAACTTCAGGGGGAGGAGAAAGAGGTAGTTGAGCAAAATCGAGTCGCTCTTCGTGTGCTCGAGGAAAACCGCCCTTCCTCCGGGCTTCAGGACGCGGAGGACTTCCATCATTCCTTTCTCGGGATTCGGGACGGTGCAGAAGACGAAGGAGCTCAGAACGGTGTCAAAACTGTTATCCGGGAAAGGAAGTTCCTCAACGTCGGCAACCTCGAAACAGGCGTTCAGGTTAAGCTTTCTGGCTTTTTCCCGGGCGATTTCAAGGGCCTCGGGAACGGCATCGACGGCGCAGAGCTCAACGTCCTTCGGGTAATACCTGAGCGTCTTTCCAACGCCAACGCCGACCTCAAGGGTCTTTCCCCTGACAAAGGAAACCGCCCTCTCGCGCAGGGGGCAGAAGAACCTGTCGAGGGGTTTCTCAAGGGTCTCGTAGTGCCGGGCAATGCGAGAATACTTCTCCCTGAACGACATGGCCTAACTTGGGAAGAGCTTTTAAAAAGTTGAACCCAAAGCCGGGCGGTGAGAGAGCATGCCGTACCTCGTCATAGAGCACCTCGAGGAGATAAGCGACTGGCTGTGGCTGGAGTACAAGCACGTGAGCGAGTGGTGGAAGGATAGGCTGATTTTCACCAACGTCCTGCCGGAGGAGAGGGAAAAACTCGCGAAGCTCGGGAGCGTCATAGGTGAAAGCGTCACGAAGTTCCCCTTTGACCGCTCGAAAATCATAGTCCTCGACCTTCAGGCGGAGGAAGAGCTGAAGCCGGAAGATATCGAGGAGGATACGATAATAGTCGTCGGCGGAATCCTCGGCGATGCCGTTCCGAGGGGAAGGACCAAGGAGTTCATAACGTCGAAGATGGAAGGCGTTAAGGTCAGGCACATCGGAAAACCCCAGTTCTCGATTGACGGAGCAAGCATAGTGGCTAGGCTAATCGCGGATGGCAGGAGGCTGGAGGAGATTGAGTACGAGGAGAACCCGACGATAAGGCTCGACGAGTTCAGCGAGATAACGCTCCACTACGCGATTCCGAAGCTGGAAGGAAAGCTTTTGCTCACGCCGGGCCTCATTGAGCTCCAGAAGAGAAACCTGGGCTTCACTGAGGAGGACGAGGAAATAAGCGATGAGGAGCTAATTGAGTTCTTCGAGGGAAAGCGGGAGCTTGCTTAATTAGCCACAAACTTTATCTAGGAGGATGGCAGCGCCTATGAATCGTCCAACCAAGCAATCTCCGATATCAGCCCTCCGGATATAATCTCTAAAACACGGCTCGGCCATTTCCCTCCTCCCGGAGGGTAAAATATAGGGCTCCTCAAGAGCAGAAAAGCTCTAAAGAACCACGCCCTCCCTCAGGGCCTCCCTGACGATACCGAGGTTTTTCTTTTTTCTCTCAAACTCCTCCGGAGTGTAGCAGAGGATCTCAAAATCTCCCACGATCCCGGCATCCCAGAGGATCCTCAAAACCTCGCTCGACCTTCTGGTGAAGTGCTTTCCCCTGAAGGCCTTGGAGACCACGATGATGTCGTAGTCACTGTCCTTAAGGTAGTCCCCCCTTATCCGGGAGCCAAAGAAAACCACCCTAGCATCGGGGTAGCGCCGCTTTATAACCTCGGCAATTCTCAGAGCCCAAGCTTTTCCCTGCAAAACTCGATCACCCTCTTAGCTTTTTCAAGGTGCTCGACCGCCATTCTCCTGTTGTATATCCTCGCCGGAACCTCGTTCGCGGCGTCGGGATACCTCGTGACTATGTACTCCGGATTCAGGTCAAGGACCGCGTCGATGATGTCCTCGTCTTCGATGCCGAGCTCCTTGGAAAGCCTCAGCAGACTGTGAGTTTTGGGAGGAAACTCCCTCTTGACCTCAATATAGAGGGCCTTCAGGGCCTTCTCAGCGGCCTGCTGGGAAAAGAACACGCTCGCGTAGTATCTCTTCACATCAATGAGTGCTTCAGCCGTTTTAAGGTCTTCCAGCGCTTGCTCCCATAGGAGACGTGCCTCATTTCTCATGGCCATCGAAGTTATTTGCTCGGAGATGATTTAATCCTTTCTCTCGCTGAAAATCCCCTCTATCTCCCTCCAAACTCTCCCCCTGTCGGCCTTGTCAACGACCAGAAAAACCTCCTGAACGCTCCCATCGCTCTTGGCGACGAGCTTAAGGCCGGTCTGCGTTTCCCGCGTCACCTTAATCTCAAATCCCCTGGAATCGCTCGCGTAAATCCTGCCCGGGATTACCTTCTTGACGCCTGGAATCGAGGCTATCTCTTCGAGCGGTCTCTCCAGCCCCTTGAGGAAGTGGTGCTCCCTCTTGACGCCTTTGCGGAAGTACTTGGGCATGGACGTAGATTCAACCAGGGACTTTTAGCTCTTGCGCAAGGCTTAAGTTATCCTCGATGTCAAACTAAATCGGTGGGAGGATGGAGGACCTATGGATTGTTAAAGAGTTTGAAAAAGTGGCGGAGTTGATGCCAGAGAAAGCCCTCCGCCTTATAAAGAAGGACCCCGACCTTTTAAAGGAGATAGTAATCTCAGCGTATCTTGATGAAATCATAAGCCTCGGAAAAGCCGCGGAGGCCCTCGGGGTAACGAGAGAGGAGCTTATAGAAGAATTTAAAAAACGGGGAATCCCCATCAGAACTCCCGACAGAGAAGACGTTCTCTCAGAGGTGGAGGTCATAGCGTGTTTGTAGTGGACACAACGGTGTTGTCCAACTTTGCAAAGACGAATTCAATGGACGTTCTCGGAAAAATTCTCGGTGAAACGGCGCTAACAACCCCTCAGGTTGTTGAGGAATTTATGGTGGGAGTTAATAGAGGCAGGTATCCCCCAGTTGAAATCCCCATACCCATTACGGAGCTAACTCCCGAGGAAGAAAGATTGTACAGACTCCTTCGCGCGAAGCTGGGAAAGGGAGAATCATCTTGCATAGCCATCGCAAAACACAGGGGGTTAATTTTGCTCAGCGATGACTACGACGCGCGAAAGAAGGCGAGACTGCTCGGGGTCAAAGTGTCGGGAACGATAGGAGTTCTCGTGCTTGGAGTCAAGAAAGGCATTCTGACGTTGAAAGAAGGCAATGAGTTACTGGAGAAAATGATTGAAAAGGGCTTCTACTCTCCCTTGAAAAGACTTGAGGAGGTTATGCCCGCTTCCTCACCTTAACGGCGATGCCCTTCTTCGCCCTAATCATTTCCTCTCCAGCGAGAACGGCTTTGCCGACGCCGACTACCTTCTCGTCCCTAACAACGCCGACTATGTCGTCCGGGCGAATCCTCTCGTCGGCCTCGTTCACGCCGGCCGCGAAGACGTCGCCGCGCAGGTCGAAGTCAATCTTCACCCAGTAAGCTTTGAGCGAGTCGTAAATCCTCTGCATTCCGAAGGGCGTGACGCTTATGACGCCCTCCCTGAAGGTTCCCGTCTGCTGGTTCTCAACGAAGAGGCGGAGCATCTTTGAGCCCTTGACGTGGCCGTTATCGGGAAGGACGGCCTCTCCTGCTCCAACTCCGAAGTAGAAGTCGAAGACCTTCCTTATGTTCTCGAAGTAGCGGTAGGTTCTGTCCTCTTTCGTCCCCTCAAGGTGGAACTCCCTCAGGGTCTCGGTGAGGGACTTCAGGCTTTCTTTGCTCATCGTTCCACCCTCGACACGGGTGAAGATTATCTCCCGGCCAGAGAGTTCACCCGCGAGCTTCGCTATCTCGACGTAGGCCTCGTCGAGGTGCGCTACTATCGGAACGTCCTTCGGGTACTTCTCGAGGGTCTTCGCGAGTAGCTCAGCCGCTGGTCTAATCTCCTCCTCGCTCCAGTGGCCGGTGACGACTATGTCATACTTAGCCAGCCACTCCCACTCCCTCGGAACGACACCGAAGGGGGAAGTGAGGATTAACTCGTGAACCCTGGCCGTTCCTGAGCCTAAAGCTTCCTTCACGGCGCGCCTGTAGAGGGTGTGCGAGCGGGAGAAGGAGTAGGGCTTCTTGGCCGAGCATGGGAAGAGAAGGACCAGCTCGGTGTTCCTTGGAGGAGTGAAGCGCTCGAGGACGCGGGAGTGCCAGCGCTTAACTTCAGGCCTCCTGATGGAGGCGTCGCTGATGAAATAGACCGTCTCCTTCTGAATCGGCGTGTACTTCTCGAGGTAATCGGCGTGCTCCAAATCCGCTATGCGGAGAATTCCCGCGTGATACTGGGTGTAGAACAGGTTCTCCATGAGGTAGCGGAGCTTACCGCTCTCAAGGGCCTTCCTCACGAGGAGTATCGTCTCTCTCGCGAAGTCGAGGGAGTTCGGTTCTTTGCCCCAGAGGAACGGGCTGTACTGGGTGAAGCCCTTGCCCTCGAAGTCGTAGAGCTTGAGCGAGCGCGTGTCGAAGGCATCAACGCCGAGGTAAACCGCTAACGGATAGAAGAACGGCTCCAAATCCGCTATAATCATGACGTTGGGGAACCTCTCACGGAGCGCGCGGAGGATTTTAACGAAGTAGCGGTACTCCTTGACGAGGATTTTGGAGTTGCCGAGGTAGACGGCATCAAAGTTGTACCGTTCGATTATTTTGAAGAACTCCTCGAGGTACTCGGTTCTCCTTAAAGCGGGCAGGTAAAAGGCGTTGAAGCCGTCATAGTTAACGCTCCAGAGCCTTCCAAGGGCCTTTTCAATGACTTCAGCCGGTGTATAGAAGCCGAGCGGAATGGCCGGAGCGAGGTTGAAATCGTAATCACCCAGTTCATTCGGGTGGAAGAAGGAGTTGAAGGGGGAGAGCGTGAAGTCTACCCCAGCTAAAGCGGGGGTTCTGAAGGAGTAGTCTCCTAAACGAACTAACCCTAACCTTCCGGGCCCTTCGTGCTTGATGACTTCCATGGGCATCACACGAGGTTGTAGCGCTGGAGGAGCAACAGTTCGTCGAGGGTGAGCTTCTCACCGCGCTTGAACTTCTCAAGGGCCTCGACGGCCTTCTCGAAGCTGCTGTCCTTCCTCGCGCGCATCCTTGCAACGAGCCTGTAAGCTATGAGCTCCTTGTGCTTCTCGTCGTACTCGCGGATCTTCCTCTCGATGGCGCGGAGTTCTCTCCTGACCTCCCTGACCTTCTCGCGGAGCTCGACGACCTTGGCGTGGTACTCGTCGGCCTCCTTCTTGACCTCGTCCGCCTGGGTGAAGGCCTTTATCATCATCTCGTGGAACTGCTGGCTCTGGTTGGCGAGCTTCTGTATCTCGAGGCTTATCGCCCTCCTGGCCTTCTTGAGCTGGTCGACCTTCTTCCTCGTCTCGACGAGCTTCTTGTGGAAGCGATCTGCCTGCTGGATTATCTCGAGCTCGGTCGCGAGAACCTGTATCTGATCGACGATCTGCTTCTCCCTCTCGGGGGTTATCTTGGGGTTGGTCTGGAGCTCCCATTCGAGCTTCTCGATTCTCTCCTTGATCTTCTCGGCCGGCATGTTGAGCCTTCTGAGCTGGTTGTACTCGTCCCTCTTGGTCCGGTACTCGAGTATCTCCTGGTAGAGGAGGTCAAGCTTGGCGTTAATCTCCTCACGGTTCTTCTTGAGCTGTTTTATCTGGGCGTTGATTTCATCCCTCTTCTCCTTGTACTCCCTGCCCTTCTGACGAAGTTGCTGCACCTCCCTGTTCTTCTCGTCCCTCTTCTGAATCCAGCTCTGGAGCTCCTTTTCAAGCTCCTCGAGCTTGGCCCTTATCTCGTTTCTCTCCTTCTCAAGGGCCTCGATTTCCTTCTTGATCCTCTTTATTTCCTCTGGATCCACTTTGACCGTTGGCATCGCTCTTACCCCTCTCCTCATTTTTAGAACAGCCCGGTTCTGGAGGGACAAGGAAAAAAGTAAATAAAAACTTTTTGGCCGTCACTCGACCCTGACGAGCTTGACCCCGATCTTCCCGTTCGGACCCATGGAAAGAACCGCGTAGCCGTAAAAGCCCCCCTCGTTTGGATCCGTGACGTAGAGGGGCGCCCCTGCTCCGCCCGTTATGACCATCTGAACGCCCTCGTACTCCCCGTACCAGTTGAGGTGGATGTGGCTGAAGATTCCAAAGGCGTTGTATTCCCTCATGAGGGCCAAGAGCTTTTCGGCGGAGTTGCGGTTCATGGTGTGGTCACCGCTGGGCCTCGGATCGTAGGGCGGGGCGTGCATGACGATAACGGCCCTCCTTCCGGTTTCGTTGGCCAGTTTAAGTGCGGCCTTGAGGGCTTCCCACTGGTCGGAGCTGAGGGTGTAGCCGTTCTCAACGTCGTTCATGAAAACGTAGACGTAATCGCCGAGAACGAAGCTGTAGTCCTCGTCGGGACCGAAGAGGTAGTGGAAGATGTTCTTGCCCTCACCCTGGTACTCGTGGTTGCCGGGGGTCAGGAAGACGGGCTTGTTCCACTTCCAGACCTTCATGAGGTCGATCCACTCGCTGAGCCTGCCGGAGTAGACCAGATCACCACCGTCTATCACGAATGCCCCGCTTCCGTTGTTGACCTGGGCCATTATCTCAAGGAAGACCTTCGGGACCGGATCGTCCCTGTGGGCCGGCCTGTGGTCGCCTATCGCAAAGACCGTGTAGTTGGAGACGTTCCTCGGGCCCAGGGTGAAGCCATCGGTCGAGTTGAGCTTTATCCAGGTCTCGCCGACCTCGGCGCACTTCGGGTAGTCCACGTATGCAGGGTTGATGTTCTCGATCACGTAGGTGAGCCTGGCCCCGGAAGGCTTGACCGAGACGCTGACGTTGAAGCCGAGGGCCCTTATGTAAACTGTGGAGCCGTTCACGAGCCTTATGAAGCCCCCGGTAACGGTTACGTTCTCACCCCTAACGACGCGCCAGTGGTAGTGGAAGGGCTCATCGTAGTAGAGCGGGTAATCCTCGACGAATTCAGTCCTCTCCACGATGCCGTCCCAGTTGACGTCGCCGATCTCCTTGAGGACGAGGCCCTCAAACTGGCCGGAGCGGAGAACGTAGAGGCTCGGAACGTCGGAGTAGGAGTTGATCCGCGAGAGCTCCCTGAGGGCGAGGCCGACGCCGGCCCTGCTCGTTCCGGTGAGGATGAGCTTCGCGCCATCGCCCGAGTTGAAGACGGCTATAACGCCCTTATCCGGACCAACGAAGTGGTAGCCGTTCCTGTAGGCAACGTAGCCGAAGTAATCGACCTTCTCAATCCTGACCCTCTTGCCCTCGAGCTCCTTGACCGCCAGCTCCGGCGGGAGAACCGCTATTCCCCACTTGTAGTCGGAGAGGTTCCTGATATCGGCGTCCGGGAAGTACGCCTTAACGAGATCGAAGTACTCTGGAACGGTGTAGATTGGCTGTCCCTTGAAGATGCTCCGCCACTCACCGATAACCTGCCCCGTCTTCCTGAACTTTGAGAAGTCGATCCTCACGACAGCTGGCGTTGGCGTCGTCGTGGTAGTGGCGGTTGTGGTAGTCGTGGTTGTGCTCGATGTCGTTGTGGTGGTCGCTGTCGTCGTGGTGGTGCCCGAAGTAGTTGTAGTGGTCGTTGTAGTTGCAGAAGAGGTCGTCGTGGTAGTGGTGGAAGACGGGGTTTCGTGCGCGGTGGTTGTGGTGGAGGAACTCCCCGTAGGTGTCGGAGTGGACTGGGCGGTCTCCCCTCCGCCCCCGCCGAGGCAGCCGGCGGCGATCGTTCCCAGCAGGAGAACTCCCAAAAGGAGCAATCCAAGCACCTTTCTTTCCACGAAGGTTCACCAGATTGGATAAAGGAACCGGGATTAAAAGGGTTTGGTATGCACAAAGTCTAAATACGGGATCGAGAAGTTAGAACGGTGATACCATGTTCGTCGGACACTACCTCGATGTCCCCGAGGAGGAGACCGGCTTTGAGGGGGTAACAATAAGGTGGCTCGTCTACCCCAAGCTTGGCGCCAAGAACTTCGCCATGCGCTACTTCGTCATGAAGAAGGATTCAGAGATTCCGATACACCAGCACGACTGGGAGCACGAGATCTTCATCATGAAGGGCGAGGGGATAATAACCAACGGGAAGGAGGAGCACCACGTTAAAGCGGGGAACTTCCTCTACGTCCCGCCCAACGAGCCCCATGGCTACAAGGCCCTAACTGACACCTTCGAGTTCCTCTGCCTCATTCCGGCCAAGAAAGAGGCCATCCCCGAGGACAAGTGGTGATCAGAACCGCCCCCTGCCAGGCCGTCTCGAGCGCCTCAGCATGTACATGTCCCTCGAACGCCTGAGGGCATAGAGGGGCTCTCTTGATGGTTTTTCCTCTTCTTCCAGCAGGATCTTGACGAGTTCGTAGCCGATCAGGGCCATAAGGCTCAGTATCAGGGCCGTTATTATCAGGGGCAGGTAGTAGTAAAGCCTCCCGACGTGGGGGATCACGAAGAGCAGCTTCCCAAGAACCTGATCCGGATAAACCCGCCAGGGATCGACGTACCTCCTGTTGTCGCCCTTCGTCACGTAGTAGATCCTCCCTTCCTGATCCGTTCTGATGGCGACGACCCTGTGGATTATGCGGTATTCGGTTCCGCCGATCTCGATCCGGTAGAGAATGACGTCACCAGGTTGAACGTCCTTGGATGGGTACACGACAACGAGGTCACCGGGGTGTATTTTGGGCTCCATCGAGTCAGTAAGAACCACCACGTACTGGAAGCCAAAGACGAAGTGCAGAACCGCAACGAGAAGGGTCATGACGAGAAAAAGGGCCGACAAAATGGAAAAGATGTTAGGGCGCTTTGGCATCAGGGGTCACCGGGTTACGATCCCTGGTAGACTACCGCGATCCTGTCTATTTTAGGTAGTATACTCTCCAAGTCATTAGACGTTACACCAAGAGTACTAGCAACATCACTGCCAGATATTTGTATAGTGTCCCCATCGTTTATAGTCGATGTAATATCATACTTGTAAACGTGCGGAGTTGAACCTTCATAGAATTTTATGTAAAGTGTTCCTGAGCTCAAACTTGAAGCAACCGTTGTGTTAAGGTGTATGGTGATGTTAAGGTTATCAAGTAAATCCGGGTTCGTGGGGTTAAGATCCCACTTTATATCAACGCTCTGAATTGGATTCTGGACTGCATTGCTACCTGCACCGATGCCCTGAACGTTCACAGTAATGCTCGGAACAGCCAGCGCCGCTCCCACCATCAGGAAAACCAGCGCCCCCAGCAGGGGAAGGGCCTTTTTTAGCCTCCTATCCATTTCCATCACCTCGATTGGATTCTCTCCAAATTTTACGCGTCCTTGATATTTAACGTTTTTTCTCGAATGGATTGTAAAATTTCCAAGGGGCATGATTCAATCCGGCCAATCTCCAGACCTCATTAGACGGAGCCAGAGAAACTCTGAATAGCTCCGGATAATTTTCAAATGAACGAAAAGGTCAGTGTAAAAAATTCATTCGACCCTGCCGATAAGGTAGGTCGCGGTGGCTCGCTCGACCTTTGCCCGGACCAAGCTGCCCGCCTCGCCGGAGTCGAGGATTATATCCTTGTAGTTGAAGGCCCTGCCCTCAACTCCGCCCTTCTTGCCCGGGCCGTGGACGAGAACCTCAACGGTCCTGCCGACGTAAGCTTTGTTTATCTCGTAGGCTATCTGGAGGCGGAGCCGATGGAGTTCCCTTGAGCGCTCCTTGACGAGCCAGCCGGGTAACTGCTTCCACCTTGCCGCTATCGTTCCGGGCCTTGCCGAGTAGCGGGAGACGTTGATCTTGTCAGGCTTAATCCGCTTTACAAGCTCGACCGTGTTCCTGAAGGCTTCCTCAGTCTCCCCCGGGAAGCCAACGATGATGTCGGTGTTGAGGTTCAATTCCGGAATCTTTTTCCTGAAGGCACGAACTATCTCCTTGAACTCCTCAACGGTGTAGTTCCTGCCCATCCTGCGCAGGATCTCGTTGTCGCCGCTCTGAACCGGCAGGTGGAGGAAGCGGTAAACCTTCTCGTCCTGGTAAGCCTCAATCAGCTCGTCGAGGAACTTGAGGACGTGGTTGGGGTTCATCATGCCGACCCTGACGCGAAACTCCCCTTCGATGGCCGTTATCTCGTCGAGGAGCTCAGCCAAGTTCGTCCCGATGTCGAAGCCGTAGCAACCGGTGTCCTCGCTCGACAGGATAATCTCCCGGTAGCCCCTCGCCAGAGCTTCCTTAACCCATTTGACGACGAGTTCCGGCTTGTAGCTCTTGAGAACTCCTCGAGCGAAGCGCGTCGCGCAGTAGGTGCATGCGTTGAGGCAGCCCTCGCTTATGGGGACGACGAAGGCGACGCCGGGCTTCCAGAGGCGTGGAAGTTCGAGCTTGTCAGGGTTTCTTTCCCGCCAGCCTTCCACGCTGACGAGCTTTCCCCCACGTTCAGCGATTTCAATCGCCTCGGCGATCCTGTCTATGCTTTTAACTCCCAGAATCCCCGAGACGCGCGGGTCTATTGCATCGGGATTGACATGGACGAGACAGCCGGTGGCTATTACCTTCTTTCCAGAATCGAGGAGCTCCCTAATCCTCTTCGCCATCTTGAACTCTGTCGGGTCTTTAACCGCGCAGGTGTTGACGACGACGTAGTCAGCGTTCTCCGGAGTCTCGACTAACTCGTGGCCCGCTTTCAGAAGAAGGGCCTCCATTATCTCGCCATCAGCTTTGTTCCTTGAGCAGCCGTAGCTCTCGACGTGAACCCTGACCATCGATGCCAGCTGAGGGGATGGGTTTAAAAAGTTGAGTGGGCGAAACTGTCACCAGGGAACGCTCTTCCAGCCCATTCTGTAGGCGAAGTAGTTGGCGGACCAGTGGACGAGCGGCGTGAATATCAGGAGGAACAGCATCTGGCCGGAGGATACAGTCTTCACGGGATAGGCAAAGGCGAGCGCGCTTATCAGAAAGCCCAGCTGATCCAGGCCAACCGCAGGGTACCCCCTCGGAAGGTTCAGGCGTCTCTTTATGAAACTCCCCACGAGATCGCCGACGAGGGCGCCGAAGGACAGCAGAAAAGCGAGTAAGATGGCCGTTTTCAGGGAACCGTAGAAGGCGGGGGTTATGTAATATTGAACGGCCCCAACCAGAGTGCCGACGGTTATTCCGCCGAAGAAACCCCTCCACGTCTTTCCATCTCCCAGAATCCGGTTTCCGTCACGCCACTTCCGTCCACCATCTATCGGCCTGCCTCCCCCGAGCAGAACTGGGGAAGCGTTGGCGAAGTACGCGGGAAGGACGTACCACAGGGCCCAGAACATCGATGAGAGCGCTCCCATTGATTCCACCGGTGGAAGTTGAGCCGGCCGTTAAAAAGCCTTCCGGTGCAAAGCCTTTTAACGTGCCGGGAGAGCTAAAGACCGGTGGGAAAAATGCCGATGAGATGCAAGTTCTGTGAGAAACCGGCCTTCATCAAGCTCCACTACCCAAAAATGTACCTCTGCGAGGAGCACTTTAGGGAGTACTTCGAGAGAAAGGTAAAGCGGACGATAGAGAGGTATAAAATGCTCAAGCCGGACGAGAGGGTTCTGGTCGTTGTCAGCGGCGGAAAGGACTCGGCCGTTACCGCTTACATCCTCAAGAAGCTCGGCTACAACATCGAGTGCCTCCACATAAACCTCGGCATCGGCGAGTACAGCGAGAAGAGCGAGAGCTATGCTAAAAAGCAGTGCGAGGCCTTAGGCGTTCCGCTCCACATCGTCCGCGTTAAGGAGCTCCTCGGGAAGGGAATCGGGGAAGTTAGGACGAGACGGCCAACGTGCTCCTACTGTGGGCTCACCAAGAGGTACATCTTCAACAAGTTCGCCTACGACAACGGCTTCGACGCCGTAGCGACCGGCCACAACCTCGACGACGAGGCGAGCTTTATATTCTCGAACATGATGCACTGGAACACGCAGTACCTGGCGAAGCAGGGGCCGGTGACGCCGAGCCAGTTCAACGGCAAGCTCGTGAAGAAGGTCAAACCGCTGTACGAGGTCACCGAGAGGGAGGTTGTTGCCTACGCCCTCGCCAACGGCATCGATTACATGATGGAGGAGTGCCCGCACGCGGTCGGAGCGACGACGATTGAGTACAAGGAGATACTCAACGAGATGGAGGAGAAGAGGCCCGGGACGAAAATCAACTTCGTCAAGGGCTTCCTGCGGAAGAAGCACCTCTTCGAGGCAGAGCTCCAGGAGGCGGAGCTGAGGGAGTGCAGGGTCTGCGGAATGCCGTCGAGCGGTGAGGTCTGCTCGTTCTGTAGGTTCTGGAGGCTTGAGAAGCCGATAGACTTCAAGCTGAACCGATGAGGAGACTTTCGGGCCCTGAGACGTGATGAGGGCCGCCCTATCCGAGGTCTCTTCTTTTTTTGTTTGAAAAGGGAGAATATCAGAGCTCCCTAAAGCGGAGCCTGAACTTCAGCTCCCCCTCAAGAGGGAAGAGAACGGTATAGCTGACGCCCTGCTGGATAAAGTCCCAGCCGCTCTCGCTCTGGCTGAGGGTCTTTATCGGATACTTCCACACCCTCACCCTTTTATCCAGCTCGATTTCAAGCTTTCCAATCCCGTAGGGATCGTTCACCTCGAAGCTCTCAGCCTCGAACTCTTCTGGACTTTCCATGACGCTGTGAACCGCCAAGTTGAGCTCGACGCCAAAGAGAGCCTTTGCTTCGCCCCTGACGGTGTAGTCGACGATGAAGCCGTCCTCCGTGAGGCGGAAGGATTTCTCGACCCTAACCGGGGCGCCCAGGACAGTTCCATCGCGCTCGAGGGTGATTCCCCCGTCGAAGGTCGAGAAGTCGTAAGCGCCGGTAAGGAAGTCGCCGAGCTCGATGTGGCGGGCGAGATAGTAATCATCGAGGGTTGCGTCGGGACTCAGGAAGTGATCCTGCAGGATTGCCCTCATATAACTGTCGTAGGCCAGCTCGCGTTTTATCTCCTCCGGAATCTTCCTTCCAACCTCGTGGATGCTCGCCACTCCCTCCCCGCTTTCGTCCTCGGGGGTTGCTGACTCAGGAACCTCGTGGTAGTGCTCCCATCTCCTCGCGAGCACGTCGTTGTAGTTGACCGCCTTCCCCTTTGAGCTGAGCTCGAAGAGGGCCCCGCCGTAACTCGGTTTGAAGACCGCGTAAAAGGCCTCGTTTTCGAGGAAGACCTCCTCCCTGCCGTCGAAGTCAATGTCCCTGACGAAGCTTCCAGTGGAAACGAAGGTGTTGGCCCTTATGATGTTCTCCCATACCGCCCTGCGGAGGTGCGGGAGGTAGATTCCGCCGAAGACGCCGTGCCAGTAGGCGTCGTTGCACTGGGCCTTGAGAATAAAGCGCCTCGCCTCCGGAAGGTCTCTCACGAGTTTACTAACCATCAGCATCCTCTTGTGCATGTAGTTGCTCTCTGGATACTTGAAGAAGAAGTTCTTCCAGATTCCACCGCGAACGAAGACGCGGTAGCGGTCGAACTTGTTCTCCCGCTTGAGCTCCTCGACGAACTCGACGAAGAGCTTCGCCTGCTCCGCCGGAAGGGACCACTCGCTCATCTCAAAGTAGGAAGCTATCGGCAGGTAGACGAGGCCCCTCGGCCTGAACTGCTCCAGGTACTCGGAGTAGAGGGTAAGGATAATTCTCTCGTCGCTCGAAACGGTGTCAAAGAACTCCCTGAGCCAGCCCCTCTCGTGAACCCACTCGTAGGTCCCGGGCCAGACGCCGAACTTCTCGCCGTCGTCGTGGAAAACAGCGACCTTGCTCTCGTCCCCATCGTCGAGGGAGTGGAGGTAATCCAGCGTTTTCTCAACGGGGCGGAACGGTATCAAATAGCGCAGCCTCTCGTCTATTGGAAAAACCGCTATGACCTCGCCGCCGTCCTCGGTGTAGTAGGGCCAGTAGAGGCTCTCCTTCGGCAGACCGGCGCTCATGAAGTGGTAGTCATCAACGATGACGTACTCAATACCGGCCTGGCGGAGGCTCTTGACGAGCTCAGGCTGCCAGACCCTCTCTGTGAGCCATACGCCCTTTGCCTCGTAGCCGAGTTTCCTCGCGAAGTCCTTGAGGAGGTTGATCTGCTCTATCCTGTCCTCCTTGGGGATGGAAGCCAGAACTGGCTCGTAGAAGCCTGCCACGACGATTTCGAGCTGCCCCTTCCTGATGAGGCTTTTGAGAAGGTCGATGTGTTCGGGCCGGTTCTCAAGGAGCCACTCAAGGAGGGGACCGGAGTAATGAGCGGCGACCTTCATCCCCGGGTAATCCTCAAGCGTCTCCATGAAGGGCCCGTAGGCCTTTTCGTAGGCGCTCTCAAAAACCCAGCCGAAGTTTCCGAGGGGCTGGTGATTGTGTATCCCGAAGATGAACTTGACCATGGCAACCACCCGTACTTATCACTAAAGGTGATACAGCAGTTTGGCTATAAATACTTTGCTCCCTCAGAGCAGGGAGAATAGGTAGAGCGAGAACGCCACGCAGACCTGGTTTGAAAAGTTGTCGTCGGGGGGCAGGCCGTAGAACTCGACGAGAGTCCCCACGAGGGCACCCGCTACCGCGAGCTTAACGCCGAGAAGGGGGTATATCACGAGCAGCCCGCTGAGGAAGTAGGCAAGGCTGCCCTCGAGGCTCTTGCCGTTGGGGAACCTGTGCCTGCCGAAGTTCTTCCCGATTATCGCGGCCATTGCGTCCCCGAGGGTAGCCACCGAGACGGCCGCTATCGCCACGTTCTCGCTGAAGAAGTAAACCACGATGAGGGAGGCGAGGGTGAAGTAGATATGGGCCGCAACGCCCCAGCGCTCGTGCTCGCGCTCTATGTCCATCACGTGCCGCTCAAGAACCTCAATGCCAGTAACAACGTCGGGGTTAATCAGCCTGAGCCTCAGCTTTATCCTGTCCCTGAGCTCCTCGATTATCCTGAAGGGTTCGAGGACGACGAATATCGCGAAGGCGGTAGCTATGAAGGTGAGCGTGAACTCCCTGTCGGTCAGGAGGTACAGTGCCGGTACAACAAGGCCGGTGAGGTGGAGGGCCTTACGCTTCAGCTCGCTTCTTAAGCTCGTGTTCACGCCTTATCACCTCCAGCGCCTCGTTCAGGTTCCCGACGATGTAATCGGCGTTTCTGACCCGCCTGCGCCGAAAGTAGCCCCTCCTCACCAGTATCCCGGTTGCCCCGATGGCCTTGGCTCCGGCCATGTCCGTTTCGTCCCTGTCACCAACCACGTAGACCTCATCGTCCGGAAACATCGAGAGGGCCAGCCTGAAGTTGTGGGGGTTCAGCTTGGAGTAACCGGTCTCGCCGCTGATTATTATGCCATCGAGGTAGTCCCCGATACCGAGGTGCTCCACCTTTCTCCTCTGCCATCGGGAGGATGAATCCGTAACCAGGACGATTCTGGCGCCCATCCCCTTAAGGCTCCTAAGGAAGGGAAGTGCATCGGGATAAAGCCTGAGGCTGGAAAAAAACGTCCTGTCAACCAGCTCCAGCATCTCGGAGAACCATTCAACTCTATTTTCCCCGTACACCCTTCTGAAAACCTCCTCGAGGATACCCTCAACGTCCATCCTGTGCACGACCTCAACGTCCTCCAGCTCCCTGTAACTCTGAAGCAGCAGATACTTCAGCATCCTGAACTTGCCCCTCCTCAGGAGGTACGCGAAAACCCGGAGAAGGACCCTCTTTCCGGCATCCCATGTTGTGCAGAGGGTGTCATCGAGGTCCACTATTACGAGCATCGAACCCCTCCACTCCAATCGGGAGGATAGGGGTTAAAAGCCTAGCGGCAGATTTAAAAGGAAATTGCCCCGAGGGGCTGATGATGAGGGGAGAAACTCTCGTGCTGACGGGTATCGTGCTGATATTCACGGGCTTCCTGCTGGTATTCATCGGGACCCTGATCTCGGCCCTCGGAGGTGACGTCGAGGGCGGCGGGGTCATAATGATCGGCCCAATCCCGATAGTCTTCGGAACCGGGCGGGGGGCGACGCTGGCCGCTCTGCTGGCGGTCGTTCTGATGGTTCTCTGGATAATAGGGGCCCTGCTGGCAAGGAGGGGATGAAGTGGACTTCCTGGCGGCGATAGCTATTCTGCTCGTCACAGCTAAGAGCCTCGAATGGGCCTTCGAGAGGGTTGAGATACACCCCATAATAGCCCACGTGCTCGCGGGGATAGTGCTGGGTCCCTTCCTCCTGGGAGTCGTTGAGCCCAGCGGGGATCTCAACGTTCTCGCGGAGTTCGGGCTTATAATGATGATGCTCTACATGGGCCTCACGAGCAACTTCTCGGCCATAGCCCAGAACACGAAGAGGGCCGTCCTCGTGGCGGTGCTCGGGGTCTTCGCCTCCTTCGTCCTCGGCTTCCTGACGGTGAAGTTCTTCGGCAAACCCCTCTCCGCGGCGATCTTCGTCGGGGTAACCCTGGGAAACACGGCAATAGAGGTCACGAGCGGCGTTCTCGTGAAGGAGAGGGTAAAGCGCGTCGTCTCGTCGATACTCATGGGGGCTGCCTTTGCCGACGATATCCTCGCCGTTTACCTCATAGGCATAGTGACGGCCATGGCCAAGGGCAGCCTTGACGTCCAGGCCTTTGGAGTGCTGACGGTTAAGATATTCTCCTTCATAGCCATCGCCCTGCTCGTCTCGGAGGTCGTCTTCAAGAAGGCGGAATGGTTCAAGAACGTCGTAAAGAACCTCAACGTGTTCTTCACGTTCACCCTCATCCTCACCTTCCTGCTCGCGATAATAGCGGAGAACGTCGGGCTCAACCAGATAATCGGCGCCTACTTAGCGGGGCTCATGATAAGCAGGCTCCGCGAGAGGAAGGACCCGCTGATAATAACCCGCATAAAGCTCAACGAGCTCATAGAGGATCTCGAAGTTGTTCTGACCGAGTTCTTCATGCCGCTGTTCTTCATCTACGTCGGGCTGATGTTCAACCCGCCACTGAACCAGGTCAACCTCGCGCTCATAGGCGGCCTCTACCTCTCCGCCGTTCTCGGAAAGCTCCTCGGCTGCGGATTAGGTGCCAAAGCGCTCGGCCTGAGCTGGAACGACTCCATACTGATCGGAATAGGAATGGGCGGCAGGGGAAGCCTCGAACTGGCGATACTGACCTTCGGCCTCGACGCGGGGCTGATAGACCAGGGGCTCTTCGCGAGCGTCATAATAGTGTCGATGCTGACCGCTCTAACCACTCCAGTTTTCTTCAAGGCCTACATCAAAAGGCAAAAGCTTAAATCATCATCCTGAGACCGCCAACCGGTGGGAGCATGTTTCCAGAGAGGGGCATGGACGAGGAGGAAGTGCTCGACGAGTTAAGACAAAAGACGAGAGAGGATCTTACCTTCGACTCGGGGAAGATACTCGGCTCGATGTGCACCAATCCCCATCCCTTCGCCGTTAAAATCATCACAGAGTTCATAGACAGAAACCTCGGGGACCCGGGGCTTCACGTTGGAAGCAGGAAAATCGAGGAAGAGGCCGTTGACATGCTCTCCAACCTCCTCGGCCTTGAGAAGGGCTACGGACACATAGTTTCCGGCGGGACGGAGGCGAATATCCTAGCGGTGAGGGCCTTCCGCAACTTGGCGGAGGTGGAGAAACCGGAGCTGATTCTTCCGAAAAGCGCCCACTTCTCCTTCATCAAGGCCGGCGAGATGCTGGGAGTTAAGCTCGTCTGGGCGGAGCTGAACGATGATTACACCGTCAACGTGAGGGACGTTGAGGGGAAGATTACGGACAGCACGATAGGCATCGTCGGCATAGCGGGAACGACGGGCCTCGGGGTGGTTGACGACATACCGGCTTTGAGCGATTTGTCTCTGGACTACGGGCTCCCGCTCCACGTAGATGCGGCGTTTGGCGGTTTCGTCATTCCCTTTGCTAAGGCTTTAGGCTACGATATCCCGGACTTTGACTTTCGCTTAAAGGGCGTGAAGAGCGTAACCATAGACCCCCACAAGATGGGCATGGTGCCGATTCCAGCGGGCGGGATAATCTTCCGGGAGAAGAGGTACATGGACGCGATAAGCGTTTTGGCCCCTTACTTAGCCGGAGGAAGGATATGGCAGGCTACCATAACTGGAACGCGGCCCGGGGCAAACGCTCTCGCCGTGTGGGCGATGATCAAGCACCTCGGCTTCCAGGGCTACAAGGAAATCGTCAGAAAGGCCATGGAGCTGAGCCGGTGGTTTGCGGGGGAGCTGAAGAAGATACCCGGCGTTTACCTCATACGCGAGCCGGTTCTCAACATCGTCTCCTTCGGCACTGAGAACCTTGAGTGGGTCGAGGAGGAGCTGAAGAGGAGGGGCTGGGGGATAAGCGCGCACAGGGGCTACATCAGAATTGTTCTCATGCCCCACGTGAGGCGGGAGCACCTGGAGGAGTTTTTGGGGGATTTGGGGGAGATTGTGCGAAAGGCTTAAATTAATAACGCGATATTAAATATCATGATATTAAAATTCATCGACCGTGAGGAAGAGCTGAAGGCCCTTGAGGAGCTCTACAGCCAAGACAGGGCGCACTTCGTCCTCATCTACGGCAGGAGACGAATTGGAAAAACGGAGCTCGTCAAACAGTTCATAAAGGGTAAGAAAGCCTTCTACTTCCTCGCAAGGAAGGAACCGATGGAGCTCGAGCTTGAGAGGCTCGTGAAAAACTTCAACAGGAAGTTTAACGTTTTCATCGAAGCAAAAACTCTGGAGGAGTTCTTTGAGAAAGTTACTGCCTTTGGAAAGCTCGTTTTTGTTATAGACGAGTTCCCGTACTGGGTCGAGGAAGATAAGTCAATACCCTCTGTCTTTCAGTACATCTGGGATGAGGTTCTCAAGGATTCGAGGATAATGCTGATTCTCCTTGGCTCGTCAATCTCAACGATGGAGAGCCTGATGAGCTACAAAAACCCGCTCTACGGGAGGAGAACCGCCCAGATTAAGCTCTCAACTCTGGGGTTCTTCCATCTGAAGGAAGCGTTTCCCCGCTACTCATGGGAGGAGCTGGTCAAGGTCTACGGCACGATAGACGGAATCCCAGCATACATGCACTACTACGACGATTCCATAAGCGTCGAGGAGAACGTGGAGCGCAACTTTTACAGGAGGGTCAGCGTTCTCTACGAGGACGCGGAGAGACTTCTGAAAGACGAGCTGAGGGAGCCAACCGTCTACCTCAACATCCTCAAGGCCATAAACGACGGGAAGACCAAGCTGACTGAAATCGCGAACGAGACCAGGGTTGCCGTTACGAACCTTCCAAAGTATCTAAAGACCCTTGAGACCCTCGATCTGGTTTACAAGGAGTTCCCTGTAACGGTGAGGGAAAGGAAGCGGTTCGGTGTTTACAGGGTCAAGGACTTCTACTACCGCTTCTGGCTCCGCTTTGTTTACCCCTACCGAGACGACATTGAGATTGGGGCAATAAGCTTCGAGGATTTTAGGGAGGATTTCAACAGGTATTTGGGTGAGGTCTTTGAGCGCGTTGGGAAGGAGTTTCTGATAAGACTGAACCGGAAGGGAGTTCTGCCATTCAGGTTCACGAAGATTGGAAGATGGTGGGACAGGGGAGAAGAAATCGACCTGGTAGCTCTGAACAGCCTGAGCGGTGAAGCCGGTTTCTTTGAAGTCAAGTGGAAGGATATGAGCGCGAGAGATGCAGAGAAGGTTCTCAAACGGCTTGAGAAAAAATCGGCCAAACTCGGCCCGAGGGGAGAAAAGCACTACGGCATTATCGCAAGAGGAATCGAAGGAAAAGAGGAACTCCAAGAAATGGGATATCTGGTCTTTGATTTAAGTGATTTTGAAAAAGCTACTTAGTAACCCCCTTGATGTCCACGTGGACGAAGACCCTATCCACTTCGGGGATTTCCTCTATCCTCTTTTTCACCTCTTCGCTGACGTCGTGGGCTTCTTTCAGGGACAGGTTCGGCGGAACCTCGACGTGTAGCTCAACGTGGAGTTTACTCCCAACGTAGTGGGCCCTCAAATCGTGGATTCCGAGGACGTTAGGGACGCTTAGAGCGCGCCTCTTGATTTCCTCGCAGATCTCGAAGGGAGGTGCCCGTCCGGTCAGGTAGCCGACGTTCTCGAGGATTATCTCAAGCGAAACCTTAACGAGGAAGACCGCGACGATGAGGCCGGCCAAAGCGTCACCGTACTGGAAGCCGAACTTCTGGAGGCCGAGGCCGATTAAGACGGCGACACTGCTCAAAACGTCGCTCCTGTGATGATAGGCGTCGGCGATAAGGATTTGACTGTTGAGCTTCCTGCCCACGTAGACGGAGTAGCGGAACATCAGTTCCTTCGCGAGGATTGAAACGATTGTAACCCCGAGCATCACCGAGTTCACTTCTATCGTCTCGCCGTGGAGGAGCCTCAGGAGGGAGTCCTTTCCGATTTCATAGGCAACGACGAGCAGGGCCTCACCGATGAGGAAGGCCACCAGCGGCTCGAAGCGGGAGTGACCGAAGGGGTGGTCTTTATCAGGAGGTTTTGACGCCACCTTTATGCCGAAGTAGCCGGCGACGCTCGTGACTACGTCGCTGAGGGAGTGAACGCCGTCCGAGATAAGAGCTATGCTCGAGTAGAGAAAACCGACGATGAGCTTTATGACCGCGAGGAGGACGTTGCCGATTATGCTGACCCATATGGGCTTGTAAATCTCCTCCATGCTACCACCAGTTTTGTGCATATGCACAGAATATTTAAACCTTATCTAGGCATCTCCACTCCCGAGATGTTATTAGATTTTCGGGCTTATTGGAAGCAGTTAAAAGGACGGTCAGTCCGTCACTCCCTCGTCACGGCTCGGACAAGGCTGAACTCATCATCCCGAAAAAAGTTGGAACGGGCGCTTAAAAAGTTAATTAGAGAGCAATCAAAGGGAACAAAAACGTTATTTATTCCCGATGCAGAAAATACAAACGGTGAAAGAATGGGGAAGATAACAGTTGAGCTTAACGTTCCCGACGATGTCCTTAGGAGCATTGACCTCAACCGAATAAGACAGATTGTGGAGCGAGAGATAGAGATTGAGTACGTGACGAGAAAGCTTCACGGAAAGTTTCAGGGCATGGACCTGAGAAAGCTCCTCAAAGAGGTAGAGGAAGAATGGACGGTTTAGGGGCATTCGTTGATACAAACGTGATTATAGAACATTTGGCAGGCAATATAGATCTCCTGGAGATACGAGAAAAGTTCATTTTATACACAAACAGCATCGTTTTCAGCGAGACCCTCATGGTTTACCTGAGGGCACTGACAGGGGAAAGGGCGTACACACTCAAGCATAATCCGGAACTCATCAAAGGCCACGAATCCGAACTCAGGGAATTTTTGACGTTCTTCGAGCTTTTCAGGGAGCTTGAAATAAACAGGAGCATCGAAACGCTTGCCGTGGAATACATGGTCAAATACGGGCTTCTCCCCAACGACGCGATAATCCTGGCCACCTGCAAGTTCTACGGGATTAAGTACCTAATCTCCCTCGACAGTGATTTTGAAGGAGCATGTGAAGGGGAAGGAATTAGACTCCTGAGATCTTCCGAAGAAATTATAGATGTTCTTAAAGAATAGAGAATGAGTGCTCAGCGATCACCTTTCCTTCCTCACCGTTCGGTTCGCCCATCACTCATCATCGCGGTTCGGAGTTGGATTAAAAGATTAAAAAGTTAAGCCCACTGCTCAGCGAGCAGGGTCATATCAACCTCAACAGAATCCGTCAGACAGTCGTTCCCCGCCGAGGGAGAGAGCTCAAGGGTCATGTTAACGGTCAGAACCCCGTTCTGAGGCAGTTTTCCAGTGAAGATCTCTATCGGCGTGCCGTTGATCTCAGCGAGAGTTTTGCCAGCGGCGGAATCAACGCTCCACTCCGCGCTCCCGTTTGAGACGACGAAGCTCTTAATGACGAGATACTTACTCAGTTCCCCAACGTCCGGAGTGCTGTCGATTAAACTTTCTGCCTTTGAGATCTTTTCCTCCCTGTCCGTGACGTTGAACGTGAGGATGACCCTCGAGAGGGGATAATCGCCGCGGTTTTTGATGGCGAACGTCACCGTTCTGTTCTCACCGGGAGCGAGATCTCCAAAGGAGAAGAGCTTGTAATCGTCGTAGAACCTCTTGCCGTCCTTGCTTATGGCTATGTCGAAATCGCCGGTGGAAACCTCGTTTCCGCTGGACTTCGCCACGTCGCTGAAGTATGAGGTCCCCAAGTGCACCCCCGCAAGGAACACCAGCAGGGTTGCAATTCCAACTATCAGGTAGCGTTTCATTAAAACCACCCAAAGTAATACGGGGATAAATGCTTATAAATGTTACCATTAGCAGTTATACTAACAACTACAAGAAAAAATAGGCTATTAGGAAACCTTTTCGAGAGATTTATATAGGTTTCAATTTCAAAGGGGTCTAGGGTGGTTATAATGAAAGCTCTAATCCTTTCCGGCGGTCATGGAACGAGGCTCAGGCCCCTTACATACTCCCAGCAGAAGCAGTTGATTCCAGTTGCAAACAAACCGGTCCTGTTCTACGCGATAGAGGATGTTATTGAGGCAGGGATTCATGAAATTGGCATAATAGTTGGCCCAAACGCCGAGCAGGTAAAAGAGACCGTCATGAGCAAGGAGTGGGACGCGGAGATAGAGTTCATATACCAGGGAGAACCAAAGGGTCTGGCGCACGCAATACTTGTTGCGAGGGATTTTCTGGGTGATGAGGACTTCGTCATGTACCTAGGCGACAACATTCTCAAAGAGGGCATCATCAAACACAAGGAACACTTTGAAAAAAACAACTACGATGCAAGCATACTCCTCACAGAGGTCCCAGACCCGAGACAGTTCGGTGTCGCGGAGCTTAGCGAGGACGGGAAGACCATCAAGAGACTCGTTGAGAAGCCAAAGAATCCACCAAGTAACCTCGCCTTGGTCGGGATATACTTCTTCAAGCCTGTAATCCATGAGGCAGTCCGGAACATAAAACCATCATGGAGGAACGAGCTGGAGATTACCGACGCCATCCAGTGGCTCATCGACCACGGCTACAGGGTAGGATGGACCAAGGTTACAGGCTGGTGGAAGGACACCGGAAAACCTGAGGATTTACTCGACGCGAACAGACTAATCCTCGATGACCTCAAGCCAGACGTACGGGTTCAGACGAAGGCGAGGATACACGGGAGAGTTGCCATAGATGAAGGAAGCGAGATAGACGGGAACACTGTCATAAAGGGCCCAGTAATAATCGGAAGAAACGTCGTGATTAGGAACTCCTATATAGGACCCTATACGAGCATTGGCGACAACGTCGTCATCGAGAACACTGAAATAGAGGACTCGATAATCCTTCCGGATTCGGAGATTAGAGACGCAGGGAGAATCGTTGAGAGCCTGATTGGGAGGGGGGTTAAAATACTGAAAGGCAATTCATATCCTTCAGGTAAAAAGCTCGTCGTCGGTGATAACTCTAGGATAATCCTGTGAGGTGGAAGGATGAAACTCCTTGTAACGGGAGGAATGGGCTTCATAGGGAGCAATTTTATCCGCTATGTCCTTGAGAAGCACCCCGACTGGGAGGTAATCAACCTCGACAAGCTTGGCTACGGATCAAATCCTGCCAATCTAAAGGACATTGAAGAAGACCCGCGCTACACCTTCGTGAAGGGCGACATATCGGACTTCGAACTCATGAAGGAACTCGTAAAGCAGGTTGACGCGGTTGTAAACTTCGCGGCCGAGAGCCATGTAGACAGGAGTATCTCAAGTCCGGATCACTTCCTGAAGAGCAACGTTATCGGAGTTTACACAATCCTGGAGGCGATACGAAAGGAGAGCCCGGAGGTAAGGCTCGTCCACATAAGCACCGACGAGGTCTACGGGGACATCTTAAAAGGCTCGTTCAGGGAAGAAGACGCCCTGATGCCTTCATCTCCGTACTCCGCCACCAAAGCGGCCGCCGATTCCTTCGTCTTAGGATGGGCGAGAACTTACAAGCTCAACGCCTCAATAACGAGATGCACAAACAACTACGGCCCATACCAGTTCCCGGAAAAGCTCATACCCAAGACGATAATAAGGGCTAGCATGGAGCTTAAGGTTCCGATTTACGGCACCGGCCAGAACGTCAGGGACTGGATCTACGTTGAGGACCACGTGAGGGCCGTCGAGAGGGTTCTGCTGGAGGGCGAGCCGAGGGAGGTCTACAACGTCTCTGCCGGCGAGGAGAAGACGAACCTTGAAGTCGTCAAGACGATTCTCAAACTCCTCGGAAAGGACGAGTCGCTGATAGAGTTCGTCGAGGACAGACCTGGACACGACCTAAGGTATTCGCTCGACTCCTGGAAGATAACGAGGGATTTGAAGTGGCGTCCGAGGTACAGCTTCGAGGAGGGCATAAAGCTGACCGTCGAGTGGTATCTGAAGAACGAGGACTGGTGGAGACCGCTGGTGAACGAGAAGGTCCTCCACCCAACGCCGTGGAAGCTGGGGTGGTGAAGGTGCCCTTCGAGTTCAAGAGACTTGAGATTCCAGACGTGATTCTTATCAAGCCGAAGGTCTTCGGTGACGAGAGGGGCTTCTTTATGGAGACCTACAAGAAGCCCGACTTCGAGAGCGCTGGGATAAAGGGGGAATTCGTCCAGGACAACCACTCTCGCTCACGCTACGGTGTGTTAAGGGGTCTGCACTTCCAGCGCGAGCCCTACGCCCAGGCGAAGATTGTTCGTGTTGTCAGGGGGGTTATCTACGACGTGGCCGTTGACCTGAGGAAGAACTCGCCGACGTTCGGAAAGTGGGTTGGAGTCATCCTCTCGGAGTTCAACAAGTGGCAGCTCTACATTCCAAGGGGCTTCGCCCATGGCTTTCTCGTGCTGAGCGATGTTGCAGATGTGATCTACAAGGTGGACAACGTATACGCCCCCGACTATGAGGGTGGTATTATCTGGAACGACCCCGAGCTGGACATAGATTGGCCGGTTGACGAGCCGATAGTTTCGGAGAAGGACAGGAAGTTGCCGACGCTGAGGGAGGCCATCGAGAGGGGCTGGGTGTTCTGAGGTGATACGATGAAAGTAGCAATCATTGGGGCAAACGGCCAGCTTGGAACCGATCTGGTGAAGGTCCTCCGGAAGGAGCCGGGATTTGAGGTCGTTCCGCTGACACACGGGGATTTGGACGTGACTGTTTCGGAGACCCTCGGAATCCTCAGAAAGGTGAAGCCGAACGTCATAATCAACACGGCTGCCTACGTCCGCGTTGATGACGCCGAGATTTATCCGGAGAAAGCCTTTGCAGTCAACGCGATAGGCGCGCTCAACGTCGCGAAGATTGCGGAGAAAATTGGAGCAATCAACGTCTACATCAGCACGGATTACGTCTTTGACGGAGAGAAAGGGGTGCCCTACACCGAGGAAGACGTCCCAAACCCGATAAACGTCTACGGAACGAGCAAGCTCGCCGGCGAGATTTTCACGAGGAACTACTCACGCAGACACTACATCATCCGGGTCGCAAGCCTCTACGGGAAGGCCGGCGCGAGTGGAAAGGGGGGAAACTTTGTGAACTGGGTCATTGAGAAGGCAAAACGCGGTGAGAAACTCAGGATAGTGAACGATCAGGTTATGAGCCCCACTCACACCCTCGATGTGGCCAGAACACTGAAGGAGTTCCTCAAGCTCCAGCCGGAGTTCGGAGTTTACCATATGGTCAACGAAGGCTACTGCTCATGGTACGAGTTCACTAAAGCGATATTTGAAATCCTCGGCTGGAACGTTGAGATAGAGCCGATAAAGTCGAACGAGCTGAACAGGCTGGCGAAAAGACCAAGCTTCTCGGCGCTGGAGAACAGAAGGCTCCACGAACTCGGCCTGAAGATGCCGGACTGGAGGGAGGGGCTGAGGGAGTATTTAAAAGAGACAAATCTCCTCTAAGGCCATTAAGCTAAATAAGAAGACGCGGGGATTAAATATGGATGAAGTGAATCAGGCGCTCCACAGAATCGCAAGGGGGACCGGGATAATCTTTGTGGGCACAGTTATCTCAATGGTACTTGGGTTTGCAAGCAGAACACTTTTAGCAAGATATTTTTCAACGTCCCAATATGGTGTGTTCAATCTTGCACTAACCATATTTAGCATAACCTTAACCCTAGTCACACTAGGATTTCCAACTGCATTGCCAAGGGAAATCGGGTTCTACAGGAAAAAAAACTCAAGCAAAATAAAAAACATAATATCAACATCACTTGTCATTGTCATCACAAGTAGCTTGTTCGGTGCTTTATTTCTGGCCATAGCATCAGGGCACATTGCTGAAGTGTTTCAAGAGCCCCGCCTTAACTCGAGCCTGAAGATATTGGCACTCGCTCTGCCATTTTCCGCTTTGACTGGCGTACTGATTGCAATCTCCCAGGGGTTTGGCAGAGTAAGGGAGAAGGTGTACTTCCAGAACATATTCTATCCAACACTGTGGCTAACGTTGGTTCTGATTGTTATTATATTTAATCTACCGTTTATGGCATTGTTTTATTGTTATTTACTAGCTCAGACTATAAGGACTATCCTACTTGAATATGAACTTCATAGGCTAAAACTTTTTAAGTTAAAGCCATTATTCGATAAATATATAGCAAAAAAATTGTTGGCATTCTCCATCCCACTTATGATATCTGGAATTCTGTGGACAGTAATGAACTGGACAGATACGATAATGGTCGGATACTACCTTGGATCAAATAGTGTAGGTATATACAATGCAGCAACCCCCATAGCGCGACTTATCCCACTATTTCTGGATTCTGCGGCTTTCCTTTATCCCCCTCTTATTAGCAGTCTATATGCTCAAGGAAAGATTAAAGATATAAAAAGGATATATCAAATCTTAACAAAATGGGTATTTACCTTGACTCTCCCAATGTTTATGTTTATATTTGTATTCCCCGAAACAACAATAAGATTCTTTTTCGGGACTAAATATCTTCAGGCCGCTGTTGTCCTTAGGATATTAGCCTTTGGATTTATGATCCATGTGCTTTTTGGATTAAATGGTTCAACTTTATTAGTTATTGGAGATACTAAGTATATCATGGGCAATAATCTCGTGTTGTTCTTTTTGAATATATTATTGAACTACATATTAATTCCTGTCCACGGAATAGAAGGAGCAGCAATGGCCACTGCAGTTTCATACTCCTTTGGGAATATATTGGGTTCACTTCGACTGTACCTAAAAACAAGAATACACCCATTTAGCTTAAATTACATAAAATCTCTTATCATTAGTATTTTGATCATAAAAATTACGGATATAGCTTTATCCCCTGTACCTAACATGTTACAGGCAATAGTTATCTCCATTGTAGTTGTAAGTGCATACTTTAGTTTAATTATTATCATCGGGGGTATTGATAACGAAGATATCGAAATTTTAGTAGCACTAGAACAAAAACTAGGAATAAATCTAGAGACAGTGAGAAAGATATTAAAACAATTTGTATCATCAGAAAAGTAAAAAATACTAGATGCAACAGCCGGGGGTGTGCTCCATATGGGTCGTCCAAAAATCTCTATAATACTACCAACGTACAATAGGGGATACATAATAGGTAGGACCATTAGAAGCGTACTTGACCAAACATTTAAAGATTTTGAATTAATAATAATAGATGATGGCTCAACAGATAATACTAAAAATATCGTTGAGATCTACAAAGAAAAAGACAACAGAATACGATACATACGACATAAAAGAAATCTCGGAGCAAATGCTGCAAGGAATACTGGAATAAAGAAGTCTCGCGGGGAATATATTGCGTTTATTGATAGTGACACAATTTGGAAACCCCAAAAGCTTGAAATCCAAATTAAAATAGCAGATAATACTAAAGAAAACTTTGTGATATACTCTAGAACAATAAGAAAATATACTAAAAAAACAGTAATTGTACCTGAGGATGTTAATCAAGGAAAAAAAGAGGGTCAATTATTGGACAAAATTTTAGTTTTAAATTTCATCGATATGTCTTCAATATTAGTAAAAAAAAATATGATAAAAAACTCAGGACTTTTTGATGAAAAACTACCTAGATTACAAGATTGGGATATACTAATTAGACTAGCTGAAAAATACAACTTCGTATATATTCCTCAAACATTAGTAATATCTTATGTTCTTAGTGATAGCATATCTGTTGATTACTGTAAACTACTAAAGGCAGAAATGCACCTATTAAAGAAATATTACCCTTTATTTAAGCAAGATAAACGCGCTATTGCTCAGAGATACTATGAGATAGTTTTGTCCTCACTAAAATGCAAAAGAATGATACAAACTAATCACTTAAGGGGATTTATAAAGTATTTACCACATCTAGACCGTAGTCTAGTTAGATCAGCATTTATTCTCAAAGAAATACTCCACAACAGAGCTACAATCAAAAATTCTGAAATTAGAGAAGACCCTCTCTTTTAAATAGCTTTTTCATTTTCTCACTCATGGCACTTAGTCCAAACTCTTTAACAAACCTACGCCGAGCTTTAATTCCCAATTTCCTAGAATAGCACTCATTATCTAAAAGAAATTCTATCTCATTTGCAAGCCCCTTTAAGTCTCCAGGATAGATCAACCTCCCTACACCAGCCAAAACATATGGCAAGTCCGAAACTCTAGTAGCAACTATAGGTTTGGCCATAGCCATTGCATCGAAAACTTTTGCAGGCATCTGGCCAAGTGTAGCTGGAGAGTCATGCTGAGGCACAACATAAACATCAGCAATCGAAACAACCTCCGGAGCTTTTGACAAGGGAATGTAGCCCAATCCAATAAAAGAATCTCCAAGTTTTTCTTTCCCCAATGTAGCAATGAAACGGGAGTAAGGATCCTCCCCCAATCCAGCAATCACAAGCACACTATCTTTGCGGTGTAACATTGAGAGTGCTAGTATTAGATTTTCAACACCTTTATATGGCCGGGGGGTTCCAAAAAACAAAATTACTTTTTTATCTTCTGGAATCCCAAACTTTCTCCTTGATTCAAACTGATCGTAGAGAGCAGGATCAAATTTCTCTTCATCTCGTGTATGCCATATAATGGTTCCACCAAACTTTCTCTTAAGAAATGAGTTCGACACGGTAATTGGTACATTAAACATACCTGCAAATCTATCCGGAAGATAAAACTGCCAATAAGATGAAAAACGTGCCCAGAGCAATGAAGATGAGATATAATATAAAGGTTTTTGTAATAAAGATTTATTTTTCAACATGTTTATAACAAATCCCAACTCCCAATCATCCACATCCACAAGATATGGTATATTCAATTTAGAGTTAGCAATAAGTGCCGGGATAAGACTAGATAGATGCAATTTACTGACATAAACAATATCTCCTTCAATTAAAGGGATAATCTCTTTATAAAATAAAGGAAATGAATATCCGATCTTATTCACTCCAACGGATTTAATTGGAATGTTTATATCCATGTCCAGCAAGGGGGGCCAAACAGAGTTCCCAAATCTTGGACCAACAATCTCAACATCATAACTTTTATTAAGGATAGAAGCTAAAACCCAAGCTCTTCCGATACAATTGTGAGATACATCGGGAGTTATTATCGTGACTTTCAACATCTCATACCTCCAAACAAGGTTCTAATTATAATAACACCTTACTTGTTGATTTACCCCAGTTAAGATTCTCACTAGCATCACCGCCCATGTACACTCTAAAGATTTAAGAGCGTCTTAGTGTTTTAAAATTTTAGGGAGATCTGATGTTTCCTCGTGTTTCAATCATTATCCTCAACTGGAACGGCTGGATGGATACTGTGGAATGCCTGGAGTCAGTATACAGGATAGATTATCCCAGCTACGACGTCATCGTCGTCGACAACGCTTCTCAGGACGAATCCATTGAAGAAATCAAAGAATATGCCCAGGGAAAACTAAAAGTCAAATCAAAATTCTTCGACTACAACCCCAAAAACAAGCCGATAAAGGTATTCGAGCTCGATGAAGAGGAAGCCTTAAAGGGAAAGTTCAACAGGCCCCTCTACGAAAAGTATGACCCCGACAGACGGATAATTCTGATTAAAAACAGGGACAACTACGGTTATGCCGGCGGGAACAACGTGGGCATAAAGTTCGCACTGGGCGTTCTCAACCCGAAGTACGTCCTGATACTGAACCCCGATACCGTAGTTGACCCATTTATGGTCAGAGGGCTGGTTGGCACGGCTGAAAAGGATAAAAAGGCGGGAATACTCGGGCCTGCGGTACTGTACTACGACTACAACGGGAGGATCGATGTTGTGGACTTTGTCGGGGCGTTTCTAATTCCCTGGAAGGGGAAGGAAATAAGGCTTGGTTACCGCCGGCCGTACAGCTCGCTCCCAAAATCTCCTCGGGAAGTTGACAAAATAGAGGGTTCATGCATGCTTGTGAGTAAGGAGGTGTTTCATAATATAGGTCTTTTCGATGAAAACTTCTTCTGCTACTGGGAGGAGACTGACCTATGCATACGAGCCAAAAAGATGGGTTTCACCATTTTGGTTGTACCTACAGCGAAGATATGGCACAAGATAAGCACTTCAACCGGCGGCTATCTCGGGGATTTCTTTACTTACCACTTCTACCGGAACAAGTTCTGGTTTTTAAGAAAAAACTACCCTAAGAGTGCATTTGTCGCCCACGTAGTTTACGTCATACTCTACGAAGCTCCCTTCAAGTTTGCTCAGCTGGTGCTAAAGCACAGAAAGCCAAAAACCTTTTTGAAGTATCTCAAAGCCCTTAGGGATGGTCTATTTAAATTAACTCTTTCTCCCATCTAATGCAATCCATCAAGTTCTTTCCAGCCTGTTCTCTAGAAAGGAGCCTCTCAACATGTCTCCTACCGAGCAGGCCAATCTTCCGTTTGTATTTTGGGTTTTCGAAAAGAAATTCCACTCTACGTGCCATTTCTTCCAGGTCATCCACAACAACAGCATTCTTTTCGTTTGTGAGCTCCAAGCCCTGAGCTCCGATGGAGGTTGTGACTACAGGTATACCACGAGACAGATAATCGACTATTTTAAGTTTAACCCCTGCTCCGCGCTTTAAGGGGGCTACCGCCAGGTCTCCAAGCTTAAAAAACTCGTTAAGGTTCTCAACAAAGCCCAAAAACATAACATTATCCATTTTCCCCTTGAACATTCCAGAGCCAGCAATGTAGAACTCCACCCATGGGAGCTTTTCAGAAATTTTAAGCAACGCTTCGAGAGCCTCACGATTAGGGACGTATTTGAAACTACCATGGAAAAGCACGCCTGAGTGTCTCTCGGGGCTTAAGGGAACTGGCTCAATAGCAGGATAAACGACCCTTATCCTCTCCAACGGTGCCCCATATTCCTCCCGGAAGAGCCTTTTGTCCCTGTGACTTATGGCAATGATGCAGTCAGCATACTTAACTGCTAAAAACTCCGATATGGTCAGTATGATGCGAGTAATAATTCTCAGGAGAGATGTTTTTGTTGAAAAGGCACCCAATTTCATGCGCTCTTTCTCGACGTTATGTGCATCGTAGACAATTTTGATAAGCTTTCTGGATAGAAACCTACCTACCAAGGCCCCGAAAATCCCAAGTGGACCACTAATGATGAGCACATCCTCTCTTTTTTGTACCCTTCTGAGAAAATACCAAGGGTTAAAGTCAAGCAGGAGACCAAACTTTCCAGGAATGCACCCAAGCTGAACTATAGGCCCATTACTATAACTTTTTATCCCAACCCCCTCAATAGTAACGTTAAACTCCTTACTTAGATTTACCAACAGCCGGATAATCCCTTTAGTTCGTGCAGAACTTCCAGAACCCTCTTTCAGAGGATCCCCCCACGGGTAGATTATTGTTATCCTCTTCAACGCCGGTACCCCCGTACATATGCTAAGGATCCATTGCTTAGCAACAATTTTCATAGATTCAAAAGCCAGAACTTTTTAAACATGGTCTTAATGCTGAAATCCTCTTCAACGAAATGCCGTATTAGTGGTGTTGAGATTTGGTATTCTCGTCTAAACAATGCACGGAAATAACCAATAAAATGTCCTATGCCTTTTTGAACATCATCAAACAAAATCAGATAGATAGAATAAAAGCACTCAGATAATGGTGGTATACCAATATAATAACTAACAAATCCCTGTTTTTTATATCTCTCGATAACATTTCCTCTCGTTCCCGTGGGTCGAAGTTCAACACCTATAGCATTAACGACTTGAAATGTTCTCCATCCTTTAATTCTTGCAAGGTAGTATGCTACCAGATCAGGAGCAGGCTCTAAGGGATATCCCCCGATGTCAAAAAAACATTCAAAGCGTATTAAACGAGGACTGCCTCTAGGAAAATTGGGATTTGACTTCTCCCACACAAGACGACCATTTTTTTTATAGTAAACCCCTCCGCTAACAATCCCTAAGCTGGGCTCTTTTAGAAAGCGGAGTATAAGCTTTTCAAAAAACCTCCGTTCAAGTATAAAATCTGCATCAACAATACCTATATAACCAAATGGTATTGCTAGCCGTTTAGACATCTCAAGAGCTTTTTTTAAACCTTCCCTATAAGTAACCGCATTCCTAAATACCGGGTTATATTCTACCTCATTGTCTTCAAGATGGTGACCAACAATCCACTCATATTCTGAAGCCAGTCTGTCAACTATCTCAGGGGTCTTATCAGTACTATTGTCATCAACTATAACCCAAAGCTTTGGCCGGATACTTTGATTCACTATGCTCTTAGCAAGGAGAGGCAATGTTTTTTCTTCATTCTTGGCTGGGGTTACTAGAATGTAATTTCTATTTTTCATACTCCTCATGGACATCAGAGAATAAATGTACATGAAGTTTATAAGACTCACGCAACAGTAATTATCAGGTGATTCGAATGAGAATCTCGATCATCGGTTCCGGCTACGTTGGTCTTGTAACTGGAATAGGCTTCGTCAAGCTGGGGAATGAAGTCATCTTTGTTGATATTGATGAGAGAAAAATCGAGATGATAAACAATGCCCAACCACCGATTTATGAGGAAGGCCTCGAGGAACTCATGAGGGAATTCAAAGGAAAATACCGCGCAACCAAGGATTACCGCGATGCAATTCTAAACTCAGAGGTTACGTTCATCGCAGTTGGAACTCCATCGAGAGAAGACGGTTCAATAGATCTAACGTATGTTAAACAAGCTGCCGAAGAAATCGGAAAAATTTTGAAGGAAAAAGACAACTACCATGTTGTCGTCGTTAAGAGCACCGTTCTTCCAGGAACGACCGAGAACGTCGTTAAGCCAATACTCGAAAAGGAGTCGGGTAAAAAGGCATTCGAGGATTTTGGCCTCGCAATGAACCCGGAGTTCCTGCGCGAGGGAGTAGCTTTAAAGGACTTCCTGAACCCGGACAGGATTGTAATTGGAGTTCAGGATGAGAGAACAAAGAAGGTTCTGGAAGAGTTATACAAACCCATCGACGCTCCCAAGCTCTTCACGGACATTAAAACCGCCGAAATGATTAAGTACGCCTCAAATGCCTTTCTCGCAACCAAGATCAGCTTTGCCAACGAGATCGGAAACATCTGCAAGAAGCTCGGCATTGACTCGTGGAAGGTGTTCGAGGGGGTTGGCCTCGACCACAGGATAAGTCCTCACTTCTTTAGGACCGGAATCGGCTGGGGCGGTTCTTGCTTCCCGAAGGACGTTAAAGCACTCATCAGGAAGGCGGAAGAAATCGGAGAAGACCCGATAATTCTCAAGGCCGTTGTTGAAGTCAACGAGAAACAGCCGCTGAAGCTGATCGAGCTCCTTAAAAAGCACGTCCCGGAGCTTAGGGACAAAAGAATCGGCGTTCTCGGTCTGGCCTTCAAACCCAACACCGACGATGTCAGGGAGACGAGGGCGTACGTCATAGTTAAAAAACTGCTTGAGGAGGGAGCAAAAGTTCTCGCCTACGATCCCCAGGCGATGGAAAACTTCAGACGCTTTTATCCCGACGTTGGGGAGCAGATAGAGTACGTGAGCTCTGGAAAGGAGGTTCTGGAGCGCAGTGATGCAGTTCTCATCGTAACGGAGTGGCCCGAGTTTGAGGAACTGGATTACTCAGGGAAAATCGTGATCGACGGCAGGCGCGTGAGAAAGGCCGAGGAAACCGCCGAGGTCTACGAGGGGGTGTGCTGGTGAGGGTTAAGAAGGCAGTAATACCAGCGGCAGGTCTCGGCACGAGAATGCTACCCATAACCAAGTCGATGCCCAAGGAAATGCTCCCGATAGTTGACAAGCCGGTCATCCACTACGTTGTTGAAGAGGCAATCAAAGCCGGAATCGACGACATTCTCATAGTAACCGGAAAGGGAAAGCGCGCTATAGAGGATTACTTCGATAGGAGCTTCGAGCTGGAGTTCTATCTAAGGGAAAAGGGAAAGTTCGAGGAGCTGAAGCAGATAGAGGAAATCGGCGAGATGGTTGACATCTACTACGTCCGTCAGAAGAAGCCCCTCGGTCTTGGAGATGCAATACTCCACGCGGAAAAGCACGTGAACGGGGAACCCTTTGCAGTCCTCCTTGGCGACGACATCATAGTAAGCGAAGAGCCCGGAATAAAACAGCTCATCGAGATAGCCGAGCGGAGAGAAGCTCCAGTGGTGGGAGTGGAGCGCGTTCCCTGGGAACTTGTAAGCCGATACGGAATCGTGGACGGGAAACCACTTGGGGATGGACTCTATCAGGTGAGACACCTCGTGGAAAAGCCCTCCCCCAAAGAGGCCCCCAGCAACGTTGCAATAATCGGGAGGTACGTCCTGACGCCTGAGGTATTTGACGCCCTGAGAGAAACTCCTCCGGGGAGAGGTGGCGAGTTACAGCTCACAGATGCCCTCCAGAGAATTCTATCTAGCCAGAACATCTTCGCTAAGGAGATAAAAGGCGAGAGATATGACGTTGGAAGTAAGCTTGGATTCGTTATAGCGAACATTGAACTGAGCCTAAAGAGAGGGGAACTGAGAGAGGAGTTGCTAACCTTCCTCAAAAATCTCCTAAGGGAGGTCTCAGATGAGTAGGCCAACGGTCTCCGTCATCATACCAACGTACAACAGGGCAAACCTGCTCAGAAGGGCCATAACCAGCGTTCTCAATCAGACATTCAGGGATTTCGAACTTATAGTGGTCGACGATGCATCTCCAGACAACACACCGGAAGTCGTTGAGAGCATAAACGACGGAAGAATCCGGTATGTGCGCCTCAAAAGGAACTCCGGCGGCCCGGTTGCCAGGAACACAGGAATAAAAAAAGCCAGGGGAAAGTTCATAGCCCTCCTGGACGACGATGACGAGTGGCTCTCCCACAGGCTTGAGACCCAAGTCAGGAAGTTCGAGACATTGGAACCAGACGTCGGCGTCGTATACGGAGGGTTCTACTACGTATCCCAGCAGGATGGCAGGATACTCGGAAAGAGAATGCCAGAATACAGAGGGGATGTTTACAGCAGGCTTTTGAAGGAGAACTTCATCGGCAGTCCAACGCTACTGATAAGGAGGGAGTGCTTCAAGAGGGCGGGACTTTTTGATCCGAACCTTTCAAGCTCTCAGGACTGGGACATGTGGCTGAGGATAGCAAGGCACTACAGATTTGATTACGTAGATGAAGTGGTCGCAAAGTACTACGTCCACGGCAGGCAGATCTCGTTCAACATGAAGAAATACATCCCCGGAAGGGAGAGATTTATCCGCAAGCATCTTGATATCTGGAAAAATCCCTGGGTCTTAAGCATTCACCTGAGCCAGATGGGACTGCTGCTTCTCTTAAGCGGCGAGCCCGAGAAGGGACTTAGATATCTCGCGTATTCAATTTCGATGGCACCTTTCAATATGGAAAATTACTGGACTCTACTAAAGCTTGCGCTGGATTCCCGAGCTTTAGAATACATTCGGAGGATATTAACATCAAAAACCCAGATGATATAGCCAATTTTGAGTTATCCAACTCCATTCATATCGGGAAAGAGTTCCCTGATTATAGTAAGATACTCTCTTTGTTAAAGTCCCATCTTCTAAAAAGTGCTTTAAAACTCCAGAGATTCCCTCAATCCCCACGACAAACCCGTTCTTCCCTTTCTCCACCAAGAACTTCGCGGCGTTCATCGGCTCATCGAGTGTAACCACAGGCAAACCGGAAGCCATAGCCTCCAAAACAACAATCCCAAAGCCCTCCCTCTTCGATGGAAGGACGAAGACCTTCGAGGCTTTCATCAGGGCTATGACATTCTCATAAGACAGAAAGCCCGTAAAGAGGACGTTTTTTTCGAGGCCCAAACCCTTTGCCATGCGTTCCAGTCTTTTTCTCTCGGGCCCGTCGCCGATTATCACCACCCTAACGTCCGGGATCTCTCTTTTTACCTCTGCAAGCGCCCTCAGAAGGAGGTCAACCCCCTTCTCCGGAATG
Organism: Thermococcus sp. AM4; assembly: GCF_000151205.2. Classification (NCBI taxonomy): domain Archaea; kingdom Methanobacteriati; phylum Methanobacteriota; class Thermococci; order Thermococcales; family Thermococcaceae; genus Thermococcus; species Thermococcus sp. AM4. The sequence goes on from NC_016051.1 coordinate 1,450,424, forward strand.
AGCCTGCCGGCAAATATAACGTCCGACTCAAGCTCCGCCGGCGGGACTGAACGGATGAACTCAACGTCAACGCCGTTTGGCACGACCGGAACGGGCTTTCTGAGGCCGGCCTTCAGGAGGTCGAGCCGGGTCTTCCACGAGACGGCGACATGCCGTTCCGCAGAGAACAGGGCCCGCTCCGTGGACCAGCCCGGAAAACCCACCGGCCCAAGGTATCTCCACCAGTAAGGACCCCAGAACTCGTGCCACGTGATAACCGCGTTGGGAAGATCCTTCAAAGCCAAAGCCCCCGGGTAGAAGAGGTTCTGGACATCAACGAGGTCGTATTCCCTGAGTTCCCCAATTCGAGAGCGCAGACGGGATGCAAGGCGCAGCATGGACAGGGGATTCCTCTTTCCGAGAAGGTAGAGCCGTTTTGGCGAGGGGGCAAGGCCGTGATAGTGAACCCCCTCGCGCTCGATGTCCTTTGGCCCTTCCCAGTGCCTGTAACCATAAACGTGGACCTCATGATGCTTCGCTAACCTCCTCGCGAGCTCGTAGATCCTCCTCTCCACGCCGCCCTTCACCCATGGATAGATAACGTCGTAGACGAAAGCTATCCTCAGAGTCTCCATTGCGGAGAGAATACGGGGGTGAGACTAAAAGCTTTTCACTCCCCGCGCTGTATCTTCGCATGACCCCCAACGAGGCTCTTCCTGAGCTCGAGGTTCCTTATCTCACACTTCTCGTCGATTATTGAGCGCCATATCGTCGAGTTCCTTATCACCGTTCCCCGAAAGATTATGGAATCGCTGACGTCGGAGTTCTCTATAACGCAGTCCTCACCGATGTAGGCGAACGGCCCTATAATCGAGCGCCCGAGTACTTTGGCCCCGCGCTTTATGACCACAGGCGGGATTATCTTGGAGTAGGGGCTTATCTGAATCTCCTCGATGTGGCTCTCCCTTAGGAGTGTTCTGAGGGCCTCAAGGTAGCTGTCCGCAGAGCCTATGTCGTACCAGTACTCGGAGAAGCGGTAGGCTTTTATCGGCTCACCCCTCGAGAGGAGCCACTGGATGAAGTAGCCCGGCGAATCCCTGTTCCCGTTCCTCAGATACTCGTCGAGAAGCCCCATCACCCCCTCCGGAAAGGCGTAGACACCAGTGCTCACAAGGGTTGATTGGGGCTCGGCAGGCTTCTCCTGGAAGGAGACAACTCTATCGCCTTCAAGCAGGACTACACCGTAGCGCTTGGCCAGCTCAAGGTCGCCGACGTCATAAACCGCTATGAGCGTCTCCCCGGAGTAATGCCCTAGGAACTCATTCAGCGAGAAGGAGAACAGGTTATCGCCGGCAATGACGAGGTAATCATCGAGGCCGAGTTCCTCAACGGCCTTCCTCATCGCCCCGATCGTCCCGAGCTTCTCCTCCTCGTGGAGGGTGTCCTCTATTATGAGTTCAACGCCGTATTCTTCCGCTATTGGCCGAAAGTGGCCCTCAAAAAAGCGGTTGGTGGAGATGTAAACCGGAAAACCCAGATCCAGGACTTTCTCGAGGATATGATCTATTATCATCCCCTCGCCAACTGGCAATAGGGCCTTAGGATAATTCCGGGTTATAGGCCACAGGCGAGCGGCGTAGCCCCCTGCCATGATTAAAACCTTTATTGTTTTTCCCTCCTGAATGCCTTTGAAATTGCACTTACGAAGTCCTCTATGTCGCCAAGATTGTTCCTGAGAATTTCGTAAATAACGCCTTCGTCGACGTCCCAGTATATGTGAACCAATCTATTTCTGAACCTCGCCATCAGGATGAGCCTTTTTGTTAGGTCCTCATCTATGATCTTCCTCTCGTTTAGAACCCTGAATGAGTCGGCATAGTCCTTGGGCAACCTGAACTTGTTCTTTGATATCAGATGGTACGCCACGTCAATGCAGGCCTCTATGGCCACCAAAAGATTGTACTTGGCACTTGAAACGTAGTGCCTGTTACTCAAAAACTCCTTTTTTGGAAGTTTTGAGAGCTCATAAAGAGCCTCCAAAGCGTTGTTTATTTCAAACATGAGCCGGGTTATCTTCTCTTTATCGTATTCCAAGGGCCTCCCTCCTGTACATGTTTAGATAGTAGGAATAATCGTGGTACTCACGCATAGTTCTCTCCTCGAAGTCGCAACGGATCTTCTCATCCCTACTGAAGAGCAGCAAGCCCCCAATGGCTCGGAACCTGAAGGTTACCGGAGCTTCGTTGAGAATCCTCACATCCACCGGTAGACTTAAGGCATTCGAGAGGTCTTCCTCAAGCTCCGCCTCATAGAAGGGATGAACCTCTGAATCTACATACACAGCCACGTCAATGTCCCGGAAAGGACCCTCAAGGAAAGAGCCGTGAAGATAGGCGAAGATGATCTCGTCTCTCCTTAGGAGAAGTTCTCTCAGGATTTCAATGACCTCTCTTTTTTCTCTCTCATTAAGGCTATAAACCCGCATGGTTGGTGATTCAACTCAGTCTACAAAAAACTTTCCCAAAACTTAATAACACCGGGCCCGATACAATTGGCGATAAAAATGATGGTCCTTGTAACAGGCGGTGCCGGCTTCATAGGCTCGCACCTCGTCGATAGGCTCATGGAGCTTGGCCATACGGTCAGGGTTCTCGACGACCTCAGCGCGGGCAGCTTGGCCAACATAGAGCGCTGGCTGGAAAACGAGAACTTCGAGTTCATAAAGGGCGACATGAGAAACCCGGAAATCGTGAGAGAGGCCGTTAAAGACGTTGAAGTCGTTTTCCACCTCGCCGCCAACCCCGAGGTCAGAATCGGCTCCCAGAGTCCAGAGCTCCTCTACGAAACCAACGTGCTGGTAACATACAACCTCCTCAACTCGATGAGGGGTTCGAACGTGGAATACCTCGTCTTCACGAGCTCCTCAACGGTCTACGGTGAGGCTGAGATCATACCCACACCGGAGGACTACGGGCCCCTCGAGCCGATAAGCGTTTATGGAGGAGCGAAGCTCGCGGCCGAAGCTTTGATAAGTGGTTACGCCCACACGTTCGGCTTCAGGGCTTTAATTTTCCGCCTGGCGAACATCATAGGCGAGCGCTCCAACCACGGTGTGATCTACGACTTCATCAACAAGCTCAGGAGGAACCCGGAGGAGCTTGAGATACTCGGCGACGGAAGGCAGAGGAAGAGCTACCTCCACGTGAGCGACACCGTTGAGGGCATGCTCCAAATCCTTGAGCACTTCAGGCAAAGCGGAAAGACCGTGGACTTCTACAACCTCGGCAACGACGACTGGATAACCGTCCAGGAGATAGCGGAGATAGTGAGCGAGGAGATGGGGCTCAAACCGAGGTTCGTTTTCACCGGCGGCGTTGATGGTGGAAGGGGCTGGAAGGGCGACGTCAAGTTCATGCGCTTAGCAATAGAGAAGGCCAAGAAAGCCGGCTGGAGGCCGAAGCTGAACAGCTACGAGGCGGTAAGGAGAACGGTGAGGGAACTGCTGGGTTAGGGTTTTCCGGCCTTTTCTGCTTATCCCACCAAGGATTAACTTTTATAAAGCGGGGCCGGTATTTAGGTTAGCGGAAGGTGTGAACTATGGTCAGCACGCTCATCATCGTCATAGCCGGCATAATGGCCTTCTGGGCGATCGTCTACGTGGCATTTGGCAGGAGGGAGAATGAAAACGAAGAAGAGGGAATCGCCGTCGATCTGTTCGTGATAATGTGGAGAACGAAGAGGGTGCTAGGCTTCATAGACCGGCTCGCCTCAAGGGGAAGGAAGTTCTGGAAGGTTTACGGCGACGTTGGAATAGCCCTTGGATTCCTGGGCATGGCCTTCGTCTTCTACGCCCTGCTCAAGACCGCAATAGCAACCATCCAGACCCACGGAAAGCAGGCTGGGGTACAGCTCGTCATCCCCGGGCTGACCATTCCCCTCTGGTACGGCCTGATCGGCCTCGCGGTTGTTATGGTCGTCCATGAACTCAGCCACGGAGTGGTGGCGAGGGCCGATAGGCTTCCTCTAAAATCAGTGGGCCTGGTCCTGTTCTTCGTGATCCCCGGGGCCTTCGTGGAGCCCGACGAGGAGGAGCTCAAAAAGGCCCCCCTAAGGACGAGGCTCAGGGTCTACGGGGCCGGTTCGCTCGCCAACCTCCTCGTGGCCCTGCTCGCGCTCCTCATCATGAACTTCGCGCTGACGCCACTCCTCCAGCCCGCTGGAATAGAGGTGGCGGGCGTTATAAGCGGCTCTCCTGCCTCGGGGGTTCTCGAGAGGGGCGACGTTATAGTTGCCATAAACGGCACCGCGATAAAGACGCTCGAGGACTTCGAGAAGTTCATAAACACGACGAAGCCCAACCAGACCATCGCGATAACCGTCCTGAGGAACGGGGAAGAAAAAACCGTGGAGCTGAAGCTCGGTGCAAGGGAGGACAACCCCAAGAAGCCGTTCATAGGCATATACCTCGGCCAGCACTACAGATCGAGGATAGGGCACGAGAACGTGGTGTTCCCGCTGTTCTTCTCGTTCTACTGGATATACTTCCTGAACTTCGGAATAGGCCTGATGAACCTCTTCCCGCTGGTCCCCCTCGATGGGGGGAGAATGCTGGACGACGTGCTTAAGGAGTACCTTCCTGAGGCGATCGCGAAGCCGCTAAGGTACGCCGTCATCGCCATCGGGCTGACGCTGCTCGCCCTCAACCTCTGGCCGGCCCTGCTCAACCTGGCCCGCTAGACTGGATGCATATCCTTCCCTTTTTGAAGCGGAACGTTCCGGTGGAGGGCTCGAAATCGGGGAGCAGGGACTTGAGGACTGTTAGCTCCTCAACCCCGGGTCTGCCGGTGGGCCTCGTCTCCAGTATGTGCTCGGCGTACTGGGATATCCACGACAGGAACCTCCTGGAGACCCTGTCACGGTTTATAAGGAACACGTTCAGAACCCCCTCGTGGCCGGGCCTCTCGGAGCCTTCCCTAAGGGCCATGTTCCGCTTTAGTATTCTCATGGCGTTTTCCTCGCCGAAGGTCTCGACGAAGCCGTCCACCGTAACCGTCAGCCCGATCCTCCTCGGCCTGTTGGCTATTATCTTGGAGTAGAGGGCCAGCATCTTGGGGAGGTACGTGCCGCTGTCCAGCTGACCCAGGTAGTAAACGAAGGGTTCGTTGAGCTTTACCCCGTTTACGGAGCCAAAAACGTCCACGACCGCCAGCCTGCCAGCCCTTCCGAACTCCTCGAGGGGAAACCTAACAGCGAGCCCGTACTTTTTGAGGAGACTGTAGGGCATGGAGTAGTTGGTGATCATCCCGAACCAGTCCCGCTCAAGGAACCTCCGGAATATCTCAACCCCCAGCGCCCATCCGTAGGAACCTGTATCGTAGATAATCAGCAGTATTCCGTCGTCCATTAGGCCCCCGCCGAGCATTTTATCGAGGGGCCCGATCTCGGTCTTGAATACCTTATACTGCATTTCGATCACTATGGGGGGCACCAACCTTTTTAAAAGCCTTTTCTTAGGGCAACCCATGCCAGCGGTCTGCTCCAAGTGCGGTCGTCCAGCGGTCTACCACGCGCGCTACACCGGTCGCTACTACTGCCACAAGCACTTCAACGAGATGGTCGAGAAGAAGTTCAAGGAGACCGTCAAAAAATACCGCCTCATCGAGAAGGGCGAGAGGATAGCGGTCGGGGTCAGCGGGGGAAAGGACAGCGTAGTTCTGATGCATCTCCTGGCTAAACTCCGAGAGAAGTTTCCGTTTGAACTCGTCGCGATAACCATAGACGAGGGAATAGCCGGTTACAGGCCTCCAAGCGTTGAGATAGCGAAGAGGAACGCGAAGAAGCTCGGAATAGAGCACCGGATATATTCCTTCAAGGAATACATCGGCTTCACCCTCGACGAGACGGTTGAGATAATGGGGAGCTTCGAGAAGGGAGAGCGTGTTGGGGCGTGCTCCTACTGCGGCGTCTGGAGGCGCTGGCTCCTCAACTACGCGGCCAAGGACGTCGGGGCGGACAAGCTGGCCGTCGGCCACAATTTGGATGACGAGGTGCAGATGTTCATAATGAACATCCTCCGGGGCGATATAGCGAGACTGGGAAGAACTGGCCCCTACTACGAGGAAATCCACCCCGAGCTCGTTCCGAGGATAAAGCCCCTCCGAGAGATTCCCGAGAAGGAGATTGTCCTCTACGCGGTTCTGAACAACATTGAAGTTGACCTGAGCGAGTGCCCCTACGCGGTCGAGGCCTTCCGTGCCGAAATCCGCGACTGGCTCAACGAGATGGAGGAGAGGCACCCCGGCACCAAATATCAGATACTCAGGAGCTACGACAAGCTCTTCCCGCTTATAGCGAAGACCTACACCAAGAGAACGAGCGAGCTGAACCGCTGTAAGATATGCGGTCAACCCACAACTGGAGAGATATGCAAGGCCTGCCAGTTCCGCCTCCAGGTCGAGAGGAAGGCGAGGGAAAGGGGGCTGACGTTCAGGGTTGAGTAAACTGAACAGCTATTTATAAAGACCTGTTTAGTATACTGAACAACCCATTAAACTTCACCGGGTGTTCCCCGTGATTATCGAGACGGCCGTTCCCTTTGAGGAGCTCGAGGAGATAAGGCGAAAGAGCGGGGCGAAAGTTAGCTTAACCCTCCTCGAAACCACCGAGAGGAACGGGATAGTCCTCAACCTGGTTCTCCTGGAAGGCCCTCCCTCGGAAATCGAGCGCTTCATGGAAAAGCTCCGCCTGGCGAGGGCCGGCGGTTAGTTTGCGCCCCAAACTTCCGGGCGGGTATTTAAGGAGTTAGGAGAACTTTTCTTGGTGAGAGTATGGAAGAGCTGAGTGAGGCGCTCAGGGCTGTGGAGCGGGAGCTGAACCTCGCGAGAAAGGCGTACAGAGCGAGCGTTTTCCTCTACTGGGCGTGGGCGATGCCCGGGGTTTACCTACTCGCGCAAATCCTGTCAAAGTACGCTGGAATTGGTGAAGAAAGCGCAATCCAGTGGCTTTCGCTGGGGGCAGTAATAGGTTTCATCGCCGAGGAGCGAAAGGCTTTCAGAAAGGTGATCCAGCTAGAAAAGGCTCTCGGAAGGGTTGAAAAAAACACCCAGGGGATACATCCTCGCACAGGTTATCGTGTGGCCCCTCTCGGCCCTGATTGCCAGCATGTATGCTGAAAACGACGGCCAGTGGATGCTGGTCTTCATAGGGCTCGGCCTGCTCCTCCTCACTGGCGTTGAGTTCGCGTTCACCGGAAAGAAGGACTGGAAGACCGCTCTGGCAGGGCTGATAATACTCCCCTCGACGACGCTCTGCACGGGCTTTGGCTACGCGGTTACGGTGATTGCCTTCGCCTTCTCGCTGACGGCTTATCTCCATTTGAAGGTGGCAATAAGGGAGTGATATGCTCGAAAAGCTCGCGGGGCTCTCGAAGTCACCGCTAGGCAATCCGACGAGGTTGGCCATAGCGCTCTACCTGCTGTCCAGGGAGAGGGCAACCTTCGCGAGCCTGAGGGAAGCCTTGAAGCTCACCGCCGGAAACCTTGAGTTCCACCTGAAGGCGCTTGAAGAGGCCGGGATCGTTAGAACCTACTACGGTTTCGGGAAGAGGCCAAGGAAGTTCGTGGAGATAACGGAGGAGGGAGTTGAAGAGCTCAGGGAAGTTATCAAAATCCTGAGAAAGGTGACCGGGGATGATTGAGTTCGCGGTTGCCTTACTCCTGTGGCTGTTGATTTTGGCCGCATCCACGGCCGTTGCCTCCCTAACCGCCAAGAAGAGGGCGAGAAAGGCCGGCTTCGCGATGCAGCTGACGATGTTCCTCCTCTCGCTTGCGGTGATCGAGCTCATTGGCGGACCGGGGAGGTTCGGTTTCGTTCCCGACTTCAGATACGTTCCTCATGCCCTCATCCTCGGCTTTGGAACGTCCCTCATCCTCAACCTGCTTGAGGGCAATCCCTCAGAACCGATGCCTGAGTTCATGCCCGAAGGGATTGAGAGATTCGTTCTCCTCCTCATCTTCGCCCCGCTGGGAGAGGAAGTCTTCACGAGGGGGCTCATCGAGGGCTATCTTTTGAGCTACGGCCACTTTTGGAGTGCAATACTCTTCTCGGCCCTGCTCTTCGCCCTGCCGCACTTGATGGCCTTCGAAGGAAACAGGAGAAGAAAAGCCGGAATAGTGACCGGAGCATTCATCCTCGGCTCGTTAGCCGGTTACCTTTTCGCCCTCGGAGGGATAACCCCGGCGATCGCTCTTCACTCCTCGGCGAATCTGGCGGGACTGACGGTTCTGAAGATCAAGGGGAAAGCAGAGGATTAATCGTACCTCCCGGGCTTCTCTATCTCGACTCTCCCCCTAACGAGACGGAAGATGTAACCCTCTGCGCTCGGCTCAAAATCCGGAAGCGGGGAGCTCCTGACGAAGAACCTTTCAACGCCCGGGTTCTCTGTGGGCTGGAACTCGATGACGTACTGGCTGTAGAGGGCCATCCACGAGACGAGCTCCTCCGAGGCGCGGCTCCGGTTGAGGAGGAATATGTTGAGGGGCCGCTTTCTCTTTTCCGAAATCCTGGCGCGCTCCTTGAGGGCCATGAGCCGCTGAAAGACGCGGATGAAGTTCTTCTCGCCGAGGAGAAAGGCCATTCCATCGACGGTGACGTCTATCCCAACTGGCCGTCTGTCACCGATCCGCTCCTTGAGTATGCGCCGGTAGAGCCCGTTGTACTTGGGGAGGAAGGTGCTCCCGTCTATGGTCGGGTCGGTGTAGACGTAGTCCTCCGCGTACTTGAGGCCGTAGAAGGAGGAAAATATGTCCACGACCGCGAGGTCGCCCCTTCTTCCGAGCTCGTCGATGTCGAAGTTTACGGCCTTGAGCTCCATGCGGAGGGGCGTGATCGGGAGAACCGAATCGAGTATTACTCCGAAATCGCCCATACCAATTCTGCGCCTCAGGATCTCAAAACCGAGGGCCCATCCACGGGAATAGGTGCTGTAGGTTATCAGAAGGTTGCTGTCCTCGAGGAGACCCCCTCCCAGGGCCTCGTCGAGCAGGGGAACACCGGTACTCAGTACCTCCACCCCGATCACCTGTATAGGTGATCATGCGTTAAAGTATTTAACACTAACTCCCCAAAGTGTTCAATGAAAAGGCCTTAGATGGTACTCCCAGAACATTGTGTTCTGAAATTCAGAGAAACAACCGGCTAAATAAGGGTGTTGACGTAACATTATACGGTGGGGAAGATGGAGGATGTTAGGGAACTCAAAAGCGTCCTTGAGAGAGTTGAGGGCAGACTGATAGCGGCCGGGAAGTTATACGGGGCGATGAACTTCGCGGTGTGGCTGGCAATAATGCTCCTGTACTACGTCATGCTGGGTCTTTTCCAGCCGGACTGGAGGTTTAACTTCCTCTACTGGCCCTTAGGCTTCGCAGTTGCGATGGCCTTTACCGGGAGGATATGGGGAAGGCTCAAGAGGCTCGGGAGGGTTACAGGGAGGGAGATCGAGAGCTCTCCCCTCGCAGGGATCCTCATAGGACTCTCCTGGGCAACCGGCATCGTACTCGGCTGGATCATCGTTCCGGGCCTGAACCCAGGCGTCACGGAGGAGGCCAGCCTCGCAACCGGATTCCTTACCTTCATAGCCTTTTCAGTCTTCGCGATGTGGCTCGTCATGGCGGGCTTCAACCCCAAAAACGGCGAGCGCGAGATAATTCCCGCGTTCCTGATCCCCGCACTCGGAATACCACGCTCCACCGGCATGGCAGAGGGAGCCATAGTCTGGGCCGGTTTCGTCGTGGCCGCGGGCTTTTCCCTGACGATCCTCTGGTACCTCTACTCGGCCTTCAGAGCAATAGAGCGGTGATAGGATGGAACATCTGAGGGAACTCACGAAAAACCACGTCCTCGGGAACCCCGTAAGGCTGGGAATCATGCTCTACCTCCTGCCCAGAGGAAAGGCCCTATTCAAGGAACTGCTCCAGGTGCTCGAAGTAACGCCCGGGAACCTCGACTCCCACCTGAGGACACTTGAGAAAGCCGGCTACGTAAAGCTCTACAAGGTCTTCGCGGACAGACCGAGAACCGCGGTAAGGATAACTGAGAAAGGGGCCGAAGAAACGGGGAGGTATTTGAAGGCCCTGAAGGAAGTCCTCAACGGGCTTTAGTCTCCTCCTCGGCCTTTCTCCTGAGCTCCTTTATGCGCTCAATCCGATACTCCTCGACCAGCTTGAGGAACTTCTCCGCTTCCCTCTCCCTGTCTTCCTCAGCCCAGCGCTCTAACAGCTCATCGATTGCCCTCTCAAGGGTCTCGCGCTCAACGACCGCGAACTCGTCAACGCGCTTGACGTCGAGCTCTTCACTCGTGAAGAAAGGAACATGGGCCTCGCGGAGAACCTCCCTCACCGGCCCCGGAAGGGGCTTCTCTGTTATCAGAGCCCTTATCCCCTTCTCTACCAGCTCCTCCGCTATCGCTTTTCCGGCCCCTGCAGGATTAACGACGAACAGAACGTCGCCCCTCCTCAACCCGACCTCACGCTCAATCCTCTCAAGCTCGCGCCAGCTGAGGACTCTGAGAACTTTCAGCGGAACCGCGCTACCGCGGATCTCAACCACGTTCATCCTCTTGACCTTGACCAAATCCCTGCTCAGCCTCTCAATGACCGCTTTAGCTTCCCTCAGCTGTTTTTCAAGGACCTCTATGCGCTTCACCTTCGCCTCAAGCTCCCTCTCGCGGAGGACCTTCCGCCTTACCTCCTCGTCGTAGTCCGCTATTCTGCGCTCAAGCCTCTCGATGGTTCTCCTCTGCTCGCGGATTATACCCCTGAGCTCCTCGTTCTCCCTCTCAAGGAGCGCTATCCTCTCCTCAAGCTCGCGGATTTTCCTCACGTAGGGCCTGACGTCCACGCTCGCCTGCTCCTCTGGCTCCTCTTCCCTCGGCCTCTCGCGCCTCGCGACCTTCTGCATGGCCTCGCCGAGGTTGTAGCCCTGGATTACAAGGGCCTTCACCTCGTCGGCCCTCTTGCTCAACCCCGCCTCGCGGAGCTTCGCCTCGACGTGCTCAAGCTTGGGCTTTAGGCGAAGGTAAGCCTTGTAGGCGGCGGCCAAGGCGTCGCGCTGGTGGTCGTCATCGACCTTGATGCCGAGGCTCCTCAACAGCTCGTTCTTCTCCTCAACCCTTAAGCTCTCCCGCGGGACGAAGAGCTGGGCCTTGAAGGAGCGGGCTATCTTCTCGACGAAGCCCGGGGCCGGGGAAACGTCCGTTGCCACGACAACCGGGTGTCCAATCTCGCTTATGAACCTGAAGACCTCGCCGACCGGCATGTTCCTCTCGCTGTAAAGCGCTATCACGTTGCCGCTGAGGTCTATGACCGCTATTCCAACCGTTATCCCAGGATCTATACCAACGATGACGCTCTTCCTTTCCCTCACGGCCTCCTCACCCTTAAGCGGGGCGAAGCCGAGCTCTGCCCTCTCAACCGGGTAAATCCTGACCTCGACGTCGCCGCCACGCATCGGCCTTACCAGTCCGGCCAGCTCCTCTCTGCTCGCGTAGATTCTGAACTCGCCCCTCGCCAGGCCGTAGTCCTTCTCCTCGATCTCGAGGTCGAAGGGAATGTCCGCCCTCTTCAGCCTGTCCTCTATTTCCCTCACCTTGTCGCGGACGAGGTTGTGAACGCGCTTTCTATACCTGTCCTGGCTCCAGCCGCCCTTCCCGTGGCTCCTGCCCCTTACAACTTTGACTATGACCTCATCCTCAAAGGCCAGAACCTCATAGCCGACTCCTTTACTCGCGAGCAATGCGGAGAGTTTGGCCTCTTCATAGGGGTCGAACCTGTCGGTCGTTCTTATCCCGTGCTCCCTCGCGAGGCTCTGAAGGCTTCTCTGCTCACCGGGCCTTCCCGTTACCTGGACGAGCTTCGTGCCCGGCGGAAGGGCGCGGAGGAACTTCCTCAGGTCGTCGCCGAGCTCGGTAACGCTGTCTACCGCCACTATATCTGGCCTCTTCGCCCGGATGAAGCGGATTAAGCGGTAGAGGGTGAACTCACCCTTTCGCTCAAGCCTTCCGTTGTACCAGCTCACGACAGCGAAGCGCTTCGGGTTCTCGCCGATGACGTCAAGACCGACGATGAGAATGAGCACCACCTCTTAATACGGGATAAGGGGAGGGCTTTAAAAAGTTGCCACCAAAACGGTTATCTAATCCAACGCCCAAAGCCAATCGGTGGTAACATGAAGATGAGGGTTGTCTTCGACAAGGAGTACGACGTTCTCACTGGGGTGTACCGCGTCAGGGTCAGGGAGCTGGAGTTCGATGAAGAGCTGGAAAACGTCCTCAGCGGGGTGGATCCTCTGATCAGACTTGGGGAGGAAGAGATAAAGCTCTCGGAGCTCAGGGAGAAGGTTTTCGAACTCAAAAACCGCGAGGACGCGGAGAAAATAATGAGCGAAATAAGGGGAGCCCTGATAGAGACCCTGAGCTCACTCATAGCCCGCTTCAAGGAGGCCCAGAGCTTCAACGGCTCGGTGGTTTACGAGATCGACTTCAACGAGCTGTTCAGGGAGTAACGAGCAGCTCCAGCGCTTTCCTTATCGCCTCGTTTATCGTCTCCTGCGCCATCGACGGCCTCGGCTTCTCGAGGGCCTGCTCGTGGCTGAAGGGCACGTGGATGAAGCCCGCTTTCGTTTCCATTCCAGAGACGGCTATCGTGTGAAGAGCTGTGAACATCGCGGTGTTGCAGACGTAGGTTCCGGCAGTGTTGGAAACGCCGGCCGGAATCCCGGCCTTCCTCAGGGCCTTTACAACGGCTTTTACCGGTATCGTGGCGAAGTAGGCATCTGGAGCGCCCTCGAATACCGGCTCGTCCTCCGGCTTAAAGCCGTCGTTGTCCGGCATAGTGGAGTCCATCACGTTTATCGCGACCCTCTCCACCGTTACGTTCGGCCTTCCGCCTGCCTGACCGGTCAGCAGGACTATATCGGGCCTCTCCCTGGAGATTAGCCTCGGCAAAATTTCTCGAACCTTGTTGAACGAGACCGGCAGCTGAACCTTCAGGAGCGTTGCTCCGTTGAGTTCGTCGGGAAGTGCCTTAACGGCCTCCCAAGATGGGTTTATCTGCTCACCGCCGAAGGGTTCGAAGCCAGTAACCAGAACCTTCATGGGACCACCGGAAAGGGTAGGTTTTTAGGGTTTAAAAGCTACTCCGGGCGAGGGGTGAGGATGAGGTACGACGTGCTGATCATCGGAGGTGGCCCCGTTGGCAATTACCTGGCAAAACTCCTCGCGGGAAAGCTGAACGTCGCGGTCGTTGAGAGGAAGAGATCCTTCGGGGGGAAAGCGTGCACCGGTATAATCGGGAGGGAGAGCTTCGAGAGGCTCGGATTTCCGGAGAAGGCCATAGTGAACTCCCTCAGGGGCGCAACCTTCCGCTCAAGGATACGGGATTTCGAGATAAGCCGGAAAGATGCCCAGGCCTACGTGGTGGACAGAAAAACCCTGGAGAGAAAGCTCGCCGAGGATGCCGTGAAGAGGGGAGCGGATTACTTCGTTGGAACGACGTTCGTGGGATTCCGCGGCGGAAGGGCGAGGCTCCAGCACCTGAAGGAAACCTTTGAGGTGTCGGCGGATGTGTACGTTGGAGCCGATGGAGTGGCCAGCACCGTCGCGAGGGAAATCGGGGCCAAGAGCAGCGCGGAGTTCCTCAAGGGCTTTGAGGTAGAGGTTCTCGGGGAATTCAGGCGGGACTTCGTGGAGGTCTGGGTGGACAAGGAGCTCAACCCCGAGTTCTTCTACTGGGTTGCCCCCCTGAGCGACGACGTTGCGAGGGTTGGGACCTTCGGAAGCCTCGAAGCCCTGAACAGGTTTCTCAGGGTGAGGGGCCTAAAGCCGACCGCGATACTCGAGTTCAAGGCGGGAACCGTTGGCCTCGGGTGGAGACGGCCCTGGATCAGGGGCAACGTCGCGCTCGTCGGGGATGCGGCGCTCCAGATAAAGCCCACCACGGCCGGGGGAATAGTTTTCGGCGCAATCTGCGCCCACCATCTGGCGAGGGCGATACTGACCGGAGACCTCTCAACCTACGAGGCCTCGTGCTCTCAGATAAAGAGGCAGATCTCCTTCGGACTGAAGGTGAGGAAGGCCTTCAAGGGGCTGAACCAGGAGGGCATCGAGAGGATCTTCGAGGTGCTCTCAAGCAGGGAGGCGATTGAGGTCATAGAGGAGCAGGCGGACTTCGACGATCATCTGCGGACGTTCAAGGCCATCGCAAAGCGGCCCCGCCTCCTCGCTAGCCTGCTGCGGATAAGCCCCTCACTCATAAGGGCCCTCCTTTGACCGGAAGTTTTATCGGGGTGGAAAGACTAGGTAGGGTAAGGTGGTGGACATGGGCGTTGAAATCCTCGAACGCATCAGGAACCTCGACGAGAGGGAGCTTTTGAGCTACTGGATTAGGGGCGAATACGAGGAGGCCGAAACCTACTGGAAATTAGCGGAGAGGGCAAAGGAGCTGGGCCTTCCGGCGGAGGTCTACGAAACGTTCAAACAGCTCGGCGACGAGTCCAAGGGACACGGCGACGAACTCTACGAGATCTACCGGCGCGAGTACGGGGACGATCTGATTGAGGTCAACGTTCCCAACGTTGAGTCCCTCAACGTCCTCGGCAAGTTCTGGAAGGTCGAGGACCTCGGCGACGTCCTGAGGATAGCCCTCGAAAGCGAGAAGCTGGCCGAGACGATTTACAGAAAGCTGGCCGAGGAGTGCCGCGACGAGAAGCTCAGGTCAATCTACCTCCGCCTGGCCGACATCGAGAGGGGCCACTACGAGAGGCTCAAGGCCCTCGCAAACAAAATGGGTGTTGAGCTCGACGTGGAAAAGGAGTGTGAAAAGGAAAGCAGTTAGGCTTTCTTTTCGGCCTTCGCCTTCTCGGCTTTGGCCTTTTCCTTGGCCTTCTTCTGCTCCTCAAGTTTCTTCCGTATCTCCTCGATTTTCTCCTCCTTCAGGGGAATGAACTTGTCGTCGTAGTTGTCGTAGCTCGCTAAGAGGAACTCGTCACTCATCTGGAGCGCTCCGGTCGGGCAGACGTCGACGCACTGGGCGCAGTAAACGCACCTTCCAGTCCACAGCGCCACCTTCCTGATGTCGGGCAGGTAAACGAAGACCCCCGCCGGGCAGACGGTGACGCACATTCTACAGCCAACGCACTTGTCGACGTTGTACTTAAGCTGGCCCCTGAAGTTCTCGGGAACCGGCACCGGCTCGGTCTTTGGAAAGAGGTTGGTCGCTGGCTTCCTGACGAGGTTCCTGAGCACCGTTGGAACGAGTATTGGCGCCCTCACATTATCACCTCCATCGCGAGGAGGAGCGAGCCGACGAGCGAGGCCAGGAAGACGTTCTTCCAGAGGAAGTCCACCGCCTGGGTTATCTTCAGCCTTCCTGTTACTGCCCTGAAGACGCTTCCGACGACGAAGAGCAGGATGAAGACCTTTAGTGTGTGGAAGAGCAGGTTGACAACGTCCGCTGAGAGGCCGGTTAAGTGGCCCGCTATTCCCCAGGGGAAGAATATCGCGACCACCAGGGAAGCCGCTATGTAGGCCTTCAGAGCCTTCGTCAGCTTGAGCAGTGCCAGATAGCGCCCGCTGTACTCGACGAGCAGTCCCTCGGCTATCTCCTCCTCCGCATCTGGTATGTTGAAGAACCCGACCTCTATCTCGCTCGCCAGCCAGACGCAGAAGACGTAGAGGAGTATTATCGCCCCCACGAAGCTCATTGGCGTTCCTATTTCCCAGATGTTGTGCTGGTAGAATATGCCCATGCTGAAGGGCTTGTCAACGCCGAGCTTTCCGAGGCGCCACATTATCGCAAAGATTGCCAGCATCATTGCCGGCTCCCTGGACACCATTATCGTCGCTTCCCTCGCCGCTCCGATTTTCGCGTAGGGACTGCCTGAGCTTATCGCTCCAACTATCTTGAAGAAGCTGATGAGTGCCAATAGGTAGATGAAGACGATGACGTCGCCCTTGCTCGCTAAAATCGGGGTGAATCCCATCGGCGTGTAAGCCAGGAGCGCTATCGCAGTTGCAAGTGCCAGAACCGGGGCCGCTCTGAACATGTAGTTTGCCGTGTTCGGGACTATTGTTTCCTTGCTCATCAGCTTGAGGAAGTCGTAGAACGGCTGTATCAGCGGTGGTCCAACGCGCCTCTGCATTCTCGCAACTAACTTCCTGTCTATTCCCTCCCAGAGGAGCGAGGCCAGTGAGACGAAGCCGTAGAGCCCGAGCAGGCCTGCAATCGGGTAAACTATGCTTCCCATCACGTCCATGAGCATCACCTCGAACAGCCGAACCCCACAGGGGTTGGGTCTCCCTTCACGTCGGGATTAATCTCGCGCGTCTTCTTTATCGAGGCCTTCAGGAGGTCCTTTTCGGTCAGGATTCTCTTCTTTCCGTCTTCAACGACCGCAACTCTGTCGGTACAGCTCAGGCACGGGTCTATTGAGGCAACAGCGACCACGAAATCCGCGACCTGGTCGCCCTTAACACCCTCGGCAACCGCGAAGAGGTTCGGGAACGTCGGCTCCCTGGGCTTCCAGCGGAGGGGCTTGTCGCTTCCCTTCTTTCCGCGGACGTAGTGAATCAGCTCACCCCTCGGGGCCTCGTACCTTCCAATGCCCTCTCCGTCCACCATTATCCTGAGCTTGGCGACGAGAACGTTGTCCTTGGGGAAGGTCTTGATTTTTCCGTCGGGCATCTGGTCGAGGGCGTGCTCGATAAGCTCCAAACTCTGCCACAGCTCGCCCACCCTTACCGCCATCCTGTCGAATACGTCTCCCCTCGGCCTCTCCCCGGTAACGTCCTGGGGCATGACGGGCTTTATTCCCAAATCTGGATAAACGCCGAGCCTCTCGCTCCAGCGCGCGTCGTCGCGGATTCCGCTTCCCCTTCCCGTCGGACCGACGGCTCCCTGTTCCAGCGCCACGCGCTTGCTTATAACAGCAGTGTCCCTGAAACGGGCCTCTATCGTCGGGTCGTGGAGGAAAATATCTTCAATCTGCGGGAAGACCTCCTTGTAGTACTTTATCATGTCGAGAATTATCCGCCTCCTCTTCTCGTCGATGTCCCTCCTGACGCCTCCGATGGTTACCATCGAGTAGTTGACGCGGTTTCCAGCAATTGCCTCAAGCGTGTCCATGACCTTTTCACGGGCGAGCCAGGTGAGGTGGAGCACGGTATCGTAGCCTATGTCGTGAGCTAAAACGCCGAGGTTGAGCAAATGACTGTGAATCCTCTCGAGCTCGCCGACGATTACGCGGATGTACTCTGCCCTCTCGGGCACCTCTATTCCGGCCGCTTCTTCAACGGCCCTCGTGTAGGTGTGGTTGTGGGAGAAACTGCATATCCCGCACATTCTCTCGGCCAGATACATTATCTGGACGTAGTTCCTCCTGAGGGCTATCCACTGGATTCCGCGCAGGTTATAACCGAGCTTGACGTCAACGTCAACTATCCTCTCGCCGTCGAGGGTGAGTATGAACTTCTCGGGCTCCTCCAGACCGGGGTGAATCGGACCGAAGGGTATCTTGACCCAGTATTCAACCTTTGTCATGCTTTCTTCCCCCCTTTCAGGTAGTACGGATGCCCTGCGTTGTGCACCATCTCCTCGGGAACGCCCTTGTCGTCGAGGCGGAGTGGATAGATTCCTTCGGGGAAGTCGTCAGGCAGGAAGAGCCTCCTCTTGTCCGGTGCATTTTCAAAGTCTATTCCGACCATCTCCATTCCTTCCCTCTCGAACTGGAGGGCTATCGGAAATATATCGCTGATGTCGGGGAGCGTTGGGTCGTCCTTCGGCGCGTGGACGTCAACTATGAGCGATACCGCCGGTGCGTCATCGTAGTAAATCACGAGATGACTGAGGAAGCCCAGCTCGTTCCCCCAGTCCTGCTCGATGCCTATCGAGTAGTGGGCCTCGCCGTCAAGCGTTTTTATGAACCTCATCAGCTCGCGGTAGCTTTCCCTGTCGATTCTCACCCAGACCCTCTCGCGCCCCCACTTGTTGGTCCTGACCTCAACCTGGGCGTTTGGAAAGCGCTCCGCTATCGCCTTCGCGACCTTCTCGGCTTTGGTTGGTTCTTTAACCTCGTTCGCCTCGTTAATGGGATTATCATTCATGTTCCTCCCCTCCCGGGACTTCTCCTTTCAGGATTTTAGCCAGCTTTTCCAGTGCCAAAACAACCCCATGTAGTATCGCCTCCGGTCTCGGCGGACAGCCCGGGACGTAAACATCCACCGGAATCACGTTGCTCAGCGGTGCGTTGGTGAAGGGGCTCTCGTAGAACACGCTTCCGCCCGTTGGGCACGAGCCGACGGCTATGACTATCTTCGGCTCTGGGGTCTGCTCGTAGACGAGCTTGACCCTCTCAAGGCTCTGGTTGGTTACGGGCCCGGTTACGAGGAGTATGTCCGCATGTCTTGGACTGCCGACGAGCTTGACTCCGAAGCGCTCCGCGTCGTAGCGTGGCGTTAGAGCGGCTATTATTTCGATGTCGCAACCGTTGCACGAGCCCGTGTTCACGTGGAAGACCCAGGGGGATTTCCCGATGTAGCGACACAGCTGGGCGATTCTCTTCTCAAGCCTCTCGCGCTCCGATGAGTTTGAGTTGTTGGCGGGAACTGTTATTGCCATTCCCATTCACCCCCAGATGAGCAATACCCCCATCACGAAGGCCGTAACGATGACGAGGTAGCTCACGTAGTCGGTCAGCAGTCCGGTGTGGTCGGCCTTGAGGACGGTGAAGAAGCGCTTGAGTGCGTAAGTTAGCCCCCACATGACGTTTCTTCCCGTGTAGTGGCCCTCAAGGTGCTCGAAGCCTGGAATAACCTTGTCCGGGTCCTCACCGCTGATGAATATCTTCGTCCCGTCGCCAACTTCTTTCGTTCCCATTCCGCTCCTCTTCGCCCACTGGTCGAGGAGATACGCTAAGATGAGTCCGACGATGAAAACGAGGACGAAGTAAAGGGCATCCCAGTAGCCGAACATCTTCACGCACCTCCCAGGACCGCGCTTATGTATGCCAGCTGGTTCTCAAGGGCCTTGACAGCTGGAATCATGACCTTGTCGCTTATCTGCCAGGGGAAGAGTCCCATGACGACTATCGCGACTGCGAGGATTATTATGGGCCAGAGCATGCTTCCCTCGGGGTCTCTGGCCTTCATGACCCTCTCGTTCGGCCTGCCGAAGAAGGTGTAGAGCACCTTGACATAGGCGGCGGTACAGAATGCCGTTCCGATTATCGCTATCGCGCCGAGTATCGGGTTGAATATCGCCGAGCTCTCGTAGATGAGCCACTTGCTCGCGAAGCCGTTTAGCGGCGGCATTCCTATTATCGCGGCGGCTCCGATGAGGAAGGCGAAGGTGGTCTTCGGCATGGTCTTGGCCAGACCGCTCAGCTCGTTGAGGTCCCTCGTGCCGAGCTGGTGAATCACAACGCCCGCGATGAGGGAGAGGAGGGCCTTCATGAGGGCGTGGTTGAAGGTGTGGTAAATCGCTCCCGCCATCGCTATCTCGCCGGTCTGGCTTCCATAAGCGGCTAAGCCGATTCCGAGGCCCAGCAGAATGTAACCTATCTGGCCGACCGAGGAGTAGGCGAGAAGACGCTTCATGTCGTTCTGGATTACCGCCATCGCGTTGCCGACGATGAGGGTTATGCAGGCGAAGATTATGATGACCCAGCCGACTGTCTTCATGCTGACGCTGTGCCCGTAGATGCTAAAGAGTATCCTGGTTAAAGCGTAGATTCCGCCTATCTTTATGACGAGACCCGAGAGCATCGCGCTTATCGAACTCGGCGCGGCCGGGTGGGCGTCTGCCAGCCACATGTGGACCGGAGATGCACCGCTCTTGAAGAGGAGTCCTGCTATGAAGAGCGCCAGCGCGACCTTCGCCGTAACGGTTGGGTTCTGGGCGAGCTTAACAGCGAGATAGCTCATCGTCAGCGTTCCGTACTGGCCGTAGAGGAGCGCTATGCCGAGTAAGATGAACGAACTCGCTATCGAGCCGACGAACATGTACTTTATGCCGGCCTCGATGCCCTCCCAGGTGTCGTTTCTAAAGGCCACCAGCGCGTAGCTGGCGATGCTCATGATTTCGAGGAAGACGTAGAAGTTGAAGAGGTCGCCGGTTATCGCTATGCCCAGCATTCCGAGCTCGAGGATTATGATGAGGGTGTAGTACTTGTCGAGGCCGGTGTCGTGCTTCATGTAGCCGAGGGAATAAACCACCGCGAGGAAGCCCACGAGCGTTACCATGAGGACCATTATCGCGCCGAAGAGGTCGACCTCCCAGACTATCCTTATCGGGAAGTTAGCTTGGCCGAGCGGGCTCTTGGCTCCGAGGGTGTAGACGAGTATACCATTCTCCCAGACCGAGTAGAAGAGCGCCGAGCCCACCGCTAAGGTGGCGCCGGTGATTATGACTGCCCACGCCTCCCTCGCCTTCCTGCCGAGGAGGTTCACTATCGGCATCGAGAACGCTCCGAAGAGCGGGATGATTATGAGGTAGGGAAGTATCTCGTGCCCGTTCATCCCCTCAACCTCCTTAGAGCTCTCACGTCAAGGGTTCCGTAGTGGCGGTAGGCGTTTATCGTGAGCGCGACCGCGAGCGAGAGCACACAGACGCCGATGACTATGCTCGTAAGAACTAAGGCCTGTGGAAGCGGGCCGACCATCGGGTTTTTGAGAGTCTCGTAGCCGGTGTAAATCGGCGCGGTCGGGATTTCGTTGAGCTCTATGCGGTAGCCGAGGCTTATGAGGAGCAGGTGTATTCCGGAGTCTATGATGTCTAAAGCCAGAATCAGCTTGATGAGGTTCCTCTTCGCGAGGAAGGCATAAACTCCGAGGACTATGAGCAGGAAGGCCGTGATGAACTGAAACTGAATCATGACTTCCACCTCCTGTAGAGCGCTATCGCGGTCAGCGCGCTGACGAGGCCCGTGAAGACCTTAAGGCCGACGGCGAGGTTCATTATGGGCAGGAATCCGGCGGAGAGAAGCGTTCCTGGCTTTCCGTTGAAGAACGGGCCGTTGTGCCAGAGCGTGTTGTAGAAGAACGCCACTCCCATTCCGAGCATCGCCGCGCCGAGAAAAGCCAGGCCGCCGATTCCCTCAAGCGCGGAGTACAGGTTCTTGTTGTAGTGCTTTCTCATCTCATCGAGGCCGAAGGCGACGAGGAACAGTATTCCCGCTCCGGCTATCGTCGCTCCTCCCTGGAAGCCACCTCCCGGTGTCAGGTGACCGTGCATGACTATGTATGCACCGAAGATGCCTATCAGCGGGATTATTGCCCTCGCCGAGGTCTTGACGATGAGCCCCATATCGCTACCGCACCTCGGCCTGCAAGTCATGCCTCATCCCTCCTCCAGGGCCTCAGAAGAGCAATCGCGCCGGCTATGGCCGTGAACAGGACGGTCGCCTCTCCAATCGTATCGTAGCCACGGTAGTCGAACACTATGTCGGTGACTATGTTCATACCGCCGACTTCCTGGACACCGTGCTGGATGTAGTAGTTGTCGGTGTAGCGGAGGGCCAGCCACTCCTTCCCCCCTGGCCCGAAGACGAGGCCGTAGTTGGGGTTGGCTATGTAGAGCAGAACTCCGAGGATGAAGAGCAGTGAGAGGTAAGCGATTGTTCTCTTCACGGTTCCACCTCCCATCTCTCGGTCTTGGCTATGCCGTAAACCACAACTGCCGTAACCACACCGGCTCCAACCGCTGCCTCGGCTATCGCAACGTCCGGGGCGTGGAGCATGTAGAACTCAAGGCTGAGGAGCAGGCTCATCGCCGCGGACATGAGTGCAGCGGCGAGCAGGTCTCTAAAGCGAATCGTGAGGTAAGCCGTGATGAGAACGCCGATGAGGATGATAGCCTGAATCGCCATGTCAATCGTGAGGGCGTTCATTCCGCACCACCCCCGAGCTTCTCCTCGTAGGCGTCAACGACCGCTTTGGCCGGCTTGTAACCGCTCAGGTGCGCGGCTTTCGCTATTGCATGCGCTCCAACGGGGTTCGTGAGGAGGAGCGCCACGAGGGCAACGAGGCTGTGAAGGGCCATCTGGAGGTACTTGGGGTCGCCTGTAACGTGAAGCCGATAGAGGGCGTGGGTTACAACGGCCAGAACCGCGAATATCGTTCCGAAGGTCGTGCACTTGGTCGCTCCATGAAGGCGAGTGTAAACGTCCGGGAAGCGGATGAGGGCTATGCTTCCGAGGGTGTTGAACGTCAGACTGACCGCGAGGAAGGCGTAGATCAGATAGCTCACCGAACTCATCTCAATCCCCCCTGGAGGTAGCGCGCTATTACAAGGGTTCCAATGTAGCTCAGGAAGGCGTAGACGATGGCTATGTCGATGTAAATCGTCCTGTCGTAGGCCGCTCCGAGGAGAACCATTCCAGCGACGACGAGCGTGTTGAGCGTATCAACTCCCACGACCCTGTCCGGGACCGTTGGACCTATCATGGCCCTCAGGATGCAGATCAATCCGCCGATCGCTACAACCAGCGCCGCGTAAAAGAACTCAGGGGCGATCATTCTCCCAACCTCCTGGCCCACTTTTCGAAGGGTCCAGAAACCGGTTCGGAGTTTTCCGGCCTCTCAAGTCCGGGGGGGATGTTTATCCAGTGAACGTAGAGGGCCTTCTCATCGGGACAGGCGTCGATTGTGAGCGTTCCAGGCGTTAGCGTTATCGAGTTGGCCAGAATCGTGTACTGGGCGTCGTTTTCAAGCTCAACGGGGACCCTCACGATCCCTGGCCTTATCTTGCCCGTTATGACCCTGTAGGCAACGTCGAGGTTGGCCTTGACCATTCCCCAGAAAAGGACCGGAGCGTATGCAATTCCCAGAATCCACTTGGCAGGGTTGAGGAAGCGGCTGGCCCTTTCCCCGATCACGTCTTTCGTGGCGTATCCAACTATCGCCGCAAAGATCAGACCCGCTATTAGCTCCTGGCCGTTCCACAACATTCCCTTAGTCCCGGCCGTGAGTACGAGCCAGAGGACGTACGCAAAGAGGAAGGCAACCATGAAACCCATACACCTCACCCCAACTTTCAGTTTTAAACTCCCAAATTGCCCGATTTTCATTTATCCCCGTTCTAATTGGCTAAAAAGCTCTTAAAAGGCTTTTTCAAAGTTTAGAATTTGAAGCAAAAGTGGAGAACGTCCCGTTCTAAACCTATGGTGGAAATCCCAACCAAAAAAGGCTTAAGAGCGAGGGGGAACTTTCGAAGGGTGATCGGATGAGGAAGCTGGATTACGGGGAGGTAATCGAGAGGATCACCGCCTTCATTCGAGAAAAGGTCAACGAGGCCGGTGCAGGGGGTGTGGTGATAGGTATAAGCGGGGGAATAGACAGCGCCACGACCGCTTACCTTGCCGCCAGGGCCCTCGGGAAGGAAAAAGTTCTCGGCCTGATAATGCCCTACTACAAGAACCAAGACGTTGAGGACGCGAGGCTGGTCTGCTCCTCCCTCGGGATTGAATGCAGAGAGATAAACATCAAACCTATCGTTGATTCCTTCGTTTCCCAGCTCGGCTTCCAGCCCGATAAGAGAAGCCTCGGTAACATAATGGCCAGAACGAGGATGATAATACTCTACGCTCACGCCAACGCCAAAAACTACCTCGTCCTCGGAACCAGCAACAGGAGCGAGTTCCTGACGGGTTATTTCACCAAGTGGGGCGACGGGGCGAGCGACTACGCACCGCTCATAAACCTCTACAAGACCGAGGTCTGGGAAATAGCGAAGCTCATCGGCGTCCCCGAGAGAATAATCGAGAAGAAACCCACCGCCGGCCTCTGGGAGGGCCAGACCGATGAAGACGAGCTCGGCATAAGCTACCGCCTCCTCGACGAAATCCTCTGGCGCCTCGTGGATCTGAAGATGGAAAAGGGGAAGATAGCCGAGGAACTCGGAGTTCCCGTTGAGAGAGTTGAGTACGTTGAGAACCTCGTGAGGAGGAGCGAGCACAAGAGAAGACTTCCCCTCGGCCCCGAGTTTTGATTTCATTTTCCAAATGCAAACCTTTATATAGTCTCCCGGCAACTCAGCTTGGGACTCTTCTCGGAGTCTTTCGGAGGAGCCCCAATACTGGAAAGTTGGTGTTAGGTATGTATGGAGACAGATTTGGTGGATATGGAAACGAAGCCCCGGTCAAGGTTGGGGAGAGATACAGGGTTAAGATCGAGAGCCTTGGTAAGGGCGGTGACGGCATCGCCAAGATCAAGGGGTTCGTTATCTTCGTCCCGAACACCCAGGTCGGGGACGAGGTTGAGATCGTTATAAACTCCGTTAAGAGGAAGTTTGCCTTTGCTCAGGTTATCTGAGTTCAATCTCACGTCTCACGCCCTCACGGGCTTCCCTACTTTTTTGACAAACTTTTTTAGACCGCCTGAGAAGTTTAGCCGGTGATGGTCATGAAGGTCACGGTTAGGTACTTCGCCCGCTACCGCTCCCTCGTGGGCAAAGGGGAGGAAGAAGTCGAGCTCCCTGAAGGGGCGACCGTCAGGGACCTCATAGAAAAGATAAAAGAGCTACACCCCGTTCTCAGGAACGAGGTCTTCGCAGAGGACGACGACCTGGCGGACGTCAACGTATCGCGCAACGGACGCTACGTGCGCTTCGACGAGACCCTCAGGGACGGCGACATCGTGGCAATATTCCCGCCCGTGAGCGGGGGCTGATCATTTTCTCCTTCTCCCGATGACCCCCAGGGAGAGCAGGACTATCAGCCCGGGGCCGCAGACGGTTTTAATAGAGCCCGAAGCAGGTGTGGAGCTTGAGCCCGTGCGCTCGGGGGTTCCCTGCTGGGTTCCGTTGATCCCGGGTTCATCGGGCGACACGGCACTATCCCCGTTTCCGGTGTCCCAGTAGCCGCAGCCGACGGTGCGAATCAGCAGAGGATCCTTGCTCTCATCGTAGGGTATCCACGAATAAGTTCCGTTCTTCGTCTCGTACCAGCCGATGTGGGAGTTCCAGCCGGCGTTGCCCCACTCAGCGGCCTTCGCTATCTCCACGATGTCCTCCTTCGTGAGGCCCCTGATGACACCTCTGGATACCAGCTCTTCAAGGGCCTTCTCAACAACCTTCGAGGCGTTCACTTCTGAGGTACGGTAGGCCGGCCCCTCCTCGGAACGCGATTGAATCTCAACGCTCGTGCAGTTAATCCCCGTTGCCTTCAAAAGCTCCTCAACGGCTTCTCTGAGCTCGTCCGGATCCGGGGCCTTTCCAACGATCCCTGTGGGACCGGCCCGTATGACCCTCGATGGATCAACCCCATAATTCCTCAGGCACTTCTCAAACTCGGGGTTGGGCTTCCAGGAGCAGGTGCCGTTCACGCAGCCGCAGCTCGTGAGCTGGAAGCACTGATACCAGGGGGCGTAAACGCAGGGGGTAGCTATCCTGCCCACCACTACCTTCGGTGCACAGACCTCACCGGAGCAGCCGCCGGTGGCGCAGTCGGAATCTGATTTGCACTCCCAGCCCTGATTCGTGATCCGGAAGGTGGCGTTTCCCCTGATGAGCTCGCTCCCGTTGATGAGCCAGCCGCTCTCCCTGAGCTTTTCGAGGGCGTCAGATGTGAGCACGAGGGTTCCAGAGTAGACCCAGTGGGCGCCAAGCTGCCGGACGGTTGGGATCTCCACGCGGACGTGAAGGCCGTAACTCCCGTTCCACACCTTCAGCAGGAAAGTCCTCCCCTCGACATCTATCTCCCCGGGAACGCCTGGAGAGAGGTTGTACTCTATCCCGGGCTTATTGAGCAGGACCTCAACGGAGTAGAGATCGGAGGGGCTGAAGCAGGCCCCAATCGATCGGGCCGGGAGCATTGAGGCAATGAAAG
The DNA here is from genome assembly GCF_000151205.2 of Thermococcus sp. AM4. NCBI lineage: Archaea > Methanobacteriati > Methanobacteriota > Thermococci > Thermococcales > Thermococcaceae > Thermococcus > Thermococcus sp. AM4. The sequence continues at coordinate 1,476,275 of NC_016051.1, forward strand.
CCACGATCACCAAGAGGGCGTACACCCTTCTCATCCTCCCCACCGTTAACCACTCCGGCATCATTTTATTTAAGCCCCCCGACGGCTTCAAACTGGCTTGAAGTGTAGCTTCAAAACGGTTATAAGAGAGAGGCGCTAGTATCACCCGAGGTGATTGAGATGGAGAACCCGTTCGAGATTACTGCCGTTATAGCGAGGGAAATCCTCGACAGCAGGGGAAACCCGACCGTTGAGGTCGAGGTCTACACGCCGGTGAGCGTTGGACGCGCCGCCGTTCCAAGCGGAGCGAGCACCGGAACCCACGAGGCGGTCGAGCTCCGCGACGGCGGAAAGCGCTTCCACGGCAAGGGAGTCAGAAGGGCGGTCGAGAACGTCAACAAGATTATAGCGCCAGAGATCATCGGAATGGACGTTACGTGGCAGAGGGACATCGACATGCTGATGATTGAGCTCGACGGCACCGAGAACAAGAGCAACCTCGGAGCCAACGCTATTCTGGGCGTTTCCCTCGCCGTTGCCAAGGCCGCCGCGAACGCCCTCGGGTTGCCCCTCTACCAGTACATCGGCGGAACCAACGCCTACGTCATGCCAGTTCCGATGAGCAACGTCATCAACGGAGGCGTCCACGCGGGCAACGAGCTGGACTTCCAGGAGTTCATGATAATGCCCGTTGGAGCCGACTCCTTCAGGGAAGGCATAAGGTGGGTTTCCGAGACCTACCACACCCTCAAGAAGGTCATAGCCGAGAAGTACGGCAAGAACGCGGTAAACGTTGGCGACGAGGGTGGATTCGCCCCGCCCCTCAAGGAGCCGAGCGAAGCCCTCGACCTCCTCACCGAGGCCATCGAGGAGACGGGTTATAAGGTCGGCGACGAGATAGCCTTCGCCCTCGACCCGGCATCGAGCGAGTTCTTCGACGAAAAGCTCGGCAAGTACGTCGTCGCCGGGAAGGAGTACGACAGGGGAGAGCTCCTTGAGCTCTACAAGGAACTCGTGAGCAAGTACCCGATAGTCTCGATAGAGGACCCGTTCCACGAGGAGGACTGGGAGGGCTTCGTCGAGATAACGAAGGAGCTCGGAAGGAAGATACAGATAGTCGGCGACGACCTGTTTGTGACAAACCCGAAGAGGATAAGGAAGGGCATAGAGCTCGGAGCGGCGAACGCTCTCCTCCTCAAGGTCAACCAGATTGGAACGCTGAGCGAGGCGATAGATGCAGCCTACACCGCCTACCGCGCCGGCTACGGCGTCGTGGTGTCGCACCGCTCCGGAGAAACGGAGGACTCGACGATAGCGGACATAGCCGTTGCCATCAACGCCGGCCAGATAAAGACCGGCGCTCCGGCAAGGAGCGACAGGAACGCCAAGTACAACCAGCTCATCCGCATAGAGGAAGAGCTCGAGGGGATCGCGGTTTATCCGGGCAAGAAGTTCCACAACCCGTTCCTCTGAAGCCTCCAGTTAGGGTTTTAACTCTCTCTTCTCATTTCATTTGGGTGCTTTGATGAAGGAAAGAAAGAAGCTCAGAAGTATCCAAACCCTCCCTTCTCATTTAAACACCGGAGGGGGCTTTGCCCCCTACAACCCCCAGAGGTGAGTTAAATGAAGAAATTAAAAATCTACATTCCGGGAGTTAAGTTTCCCTCAATCTCACTCACAGGGAGCTACTGTTCCCTGAACTGCGCCCACTGCGGGAGGCACTACCTCGAGGGCATGAAGAAGCCAACGCGAAGGGATTTGCTGAACTTCTGCCTCGACCTCGAGCGCTCCGGAGGTCTGGGCTGTCTGCTCAGCGGGGGAATGGATTCGCGCCTGAAGGTGCCGATTGACAGATACGCGGACGAACTGAGGGAGATAAAGCAAAGAACGAACCTGAAGCTCAACGCCCACGTCGGCTTCATAGACGAAAACGATTTGGATTGGCTGAAATACGTTGATGTCATTTCCCTCGATTTTGTTGGTGACGATGACGTCATCAAGAGGGTCTACAAAATAGACAGGACTGTCGAGGACTACCTCCGGATAGTCGACCTCTTAACCGAGAACGGGATTAAAGTCGCGCCCCACATAACGATAGGCCTCGACTTCGGGAGAATCCACTGGGAGTTCAGGGCGATTGACCTGCTCATCCAGTACCCCATAGACGTCCTCGTTCTGGACGTTCTCATCCCGACGAAGGGAACGGAGATGGAGAACGTTCCAAAACCGAGCGTTGAGGAGAGCCTGAAGGTGGTCAAATACGCGCGCGAGCGCTTTGACGGAGAGCTGAGCATCGGTTGCATGCGGCCGACAGGGAGATGGCGCGTGGACTTCGACAGGGGAGCGGTTTTGGCGGGTGTTGACAGGCTGACGAACCCGCCGAGGAAGGTCATCGAGTGGGCGAAAACGGTAAGGGACGTCGAGATAATCTACGAGTGCTGCGTTATGTAGCGTGCGATTTTTAACGATTCTTTTTTAGGTTTCCCTAGTTTTATCACTGAAAGTTAGTAGACAAATTTTAAAAAACGAACTTTTCTTGTTATTCTATCTATGTGGAGGTGATCCAATGAAAAGTGGGATCGCAAGAACACTTCTCATAATTGCCATTTTGTTGGGAAGCACTCTGGTAACGGGAGCCTACCAGCCGGCTCCCCAGCCCGAGAGCATTCCCCAGCCCAGCGTCACCATAGTTTCGCTCAAGCACGAACGGATATGCCCTGGAAATCCCAAACCAGTAACAGTCGAGCTCTACAACTCGGGTCATTTAACCGGAATGGGAACCGTGAAGCTGTACCTTGACAACGAGCTCGTGGGCTCGGAGTTCGTTGAGGTTCAGCCGAGTGAATCGCTAAGCGTGGACTTCACCGTGAGGGTGGAAAGGCCGGGACTCTACGTTCTGAGGGCGGAGTTCAGCAGTATGGGATCTTCCTCAACAAAAACAGAGATAGTGACCGTTCCAGATGATTCGGACTGCGACGGCTGGACAGACTACGTCGAGGAGCAGTACGGAACGGATCCCAACAACCCGGACATGGACAAAGACGGTGTTCTGGACTCACGGGACGTTGATCCCTTCAAGAACGTTGAGGTAACGGTCTACGTTCTCAGAGCAAAGGCCCTCGATGACCTCAGCGGTCCCCTAAAGCTCGAGATCAACGTGAACGGTGTGAAAAAGGTCTTCGACCTCTCGCTGAACAAAAACGACGTGGAGAAAAAGCCCCTCGTCGGGAGCGATCTGGGCGACCCCGAGGGCTTCACGCTGAGGGACTACCTCGAGAGCTATTCCATAGCCAAACTCACCGTCGATGTGCCGGACGACGAGGCGAGCGGTCCGATAAGGTTCCACTTATACACCATCGACAACAGCGGGCTTAAGTCAACGGTAAGGGACATCGATGTAAGCCCCGGAAAGGGGACGATCGCGACGATCGTCTACGACCTCAGGAACGGGACCTGGAGCGGCGACGATTATCCGGGGGACGCGGAGAAGTACTTCGGTTACGGCCACCTGAGCGGCTGCGGCGACGGCTCCTGCAACGTCGGCCCAAAAGAGCCGGACAAGGACATCAAGGTCTACACCAAATACGAGGGCATTCTGGAGAAGAAGGGCATCAAAGGCAAGATCCTCAACATCACAACGGTTAAGGGGGTTAAGGAGATACGGATAACGGACGGGCGCGGAACGCGCTCGATACTCAATCCGGGGGAGGTGAAGATAGCCACGGTAAGGCTTGAGAACGGCAGCGTTGTAAACGTGACGCTCATAAACACCTACAAGGCAAATGCTCCCGTGAAAGAACCGATAAAGCTACCCGTCAACCCGGACGTTCCCCTGACCAAAGGAATCCCAGCCAATGAAAGCGTTAAGGCCGAGAACACCATTCCCGAGGAGCCGCTGAAGGGAGAGGTGGAGATAATTCCGCTAGAAGGCGACCTCATCGATCCCGGACTGGGCGATGTCATCACGTACTCCTCGGAACTCGACGGCGAACTGTGGTTCGTAGTGACCACCAACGACAGGGACTTCATCCCCTTCTACCGCGAGATCGAACTCAACAACGAGCTCCTCGGAATGGGCCTGAGTCCGGCCTTCAACCCCAAATTCGACACCCAGCTTGACAGGGACGGCGACTACGATGGTGACGGTGTTCCGAACGCGGTCGAGGTTTTGATTGGTAAGGATCCTGCGAAGAGGGACATTCTTGGAATCGAGCTGACTGTTTCCGTTGAGTGGAAGATGAGCGATGAGGATAAGGAAAAACTGGTTTACAGCATCAGGAAGGCGAGCGACTTCATTTATGATTACACGGACGGCTACGCGATGATTGCGAGGGTCACAATCTGGGACGACAAGAAGAACTGGGATAAGGCCGACATACAGATACACAATGGAAGTTGCATAGTGGGAGTGTGGAATAAGAAAATCTGCCCCCAAACATTTTCGGTAGGAGGATACTGGATACACAGGGATATGGGAATACCAGAAAAGTTCAGGCTTAATGTAGCTATAGAGATGCCGCGGGAGTTCGCGTCACTCCTGAGGAATATGGAGCACCTAAAAGAGTATATCACAGAGTGCACATTAAGATATGGTTTAACTCCTGAGTACATTGAGCCATGCGTACTTTCAAAGCTTGGCAGGGATAAGGTAAAGATAGGCTCAGTGGATTACGGAAAAGCTCTCGCCCACGAACTCGGTCACTACGTGTTCATACTCGGCGATGAATACATGGACTGGAAGGGCAGAAATTACTACACCTACGACCTCTTTGACCCCAACAAACTCATATTCAGGAGCGATGCATGGTGGTTCTACACTAACAACGTGCCTCCCTATTCAGTAATGAACAATGCCCATAGATACAGCGAGCTGAGCTGGCCTGCTGATTATGAGAGGTTCGAAAACAAGCTAAAGGAGAGGTTCAAAAACTGGGAAGAACACATGACAGACCAGTGGGGTAACACCTCAAATTACAGGGAATATTCGAACTCTGTCAGACATGAACCCGGATGGAACACCCTTTACAAGGTCTTAACACTATGGAACGGCACGATTTGGGTGGAAGATCCAGATAAGAAAGGAACTTGGGTTGGATTTGGCGAAAGAATAGCCAACAACATTAAAGTGGAAATCAAAGACATAGACAACTACATTCCAAAAACCGGCCCCTACACTGGCGTCGGCTACTTCATGGAGGTGACTTGGGGATGAGGGTTAAGGCTTTGTTTGTTTTTCTTTTCGTCTTTCTCCTGCTTGGAGGGTTAGCATACACCAAGCACACGAGAAACGAGGAGTTGAAAAACCCAAAATTCGTTTACGAGCACTACCTAAAAACCTATGAAGCCCAGAATTACACTCTCCTTGGAGTCTACTTTGAGCTGGATAGAGGCTCAATACTCAACCCGTGGAGGCCAAAGTGGGAATTCTACCTTTACAACCCAAACGGAAAACTCGTGAAGCTTACAATAACGCCAGACGAAGAGAGCAAAGAAGAAGCCGAAACAATCCTCAACTACACAAACCTGACGGTACCAATTAATCAAGTCCAAAACCTACCAAAGTACGAGGAGGGATTCAGGGAGATAGTATACCTGCCCAGAGAAGGAAAACTGATAGACCATCCGGCAAGGGGTTACAGTGAGTTCAGGAAAGTATGCGTAAAACTCAGCAGGATTCTCGACAACAGAACCTTCAAACTAATCAAAACCATCCGCGGAGGAGTCTATCATTGGTTAACCCTGAAGAACACGAGCATTGTTGGTGGTGTTTTTACAGTAACGAGTTCTACTGATCCGCTTTGCGAGGGCACTTGGTTAGTGGTTGAGCCGTACAATGAAACGCGCGATTTAGTAAGAGTTATCTACCCGCACGGGAATGCAAGTGCACTAATAAAAGCGCTGAACCTGCCAGTCTTCCAGGGGAAGGAGTACTTAGGGCTTTTGAAGAAAGTGGAGGCGGAACATTGCTCGGCTGTCGAGGGCACTCTCGTGAATGCTACGGGGATTTACGTTAATCCTCACGCTCAGGAAATCTTCAATCAGACGGCGCCAAAAGCAATAAAGGAGAAGTGGTGTTTCACGATAATCCAAGTGATAGTCCTGAAAAACGGCACGGTGAAAACATGGGCGAGAGGGGCAGGCCACTGCTCACCAGACCAAGACTGGGTATAAATACAAAAGGTGATGCTGGGGATGAGGAAACTCCTCGCCATCTTGGGTTTTCTTTTTGTGAGTTTTCTATTGCTCTTTGCTTACTCTTACTTTAACCAGCCACACGAGACCATGAATAGTCTCTACCGGAAGATTCCAGAAGAGGTTAGAGAAAACTCCCAGCTGATAGCGGCTTATTACTCCTCACAAAACGGGGACAGAGAGTATCAATTCGCATTTTACAATCCAAACGACCGAACACTCAGCATTTACACTTTCAAAATTTCCAAACTCTTGAAAATCTGGCCGAGAACAACGGAAGACAAAATCTCCTGCAAGACCCCATTCAATTATTCAATCCTAGCAACAAGCCAGGAAAAACTCAAAAACTTCACAAACTGCAACAACTGCAGAATACTCCTCTACAAGGATAGAATTTACAAGAACGAAGAAATTGGGGAGATCCAGCCAAGACTTTCGGAAGTGTTGAAAGCAAACGAAAGTTACTGGCAGGTTGAAATCCTCGGCGCCAGCGAACTATCAACAGGAAACATAATAGGCTCCTCTGGCGATGCTGGAAGAATCTTTGGTCTTTCAGGATACCCAGGATTGCTGATCCTCCCAGCAGGGGACAACGCAAGCAGGGGAGTAACCATCACAGTACAGCCTTTCAACAAAACTAAGGACGTTATCAAAATACACTTTCCACTCAACATTACTTTTGAATTCAAGCAAAGGCATTATAGGGATAGCTATGATTACCCTCCCTGGAGTTTGGAGAACTTGTCAAGTGCTGTTGAGCGTTTGCAGGCTTTTAAGATTGAACCAAAACCATGGCGCTGGGAGGCCACACTAAGCGGCAAATACGCCGGAATAGCATGGTTCACACAATCCGGAAGATACTACCAATACAAAATCTACCCACAGGTAGAATGGGAGGATAGAGGATACTCCCGGTTGTCTGTTCACGTCAGATGCCGGAGTGGAGGATGGGTACCCTTCCGCTATCCCTAACGACTAAAGACCACAAAATAACTGGAGGAGCATGAAATGAGAGGTCTGGCTGTGTTTAGTTTCTTTTTAATCCTCCTTTCCTTCTTCGCCTACAATGCTTACACTTATCATCAGCTCTCCTCAGCGGAGGGAGCTTACAAGTTAGCGGGAATTCCAGGGGATGAAAAGCTCATTGCAGTCTACCATGATGCTCATTTCTGGCAGTTCGCCACCTACAACCCAAAAATCAACACGCTCAAGCTCTACACGGTTGAGCAATCTTCCCCCTTCTGGCTGAAGAAGAGAAAGGTAGAAAGCGTGAAGGCTTTAGTAAACTACACTCCATTAGCCTTAAACTTAGACCAGCTCAAGCAATACAAACCTCACGAAAAAGCACTTCTCTTCAAAACCCTCGGCTGGAAATACAATGAAGAAAGAAATAAGGGAGATAACATATTCAAGGATTTCCAATGTAATTGACCCTAACGCGGAGTACTTTGAGATTATTGGGTCACTGTCAGGTAAAGGAATACGTATTGGAGCAGGAGATGAGGGTTCATCGATAGTTTCATGGACAAGAGGTGTTAGAGGCCTACTTCTTCCAGGACACATTGATAGTGCAAACACCAGCCGTGGATTTATCTGGGTTACGCTTTTGAAAAATGGATCTGAGCGGATTATCAGAGCGTTTTATCCGGGGATGATTTTAGAACACAAAAGCCACACAGCCGAAGAGAGGCCAAGTTTCACAGGGTTGTTTCTCCAAAAAACACTCAACAACACATCCATTAAATTGGAAAATCTCAAAACGCCAGAATTTGATGTATTACGGTTCCATGTAATCCAGAACAGGATAGTGTTGGATGTGATATGGAAGGTTAGCCCTGAACAAATTTGTCACGCACAAAAGGACCTGCTTAGGAACACTACTGATGGCCCAGTATGCTATTACAAAACAAGGTGAAACCAGATGCAAAGAAACTGCGAGTGATCCGGGAATGGAGTCCTTAAACCTCCGATTTTTGTTTTGTGGGTTTCCTCATCCTCTACCCTGTCTGATGAGGAGACAAAACAAAAATCCTAAGCGAGGGGAGCGCGGCCCTTCATCTCCACGAGTTCTGCGAGCCTCTTACCGCTGCCAAGCACCCTGAGGAATTCGAGGTAGGTCTCTTTGATGCGCTCGACGGAGGAAACGCTCACCCACTCATCGGCCCCGTGCCAGTTGCCGCCGATCGGGCCAAAGACTATCGTGGGGACGCCGAGGTAAGTGCCAAAGTAGTTGAAATCGCCGACGCTCTTTCCGTAGATCTTCTCGGGGGTTCTGTCCCACAGGATCGAATGAATCCGCGACATCGTTGAGACGAACCTGTTGTTCTCGCGAACGAGGTACGGCAGCATCTCCGGAGTTGGGCGCGGGAACTTCTCGATTTCAAGCTCACCCCTCATCTTCACCCTTTCGGCGGCTTTCCTGAGCTCCCCAACGACCCTCTCCCAGTCCTCGCCTATCACGACGTGCCTGTCGATTATCGCCTCGGCCTCCTCCGGGACGCTCAGGCCATCCGCCTCGCCGTGGGCGTAGAGGGTGCAGTACGAACCCGCACCCAGGCGAACGTGCTTCTTCGTCTTTATCCTCGGCAGGAACGCGAGGAGCTTGGACATCTCCTCTATCGCGTTTATTCCGTTCTCGGGCCGGGCTGCGTGGGCCTTCTTGCCCCGAACCTTCAGACGGATCACGTACCTGCCCCTCGCCCCGAGCATCAGGTTCTCCCCGGTGGGTTCTGCTATGAGAACGAGGTTGGCGTCCTTGACCTTACCCTCCTCGATGAGCCTCCAGGTGCCGCGGGAGTAGCCCTCCTCATCGACAACCGCGGTGAATATTACACTGGGCCTTTTCCTCCTGGGAAGGTACGAGGCCTCGACGAAAGCGGCCATGAGCGCGGCGAGGCCTCCCTTCATGTCGGCGCTTCCGAGGCCGTAAAAGCGATCGCCATCGAGTTCACCCCAGGGATTTCTCGTCCAGCCGGAGCCGAGGCCGACGGTATCCATGTGGCCGTTGAGAACAACGGTGAGCCTCTTTCCCTTGATCCGCGATATTACGTTGCTTCCAAAACCCTCGACCTCCTGATACTCCACTGGAAGTCCGTTTTCCTCAAGAAACGAGCCGATGAAGTTTGAAATTTTATCTTCCTCCCCGAAACGGGAGGGGATTGATACAAGTTTTTTTAGTAACTCTAACTCCATAACACCCACCGGTATAAAAATTGGAACTTAAAGTTTAAATGTCTTTCTAATCGTTGGGGCTTCTATCTCAGAGAATATACAACCCTAAATTTAGAAAAAGAGGAAATGTGCAGGTGAAAATTTCAATTTCCCAATAAAATCCAATAAGAATCCATCGATGTGGGAATTTCTCCGGGAAATTGGAAAAGCATCAACGCTACCCGGCCAGGTAAACGGTCAGGGTGAGGTTTGCCCCGCTCCGCGACAGTTCCAGCCAGAAGGCGCGGGACTCGCGAAGTTTGTCTCCCAACTCCCCCTGGGCCTCCATCTGATCGAGCATGTAATCGACCATCTCTTCCTCAGTAACCGGGAGGTAGTAGTCGGCGTAGCCGGGGAACAGGCCCTGCCACATGGATATCCAGTGATAGCGCTCGGATACGCCCTCCTCAGCTACGCGAGGGAGCCCGGGATCCGGGGCAATGTCGTACCTCGCCTCAAAGGACCTTAAAAGCTCCTCAGACATGGATTCGAGGTCCCTCTCGCTCATGTTGTAGTCCTGGGCGAGGAAATCCCTCCAGGAGAGCTCGCGGTAGCGCCTCATCACGACCCTGCCCCCTTTCCAGAAGAGAACGTACACGGTAGCGCGGGAGATGTGGGCGGGATCATCAACGTAAAGAGCCCAGTGACGGTAGTACGAAGCCAGATCCATCAGGGGCGGGTGCTGGTCAGCGACGAGGTATCTGCCCCTGACCGCTATGGCGGCGGTCAGATGACCGACTTCCGAGTCGTTGAACTCTATCGAGAGAACGTAAACCGGGGAGTAGTTCATAACGAGGAGAAGACCCGCGGTGAGTAGAGCGTAATCACCGCATATCCCCTTTCCACGGGAGATGAACTGGGAAGGCGGTATGAAAGTCGGCTCGGTCCTGTTGTGGTCGTAGCTGAGGTGCCCGTCCTCCCAGAGGAGAACGTTCCAGGCAGAGGAAACCACGTCCTTTCCCCTGAGCCCGGAGGAGAGGTTCCTGAGCACGGAGAGCTCGTGGGGATCGTTGAGGTAGCGCTCAAAGGCCTCGGTTATGAGGTAGTCCTCGGCGCGGGACGCAACTTGGTCCCTAAGCCCCTCAAGCTCCTCAAGAACCGAGTGGGGCAGGTACTTCCTGGTTATGGCGCCGTCGTTCAGGGAAACGTCAAGGGTAACCCCGAGGAGAAGAAGCACCAGAACCCATGATAAAAGCCGCAGAGCCCTTGAGATCTTTCCCATAGAGAACACCGAGAATTCTGGTGGTCCCGCGGCCCGGATTTGAACCGGGGACCTGCGGATCTACAGTCCGCCGCCACTCCCAGGCTAGGCTACCGCGGGACCCTACAGACAGCCCGATCCTTTATCCCCGGGGCAGGTTTATAAATTTTTCCCTCCGAATTCCAGCGGTGGAGGAGATGATGGAGCCGGTAACAGTTGCGGTCCCGCTCGCGAAGAGGATGATGAACGTCATGGTCACGGAAAAGCGTCTCCCGAGCGGAGACGAGGTCAGGGGATTCCTGAAGGAGCTCGGCCTTGAAGAGCTCTACACCGGAAAAGGAATGGCGCTCTTCAGGAGCAGGGACGTTGTGGCGATCCTCTTCCCGAGGGAGAGCCTGGTCGTTGATGTGATCCCCGCGAGCGGAGAGGTAAGCGACGCGCTCGAGGTCATAGCGTACCACGACAGAAAGCTCAACTCGCTGATCCTTGAGATACTGCCCGCGAACGACTTGGAGTACAAGGGCAACATCGGCCTCGAGCCCGTGATAGTGAACCTCGAAACCGGCGAGCTCGAGAGCACCCCCGTTTTAGGCGACTTCGAGGAGGAAAAGGACGGGGTTTACCTCGTCATCGACAGAGAAACCTTCGAGCGCTGGAAAGATGCAGGAGACCTCGACACGTGCCCCCTCTGTGGCGGAGAGCTCGCGTGGCGCGGTAAAAAGGCCCTCTGTCTGGACTGCGGTTACGGGGTTAAAGTCAAAGATTAAGTACCCTTGCCAACAAAGAACAGACGGTGGGAGCATGATAGTCAAGTTCGAGGTATATTTCGACGGTGAGTACTGGTGCGCCAAGGGCATAGACGATGACATCTTCACCCAGGGAAAGACCCTCGATGAACTCATGGAAAACATAAGGGAGGCCGTTGAGGTACACTTTTCTTGAGGTGATTCTCATGACCCGAATAGCAAAACGCCAGCTTGTCATCTACTCCAAAAAGGCCCACGAGCGGGGTTTGACGGCCGCTTTCGGCGGAAACCTGAGCGTCCGCGTCGGGAATTTGGTGTTCATCAAGGCGACCGGAGCGGTGATGGATGAGATGACCGAGGAGCAGGTGGCGGTGATAGACCTGAAAGGAAACCAGCTCTCCGGCGTTAGGCCCTCCTCCGAATACCGGCTCCATCTGGCCGTTTACAGGGCGAGGCCGGACGTTAGGGCAATAGCCCACCTCCACCCGCCGTACTCGATAGTCGCCTCGACACTACTCGAAGGCGAACTGCCGATAATAACGCCCGAGGCGGAAATCTACCTCGGGAGAATTCCGATAGCGCCCTTCAGACCCGCTGGGACGGAAGAACTTGCGGAAGTAACGGCGGAAGCTTTGAAGGGTGCGGACGCGGTTCTGATGGCGAAGCACGGAATCGTTACCGTTGGAAAAAGCCTGAGGGAAGCTTTCTACAAGGCGGAGCTGGTTGAGGAGAGCACCAGGCTCTGGTACCTGAGCAGGAAATGAGCGGAAAAATCAAAGGCTCACTTAACCTGCTCGAGTGCTCCGAGGACCTCCCAGATTATGGTCCTCGTGTGCATGGGCATGTTCGGGTCCTCGCTAATCTCCTCGAGAATGGCTATGGCGTCGGCCGCCCTGACGGCCGGCTCCTTGCTCTCGTCGAGGAGAACCTCTATCGCCTGTTCGGCAGCTCTCCTGATGTTCCTTGGAACGACGGTGTCCTGGACGACCTGCTCCTTGAGAACCTGCACGATCTGCTGAATCAGCTCGCTCATTCCATCACCCCCTTCCGATTATCCTAAAAAATTGTTACTAAAATCTCCTCGGCTTATCTTAAGCTTTCCTAACTAAAAAGCTTTTCGGTCGAGTGATATTCCGTTGGCCTTCAAAGCTTTTTTGATTTTGTAAAACTTAGGATGGACCAAAAACAATATAAACGCAACGACACCTAAAAGCCAATCGGTGGTATCAGCCATGAACGGGAAAATTATCGGTGGTCTTTTGGTTTTAATGCTCGCTGCCGCGGTTGCCTCCAGCGGCTGCATCGGCGGCGGCTCGAAGGAGAAGGTTTTGATCGTTGGAACCAGCGCCGACTTCCCGCCCTTTGAATACAAGGATCCGCAGACCGGGAACATAACGGGCTTCGACATAGACCTGATAAAGATGGTGGCCAAGAAGGCCGGCTATGACAAAGTTGAGATAAAGGACATGGACTTCGATTCCCTGATCCCGGCCCTCCAGACAGGAAAGGTTGACGTGGTCATAGCCGGAATGACGATAACGGAGAAGCGCAAGCAGGTCGTTGATTTCAGCATCCCCTACTGGAAGGCGGACCAGGCCGTGGTCGTGAGGAAGGACTCGGACATAGCGATCAACTCCCTCGACGATCTGAAGGGTAAGGTAATCGGCGTCGAGAAGGGAACCACGGGTGCAATCTACATAAAGGACCACCTCGGCGACCAGGTCACGCTCAAGGAGTACAACAGCTATGTTGCAGCACTGCAGGCCCTCCTGAACGGCCAGGTTGACGTTCTCGTCATAGACTCGCCCGTTGCCAACATGTTCACCAACAAGTACGACGTCAAGGTCGTCTACACGATAAACACGAACGAGCACTATGGAATAGCCGTCAAGAAGGGCAACAAGGAGCTCCTCGACAAGATAAACAAGGCCCTCCAGGATATCATGAACTCCCCCGAGTGGAACAAGCTCGTTGAGAAGTACTTCGGAAGCTGATCTCTTCTCCATTTTTGGAGGTGCAGGGTTTGATAACCTCCACCAGCGTTCCGTTAGGCATCGCCCTGAGAATGCTCATCGACGGTGCAAAAACGACGATAATCCTCTCCGTGCTTTCAATAGCCCTCGGCCTTCTCATAGGCCTCCCCGTTGCGCTCATGGAAACCTACGGCGGCAAAACCCTGAGGCGGATCGCGATGGTCTACGAGGGCACGCTGAGGGGCATTCCCCTCCTCGCGATATACTTCGTGATCTTCTACTCGATGCCGATGCTGATAGGTCTCGGCCTCTCACCGTTTCTGGCGGCCGTTGTCGGGCTGGGAATACGCTCCTCAGCGTATCAGTCCCAGATATTCCGGAGCGGAATACAGGCCGTCGATGAGGGACAGATCGAGGCGGCGGTTTCACTCGGCATGAGCCAGTGGCAGATAATAAGGCACATCGTTCTCCCGCAGGCGCTGAGGATGTCGATCCCGGCGTGGATGAACGAGTACGTCATAGTCCTGAAGGACACGTCGATAGCGCTGGCTTTGGGCATAGTCGAGCTCACGAGGCAGGCAACTTACCTCGTCTCGGTAACGGCCGAGCCCTTCAGGTACTACGGCCTGGCGGCCCTGTTCTACCTCGCGATGGTTCTGCCGCTAACTTACTTCGCGAACTGGATGGGGAAGAAGTACGGAATAAAGGGAACGGGAGGGGCAATGGATGTCAGACTCTGACAGGGTTCTTGTAATTAGGAACCTTACGAAAAGGTTCGGCGAAAAGCCCGTTCTGAAGGGCATCTCCTTCGAGGTTGAGAGGGGAGAGACGAAGGTGATCATCGGGCCCAGCGGGGCCGGGAAGAGCACGCTCCTCAGGTGCATAAACAGGCTCATCGAGCCCGACGAGGGGGAGATAATATTCAACGGAACCAACATACTGGACAGGAACGTGGACATAAGGAAGATCAGGGCGAGGATAGGCTTCGTCTTCCAGCACTTCAACCTCTTCAAGCACCTCACGGCCCTTGAGAACGTCAAGATCGGCCTCAAGGTGGTCAAGGGAATGAGCGACGAGGAAGCCGAGAAGAAGGCCATCGAGGCCCTAAAAATGGTCCACCTCGAGGAAGATGCCTTCCACAAGTACCCCGCCCAGCTCAGCGGCGGCCAGCAGCAGCGCGTTGCCATAGCGAGGGCGCTGGCCATGGAGCCGGAGATAATACTCTTCGACGAGCCGACCTCGGCCCTGGATCCGCAGCTGGCGGGGGAGGTTCTCGACGTCATGCGCGAGCTCGCGAGGAAAAAGGTCACGATGCTCGTGGTTACGCACGAAATAGGCTTCGCCCTCAACGCCGCCGACGAGGTGCTCTTCTTCTACGACGGCGTCATCTGGGAGAGCGGCAAGCCGGAGGAGATCCTCTACAACCCGAAGAAGAAGGAAACCCGGGAGTTCCTGAGGAGAATAGCCGACCTCTCCGTGGGGGGAGGCTGATGGTCTGGGAAACGATAGCGCGGTATCTCCTCCACGGACTCGTCGTCACGCTGGAGCTCACCGTCGTGGGATTCATAGGCGGCTTTGCCCTCGGGTTTCTCTTGGCGGTCGCAAGAACCTACGGGGGGAAACTCTCAAAGGCGCTCTCGACAGCCTACATAGAGCTCATAAGGGGAACTCCAATGCTCCTCCAGCTCTACATCATAGGCTTCGGGCTCCCGCTGGTGATAAGGAACTACTTCCCCCACTTCGTCATGAACCCGACCCTTGCGGCGGCTCTGGGGATGGTAATCAACAGCGCCGCCTACCAGGCGGAGTACATCAGGGGCGCCTTCAACTCCGTCGAATACGGGCAGGTTGAGGCGGCCCTCTCGCTGGGGATGACCAAGTGGGGAATAATAAGGCACGTGATCTTTCCCCAGGCCTTCAGGATAATGCTCCCGAGCTGGACGAACGAGATGGTCTACCTGCTCAAGTACTCCTCACTGGCGATGCTCCTGGCCGTTCCGGAGCTCATGTACCAGGCGAGCGTTGCAGCCTCCCAGACGTTCCTCTACGCCCAGATATACCTCGTCGTCGCGGGAATTTACCTCGTCTTCGCCACCCTGATAATAGGGATAATGAGGAAGATAGAGCTCAGGCTCCACATACCGGGGGTTACGACGATAAAAAGGTGAGGAGTCAGTACTCCACGCCCCTCCTCGCTATTACGCCCCTCTGGTAGGGGTGCTTTATTTCCCTCATCTCCGTCACGTAGTCGGCCAGCTCGAACAGCTCCTCAGGACAGTAGCGGCCCGTTAAAACGAGCTCGGTGTGGGGGGCTTTGCTCTTTATCAGCTCCCGGACTTCCTCGGTATCGAGCATGTTGAAGCCCAGCGCAACGCAGACCTCGTCGAGAATAACAAGATCCCACTCCCCGCTCGAGGCCAGCTCCCTCGCCCTCGCGAGGGCCCTCTTTGCGGCTTCGATGTCCTCTTCGCTCGGCTTCCCGTGGACGAACTTCGGCAGGCCGAAGGACTCTATCAGGGCTCCACACTCCTCAATCTTCTTCTGCTCGCCGTAGGCCTTTGGCGCCTTCATGAACTGGACTATCGCAACCTTCCCACCTGAGCCGAGCATCCTAACGGCCAGACCGAACGCCGCGGTTGTTTTACCCTTTCCGTTTCCGGTGTAGATGTGCACCAGTCCGAGCCTTTCCTTCCATGTCACGTGCATCACCATGGATAAATCCTCCAACTCCTTAAAAAACCCACGAAACCGTTAAAAATTGGACCGCTTAATCTGCAACCATGGTCAGGATCTGCTCCCTCGGCTACTTCGTGAGGGACATGATCGTCCTCCTGCTCTCCCTTGGAATAGTCTTTCTGCTCCTCTCGATAGGCAAGAACACGAAGAGGAACCTCGGAAGCAGGTACTTCGTCCGAAGCTTCAACGTTCTCGTGGCCTCTTTTATCTTAGTCGCCCTCGCCGAACTTATGGGTGTGCTCATGAGAACGGACGTATTCTGGGAGAATGAAGTTGTCGCGGATGTAAGGTCAGTTATCCTCACCCTCGGGGCGCTCCTCCTCTTCGTCTCCTCCATAATGGTGTACCTGCCCTTCTCCCGCAACGAGTACACGATAGTACCGATAGTTACGGAACCCCTGAACCCTTCGATCTACGGGGCCTACTGGGGCAGCGGGGGCGAGGCTTCAAAGGCCTTCGTCAAGCTCGTCAAAAGCCTCCACCTGCCAGCGATCGTCCTGAGCAGGGACCCGCCAGAGGTTTTCCGCTCCAAACTCGGCCTGAAGCTCGTTCCGGTCGTGTGGATCTCCAAGGTCAGCCACGATGACGCAGTCGATCCGAGGAGACTGCCCTACCTCCTGGACCGCATACTCAACTTCCTGAAATCAACGGAGACCGACAAGGTCGTTTACATCGACTGCCTTGAGTACCTGATGCTCGAAAACGGGGACGAGGCGATCCTCAAGTTCGTGACGAAGCTCAAGGACCTGGCTTCCCTGCACAGGGGGATAGTGATAATCAACCTCGAAAAGAGCGCCATTAACGAGAAGACGTTCCACGTGCTCGTTTCAGAGCTCAGGCCCGTTAAGGAGCTGGAGAAGATGCTGGGGGGATCATGAAAATACTAAACGGAACCATTTTATTATCTATTGCAGAGAGCTTCAAAACCTTTTGAGGATTCATACTTTAATGGCATCTTCACAGAAAAGTTCCTGTTCTGGGGCCGGGGCCGGGATTTGAACCCGGGCTAGGGGATCCACAGTCCCCTGTGCTGACCAGGCTACACCACCCCGGCCACGTCCAGCTTAAGCTTTCGGGTTAGATTTATAAAGTTTTCGTCAGATGCCGCGAGAGAAGGTATCTGACCCGGTATTAACCCAATATTGGGGATCAGACGCGATTAAAGGGTCATTGAAAACCTCACAGGGGGCAGGTGAATGAAGGCGAAGCGAGAAGCGCTCGTCAGTCTCTTCACGGCGATGAGAGAGGGGAAAGTTGATGAGGACATAATTGATCTCCTCCTGCTCATCAACTCCATCAGGGGAATCTACACAACGAGCTCGTGCTCCGGAAGGATAGGAATCATCGAGGAGCCAGCTTTAGGAGCAAAACCCCTGAGCAGGTGGCTGATTAAGGTTCACCGCGAGATGACGTTTCCCGAGGCAAAGAAGGCCCTTGAAAAGGCCAGAGAGGGCTTGATATTCCTCAAGAGCCAGCCCCCGATTTTCCACGTTGTCGCTGAAGACTTTGAGAAAGCAAAGAGGCTCCACGAGTTGGGCCTCGCCAGCGGTTTCAAGTACACGACCTTCAAGGTAATCTCCAGCCGCTACCTCGTCGAGATAAACGCCACCGAGTATCTAACCGCTCCGCTCGGCAGGGACGGGAAGATAATGGCCGGCGACGAGTACCTTCGCTTCGCCCTCGAAATCGGCAACTCGATGCTGAGACGCTCGAAGGGCAGGCTTCCGAGGCTGACGAAGAACTTCGAAAATCTCCGCGAGGAGCTCGGCGAGGACGAGCTGTTCTATGAGCTGACGGAGGAGTTTGGGATAGAACCAGTAATTTAGAACTTTGGGAGTTTTGGCACTTCTCTTAAGGTTGAGTCTCTCTTTTGAAATCTATCCCCCGCGTCTCGAGGTAAACACCCAAGCCATCACCTTTTCCGGGGTTTGTACAATTTCACCCCAAAGTCACGCATTCTCTCAAAATGGTCAGTGTTCGTGGTCCACACTGTATAGCCTTTAGCTATCGCAGTGGCGCCAATGATTATGTCCGCATCATCGATTAGCTTCCCTTTTCCCTTTAGGTACCTGTATATCTTCGAGGCAGAGAGGATTATCACGTTGTCCAAGGGTTCAACCTTGAACAGCTTCTCCAATCTCTTCAGAACTGCTACTCTCTTTCTTTCACTTGGAATTCCTCTAACGAACTCAAAGAGCGTAACTATCGAGATTGCTGAGCCTGCGTATTCTTCGAGCTTTTTGGCCTTGTAGAGGTCAATCAGAACACTCGTATCAATCAATATCCCCGAAGTCCCTGAACGAGACCCTCCTCTTTGAGACCTCCCTTCTGATTTCATCGAGCTCCTCCTCCGATAGAAGTTCATACAACTCGCTCGCCGTCTTCTTAATCTCAAGCGCACGCTTTAACTCCCTCACAAGAACCCGCTCCGGAATCGAGCCACCATACACCTTGACCCGGACCCTCACTTCTCAAGCACCTCCACTCTAACCCTCACCTTTTTCAGCTCCTCCTCACTCGCACCCTTCTCTCGAAGGTACCTGAGGACAATCTCCCTCACAATCTTCCGAATCTCGCTAACGCTCATTCCCTTAGGAACTTCAACCACGATCTCGCTCTTGGTCACTCCCATAAAGCTCCCTCACTTCTTGTTCTCGCCTAAGTATAAAACCCTAACGCCAGCCAGGGGAGAACTGCCCGCGCTACCGCGAGCTCTTCAGGGAGCAGGAGAAAAGGCAAGCGGCTGACTTCTCCCATAAACTTTATCCCTCCTTAATCCAAACTCTCAACCATGAGGACATTGAAGGAGATTGAGGAAATCCTGAGGACCCACAAGCGGAGCTTGAGGAGCGCTTTGGCACTGGAAACCTTTAAAAGTGACGGCCCGTCACTAGTGATGGGGTGTTCACCTCATCTCGTTCCACTCTGGATTACCGTAGCGCTTCTCAATGAGCTCCTCGGCAAGCTCAAGTTCGTAATCGGTCAGCTCGCCCTCTTCAAGTTCGAAGGCGTTGAAAAAGCTCTCCCTCAACAGCTCGTAGGCCTCCCAGCGGTTCAGCTTTATTCCCTCGCGCTCCAGGGTCGTAACGCGCTCCCAGATGCTCGAGACGCCCTTGTCAGCGAGCTTCGCCTTGGAGACTCTCAGGACTTTTCCGAGGATTTCAACGCGCGTCGCATACATGAACGTGCCGTGCTGAAGGATTACTCCCTTCCTCCTCGTCTGAGCGGAGCCGCTTATCTTCTTCCCGTTGGCGACGATATCGTTTAGGCCTGAGAATCCTGCTTTAAGCCCGAGGTCGTTTAAGGCATCGACGAGTGGGCCCGCCAGATAGCGGTAGCTCGTCTCAACGTTCTTCAAAGCCGGATGAAAGTTCTCGCCGACGACGACCGAGTAGGTTATCTCGCCGAACTCGTCGTGGAAGACGCTTCCTCCGCCGGTTATCCTGCGCACGACGGGAATGCCGAGCCTTTTAGCTTCGTCGAGGTTTACATCATGCCTCACGCTCTGGAAGCGACCTATCGTTACGGAACTCGGCGAGAAGGCGTAGAGCCTTACCGTGTCGGGAACCCTTCCCTCAATCCTTGCCAGCATTATCGCCTCGTCTATCGCCATCTGAACCTCCGGTCTGGCAACGATGAGCGGGATGAAGCGCATGGCCACCACCAGGGTTAAAAAGTTCGGTGAGTTTTTAAGCCCAGCGATGATGACGCCCAAGCCCTCCTGAGGGGTGATGAGAGCGGTCACCACTGAGCAACCTTTGCTTTCGCAAAGCTTGACCAAAATGGTTTAACTAAACTATATAGATGCAAAAGAAAAGTTGCATGCGTGATTAAACTGTCAATGGATTTAGATTTACACTCACAATATCTCTTAGAGGGTGTTTAACTTAAAAAGGCGCCCGGAGGGCGCTAACGGGAGAAAACACGCTTAAAACTGGCAAGTTTGGAAGTAAACTCTCCCGAGAACAAGCCATTCAAGGGGCATACCGACTTTGATGAAACTTTGCCGGGCAAAGTTTCTTAACGTAGGGCGAAGTCCCGCACCCGAGGTTTGAGAGTCGGGAAGCTTTTAGAAAAAGCTCCACCAAAAGTTTGTAGCTCCTTGCGGCAGATTTTATTGAGAATTTGTTAGGCAGATTTCTTGGGGGTGTGGGGGCGTTAGCCCCCCGGAGGTTTGGAAGAAAACGGGGTTGTGGGGCGAAGCCCCACTCGGGGGTTTGAGAGTACAGGAAGCTTTTGGAAAAAGCTTCACCAAAAGTAATATTGAAGGGGAAGGCTAAAGCGTGCACTCTAAAACTCCCCCTTGAAGAGGGGATTTAACAACAAAACCAGCTCTTGAACAGTTTCACATTTATTCTGGCGTCCTTCGGACGCCTTGAGAAGAGTGAAACACTGTGAAAGTGCCGGTCGAAAATAATCCCAAAAAAGAAAGGGAAGTCTAGTTGCACGCCCTCCTTCCGCCAGCGCTTTCGTCAGAAAGGGCTGTTGGTCAGGGGCCGATTAGCTCATCACAGCTCAGCTACCTACCCTCACATCATCCCGCTAAAGGTGCTCCCTTATCCAGAGGGGGATCAGGCCTATCTTCGGAAAGACCATCACGGCCTTTGCATCGACGGCATAAGCCGGAACGCACGGGACTCCACCGTAGGGCGTTGGATAGAGCCTGTACTCGCCCCAATCCGGGACAGGATTGTTGTCGCCCCAGGTGACGAAGCACCTCTCGACCTTCCCGCCGAGGTCGACGGTCTTGATCTCCCTAACCCTGTGGATTATCGGGTAGCTGTACATGGGGGCGTTGTACACGATGACGTCCCCCACGTGAATGTCACTCGGCGGGACCGAACGGAGGAGAACGACGTCTCCCCTGTAGAAGACCGGCTCCATAGAGCCGCTTATGACGATGACGAGGGGGGAATCAGTGTGCATAACGATCTTGAGGCCGTAGTTTATGCCGGCCACTATGAGAATCGCAATGAAAAACCACGCTACGTCCTTTTTCCAGCCCTCATCCATTTCAGCGCCTCCATGAGCGTTCTTATCCTCGCGGGGATTGCACCTATCGCGGTGCAGGTTTCGAGGCTTATTCTCTCACCCGTTATGTCCATATGATGACGTGCCAACTTAAAGATTTCCCCCGGAAGACCGTGCCTGCCGAGGCCGACGAGCAGGATAAAGCTCTCGCCCCTGAAGGCCCTCTCGGCAAGTTCGAGCGGTGAGATCTCCTTTTCTTCCTCGGGTTTTCTTGTGGTCGCCACGACGGTTCCAAACTGAGGGGGGAAGCCCTTCCTCGGAAAGTCGAGGAGGTGGAAGCGGTTTCTCCTGGCGAGTTCGAGAAGGTAGGTTCCCCCCTCACCGATCGTGGTGTGGGAAGAAACCTCCTCGGCGACCTCTATGGGTTTTCCTTCGAGCGGAAAACCGACGAGGGCCAGGTGGAAGCCGAAGGCATAAGCTATCGGACCTGCCCTCGCTATGGCCCTGAGGTGAGCCTCGTGGAGTTTCCTGGCATCGTAGGTGTTGTAGAGCGCGAGCGTCAGCATCGCACCACCATCGTGAATTCCCGAGAACCCTTATAAACTGTTGTGGGGTAAACAAGACAATAGTGATGAGTATGAGTTCGTACGATGATATACTCGTGCTCGCTTCTAAGGGCCTCTTTGAGGAGGCCGTGAGGGCCGCCGGGGAGATAGAGGACCCCTTTGAGCGGGCCGACGCGCTTCTGGAAGTGGCATTCAGGGCGAAGGACGAGCGGAAGGACATGGTCCCCCTTCTCCTCGAGGAGATAGAAAGGGCCCTCAAGAAGATCAAAGACCCCGGGGACAGGGCCTACATCTACTCAAAACTCGCCCGCTTCCACGCGGCCATAGGAAACGGAGACGAGTCAACGGAGTTCTTCGACAGGGCGGCCGAGGAGATAGCGAGGATAAGGGACGAGGGAGAGAGGGCAATAGCGATGGCCGTTCTGGCCCAGAACCTGGCCCTCACAGGCCTGACGGAGGAGGCCATTGAAACCTTCAACGAGGCCTTTGACGCGGTCATCTCCGCCGAGATGGACTACCGGACGAAGCTCGACGTAATAACAGAGATAGCCGGCCTCATCGAGAGCGCCGGCGACAGCCTCGACTCGCGAGAGGCCATAAGGTTCTACGAGATGGCCTACGACATCTTCGACAAGCTCAGGATAAGCCACAGGGCCGCGGACGTGGAGAAGAAGCTGAAGATGGCTAAAACACTCTACTATCATGGCCCGCCCGAGGTCAGGGCGGCCCTGCTGGAGGGCAGGTACCACTACGCCCTCAAGCTCATGGAGAAGCTCTACAAAGATCCTCAGGAGAGGTTCATAGCGATGCTCGAGATGGCGAGCTGGCTGAAGCAGATAGGCGTTCCCGAGTACCTCGACGTGCTCGAGGGGGCCTTCAAGCTCTTCGAGAGGATAGGCCTCTCGGAAACCAACGTCCAGAGGGCGGCCGCGATACTGAGCGGCATGGGGGAGCTTGAGAAGGCCCTCCGCTTTGCCGTGGACATCAAGGATCCGGAGAAGAGGGACGATGCCCTCGCGGCCATCTCGCTTAAGCTGGCCGAGAGAAAGGACTTTCCCGAGGCAAGGGAGGTTGCCAAGCTCATAGGGAACTCCATGCTGAAGGCAAGGCTCCTCGAGGAGATAGCTAGGATTGAGGAGGAGAGCAGGTGGGAGATATGATATGGGTTTTCGACGCCCACTCGGACCTCCCCACCCTCGTCTGGAGGGAGAGGGGGAAGGGCAAGACCGGGATCCTCGAGTCCCGCTTTGAGGAGTTCTTCGGTGATTACGTGAAGGCCAGGGTTATGTCCGTCTGGACGCCCGTGGACAAGAGGCCCATTGCCCTGCGCTACGGTCTCGAGGCCGTTATGAGGCTCAAAAAAGACGTTGCCGAGAGCTCAAGGCTCGAAATGGTAACCTCTGTCGAGGGCATGGAGAACGCCATAAAGGAAGGAAGGGCCGCTCTGTGGCTCGGAATGGAGGGGGGAGAGCCGATAGAGAGCCTCGACGTTCTGGAGGTCTTCCACAGCCTCGGGCTCAGGGTTCTGACCCTCACGTGGAGCCTCAGGAACCAGATAGGCGATGGAGTCTTTGAGCGGACCAACGGCGGGCTAACGAACTTCGGAGCGGAGGTCGTTGGAAAGGCGGAGGAACTGGGCATTCTGCTCGATCTGAGCCACATAAACGAGGCCGGCTTCTGGGACGCCCTTGAGCTGACCTCCTTCCCGGTGATAGCGTCGCACTCAAACGCGAGAAAACTGTGCGACAACCCGAGGAACCTGACCGACGAGCAGCTGAAGGCAATAGCTGAGAGAAACGGGGTCGTCGGGGCGGTTGCCATTCCGGGCTTCGTGGACGAGAGCAACCCAACGGTAGAGAGGTACGTCGAGCACATCCTCTACATGGTCGATCTCATAGGCCACAGGAGCGTTGGGCTCGGTTTCGACTTCATCTACTACCTCGAGGGCTGGAGCGGAAAGGTCGTCAAAGGCCTCGAAAACGAAGCGGGAATACCGCGCCTTCTTGAGCTGCTCGGAGAGAGGCTGAGCGAGAGGGAGGTGGAGGCGATAGCGTACGGGAACTTTAAGAGGGTTTTTGAAGAAGTAGTGGGGTGAGGTGTGGAGATGATAGACGAGCTGCTCGGGGAGATGAAAACCGGGGAGATAGCCCTCATTGAGTACGAGCCCACCTCGTCGCCGGAGATGGCTTTCCACAGGATCGTGGAGCACTTCCTTGAGCGGGACGTTCCGGTTCTGGTTGTGGACGTTCTCGATACTCTACACACGTTCAACGAGCATCTGAAGCGGCGCGGTCTTCACCTGCCCGTTGAAAAGCTGACGGTGGTCAAGGAAGGCGGAAGGATAAAGCTGGGAAACGTCATCGGGGAGGTCTTCATACCCTCCGAACCCAGCGAGTTCACCTACCATCAGGTTCAGTACTCGAAAACGGTCAGGCCCTTCTTTGAGGCGGACGAAAGGCCAAAGGCGATAATAGTTCTCGGCATGGAGAAGTTCATACTGCCGTTTCAGAACGATCTGAGAAAGGTCGAGATGTACTTCGAGATCATCGAGAGGCCCCTCATAGCGCCGGGGGGCAAGTACACCTTCCTCTTCATAAACAGGGCGGTTGCAAACGAGTACGTGCTGAAGAACCTTGAGGGCGAGAAGCACTACGTCCTCGAGCTGAGCGGAGAGGCCAGGGTCACCAAGACGCCCTTCAGCCTGCTCCAGATCGAGAGCGGACTTCTGCTGGTGGAGTACGGCTCCAAAGACCATCCGGAGCTGGTTCTCGGTTCTGCCATCGACGACCTCAGGGCGGGGAACGTTCTCGTTGTGGACGTTGCGGACACGGGAATGGTCGTTGGAAAGCACCTTGAGGCCATGGAATGGGACGTTGAAGAACAGCCCCGGGTCGTGAAGATCGGGGGAAGGGTCGAGTGGGGGAAGACAATAGCGACGCTTGACGTCTACAACGAACCCGCGGTCTTTCTAAGAAAGCTCGACGGAATACTGAAGGGCGAATCCCCAAAGGTCGTCCTCTACTTCGGGATGGAGAGGATTCCGAGGTTCCACAGGGATCCGGCGAGGATCATCCTGACGATAGCCAACAGGGCCGCGGCGGAACTCACCGCCCCGTACTCGGCAGTCTACCTCATCAACAGGGACGTTGCACCCCCGGAACTCAGGGGGCTCCTCGAGGAGACCGCCGAAGGGGTCATAGCGTTCCGCGACGGAGGATTCGAAAAGCTGAAGGGCTAAACCGCCTCAAAGGGGCTCCTCCGCTGAACGACAAGGCCCCTCTGGGTGAACTCCATCAGGAAAAGGCCGGTCTCGTGCTTCGTCCTTCTCATTTTCAGGATCTGAACGGCCCTGACCATCTTCTTCTCGAGCAGGAAGTAGTGGAGCATTATGACGCCGCTGACGAGGTAGTGCTCCTCGGTATAGCGGTTGAGGTCGGTCATCTCGGCTATGAGGTAGGTGGTAACGCCAAGATCCTCGAGACCGCGGACGAAGCGGGCGAGCTCGGCCTTCTTCTCGGCAGGGTTCTCCATCGAGAACTCTATGGCCGTGAGCGGATCGATGACAAGGCGTGAAATCCGCTCGTCCTCCGCTATCTCCCTTATCCGCAGAAGGACGCTTCTCCAGGTAGGAACGTGCGCCGATTCCCTCCAGAGAACGGGGCCCAGGTCAAAGAGCAGGAGCCTTTTCGTACCGGCGTAAACCTGGACCGATGGATCGAAGCGTATCATGTCCTTCACTGCCTCGTTGGGATCCTGCACGAGGGAAACGTAGGCAACCTTTTCGTTCCTCTTAGCGCCGTCTATGAGGAAGTGCATGCCCATCGTCGTCTTCCCGCTGCCGGGAGGGCCGGTTATGAGGTACACCTTACCCGGGATTAGGCCACCCTCTATGAGCTCGTCCAGTCCCGAGATCCCGGTCGAGATCCTGTCGGCGAAGGGCATGTTCATCACTGAATAGTTGGGCGGCAACGTATTAAACCTTTGCCATCTACGGTCCAGGGGTGCGGAAATGGAGGAGATCTACTACCTGACCTCCAGGGAGGCGAGACTCCTGCTGACCTCCAGGAACTCGGTCAGGGTAAACCTCGATCTGCGAAAGACCGGCAGAACGTGGGAGGTGAAGAGGGAAGGGGACGAGTTCGTCTTCCCCGACGGAACGAGGGTTTCCAGAGAGATCATAGAGAGGATCGCGAGGGACGCGGAGAACGTCTACTTCATCAGGAAAGGTGTCTACAAGGCGGCCATCGCCGGAGAGCACTTCTACAAGCTCGTGCCGACGATTCCGCCGACGATTGAGATAAACGGCATCAGGATGCACAGGACGAAGGGGGTAAACCCGCTCCAGGACACGAGGAACAAGGTGAACGCGGTTAAGCCGAAGGAGGGCGAGACGGTCTTAGACACCTGCATGGGGCTCGGCTACACGGCAATAGAGGCCTCGAAGAGGGGGGCCTACGTAATAACGATCGAGAAGGACAAAAACGTCATCGAGCTTGCCAGGATAAACCCCTGGAGCAGGGAGCTCTTCACGGGCGGTAGAATCCAGGTGATCCACGGCGACGCCTTCGAGGTCGTGAAGCGCTTTAAGGACGAGAGCTTCGATGTCGTAATCCACGATCCGCCGCGCTTTTCCTTAGCCGGCCAGCTCTACTCGGAGGAGTTCTACCGCGAGCTTTTCAGGGTTCTAAAGCCCGGAGGGAGGCTCTTCCATTACGTCGGCAATCCAGGGAAGAAATACCGCAGAAAGGACCTCCAGAAGGGTGTCATGGAGCGGTTGAGGAGGGCGGGCTTCGTCGGCGTTAAAAGGGTCGAAGAGGCGCTTGGAGTCGTTGCGAGAAAGCCGGAAAACAAAGGAGGGAAGAACTAAATCCCTCCGACCTCCTCCAGCTCCTCAAAGGCTTCGAGGTTCGTGTAGTAGTCCATGAGCTGGGCTATCTCCTTCCTCAGCTTGAAGCTCTTCGCTATCGCTATGCCAAAGCCTATTATCGAGGGCCATATCAGGAGCAGGAGGAGCTTTGCATCGCCTATCGGGATCGGCCTCGGTTCGGTGAAGCGGTTGAAGTTCCAGATCATGAAGGCTATCATCAGCCAGGCTGTGGAGAAGTTCGTCAAGCCGCTGCCGCTCTCGCCGAGCTTGAAGCCCGGAATGACGTCCTTTGTGATCGGAGGCAGCAGATTGCTCCCCATGAAGCCGAGCTGGTCCTCGAAGACGTGCAGCCACTGGCCGATCATCGAGGCCAAAGCCAAGTCAGTGGCGTGGTTGTAGCCAAGTAACTTGAATATCGCGTAGACAACTGCACCTATTATGATGCCCATCGTGAGCGAGTGGCTGAAGCCGTGGTGCCAGGGCAGGAAACGGTCCTTGACGACCGTTTTACCGTTGAACTTTGCCCTCCTGAAGGCTATCTCCGGGCCGGAGAAGGAATCCACGCGGGTTGGCTTCGGATAGGTCTTGATGAAGGGAACGTTCACCTTCGCTATTCCGTAGCGCCTGTACTCGGGCGGCTTGTCCGTTATCGCCACGCCACCGGGCGTTACTATCGGCCCCATCTCAACGCGAACTTCCCTCTTCGGCGGATCGAGATGAACGAAGAACTGCCTGTAAACGTCCCCCGGAAGGCGGATGTTGTGGATCTTGACTATCCTCTCGCCCCCGTGGTAGGCCTCCTCTATTGCTCTGGCTATTGTCTCGGCTATGCCCTGTGGGTGAGGGGCGTCGCTGACGACGAAGCGGAGCTCGTTATCGACCTCGTCCACGTCAACGTAGCCGAAGACGAGGATCTCCTTGCCCTCCTCGATCTGACCGAACTCCTCCTCGAAGAACTTGTAGTCGTCCCCAACGGCCTCGACGGTTATCCTTCCGGTTCCGTCGTTGAGGACGAAGACGATGCTGTTGTACTCCTCCTCAACGGTCCTCTGCTCGCCGTTCTCGTCGAGGATTGTGTAGGTAACGGTTCCGGAACCCCTCGTCAGTATCTCCTCGACCTTTCCCTCGATGGCGAAGAACTGGTAGCGGTTCTTCTCGCTCAGCTCCTTTATCTTCACGAGCTTCGGAGCGTAGTGCTTCTTCTCGTCCCAGGGAGCGGGATCGATCTCGTAGTCCCTCCTGGCGAAGAACTTCCCGAACTTGAAATCGACGAAGTCCGGGAAGTAGGCGGCGGCAGCCGCTATTACCGGGAGCAGGATCCCCATCCTGAGGTCGGACACCAGCGAGGGGAAGAAGGTCGCAGCGGCGAGACCAGAGATGTAGTGGGTAAAGCCCCTCATTCCGCATCACCCCAGACCAAGGAGATGCATGAACTCGCCGGTGTGCCCGGTCATGCTTATCAGCACGGGCAGGACGAGGCCGCCGAGGCAGTAGCTCCTCCTCGTGTTGAAGGCAGCCGCCATCATGCCTATGGCAGTCGAGACGAAGAGGACAAGCACACCCATCGGGCCGGTGAGGACGTAGGAGATCACTATGAGAACCACCGCAACGACGTAGGAGAGCTTTCTGATGTGGACCACCGTGAAGCTCTTAGCTATGAGCCTGGAGAGGTAGTAGGTGAACACGAAGCTTATCCCCGCGCTGAGCAGGATGACGCCTATGGCCGCGAGGTACTCGGCGTAGCTCTTCGGCGTGTAGACCGAGCTCACCAGCCACGCCGCCGCCCCCCTCGTCAGCCTGAGGTTCGGCAGGAAGAGGAGCGTGAAGGCGCCAACGTAGTAGATCACCCTGTTGACGCCCTGGCTGATGATGAAGGCGTCATCACCGCGCTGGCTGGTTATGTGGCCCGCTATGAGAGCCCCCATACCTCCAGTGATTATCGGGTAAACGGCCGCTATCGTGCCTCCTAAGGCCCCTCCAAAGCTCGCCTTGAGGGTGTTGTAAACGCTGCTCTCGACCTTGTCGTCGACCTTCTGCGGGAGCATCGGCGGGTTGGAGAGGATGTTGAGGAGAACCCACGACATTCCGAAGAAGCCTATGAACATCGGCGTTAAGCGGGTGTAGGCGCTGGTTGAGGGAAGCAGATTGGTGTTCATGACCGCGAAGCCGAGGACGCCCGAGAGGAAGAACACCAGCATTCCGCCGAGTATCTGCCTCCAAGCTAACCAGAGTCTCTGGAGGGGCGTTTTACCGCGGTCGCCCTCCTTGGGCCACTCGCTCATGAACATGAAGACCACTATGGCGGTGAGGAAGTAGGTTATGTAGGGGCTGGTCGCCTGGTAGATCGGCGGGAGGACCTTGGGGAAGATGAAGAGGGCGCTGAGCACGAGTATCAGCGTCCCGGCAACCGCGCCAATTAGGTATAGCAGCACGGCCTCGTGTCCCCTGCCGAGAAGCAGGTAGCGCTGGGTTGGGAAGAGGAGGAAGACCGCGCTCTCGTCGGCGACGCTGAAGTAGACGCTCGATATCGCGCTCACGTAGGCGTAGG
This sequence comes from Thermococcus sp. AM4, assembly GCF_000151205.2. Classification (NCBI taxonomy): domain Archaea; kingdom Methanobacteriati; phylum Methanobacteriota; class Thermococci; order Thermococcales; family Thermococcaceae; genus Thermococcus; species Thermococcus sp. AM4. Next base: position 1,505,264 of record NC_016051.1, read on the forward strand.
CGACTATCGCGCCGATCGCGAAGAACGGAAAGGCCTGAACCGGCATCAGCTCGCCGACGCCGAAGACCGCAACGAGTAGGGCCATGATGTTGAAGATGTGAAAGCCGGGGATCCAGGAGATGACCGCCCCAAAGAGCACCCCGGCGAGCGACCAGACCAGGATCTCGGAGAGGGGAACCATGGGCATCACCTCACTCCTTGATCACCGCGTCTCCCCTGTATGGAACGACCTCAAAGGTTCCCCTATACTCCGTAACGTAGCCGCCGATCTTCACGGTGTCCCCCTCGCTGAAGGTCTTGTCGCCAAGAACGCTCTTTGGAATGAAGACGACGAGCTCGCCGCTTCCGTCGTCTATCGTGAGCTTGACGAAGAAACTCCCCGTGTAGACGCTCTTAACCGTTCCCTGAACGACGACGGTCTTTCCGAGCATGTCCTTGGAAACCTTCCCGGTCTCGACCAGGGGTGAGGCAACGGCCTTGACGACGTCAATCGAAACGACCTTGGAATCGTCGGCGTTGTAGGTTATCTCGAGCTCGCTTCCAGTTCCGGCCTTGAGCGGGTTGGGTATCATGTCGCGCGGAACCGTGAGGTTCGCCTTTCCGGTGTCGTCGGAGACCTCAATGAGGTAGTTCGGCTTGGAGTAGTAAACGGCCTCCCACTTCACCTTCAGCTTAACGGTGCCGCTTGCAGAGGAGAGTTCGGAGAGTGTTATCGTTCCGTTTCCGCCCTGGCCCTGGTTGGGGGTCGTAGTTTCGGTCGTTCCGCCGATTGGCTTTCCGTAGGCGACTATGGCGTCAGGGGTGTAGGGTATGACCTCGAGCGTTCCCCTGTACTCGTCGAGGTAGCCGGCGACCTTGACGCCGAGTCCGGCCTTGAGCTGGCCCTTCACGTTCTCGTCGAGCTCCTTGACAACGGATCCCGGAATGAAGACGGCTATCTCGCCTGTTCCATCGCTGATGACGAGCTTGAGGTTCGAGCCAACGTTGGCAGTGCTCACCACGTTGCCCTCCACAACCACTATCCTTCCGAGCATGTCGGCGGAGAGGTCCTTGATCTTGCTCAGCTCGGGCCTGACCGGGTTGATAACCTCGAACTTCGAGACCTTGAGCGTGCCGTTGTCGCCAACGAGGCCAATGGCCTTGATCCTCGATCCTGAACCGGCCTGGAACGGGTTTATCTCGGCCAGCACGTCCCTTGAGGTGTACAGAACGGCCGAAACGCCTCCGTCGCTGACGGTGACGAGGTATTGCCCGGACTTGTAGGTTATCTTCTCGAGCGTGGCCTCGACCGAAACGGTCTCCCCGACGTGGTCCTTGAGCTCGTTCAGCGAAACCTGCGGAACCTGCTGGGCTCCCATCACCCTGAAGTCCTTAAGATCCCTCACGACGATCTCGGGCGAGCTGCCCTTGTAGAGGTAAACCACTCCCGCTGCCTTGACCTGATCGCCGAGGGCAACCTCGGGGGCCTTTCCAACGACGAGGAGAACCTTGGGGATGAGAACGGTAACTTTGCCCGAGCCCGTGTCAACCTCCATCAGGATCCCGCTGCTGACGTTGTTGAGGGACGTAACGAGGCCCTCGGTGTAGACGTACTCGTTGGCCATCTTCTCGGTGAGGGTCGTTACCTTGGGCGGATTGCTGGAGTAGGCTTTGCTTATGAACTTAAGCCCATCCAGATACTGGAGCATTCCGTAGGTGTAGGTCTCCCTCACGCGGAGCTGGATTTCCGCCTCGATCCTGTCGCCGGGGAAGGGAACCTTCCCCTCCTCGATGAGCTTTTCCGCCAGCGGGGAATAAACCCTGATGTCGATCGAGCCCGTGCCATCGTTGACGGAGAAGGTAACGCTCAGCTTGCCGCCGGTTTCGGATACGTAGGGAACGCTCACAACGTTTCCTTCCACCCTAACGACGGCGTAGTTCATCAGGTAGTTGCCGTAGACGTCGCTTATCTTCGCCATCGGAGCCTGGGCGCCCTGGGCCGCTATGAGGATCAGGGCGACGCCGAGGACAGCTATGACGAGGGAAACGTACTTCAGCTTCGAGACGTCGATCTTCTTCTGCTCCTTGAGTCCGTGATAGTAAAGCTTCTTTTCCTCCTTTCTGGAGTCGGGATTTCCATTTGAGCCGTTTGAGGTCACGCTAACACCCCCCAACTTTCGGGATTTCGGGACGTAGCAAGGGAGTAGAAGGGCCGGGCTTTTAACAGTTTCGTGTATAACCCTGACCAGCGAAAAAATGAAAGGGTCAGGTCAGTATCTCGATGCCCTCGACGGAGTAGGGTATGATCTCTATCGTGCCCTTGTACTCCGTAACGTAGCCGCCGATCTCAACGGTGACCCCGTTCTGGAGCTTTGACTTCACGTCCTCCGGCAGCTTGGAAGCGACTGAGGAAGGCACGAAGACGGTTATGTTGCCGCTGCCGTCAACGACGAGGAACTTAAGGTTCGCGCCGAGGGTCTTGAAGTCCGAAACGGTTCCCTGAACGACGACGGTCTTTCCGAGGAGTTCTGTGGTAACGTTGGCCGTGCTGAGGAGCGGCGACGGCTGCGGGCTGACGACGGTGAGGTTGAGAACCTTCATCGAGGAGGCATCGACTACCAGGTGGAGCACGCTTCCCGTTCCGGCCTTTACAGGGTTCGGGAGGAGCTCCCTCTCCGCCGTGAGGTTCGCCTTCCCGGTGTCGTCGGAAACTTCAATGAGGTAGTTCGGCTTGGAGTAGTAGAGCCTGACCCAGGTGGCGTTGAGCTGAACCGTGCCGCTGGCCGAGGAGAGGCCGGAAACCGTAACCCACTGGACTTCAGTCTGGGTGGTCGTCGTGGTCTGCTGAGAGGTTGTTGTCGTTGTGGTTGTCGTCTCTATCTCGAGGGGCTTTCCGTAGGCAACTATTCCCTCTGGAACGTACGGGATAACCTCAAGTGTCCCCTTGTACTCGTCGATGTAGCCGCCTATCTTAACGCCGAGGCCCTCCTTCAGGCCGGAGAGGGTCTCGTTTGAGAGCTCCTTGACAACGGATCCCGGAATGAAGATGGCTATCTCACCGGTTCCGTCGGTGACGGTCAGCTTGAGGTTTGAGCCTATCTTCTTCGTGCTGACGATGTTGCCCTCGATGACGACGATCTTCCCGAGCATGCCGGCGGAGAGGTCCTTGATCTTGCTGATCGTTGGGGCCTTCTTCTCCACGACCTCGATTTCACCGGCCGAGAGCTGCTCCCGGGACTTCACCTCGCCGGTAACGAGGATCTTTGAGCCAACGCCGACCTCGAGCGGGTTGAGAACGGACAGGAGCTCACGCTTCGCCGTGACGTTTACCTTTGCCCCGTTTTCGCCGATCGATATAACGTAGACGTGGTTCGCTGAGTCGTAGGAGAGGCCGAGGAGAAGGCCCTCAACGCTGACGTTCTTTCCGACGTAGTTTCCTATTTCACCTATCGGTACCCTCGGAACGGAGGGCGTTGAGGTTGTGGTTGTGGTCTGCTGAGACGTCGTTGTGGTTGTTGTAGTTGTCGGGGCGGAGGAAGTGCTCGTTGTCTGGGCCTGAGAGCTGGTCGATGAGCTCGTTGGAGTGCCCTCTTTGGAGCCGCCCCCGATACAGCCGGCGGAGATCACGACCAGGCCTATCAGGAGCAGGGCTAAAGCAAACTTTGCCCTCATGGAGATTCACCTCTACCCAGTTCCGAGAAGCGGTATATAGCTCTTTCTGAAGAAAGTTGAGAAAAGGGGATCACTCCTTCCCGGACTTCAGTATCTTCTCGACGTCGAAGCCCTCCTCGTACTTTCTAAGCTTCCTCTCGAAGAACTCGATGAAGAGCTTGTAGCGCTTCGAGCGGTGCTTCGGGCTTCCGCGGATGCTGTGGCCGTGCGGGCCCCTCTTGAAGACAGCTATGTAGGCCTCCTTGCCGAGGTCCTTGAGCACGTTGTAGAACATCAGGCTCTGGTCGAGCGGACAGCGGTAGTCCTCGAGCGAGTGTATAAGCAGTATCGGGGCCTTCACGTTCTTCGCGTAGAACAGCGGGCTGAGCTTCCGGTAGTTCTCGTTTTCGAGTGGGTTCGGGCCGATGACCTCGACGTCGAACCAGAGGCCGATGTCCGAGAAGGCATAACTTGTCAGCCAGTAGCTTATGCCGTTCTCGCTGATTCCGGCCTTGAAGAGGTCGCTCTGCGTTAGCGCCCAGTTGGTCATGAATCCGCCGTAGCTTATTCCCGTTATGCCAACCCTCTCCCTGTCGGCCTGAGGCTCGAGCTTGAAGAACTCCTCTATTCCTGCCATTATGTCCTCGAAGTCCTCCAGGCCGGTTCTCTGGAGGACGCGGAGCGCGAAGTCTTCGCTGTAGCCGTCGCTGCCGCGCGGGTTGACGTAGACAACGTAGTAGCCCTTGTTCGCCATCAGCTGCATCTCGTAGACGAAGCGGTGGCCGTACATTCCCTTCGGCCCGCCGTGGACGGAGACTATCACAGGGGCCTTCTCGTCCTCCTTGAGCTCCGGTTTGAGGTACCAGCCGTCTATCTCAAGGTCCTTGCTCCCGAACCTGAAGTGCCTCGGCTCGAAAGTCTTGAGCTTCCTGAATATTGGCCCGTTGTAGTCGGTGACCTGCTTGAGCTCGCCGTCGTAGAGGTAGAGCTCGCCTATCCTCGTTGCCGTCATTATGAGGAGCAGTGCCTTTCCGTTGCTGGCATCCAAGCCGTAAATCCAGTGGTCGCCAACGACGACCCTCTCAGCTTTACCGTCCCAGAGCCAGAGGTGAACGCTGCCAGCGTCTGGCGTCAGGAAGTAGACCTTGCCTTCCGTTAGCTTCGCACCCCAGACGTCGAGCGGGCCCTCGTAGACGGGCTTGAGCTCGCCGTCGTAGATGTAAAGCCAGTCGTGCTCGCTCATGAACTTCTTTTCCCTCTTGCCGCTCAGGAGGATAGCTTTTCCGTCGGAATCAACGGCCCTGAGGGAAACGCGCTCGAAGAGCTTCTCCTCGTTTCCGTCCTTCCAGAGGTAGATGTCGTAGAACTTGAAGAGGGCCGGCTTGCCGTCCTCGCGGTGCGGGACGTTGATGAGTATTCCATCCCCGTGCCAGAGGCCGGAGCTAAAGCGGGGCTTCTCGAACTCTTCTATAACCTCTTCGGCCTCGGTGTCGAGGACCCAGAAGGTCGTCTTCTCGCCGTCGAGGAAGCCCATACTGTCGAACCAGAAGGGAACGTCGTCGTCGAAGACGAAGTCGTCATCGTCGTGCCTCTTGAAGCCGACCACCAGAAGCCTCCTTGAGTCGTCGTTCCACTGGAGGGAGCGAATGTTCTTGGCCGAGAGAACCTTCTTAGCCGAGAGAGTCTCAAGCTCGGCAACCCAGACCTCTGTTTCCTTCTTCTCCTCGTTGGGCCTCGTGAAGGCGAGCTTTCTGCCGTCCGGCGAGAGTCTCGGCATGGAGGCGTTCTCGATGAAGCGCTTTGAGCCGGTCTCAAGGTCCTCAACGACTACAGTGCTCTCGTACCTGTTGTCCTTCATGTTCACCTTGGTCAGGGTGTAGGCTACTTTCGAGCCTTCGATCCTCGGGTCGTTCACGTAGGCGAACCGAGAAAAGGTCTTCTCGTTCCATTCGATACCGCTCATAACGCTATCACCGTGTTATGATAAGCGCCGAGGTATATAAGCTTAACCCCGATGAACATCAATGGACATGGGAACCTTTAAAAAGAGCCCGCCGATAACGCTGGAAGGTGAGGGCGATGAAGGAAACAACGGCCGTTGCGGTGATATTCAGCACGGGACTGCTGCTCTCGCTCGCGCTGAGGACGTACTGGGGGGTTGTCTTCGCGGCGATGGGAATTCCCGTTTATCTCGCCTACATAGCGAGGGAGCAGAACATCCTCGCGAAGTCGAGGCTCTACGACAGGGACCTCTTCGTGATGATCGGAATAGCCATAGCGGTCATACTGGGCTTCGACTACTTCTGGGATCCAAGGGCTGGCTTAATAACGCTCGCGATAGTCGTGCCGGTCATAGCGGCTCTCCACGACAGGATGAGACGCTCAAAGGGTGGCCAGAACGTCCAGCACGGCTGAGAGCTTCCCCTCCCTCTTGTAGAGTCTAAGGGCGCTTTTCATAGCCTCTCGAAAGCTCTCGTCGAGGTTGAACCTCTCATAAAGCCTCCTGGATATCGCGTTCTTCCCTATGAAGAGCATTGCCATCGCCGAGGTCAGGTTGTTGGGCTTCCTCCAGTTGGCCTTCTCGAAGTCGATGATGTAAACGCGATCGCCGATTATGATGTGCTTGCCCCCCTGGATCTGGCCGTGATCGAGGTAAAGCCTGTCAAGTAAGGCAGTTTTCTCCGCTATCTGGAAGAGGTGCCTCTTCTCGACCTCGGCGTAAAGGATCGGCTCCCCCTCAGCGAACTCTCGAACGATGTAGCTCAGATTCTCTATCCTGCCCCGTGTGATGAGCGGGGGTGAAACCCCGAAGGGTGCTATGGCCTCGAGTATTCCAGCTTCCCTCGAGAAGTTGTCCCTGGGTGAATCCGGCCTCTGGAGCTTGACGATTACCCTCTTTTCCCCGAGCCTCCCGAGAAAAACGACGCTGGTCGTGCCCTTGGAGTACGGCTGGAGGGCCTCGATTCCAAGCCCCGAAAGCTCCCGGAAGAGGTTATCCCTTATGCGCTCGGGTATCAGGTGGTCGAACATGGCCCTCGATAACCTTAAATACCCCCTCCAATAAAATAGTTTTGGTGATAGCCCATGGTGACGGCTTTTATTTTGATGGTTACGGCCGCTGGAAAGGAAAGGGAGGTTATGGAGAAGCTTCTCGCCATGCCAGAGGTTAAAGAGGCCTACGTTGTTTACGGCGAGTACGACCTCGTTGTTAAGGTCGAGACCGACACGCTCAAGGACCTTGACCAGTTCATAACGGAAAAGATAAGGCGCATGCCGGAAATCCAGATGACCTCGACGATGATAGCGATCTGATTTCGTTCTTCTCTTCTTCCGCGCTCACTTGTTCATCATCAGCCTTATCCTCTCGGCGGCGTCTTTGGCCTTGTCCGAGATGTTGCTGAGCGTTCTCGCGATGTTGAGAATGTAGGTTCCGTCGCCCCACGTCAGCCTGTCCTCGTTTCTGAAGACGAGCCTCATCAGCTCGGTGTCAAGGCCGTCTATGTTCTTCTCAACCCCCTCGATCTCCCTGATGAGCCCGTACTCCCTCTCGATCTCCTTCTCGGCAAAGCCGCTCTCTATGACCCGGTCCATCTGGACTATGGCCTCGTAAACGAGCTTCGCGGCCTTGATGCTCTCCTGCCCCATCCTGAGTATCACGTCCTTGATCTCCTCCGGTATATCCCCCGGTCTCTTCACGAGCAGCCACTTGGCGGTGTCCTCGGCGGCGTCGGCAACCTTGTCCTGCATGTGGAGGTATATGAGCACGTCCTCCCTGGCAACGGCCATCATGAGCCTCGAACTGAGCGAGTCCCTTATCTCCTCCTTTATCCTGTCGGCCACGTCCTCGAGCCGGTCGACCTCAACCGCGAGCCTCTCCATCTCCCCGTAGTTTCCGGCACGCCACGCCTGGAGGGCCCTCTCAAGGGTTTCAACGGTCTCGATGACCACTTCCGCGTGCTTTATGAGGGGTTTGAAGGGGCTCTTCGCGAAGAGCTTCGTCCACACCTGCATACGATCACCCCGCGAGCATCAAAACCTCGAAGATGAGGGCGCTTATAACCGCCGCAACGGGAACGGTCACGAACCACGAAATTACTATGTCACGCACGATGTCCTTGTTTATTGCCTTTACTCCCCTCGCAAGCCCTATCCCTATGACCGCCCCGACGACGGTGTGAGTGGTCGAAATCGGAAGGCCCAGCCAGCTGGCAACGAGAACCACTGTTGCGGCCGAGAAGTCGATCGTAAAGCCGCGAGTGTTCGTCAGCTCCGTTATCCTCTTACCGACTGTCTCCATAACGCGGTAGCCGTAGGTGGCAACCCCAACCGCTATGCCAAGGCCTCCCATGGCCAGAATCCACCTGGGCACTGGAACCTTCATGCCGCTCAGTCCCATCGAAGCCACCGCGTAAACGGCCGCAACTGGCCCTATGGCGTTGGCAACGTCGTTCGCACCGTGAGCCAAAGCCACGTAGCCTGATGTTAAAACCTGAACCCTTTTGAAGACGCTCTCCACGCCGATGAATGGATCGCTGCTCGGGAACCTCACCCGCAGAACCGCGTAGAGGATCAGAAAAACTGCAAAACCGGCTGGAAGGCCGTATTTCACAACCCCGGTCGCGAGGTCCTTCCCGTGGAGGACCTTGAGGTAGAACATCGTGCCGATGACCACGAAGGCCAGCCCGATCCAGAAGGGAGACCAGATACGCGAGTTCCTAACTGGATCCTCTGCCTGAAAGATGCTCCTCGTCAGAGCCTTGAACACGAGGTAGGCCATGACCGCACCGACGATCGGGGAGAGTATCCAGCTGAGCACAACCTGCGTCATCTTGCCCCAGTTGACGATGGAAAGCCCCGCGTAGACGATTCCGTAGCCGACTATACCGCCGATTATCGAATGGGTCGTTGAAACCGGAAGGCCGAACTTGGTCGCGATTATCAGCCATACGGTCGCGGCGAGCAGGGCCGCAACCGAACCGTAGATGAGAACGTTCGGGTCCGTTATCCTGTCCGGGTAGATAATGCCCTTGCGTATCGTCTCCGTAACGCTCTTCCCGAAGAAATAAGCACCGGTGAACTCAAGAACTCCAGCTATCAAAACGGCCTGCTTTGCCGTTATCGCGCCCGCCCCAACGGCGGTGCTCATGGAGTTCGCGGCATCGTTGGCACCAATCGCCCAGGCCATCGCGAAACCGACGACGATCGTGACGAGCAACCATGGATCCATGTCCCCCACCGGGGGAAGCTGAGGAAGAGAAAATAAATACCTTGCCGCAGTAGAATATAGACAGCCATATAGGCTAAATAGCTAACGATAGAAAATATAGATCAGGGCAGAACCTGCGTCCCGGTCTTCCCCTCAAGGGCCTCCACCGCTTTATCGAGCGAGGCTATGATCCCCCTCTCACCTCCCCACTCGACGAACCTGATAACGGCTAAAACCTTCGGCCCCATGCTTCCCTTCTTGAAGTGGCCTTCCGCGTAGTATTTCTTCAGCTCCTCAACCGTAACCTTTCCGAGCCACCTCTCGTCCGGCTTTCCGAAGTTTATTGCCGCGCCGTTGACGTCGGTAAGAATCATGAAGATATCCGCCTCAACCTCCTCGGCAAGCCTCTCACCGGCCAAATCCTTGTCTATAACCGCCTCAACGCCCTTCAGCCTTCCGTCCTCCTCGACGACCGGAACGCCACCGCCGCCGCTCGCGATGACTATGAAGCCCTTCTCGACGAGATCCTGGATTACGGGGGCCTCGACGTGCCCCTTGGGGTCAGGGCTCGGCACCACCCTTCTCCAGCCCCTACCGGAGTCCTCAACGACGACCCAGCCCTTCTCCCTCGCGAGTTTTTTGGCCGTCTCCTCGTCGTAGAAGGGCCCAACGGGCTTGCTCGGGTTCTGGAAGGCAGGGTCGTTTTTATCCACAAGCGTCTGGGTCACTATCGTCGCGACTGGCTTCTCAATCCCGCGCGCGCGGAGTTCGTTGATTAGGGCCTGCTGTATCATGTAGCCGATCTGCCCCTGCGTCATCGCTCCTGCAACGTCCATTGGCTGTGCGGGAATTCCATAAACTTGCTGGCCTACGTCCATGTGGAGGAGTAAAGCACCGACCTGCGGGCCGTTTCCGTGGGTTATAACGACCTCGTAACCCCTCTCGATTATGTCCGCTATCTGCCTGGCGGTTTTCCTCACGTTCTCCATCTGCTCCTCGTAAGTGCCCTTTTGACCTCGCTGGAGGATCGCGTTACCGCCGAGGGCTATGACGACTCTCTTCATGAGCATCACCTCCGGGATGAAAGGTTTCGTACTTGGGCATAAAAACGTTCGTTAGAAGCCACTGGTGTTCACTGGAAAAAGGTTCGAGAGCTGGAAAAATAAGTTGTCAAAGGTAAAGAAGAGCTGGGTGAAAGGGGGTAGCTCAGAGGTACCATTCCGAAAAGCTCCCAAAACCGAGCCTCTCAAGCGTCCTCATCACACCCAGGGCTATTCCTTCGACCTCTATCCCGCCGGGGGGTTTGTAGGCGTCGCCGACGACGTAGACATCTTTTACCGGAAAGTCCTCCACAACCTGACCGCTGGCAACCCTGTTCACCGGATTTCCGTCGAGGTACGTCTGTACCAGCAGGATTTCGCCCTCGCTATCGAGGTTCGGGAGGAGTCTGTAAATGTCCTCGATGCCCTTTCTCCGCTCGGCCTTGACGTTTTTACTCTGCAAAGCGTGGTGGAGCATTATCAGGGTGTAGCCTTCCCTGGCAAGCTCGGGGCTGAGCGAGGAGGGCTCGTTGTAGCCGTTTATCCTCTCGGTGTCGAGGGTAAACACGACGGTGTTGCCTATCCTCGGCTTCCCCTTCAGGGCGACGTTGTACTTTATCCCCTCGCTCGGCTTGAGGGAGTCAACGCGCTTAAGGTAATCGCTGTCGAAGTTGTCCCGACCTATCAGCTCAACAGTTTCTTTGATTCCAACGTTGGATACAAGAATATCGTAGGCGAACTCCTCACCATCGGCTGTGACGACTTTTTTCTCATCCGGGTCTATCCCGACAACCTTCTTCCGAGTGAGGACTCTTCCACCGTTGGCCCGGGTTATCCTTGCGAGTTCATCGGTTACTGCACTGCAACCGCCCTTGATAAGTCCCGGACCGCCCCACCTAAGTGCCGCCTTGATTTCCCTCGCCAGCTCTCCGGCCGGGACGTCCAAGACGCTGTCGGCCCAGCCGAGGAAGCTCCTGATGAAGAGATCAACGAACTCGTTGTCGCCTATCTTCTCTCGAATCCACTCGCGCCCGCTCATCTCGGCCTCTTCTCCCTCTGGGAGTTTGTTCCTCTTCACGTCGATGAGCAACTTCGTCGCCTTGGCCTTCTCGGTGAAGCTCAAATACTTCCAGCCCTCGCGGTAGTGGAAGGTCCTGCCCTCGTAGAAAATCATACCCTTCGGGTTAGAGTTGACTATCTGGACTTTTGCGCCAAGCAGTTTTAGGAGATGTGCCAGAGGCCCGTCCTCGCCGTGCGGGAGCATGTGGAAGGCACCGGTGGAGAGGCCGAAGCCCCTGTAGGGAAGGTTGGCGAACCTGCCGCCGATTCTCGGGGACTTTTCGAGAACTGTAACATCATAGCCGTTTTTGGCGAGAAATGAAGCGGTTAAGAGTCCGCCGATGCCCGAGCCTATTATCACAGCCCTCATTCTACCACCGGGAAGAGAAGAGAGGGGAAGGATATAAGGGTTTGGCTGTTGCATGACTATGCAACTCCTCATTCTAGCTTCGAAAACTTCGAAAATTTTGGGTAGACTAAACCTACAACTATCGCTTGCCACACTTAGAAAAGGGAAAAATCCCACTCAAAGTAAGAGAAAGTTTATAAGAAAAAGTTATAACAGAAAAATCAAGAAACCCAGAGCATAGCAGGACTTCGGGGGAGGTGATTCTGGTGATTTCTTATTTATTTTTTGCAATCTTGGTCGGCCTTGCAAGGGGGACGTCGCTTCTAATCCTCGGCCTAATTGGAGTGTTGATTTCACTCCTGAAGCCACATACGCTTAGAAAAAAGATTGTGTCCCTTGTTTTCGTCCTGTCTCTACTGTCCCTTAGGATAATCTATATCGCCAGAGACATAATGTTGCCTTATCTTCTACTTGCCCTTTTGGCATCCATTGTGTATGTGACAGTTGGTGTTGAAAGCGTAGAAACCATGAAAAAGTTCGCGGCCGGACTTTTTGTCTTCACAATCGCTTCTACTGTTAGTTCAGGTTCGTACGTTCCTACAATAGTTATATCCGCGCCTGCACTCCTCGGACTTCTTGTTCTTTATGGTATTGAAACAATTATTGGAGGGAACAAAGGATGGACAGAAAGAAGGTGATGGGACTGCTTTTGTTGGGAATACTGATGATGTTGGGTTATGGGCTTTGCGAGAATATCACCAACATTACAATAAGAGCCACAATAAATGAGAACTGGACGCAGTTCAACCTGACGCCGGGAGACGTTATGATAATAAAGATTTTGAACCTCAGCACCGCCAACGTGACCTTCATAAAAGGGCCAGAAATCCTTGTGTCCCTAATAGGCAGGGAATATCCCTCTCCGGCACCGATAGTGACGCTCTACTTTGACCTCAACGGCAGCGTTTATGCGTTCTTCCCATCAAAAACCCTCAGCCTGGGAGAATGGAAAAAGGGTGGGAATGTTACCCTTATATTGGCCGACAGAACAATAATGCTAGAAAACGGGAACATGATTAAATCCTTTGAAGCCCCGACCAGAATTGAAGCCGTCCACTATCTGGCAGTCAGAACAACATCGAGGATGATGAACGCCACATTGCAGATTGAAAGAATCAGCCTCTTCAGCAAAAAGCCGCAAACAACAGGCAACACAATTATTTCGATGAGCTTCGTCTATTTCTTGGCGATACTCGGTGTGGGAGTCCTGGCACTTGTCATTTACAAGAAAAAGTAGAGGGGTCAAAGTTCTTGGTTCTTTCCCGTTTATAACCTCCACTCAACCCCCAAAATCTCGCTGTAGGCTTCCAGGACTTTGCTCAGGTACTCCTTCGCAGTGCCGACCTTGTCGGCCCTGAACTTCTCGGCCCACCTTTCGTTTCCGAACTCCTCACTGCCGGCCGAAACGAGGTCTATGACGCGCATGCTGTCCCAGAAGACCGGGGTGTAGCCGGCCTTTCTGGCGTACTCGATGAGCCTCTTTATTTGCTTTTTCGCGTGCTCCTCCATGTCGATGTTCTTTCCGTAGGCCTCAAGGAAGAGGGCCTTCAAGACGGGCTTCATCCACTTCCTGTGGAAGCGGCACCAGCCGACGTTGTCGTACCAGAACTCCCAGAGGGCTGAAGCGACTATCTTCTGCGCCAGCTCCTCCGGCTCAAGGAAGACGCCGAACTGGTAGAAGGTCCAGTATCTTCCTTGAATCGGGAGCGGTATGTAGTTGCCTATCGCCCAGTACATCGTCGGCGTTATCTCGCCGTCCTCGCCGAGCGGAGTAAATACCGCGTAGTCCTTGAAGCTCTCGCCATACTCCAGCCTGTCCTTGAAGCGCTCGTCGAAGATTACGCTCGCCTTCCTCTTGCCGAGGCCAACTATCCTGGCTATCTCGTTCTCGCCGAAGGCAACCCGGTGGGCCAGTTCAGCCACGAGCTTCGCGTTGGTCTCGCTCGCCTCTATCGGTCTGTTGATGAGGGCATCCTTTGTGAAGTCCGGCTTGCCGCTTAAGCCAACCTCCTCCGGCTTGAGAAGCCCGCGGTGAAGCAGTTCGAGAACCCACGCGGCGGTTCCTCCGAACTCTATCGCGTCGAAGCCCATAGCATCGGCCGCGTGGACGCTTATGTCGCTCGCCCTCAGAACGATGCTCCCGCTGAGCGGACCGTTGGCCTCGTAAGGTTCGTACTCGACGTGGTGGCCGTTGCGGTACTTCTTGCAGACGACGGGACAGGGCTCGCCACAGGTCGTCCAGTTCTTGGGCTTTATGGCCTCCTCGTTGAAGGGCTCCCAGTAGTGCTTCATTATGTTCTCGTGGATTTTTATGCGCTCCTCCTTTGGAATGTAGGGCATCTGCCAGTTGAGTATCGGAACGAAGTCGCCCTCAGCCGGGTAGTTGCCTCCGAAGGTTCCGCCGGTGTTGAGCTTGGGGTTGAAGCGGTACTTGGTGGTCTTCTCGGCAATAATCTCGTTGTAGGGCTTCTTGTGCACGCCCTCGACTATGTCCTTCGCCGTCCTGAAGTTCGAGATGTCCTCGCCCGGGAATTTCCTCTTCCTCGGCTTTCCTCCGAAGATTATACCCACGACGTTGTGCGCCCTGAGCAGAACGCTTCCAGAGCCACCTCGCGCAGCCCAGTCCTCGCTACCGGCGAGGCGCTGGCCCTTCCTGAGGGCCTGAGAGAATATCGCGCCGTAGTTGGAGTTCAGCGCGGCCGGACCGACGACCGCTATCCTGTACTCAAAGTCAAAGCGCCCTCCAAAGGTGTCTATTAGGTACTGGGTGAGGGCATAGACACCCTCCTCGCCCTTGTAGCCCCTCCAGACATCGATTACCTTCTCAAGCTCAATCTCATGGAGCTCGACCCTAACGTTCTCGCCGTCGTTGTAGAGGAGAACCACGACGGGCTTCTCGGCTTTTCCCTCGAAGGTCACGAAGTCAACGCCGACGTTCTTGAAGGCGTAGGCGGCACCGCCCATCGCCGAGGGGAAGAGCGTGCCGTAGAGCGGTGAGCGGAAGAAGAACATGAGCCTATGTGCCCCAGGAAGAACCGAGCCCGCGAAGGGACCCATGCCCATTACAACGACGTTCTTCGGGTCGTAGGGATCAACGCTGTGGGTCTCGAGAGCCTCGTGGAGCTCAAGACCGTAGTCGATGATACCGTAAACGTTATCCCTCTCAAATTCCTCGCTCTCAACTCTGTTCTCGTCCAGCTTGAGCCTGAGAACCGTGAACCTCATGCTCCCACCCCTTTGTATCACTCCAAGTGTTAGGTAGAGAAGGAACGTATTTAAGTTTTTCCTGTTTCGCGGGGGACACGGGAGAAATGGACACTCCTGAACAGCGAGAAAGGGGAGCAAAAAGGAAAGGATCACTCGATGTCCTCGAAGCGCTCCTCAAGCCTCTTCAGCACACCCGGCAGGGTGGTGTACTCCATGTCCTCGAGCGGGAGCCTGTGCGGCTCGAACGGGCCGTGCCTGCGCATGTACTCGGTTATCTCAAGGGCCTTCTGCCTGGCGTAGTCGTAGGCAGGGTCGTCGAAGAGGTCAACCGGACCGACGAGCTTTCCTTCGGGGCTTATCTGCCAGCCGAGCGCGACAACCCTCGGCGGGCCGTCAAAGCGGGTCGGGTTGGCGTAGTTCATCGGAACGGGCATTATCGGGCCGTTGTGGGAACCGCGCATCCATCCGCTGACGAGGTGCGGGAAGGCGAAGGGCTCGAGGACCTCACCAAGGGCCGGAAGTCCGCTCTGGGCCCTGACTATGGCGACCGGGTCGTCCTTGCCGACGTATTCTCCAGCGATCTCGTAGAGCTTCTCGGTGCTGACGACAGCTACCGGCTCGTCCTTCGGAATCGGGTGGCCCTCCTTCGGATAAACGCGCTTGATGACGTAGCGGCTCTTGGCACCGATGAGTGCGAGAAGGTCGTAGACCTCCTCCGGGGTGTTGAGGATGACGCGCTTGTGCTTGAGGATGTCCCAGACCTCGAAGCGGAAGCCCATGTGCATCTTGGGGTCGATGACTAAGCCAGCGGTGTTGAACGGGTCGGCGAACATCCTGAATATCGGCAGGTTAAACGCGCCAGGCTCGGTCTTGTCCATGTGGAAGGTCACTATCGGCTCGCTCTTCCTCAGCGTTATCTCCATCTCAGCCACACCGGGCCCCATTCCGCGGACGTTTCCGCTGAATGCATCTTTGAGAAGGTCCTGTCCGGCACCGTAGAGGCCGAGCTCCTTAGCTACCTTGGTTGCCTCCTCGAAGGCCTTCCAGGCGAGCCCGTGAACGTCGGGGCTGTCAACGCCCTTCTTGTGGGTCATTATCAGCTGGAGGTCGTCGCCCGCGTAGGCCACGTAGAAGTCTATTATTGTACCCTCCTCCTTGGCCTTGGCGAGGATCTCTTCAGCGGTCTCAATGAGCTGCGGGTGCACCCTTGAGTGTCCCGGCCAGCCGCCTATGTCGGCCTTTATTACACTGATCGTTATCTTTTCTCCAACGGCCATGGCAACCACCGATAAGAATGGGAGTTTTATGCTTATAAAACGTTAATATCACCGCCGATGATACACACAAATCCGTCAAAATTAGGGAAGCAAAAATGGAGTTATGAACTCACTCGCAGATGTCGGTCCATCCGAACTGCTCTTTGACGACCTTGATGAGGTTTTTGAGCTCTTCCTTCTTGATGTTGACGCTTGAGCTCGCGCCAACGAGGGCTATGATGCCGTGAACTTCCTCCTGAACCTGTATGACGTCGTCGTGAACCTTAACGACCCTGAGCTCCCTCCTCGCCGTCTCGTCCTCCCCGATCCTAAATTTATCCTTGCCGATGACAATTGGCTCGGCCATTGGAACCACCGTTAGACTTATTGATGTCCAAAGTTAATAAAATTTGCCATCACAAAATTTATAAACCTCCCCCCGCTAAGGTTGGTCGGACGGGGGCGTGGTGTAGCCTGGTCCATCATCGCGGGCTCCAGAGGTATGAGGACTTGCGGGTTTGCTGATTGGGGATGAGCCTTTGGAGCTCTGACCCGGAGAAACCCGCGGACCGGGGTTCAAATCCCCGCGCCCCCACCATTGAAACTTTGCCTGGCAAAGTTTCATCAAAGTGAAGCATGCGTTTTAGAAGGGCTCATTTTCGGGTGGGTTTGCTCTCAAACTCGCCGTTTTCGAGCGTGTTTTCCCATTAGCGCCCTTCGGGCGCGTTTCAAGTTTAAACACCTTTCCCAAGAGCCCTTATTAAAACAAACCCAAAAACCAACGGATCACTTGGAAAGGCATGCACTCTATCCTTGCCCCTTGTGAAGGTTTGACTTTTTGGCCAAGTTTTGTTAAAGCTTGTTCCTCAGCCCCTCCTAAGGGGTGTGTTCAAACACCCGTCCTAAACTTTATAAGTTTCCTCTCAACTTTCTCCATCGGGCAGCCCCGTGGTGTAGCGGCCAAGCATGCGGGACTTTGGATCCCGCGACCCGGGTTCGAATCCCGGCGGGGCTACCACAACGAAAGACAAGGGGGCTCCGCCCCCTTATCTCTCTGTACTCTCAAACCCCCGGAGTGGGGCTTCGCCCCACAACCCCGTTTTCTTCCAAACCTCAGGGGGGCTAACGCCCCCACACCCCCAAACTTTATCTGCGCGAAGTTTGACCAAGGTCTGTGATTCTTCCTGAAAATTGCGATTTGAAAAAGGATTTTTCACTCAAACTTCACGATTCCAACCAGAATTCACTTCCAAAAGAGCAACATCCATAGGGGGTTCAAAACCTTTTAGCGCTCCTTTGGAGCGCGGTTCAAGTAGAACCATTGCAAAAAGGACCTTTGTTGGGGAATTCCTCTTCTAAGGGCTAAAGAAGTAGTAAAATCCTTTTTCAGGAGGGTCTTGTAAAGGAATCACAAACTTTTGGTCAAGCTTTGCACAAGCAAAGGTTGCTAAAATGCAAACTCCTCGACGCTGAACTGCTCGACGACCCTCTCGAAGTCGCTTTCCGGCGCGTAAACGAATCCACAGCGGGTGCACTTTAGGATACCGTTCTCCTCCGCGAGCGGGGAGAAGCAGACCGGACAGCGATACTCCTCCCGCCTCAAAGAGTCATAAACCTCGTCCCTCATGACGAGCAGGTTGAGCTCGCTCTCCCAGTCCTCGTGGAGCATTCCCCAGTAAGGGGTCTCGACGGGGTAGAAGTCCTCGAGGATTAGGGCCTTAATCCCTATCCCTCTGATTCCCGGCGGAAGTTTTTCAGCCGGCTCGATGGAAACGACGAACTGGTCGTAGAACTCTATGTTCTCGGCCCTAACGGTTAAACCCCTTGACAGCCTTGAACGGAGCGGAATCACCTGGAGGAACAGGCTTTCCCGCTCGACGTCCCAGCTCGCGCTTATTGAAACGCCCCCCTTCACGAAGAACTGGGTTATCGAGCGCCCGTCCCGCTCCTCTCCAGCGAAAGAAAAGCCCAGCTTCCTCATAGCCCTTCCGAGGAAGTTCGGCCGGGGGAGCTTTCCATAGTTAATCAGATACTCCCCTATCCAGCCGGCTAAGGGCATGGAGTAGCCGATGAAAGCCTGCCTCTCGACGCGCAGGTAGGCAACGCTGGGGAGGAGCTTGAACTGGTCGAGCATCGGAAGAAATAGGCGGAGGGACTATAAATAGCTAACCCCCGAAGAACTCGTCGAGGCTTATGCGCTTCTTCCGCTTTGCCTTAGCCTTCTCCCTCTTGACTTCCTTCTTGAGGTCTTTCGACTTTTCGGCCTTAGATTTCTTCTCCTTCTTGGCCCCGTTCTCTGCCTTCGCTTTCTTCGCCTTCCCGTTCTTCCCGTTGAAGCCATCTAGATAGCCGTTCTTTCCGTTTGAAGAGCCAGTGCGCTCCTTAATCATCTTCTCGCACACATCTGCCGAGAAGCCGAGTAAGGTCCTCTGCTTTTCGGGCAAAACCGTCTCGAAGAGCGTCTTTATGTCCTTCTCCGTCAGGCAAATCCTCTGCCTCGTGTAGTCCTTGACTTTATAGCGGGTAACCAGCATCTTCGCCGTCGGCAGGTACTTCTCGACCGCGCCCTTGCTCACCGTCAGGACGATTTTTCCACCGCACTTGGGACAGCGCCCGATGAGCGGAGGCCTCCGATATTTCGTGTTGCACTTCACACAGCGGAACTCCTGCCTCGTGAAGCTCCTCAGGTTACCTCTCAAATCGGGAATCAGGTGGGAGTTGAGTATGGTTTCCGCAACGTGGTGCTCATCGACCGCGCGAATGCGCTCCGCCAAAGCGAGCTGTCTCTCGACCTTCTCGACCATGTCGCCGAGCTGTTTGTACAGGCTCATCTTCGGGCCGAGGCCGATGTCGTCGGTATCGTGGGTGAACTTTATCCCTTCGTACATCTCCGGTTTGCCGAGTCTATCTTCAACGCGCTCGATGAACTTGATTTCCTTCGGCGATTTCATCTCGTAGGTGGCCTTGTAGAACTCAAGGGGATAATAGCGGACGACGTCCATGTTGTGGACCTCGCTGTCCACCTCGCGCGGGTCGAGCCTCGTCGTAACGACCAGCGGTGCGTCCATCTTGCCACCGCGTTTTTCGGGCAAATAGTAACGAGAAAAGTTCAACAATGCATCCATAAGTAACATTACACTATCCTCATCCCCGTCGCAGTTGCGTCTTTTGGCCGCATGATAATACGGGTGCGCGTAGCCGACCAGAACATCGGAGAAGCCGATTATCCTGCCGATGATTCCGGCCGAGGTGTGGGGTGCCAAACCGATGACGAGGTGCCCTATCAAATCCTCCATCTTCTCGGCGTTGTAGAACCTCGGCAGGCCGTAGAACTTCTCGAGCAGGTCGTCTACGAAGCGCGCGACCTTGAGGAGGTATTTCCCTGCCTCGTAGGAGAGGATTATGTCCTGAACCTTCAGCTCGACTATCTGGTCGTCCCGCTCGAGGGGTTTGCCCTCGAAGTCGTGGGTGTAGCCGAGCTCGCGAAGCTTTTCAACGCTGACCCCTATCTCCTTCGGCTTGAAGTGCGTTATCGGCGCATCCGTCGCGTCAAAGCGGATTGTGCCGTCCTTGAAAACGTAGACGTCGTTCTTAACCCTCAGGAGGCCCTTTTCGAGGGGCTCGGCCATTTTGTAGCCGGAAGTCATACCCTTGACGCCCTTGAGCCTGTCGATGCCGTAGACCTTGACGTTGTCCATGGCCCGCCTCAGCAGTTCAGAGGGCTTTATCTCCCTCTGGGCGTAGGGCTTCAGCTCGACGTCACAGCGCGGACAGCGGAAGCCGAACTCCTTCGCCTCGCTCTCGGGATAATCAACGTTGCACTTCGGGCAGTGCCAGAGGAGTTCCTTCCTCGTCCCGCAGACCGGGCAGAGGTGCTCCGGGCCGGTATGACCGCACTTTGGACACTTAAAGAAGGCTATCTCGACCTTAGCTGTTTTTCCTTCCTCCGCGGCCTTCTTAATGTCCCTGCTCTGCCCCCCGGCGAGGCCAATCGGGAACAGCACCTGAACCGGTGGTTTCATCTTCCTCTCCTTGGCCTTCTCGGGCCTGCCCATTCTGGCCCCTATCCAGCTTATTCCCCTGTCCCTGAGTTTTATCGGGTTGTTCTCGTTGATGACGTCTATGACCGTGAAGAAGGGCTTGGCTTTGAACTCCCACTCGAGGTTGCCGAGGGGCGTGAGCAGGGCTGAACTCCAGGGGTAGTCAACGACGATGACCTTCCTCCCCCCCTCTGTCCTCTCGAGCCTGTGGGGCAGGCCGAGGAGCTCAAGGTAGCGCTTGATTCTCGGGTCGTTTTCGAGGATTATTCTCTTCGCGAACTTCAGCTTCCTGAACTCGTCCCACTCGATTTGGGCGTTGAGAAGAGCCTTTTGAAGTTCCTCCACTTCCTCAGGCTTCAGAGTGTTCCAGTAGAGAGTGTAGTAGGGGTGGAAGGGTATGTCCAGAACCTTCGAGAGGTGTATCGCCAGCTCAACGCTCGGCTTAACCCTGAGCGGGTCTCTCAAAAGGCCCTCAAGGAAGTCCGCACTTATCTCAAGGTATTCGGCAACTTCCTCAACGGCCTCGCGCGGGTTGTCGGAGAACGGCTTGAGCTCGACCTCGTAGAGCTCCCCAATTGCCTTGGCAAGCTCCTGAACCCACCATTCCTCGGCGTAGTTAGCAGGCAGAAGCGTCTGGTTGTTCTCGACAAAGTCTCCGAAGTTGATGAGCGCGTCGCCAACATAGAGAATCTCATCGAGGTCGTTTCTGACCTTTAGAGCCGTCTCGTAGTCGTCAACCCGTATAACACTTCCGTCCTTGAGCTTGACTATCGGCCCTTCCACCGTTGTTGCAGGCGTTACGATACAGCCCTTTCCGGGCCTCTCGGTTTTCATCTGCGTTCCTATCGCTATGAACTCGTCGAGGATTAGCATGGTGGCAGGGTTAACGCTCCACGTCGCGAAACCGCTGACGCGACTCCTCCCGTAGCGCAGGCGGAAGCCACCGTTCTCTGAAGGCTCGGCGAAAAGGGGCCTTCCACCGATTATCTCCTTCGTGTACTTCTTGTTCGGGGCTATGTTGGCCCTAAACTTCTCGTAGAGCTCGTAGTAGAAGCCCTTCTCGACTTTTTCTGCCACTTCTTCCCTCGCCCCGGAATCCTCGGCCTTGGATTCGTCGGCCTTGGGTTCCTCGGAGCTCTTGCCCTTCTCTTTGGCCTCAACGAACTCCTTTATCCAGTCCCAGCCTTCCACGCCCATCTTGTCTATGTACTTGACGAGCTTCTTGGCCTTCTGGAGGACACCTTCAGCCAAAACAAGAATCGCTCCACCACGCAGGTGGTTGGTCTCGACGCCGGGGACGTTCCTGTGACTCACTTCCACCTTATCTGTCTCTTCACCGGTTATCTCGATGGGGATGTTCCTCATCGCGAGCCTCACTTCATCGGCTTCCGGATGATACTGCAAGCGCGTAACGGCTCTATGATAGAGGTCTATCTCCTCGACCATCCTCTCAATGTGCTCCTCGCTCGGCTTGAAGCGGTCGAGGCCGAGCTTTTTCCTCACGTAGTCGCCGACGAGGACGCTCAGGGCCTGAGCAGTTCCGCCGGAGCTCCTTATCGGCCCGGCGTAGTAGAGGGCCAGGTATTCGGAATTGTCGGCCCAGGTGTTGCGCTTGATTTTGACGTCGGCGATTCCCTCAAGCGGGGCGGAAACGATACCCTCCGTGAGTATCGCGAGGGCGGTTCTGACGGCCTGCTCCGCGTACTTCTCCTTGCTCCCAAGGTCGCCGAACTTACCCTCGATGATTTCGTCGACAATTTTCAGGGAGGCAAGCTCCTTGCCGTACTCCTTGACGAGAACCCTGATCCTCTCGGCGACGCCTTTTGGCCCAACGAGGCTCTCAACACGGCCGGCCATGTCGGTCGCCTGGGGCACCTCGACCTCCAAGCTGGGGTCCTTCCCCTGGGAGCGGGCTTTCCTCGCTATCTCATAGGCTTTGTCGATCTCCCTCTGGAGTGATTCGAAGTAATTCTTCATCTCGGGTGAGTATAGCTCTTCTCCCATTCAAACCCCCTCGCAGAACTGCTCGAAGTTTATAACCGCTCTCAAACGGGCCGTTTCAACGTCGATTATCGGCACACGCGCCGGCGTTGGGACTATGTTCACCATCTTCTGGAACTCGGTCTGGGCCTGCCAGGTGCCGGTGTTTATGACGAAGACGCCGTTGTAGATCTTGTACTGCATGACGTGGACGTGGCCGGCCTGGAAGAGGTCCGGGACGCTCTCAATGACGAGCAGATCCTCAGGATCGGGGGCAACGGGCACTTTTCCGCCGAAGGTCGGGGCCAGGTGACGGAGCTTCAAAAGCTCAACCATCGCCTCCGCCGGCCGGTGGTGGCTCCTGTTGGGTATCTCGGTGACGACGTCCTCTATTCCCCTGCCGTGGGCTATGAGGAAGTCCCTGCCATGGAGCCTTATCACCGCGGGGTTGCTTATTATGGTCACGTTCTTGAGGCGGTAGATTGGCCTTGCGTACTCCTCGTAGAAACCTGGCTGCGGCAGGGCAGTTCTCGCGGCGTCGTGGTTGCCGGGGCCGATGAAGGTGTGGATGTGCCCTGGAACGTTGCGGAGGAGATTGGCCAAAGCCTCGTACTGGTCAAAGATGTCCGGGATGGCGAGTTCGTCGTACTGGCCGGGGTAGATTCCAACTCCATCCACCACGTCCCCGGCTATGATCAGGTACTTTATCCTGCTGACGAGTTCAGCATGGGCTTCGTTCTCGACGTTGCCGTTGAGCCATTCGAGAAACTTCTCAAAGGCATTCTCACAGAATTTGTTGCTCCCAACGTGGATGTCGCTCAGAAGAACCGCGTAAACCTTCTCCTTGAGGGGAGGCTTCTGGGAACGAACCTTTGGAACGTCGGGAAGGTAGATGTGGTCCGCGAATATCATGCCCTTGCCCGAGTACTTGCCGGAAACGGCGACGGCCGAGTCGTGCATTATGTTCATAACGAGCTTCGCGTCCTCCCGGTTCCTGTTGATGAAGACCTTTATCCTGCCCGTTGCGTCCTCGATCTCGAGAACGTAGCCCTTACTCGTCTCCCTCTTGTCAGTGAGCAAACCAACGACCGTTACCTCGGAACCCGGCTGAACGTAGCTGAGCTTCCCTATATCGATTATCCCGCCTATCTCGGGATTTTCCCGGAAAATCCGGCGCATCTTCTTCAGGCGCGAGCGGAAATGAAGACGGTAGGCCTCAACGAGGAACTCCCCCTCCTTACCGGCGGCGCTCTTGGCCTTGGGAGGGGAGAACTTCACGTTTTTGACGTCGAAGATGACCTCGGATTCATCGGGCATCTCTGCGGCGCGGTAGTGGAAGTCCGGGTTGGGGGTTATGACAACGTCTTCGTAAACGGAGTACGTCTTTTCCTCCTCGGGTACCTCGTCCCCAACGTAGGCTATCGGAATGCCGTAGTCCCCGTAGATGATCTTAGGCTTGATCCCGTTCCCGTTTTCCACAGAGACCCCGTTCAGTTCCCCGTTGGGTTCGTCGTCGATGGATTCCTCGTAAGGTTCCGTAACCTCAACAACGTCCCCCACCGTTTCCACTGGAAAAGGCTCTGGGGAGGCCTCCTCCTGCACTGGCTCGATGGGCTCAGGGAGGGGCTCCGATGACGATTCCTCGACATCAGTTCCAGTGGAAATGAAACTCTCCCCCTCAGAAAAGCCCTCGGTTTCGACCATATTTTGACCAATGGAGGAATTAAAGGGGCCTGTTTCAGGGGGTTCTCCAGTGGAAATAGAGGTTTCATGCCCTTCAGCTTCACCCGAGCCGGGGATGAGGCCCCTGGATGAAAGGAACTCCTCAGCTATTGAGGAAGTTATAACGAACGATCCCCTGGCCTTGGCGAACTTTATCAGCTCGGCCAGGGAGAAGTCCTTTTTGTAGTACTGCTCCAGAAGGTAGTAGGCGGAGGGGGTTATGAGGTACTTATTCCTCATTAGATCCTCAACCAGCATTAGATCAACCTCCTCTGGCGGGAGAGGTTAAGGGTGAGGAGAGGCCTTAGCTGATCGTCCTGACTGAAAACCTTCTTGACCTTGTGGGGGGTGACGTTCAGACGGATCTCCTTGGTTCTGCCGTAGCGGCCCTTGCTCACGACCTTGGCGTTGATTATACCGAGCATGTCGAGCTCGTTTATCAGATCGCTTATCCTGCGCTGGGTGAGGGGATCGAGGTCGATGTAATCGCAGAGGGATTTGTATATGGAGTAAACGTCCCCCGTGTTGGCGGGGAGCTCGCCGTTTTCGTCGAGGAGAACGACGGCGTGAAGCAGAACCTTTGAATGGAGGGGAAGGGTTTTTATAACCTCCTCCATGGTGTCCTGCTCTATCTTCTCCTGCGCGAGCCACACGTGCCGTTCGGTTACCTTGCTCGCCCCCTCGCGCTCCGCGATTTCCCCAGCGACGCGGAGCAGATCAAGGGCCCTTCTCGCGTCGCCGTGTTCGCGAGCCGCCAAAGCCGCACAGAGGGGAACGACCGCATCGTCGAGGACGCCCTCGTTAAAGGCATCTTTCGCACGCTGCATGAGAATATCCCTGAGCTGCGTGGCGTCGTAAGGCGGAAAAACGACCTCCTCCTCGCTCAAGCTCGACAGAACGCGCGCATCCAAGTACTCCTTGAATTTGAGGTCGTTCGAGATGCCTATTATGCTGACCTTCGCCTTAGAGAGCTCGGTGTTGATCCTAGTGAGCGAGTAGAGTATATCGTCACCGCTCTTCTTCACGAGCTTGTCTATCTCGTCGAGAACTATTATCACGAAGCGCTCCTTGGAGTCGATTACCTCCTTAAGCCGGGCGTACACTTCGTCGGTCGGCCAGCCGACGAGGGGCACCTCAACGCCGCTTTCCTCCTTGAAGTGATTGACGATATTGGCCAGAACGCGATATTGAGTATCCACAATCTCACAGTTGATGTAGATGACCTCGACCGGGACGTTGTACTTATCGGAGATCTTTTTGAGCTCCTCAGTGACAAACTTAATGGTAACTGTCTTTCCGGTCCCGGTCTTACCGTACACAAAAACGTTCGAAGGAGTCTCACCCCTCAAAACGGGAACGAGGATGTGGGCCAGCTCTTCTATCTGCTCCCTCCTGTGGGGGAGCTCCTTGGGAGTGTAACTGTGCCTCAACACCTCCTTGTTTTTGAAGATCTTCTTGGCGTGGAGGTACTTCTCAAAGATCGAGCCGAGGTAGTCGTCCATAGGCACCACCGATTTTACTTCCAGTGGAAACGAAACTCCCCGCATCACATCCGGGTTGATTAAATCTTGTGTTCCGCAATATGAGACGCAATTAGGCGAGAGATCATGACACTATGCTCATTAATTCCACGGATATTGAGCAGATGTTGCAGTACTTTCCACCCGAAGCACCGGACACAGTGGAAAGCTAACCAATCTACGATGAGGGGTTTATAGCCTTTGCTTGTCAGGAACCTGTTCAAAGGAGGAGAAAGTTTCCACTGGATAGGCAAGGTGTTCCAAAGGAAACGGGAACTTTTAATGATCAGAGATGAACATTGAATTGTACAAACGTAAAATGAACAAGGCAGCGCATTTCAAATTTCCACTGAAAGAAAAATGAACATAAATGGCTATCAACTTTAGTTCATTGACGCACTGCTTTGGGCAGACGGGGTAAGCAGAAATAGTTAAAATTTAAGTAAAGTTAAACGGATTTGTAGCCCCAGGGGGTTTTGTTTCCACTGGAACCGGGATAATGCTACACCCTTTCTATCCTCGTAGTTTTGGTGAAAACACTCCCACTTTCTCTACGTTTTTGGCTTTTAATCTTTTGCATGAACAATGTTCATATTATACTCGATGATTTAAATGAAAATAGGGAGCTCCTGAACACATTCAAATTAACTCCAAAAGTGTGATGAACAGCATACTATTTACGTACTAAAAATCCCAACCAAAACGACTTTTTCAAATGCAATGTCCCCCTAACCCGTCCATTTCCGTATCCCGGTTCCAGTGGAAATGAAACTCTGGGGGGTCTTTTCGATGACGATCGAAAAAGACCTTTGTTTCCACTGGAGCTAAATGTTCATCGGAGCTCATTCCCCGGGTCTGGTGTACCAATGTTTTTAAGCCCTCTTCTCGATTTCACTACATGCTGCCGGTTACCGTCGTGAGGCGACTGCTTCGAATGCGGGTTAAGGTGAGCAGGAACCGGCTCATCCAGATAGCACTTGCAGTTCTCCTTTTGGCGGTCGCTTTTGCAGTTGCCTTCGCGTACTTTGAGGGTGTTGACTTCTTCACCGCCTTCTACTGGGCGGTCATAACGATGGCGACCATCGGCTACGGTGACGTTACGCCGAAGACAGAGGCCGGGAGAATAGTTGCCATGATAGCCTCCGTTGCGGGCATCTCGACCTTTACCGCCCTCGTTTCCCTCCTGGCGGAAAACTTCATATCGTCGTCTCTGAGGAGGATGATGGGTATGCACAGGGTTAATTATTCCGGCCATTATCTGATAATTGGCCAGGGAAGCAGCGTTTCAACCTGCGTTAACGAGCTTATCGGTGCAATCGAGCGCGGTGAGCTGGGGCTGGCTCCGATAGTTGTGGTCTTCCCCAGCGAGGAGGAGCGAAAGAAAGTTGAACTTCCAGAGGAAATAGAGGTCCTCATTGGGGATCCTACAAACAGGGAGACACTCGAACGTGCCCGGGTTGGTAAAGCTTCCCACGTAATCCTCGCCTTGGAAGATGACTCAAAGGCAGTCTTCGTGACGCTCATGGTGAAGAGGATGTCAAATGCAAAGGTTCTCGTCGAGGTCTTGAGCGAGGACAGCGTTGAGCTCCTGAAGGGTGCCGGAGCAGACAGGGTCATCGTGAGCAGGAGCTTGGCGGGAAGGCTTCTCGCCAGCTCGGTGTTCGAGCCGGAGGTAGTTGACGTCATAGATGACATAACGAGCTCGGTTAAGGGCTACGACGTCACCGTGATGGACGGTCGGAACTTCTGGGGCAGGCCGTACATAGAGGCATTTCGAGAGCTCAAGGAGACAAAGAACATGTTTCTCCTTGGTTACTACTTCAACGGCCCGGTTCTCAATCCCCCTCTCGACGAGCCGATTCCGGAGGGTGCCAGACTGATAGTTCTGAGGAGTTCCCTTTCCACTGGAGAACCGTGATGTTTGGGCTTATCTTGCCGAGTTTTCTTTTTTCTGGGTTTTCTAGTAAGATCTAGGAGCTTTTAAGGTTTGTTTTTCGAAAAGGGCGAAAGTCTTAAAAGATTGGACTTCCGAGTTTTCCGGGAAAAGCTATTTAACCCCCAAACTTTACCTCCATTAAGGGTATTCCCGGGTGAGTCTCATGGCGAAGAAGAAAGTTGATGAGGTTAAGGAGCTTGAGGAGTTCGAGGAGCTTGAAATAGCCGAGAGCTCACAGTCATCGTCCTCAAAGAAGAAAAAGGAAAAGGAAATAAAAACTCTTGAGGACCTGCCCGGTGTCGGCCCTGCCACCGCCGAAAAGCTTCGCGAGGCAGGCTACGACAGCATAGAGGCCATAGCCGTCGCCTCACCGCTCGAGCTCAAGGAGATAGCCGGAATAAGCGAAGGCGCTGCCCTCAAGATAATCCAGGCCGCGAGGGAAGCGGCCAACATAGGAACCTTCATGCGCGCCGACGAGTACATGGAGAAGAGGAAGACCATCGGCAAGATTTCCACTGGAAGCAAGAGCCTCGACAAGCTCCTCGGAGGCGGAATAGAGACGCAGGCCATAACAGAGGTCTTCGGTGAGTTCGGAAGCGGAAAGACTCAGCTCGCACACACCCTTGCCGTCATGGTCCAGAAACCGCCCGAGGAAGGTGGGCTCGGCGGTTCGGTGATATGGATTGACACCGAGAACACCTTCAGGCCCGAGAGGATAAGGCAGATAGCCGAGGCCCGCGGTTTGGACCCTGACGAGACGCTCAAGAACATCTACGTGGCGAGGGCCTTCAACAGCAACCACCAGATGCTTCTCGTTGAGAAGGCTGAGGAGATAATCAAAGAGAAAGCGACAACCGACAGGCCGGTTAAGTTGCTCGTCGTTGACTCGCTTATGGCCCACTTCAGGAGCGAGTACGTTGGAAGGGGCTCCCTCGCCGAAAGACAGCAGAAGTTGGCCAAGCACCTCGCCGATTTGCACCGTCTGGCCGACCTCTACGACATAGCGGTCTTCGTGACGAACCAGGTGCAGGCGAAACCGGATGCCTTCTTCGGCGACCCGACGAGGCCCGTCGGTGGCCACATACTCGCTCATTCCGCGACGCTCAGAATCTATCTCAGAAAGGGTAAGGCCGGAAAGAGGGTTGCAAGGCTCATAGACAGCCCGCACCTGCCCGAGGGCGAGGCCGTCTTCAGGATTACTGAGAGGGGAGTTGAGGATTAACCTTTTTAATCCCCTCCCCTACTCTTCTCCATGCCCAAGGTTGAGCTCAGGGAGAACCCGTCTCCAGAGGAAATAAAGCTCCTCGTCGATTCGGCCGTTTCCTCCGAGGGAGTGCTCACCATCTTCGCCCGCTGTCGGGTTCACTACGATGGCCGGGCAAAGAGTGAGCTCGGCCCCGGCGACAGGGTTATAATCGTCAAGCCCGACGGTTCGTTTCTGATACACCAGAAGGAGAAGCGCGAACCCGTTAACTGGCAGCCGCCAGGGAGTGTGGTTAGGCTGGAGCTCCGCGAAAAGCCCGTTCTTGTCTCCGTCAGGAGAAAGCCGAGGGAAACGCTGGAGGTCGAGCTTGAGGAGGTTTACCTCATCACTGTCTTCCACGCAGAGGACTACGAGGAGCTCGCTTTGACCGGCAGCGAGGCCGAGATGGCCGAGCTCATCTTCGAGAACCCCGAGGTTATAGAGCCCGGCTTTAAGCCCCTCTACCGCGAGAAGCCCATTAAGCACGGCATCGTTGATGTTCTCGGCGTTGACAAAGATGGAAACCTCGTAGTTCTCGAGTTGAAGCGCAGGAGGGCGGATTTGCACGCGGTCAGCCAGCTCAAGCGCTACGTCGAAACCCTTCGCGAGAAGCACGAGAACGTCAGGGGTATTTTAGTTGCCCCTTCGCTCACCTCCGGCGCCAGAAAACTGCTTGAAAAAGAGGGTTTGGAATTCAGAAAGCTCGAACCGCCGAAGAGGGGCAGAAAATCGAAGGGGAGACAGCTCAAGCTGTTTTAGCCCATGCTCATCTCGTGCGGGAACAGTTCCCTGACCCTCGCCACGAGGATTCCGTCCCTTCTCTCGACCTCCACAACCCGCCCGAGGCCGACCAGCTTCACCTTTGCCCTGCAGACGGTGATTTCTCTCTCGTCGCTCTCCTCCCAGGGAACCCTCGTCTCAAGCTCTTTAGCTTCTATCAGCTCCGCGAGGAGACCTTCGGTTCCAGTGGAGACGTCGTCGAAGGGGTCGTAGGTGAGGAACAGCCTGAGGGCCTCGTCTATCGCCTCCTCGATGGCCAAGACGTTCCGCGCGCTCCTAAGCTCTATCGTCCTGTAGGGGTTCCTCAGGAGCTCGTCCAAAACCCGTCTCGCGATTCCAGCGAGGATTACCGCCTCCATGCTACCACCTCACAGGTAGATGCTCTCGTACTGCTTCATCTCCTTCTTCCGCGCCTGCTCCATCTGCTCGTGCATCTTCCTGAGCTGTTCCTCAATCATCTCCGCCTCCTTGATGAGCGGTTCCGTCGAGACGTCAATAGGCGTGAGCTTCTTGAGGACCTCGATGACGTTGGCAGCGGCCCTCGGATCCGGTCTGTCGCCGAACGTCTCGCCGAGGAGCACGTAGGCGTTCAGCCCTCTCTTCCCGGCTTCCCAGAGGAGCTTTCCGCTCATCCCCATAATCGAGCCGTACTGGAGTATCTTCGCTCCGGCCTCTTCGAGCTCCCTGTTGAGTTCTTCCCTTGCGCCAACGCCCCACACTTCCATCTTCTCCTTGAAGAAGCCTATGCCGATTCCGCCTATGGAGATTACTTTCTCGGCCTTCATCTCGCTGAGGTAGCTCGCCACTTCCCGTGCTATCTCGTTTACCAGCGTCGGGGGCACGTAGACGTCCGCTATGGCCACGATTACGTTGTCCTTGCCGTAGAAGCGGAGCGGTGGGTTGGGTTTTCCCTCAAGGACTATGCTCATCGGCGGGATGAACGGGCTCTCGACGTAGCCTATCATCTCCATTCCGAGTTCCTTCGCGAGGAAGTTGCCCGCTATGTGGCCCACGAGGCCTATTCCCGGGTAACCCTCGATGAATATCGGGTTCTTTACCTCCGGCAGGACGAGCTTGACGGGTTTCTCCTCCATCTCACCACCCCCGGAATATTTAGTTCCCAAAGGTTATTAAAGTTTGCGTGCCATGCCGGAAGAAGAGAACCAAAAATGGAAAAGGATGCCGAATTTAAGTTCCCCTCGTGGTTATCACGGTGAAGTAAGTGGCCACTTCTCCCCCGTCTTCGCCGCCGGGTAGTTTGATTGGGATTTCAGGGGTTGCCACTATGTAAGCGGCGTTGGGCGTTGCCCTTATTATCGTGATAGAATACGTCAGGAAGGACTTTGAATACGGGGAGTAGCTTATGGTGAGGAAACGCTGGGCGCTGGCTTCTCCGGATGGGTTATCATCGCTCCCGCCAACGGGAAAGGTGTAGAAATACCCACTGCCTCCCTGAAAGTCGAAAACGACGTTTGTGTAGTGGCCATTCTGTACCACCCTTATCTGTCTGGTTGAGTTCATTATTGGGAACAGGCCTTTTTTGATGGGGTGATCCGTGAGAATAGAGCCCTCCACACCTGTGCTGGATGTGATCTCCTTGTTGAGCTGCCCTTCGGTGAGATTGTACTCTCCCGTCAGCTGGATTTCAATGGGATAGGTGCCCGAAATCGGAATGTGGGTGTACTCTCCGGTGTATCTATCGTAGCACGCGATCTCCATCCGGAAGGTGAGGTACCTGAGGGGCAAGTTCACGTAGCGTTCAATGCTGCCGTTCGAAGTCCGAAGCCCTATGCCCTCGGGACTGTACGCTATTCTGAGCTTCTCCCCATCGTATTCGTTGCCCGGCACTGCCGCCGGTGTGCCCGCCACGTCAAGGGTGTAATCCGCGACGGCCGTACTGTCGAGGATTATCCCCCAAGAGAGGCTGACCACGTTGATCGGTTCCTCGGCGGTGTCGATCTTCATGCCCATGAACGGTACCCACTCCTGAACCAGCTTCACACGTCCCTTAACCACGGGTTCGTTTTCATCAATGCAGTACCTATCCGAAACCTGTACGTATCCTTTGGGACACTCAGAAACTCCCTTTCCGGCGTTTCCGCTCCCTGCGCGCTCCAGCAGTTTGGTTAGGTTGAGTTCGACGGTTTGGCCTAACTTTCCGTCCTTCACCGTTCCCACAACGATCCTGTTGTCGCTGGTGAAGTAAAGAACTATTGGTGCCGGAACGCTCTTCAGAACGTGTGAGTCCTCCTTTAGATAGTCTGCCCATTCTCCGTTGCGGGGCTTCGCCCCGAGAACCTTTCCGAGGGGTCCTTTCTCAAGGACTGCGACCTTTCCGTCGGGCAGTGGCTGGAGTGCGAGGGCGAACGTGGAGGGGTTTTCCATTTTCCCAGAGTGCCGCTCGTAGGCGAGGGCGATGGATGAGATGAGGAAAACGATAACGACCGCGGCGATCCATTTTCGCCCCATGCGTATCACCCGCTACCTGCATGTTATACTCGATGAAGGTTATATTCTTTTCGTTCTAATCTCTCAGTGAAAGCACCATCTCCGATAGTACTTCTTCACCGGAAAGGCAACCCTTATATGAGTGGAGCGAGCATTTAACACGGTGATGACCATGCCGAGGATAGGCATCATAGGCGGTTCCGGGGTTTACGGCGTCTTCGAGCCGAAGGAAACTCTAAAGGTTCACACACCCTACGGCAGGCCCTCTGCTCCTGTGGAAATCGGCGAAATAGGGGGCGTCGAGGTGGCATTCATACCGAGGCACGGCAAGCACCACGAGTTCCCGCCCCATGAGGTTCCATACCGCGCGAACATCTGGGCGCTCAAGGAGCTGGGAGTCGAGAGGGTCATAGGAGTTACAGCAGTTGGCTCGCTCCGCGAGGAGTATAAGCCGGGCGACATAGTGATAACCGACCAGTTCATTGACTTCACCAAAAAGAGGGACTACACCTTCTACAACGGACCTAAAGTGGCCCACGTTTCGATGGCCGACCCCTTCTGCCCCGAGATGAGGAAAATCTTCTACGAGACGGCAAAAGAGCTAGGCTTCCCGGTCCACGAGAAGGGCACATACGTCTGCATCGAAGGCCCGAGGTTCTCAACGCGCGCCGAGAGCTTCATGTTCAGGCAGTACGCCCACATCATCGGAATGACGCTCGTTCCCGAGATAAACCTGGCCAGGGAGCTCGGAATGTGCTACGTGAACATCGCAACGGTCACCGACTACGACGTCTGGGCCGACAAGCCGGTGGATGCCCAGGAGGTCCTAAAGGTCATGGCCGAGAACAACTACAAGGTTCAGGAGCTTCTCAAGAAGGGCATCCCGAGGATTCCAGAAGAGAGGAAGTGCGGCTGCGCCGATGTCCTGAAGACGATGTTTGTTTGAGCTGGTGGTTACTTGGTTTTCCATTTTTATGTTGAATTCTGCTTTGGCTCATCACTATCTCGCCGGGAATTTGGAAAACTTTAAAATCTTCAGTTCCCTCTTGAAGCGGTGGTCGCCGTGAGGAAAGCCCTTGCGATTGCTCCGGTGGTGTTCTTTCTCCTGATTTCGGGATTTGTCTCTGCCTACGAGTTTCAGGCCTACGGCTACGTAACAAAGGTGGTAGATGGAGACACCGTTTGGTTCCACTCATACTACGGTTACAGGGCCGGAGAAACCTTCAAGGTTCGCTTCGCCGACGTAAACGCTCCCGAACTCTACACGGCGGAAGGTAAGGAGTCTAAGGCTGCCCTTGAGTGGCTCTTCGATGCATATGGACGTCACGTTTACCTCGACGTCGATGACGTTTACGAAACTGACCACTACGGCAGGGTCGTCGCGGTCGTTTACCTCCCATTCTGGGATTACGGCTACGCCCTCAACGTCAACGAATGGCTGGTGGAGAGCGGCTGCGCGAGCGTTTGGAACCATTACAACGAGTTTAACCCCTATTCATGGAGCCTCTGGGTTCCTATTTGAGAAAAAAGAAAAGGGGCCTTACTTTCGTCTTTTTGCCGCGAGGATTAGGGGGGTGAGTCCAACGATGAGGGCAGGTCCACAGAGGCCACTTGATGACTTTATCACGCTTGAATCGACTAGCTCCGCCTTAAACGTTATCTCAACCGATGCTCCCCCGAATTCAAGCTTCCCGTTGGCGGAGAGCTTTTTCAATATTCCAGTCTTAGTATCGTAGTATGCGGTAGCTGTTATGCCCTCCTCACTGAGGTCCACCTTTCCATCCTTCGGAAGCTGATTCGGATCGGCATAAACGTTGCCTTTTTCAGGGTCTTCGTCCCAGTAGAGGTGGAGAGTGCTTCCCTTTGTTAGGTCTTCCCAGTCCCCGAAATTGCTTTCCCGTAGTTTATCTATGTCCCCGCTCACATCCACAACTTCAAGGGTAAACCCGTCCTCGTCCACCTCGGTTACCTTGTACTTTACGTAAATCGTTCCAGAGATCTCGGTCTGTGTATCCTGGGTTTTCCCCTTGACATGAACGTATATCTTGTACTTCATCCAGTCCCCTTTCTTCAGTGGATGGTCTGCGGCGCTTGCATAGCTTGCACTGACAACAAGAATAGCCACCAAAACTACAAAAATTGCAATCTTTCTCATGCGCTACACCCCATGGTAACGTATGCAATCTGTTATAATGCTTTCAAGATTTATTAGAATTTCTAAAACTCGCCGGGACATGTTATCGCTAACCTTTTTAACTTCCAGCGGAAACACACCCCTTTAAAAGGAGGGATCGCCATGAGCGTTCTCATCAGGAACGGTTACGTGGTTTACGGTGAAAACCTTGAAGTTATCAAAGCGGACGTTCTAATCGAGGGCAACAGAATAGTTGAGGTAAAGAGGGGAATCAAAGAGAGCGCGGATACGGTAATAGACGCCACCGGAAAGGTAGTTTCTCCCGGCTTCATTAACCTGCACACCCACTCTCCGATGGGCCTTTTCCGCGGCCTCGCCGACGATCTGCCGCTGATGGAGTGGCTGGAGAAGCACATCTGGCCGAGGGAAGCCAAACTAACGCGCGACCACATCAAGGTCGGCGCTTACCTTGGAGCGCTCGAGATGATTAAGACCGGCACTACCACTTTCCTCGACATGTACTTTCAGATGGACGCCGTTGCAGAGGCAACCCTTGAGGCGGGTCTGAGGGGTTACCTCAGCTACGGCATGATAGACCTCGGCGACCCCGATAGGACGGAGAAGGAGATTAAAGAAGCCCTCCGCGAGATGAAGGCCATTGAGGGCCTCAACTCCGACAGGGTTCACTTCGTCTTCGGGCCTCACGCCCCATACACCTGCTCCTTAGCTCTGCTGAAGGAGGTCAGAAAGCTCGCGGACGAGCACGGGAAGCTGATAACTATTCACGTGGCCGAGACGATGGCCGAGCTCGGCAAGATTCAAGAGCGCTATGGAAAGAGCCCCGTCGTGCTCCTCGAAGACATTGGCTTCTTCGGGAGCGATGTGATAATAGCGCACGGCGTCTGGCTAGACAGCAGAGACATAGCGATTCT
Source organism: Thermococcus sp. AM4 (assembly GCF_000151205.2). Lineage (NCBI taxonomy): Archaea > Methanobacteriati > Methanobacteriota > Thermococci > Thermococcales > Thermococcaceae > Thermococcus > Thermococcus sp. AM4. The sequence continues at coordinate 1,539,806 of NC_016051.1, forward strand.
CGCGAGGAACGGCGTTACAGTGGCTCATAATCCTGCAAGCAACATGAAGCTCGCCAGCGGTGTGATGCCCCTCCAGAGGCTCCTGAACGCTGGAGTTAACGTCGGCCTCGGAACCGATGGGAGCGCGAGCAACAACAACCTCGACATGGTCGAGGAGATGAAGTTAGCGGCTCTGCTCCACAAGGTCCACAACCTCGACCCTACGGTTGCAGATGCAAGGACGGTTTTCAGGATGGCAACACAGAACGGCGCTAAAGCTCTGCGCCTCAATGCGGGCGTCATAAAGCCCGGCTACCTCGCGGATATAGTCATCTTCGACTTCAACCGGCCCCACCTGAGGCCGATAAACGACGTTGTGAGCCACATCGTTTACTCCGCCAACGGCAACGACGTGGAGACGACGATAGTTGATGGCAGGATTTTAATGCTCGATCGCGAGGTTTTGACGCTCGACGAAGAAAAGATATTCCAGAGGGTGGAGGAGGCCGTTGAGAGCCTCTCCTGACTTTATCCTCCGAAGTACTCCTCCACGAGCTCCTTCGCGGAGGGCTTGTAAAGTTCCAGAACTTCGATGTCCTCGATGACGTTTCCCTCGCGGAGTTTGAGCTTTACCTTCCCGCCGTAGACCTGAAGATCGTCCAGCATTCCGTAGATTGCATCCTCTGCCTCCAGGGGGGTTTTAAATTTCATTATGTACTCCTCGCCGTCCGGAAGGATGAGCTTGATCCAGTACTCGTTCTTCCTCTTAAAGGGCCTCGTCACCTTGGGCTTGAAGTTCTCAACGATTATTTCCACGCGATCACCTCCGCGCTCGATGACCTTGAGGTTCTCTAACCTTTAGCCCTTTGAATTTTTAAGGGTTCCCATCGAACGGAAGGTTCAGATTGAGCTCCCTGCTCTTCTCCACTATCCTCTCGAGCGGCACGACCGCGCTCCTGGCTCCAACCTTCTGAACGGTCAGGTAAGCCAGCAGCATGCCCAGCTTTGCGGAATCCTCAAGCGACCACCCCTTCAACGCTCCGAAGATGACGCCGGCAGCGAAGGAATCCCCTGCGCCGGTTGAGTCCACTACCTTCGCGCTCAGCCCCCTGATCTCCCTTACCCTTCCTTTCCGGTCCCTCACGAGGGCCCCGCCGCCGTTCAGCGTTATTATGAGGTTCTTGGCCTTTGACAGGCCCGGATCGAGCGAGCCGAACTTCCTCCGGTACTCGTCCTCGTTCATGAGGAGGTAGTCTATCTTCTCTTCCACGTCCTCGGGGAGAGGGGCTTCTCCAATGTCCACGGAGACAGTTATCCCGTTCTCACTTGCGAACTCAACCGCTTCTCTGATTATCCTGGGGGGATTGGACGAAAGGTGGACGTGCCTTGCCCTCTTCATGTAGTCGAAGTCCAGCTCCCTTTTTTCGTTTGCCCCGAGGTACTTCACGATCCTCTTATCCTCCCCGTGAATTATCGCCACCGCTATGCCCGAGGGAACGTCCACCACCTTTATTCCGCCGGTGTCTACTCCTATTCTCCTGAAGTACTCGATGTGGGCCCTGCCAACGTCATCGTCTCCAACAGCCCCTATGAAGCCCGTTTTCAGCCCCATGTGGGCGAGCCACGTTATGGTGTTTCCTGCAGCGCCTCCCAGTCCGAAAACGGCTTCCTTCGCCGGGATCTTCTCATGGAACTCCGGAAAGCGGTCCACGAGCATTATTATGTCGTAGTTGAGGTTCCCTATTCCGATCACGTCGAACATTCTCTCACCCCCTTTGATCTTCGTCCTTTGTCCTTTTCTGGTTTTGGGTTTCGAGGCTTCCCCACCACAAATTATTTAAGGTGAATTAGGTTAGCCAAAGCCGGAAGCTGGAACCTGTTTTCAATTTCATGGGGGGCCAATCATGGAGGACGTCATCAAGCGCATTGTTGATGCTGAAAAAGAAGCAGAGGCGAGAATTGAAGCGGCAAAGGCGGAGGCAAAGAAAATCGTTGAAAAGGCAAGGGAAGAGGCGAAGCTCATTGAAGAGGAAATCATCGAGAAGGCGAAGGCCGAGGGGGAGGAACTCGTTGAAAAGGCCAGGAAAGAAGGCGAGAATGAGGCAAAGAAGATCATCGAGGCCGGGGAAAAAGAGATCGAGGAGATGAAGGTTAAAGCCACCCAGAACTTCGAAAAGGCCGTTTCTGCCGCAGTACAACTCGTGAGAGGGAGTTGAGCATGTTCCGGCCGGCTGAAATGCTCAAGGTTGAGCTGATAACCCTCGAGAGGTACAGGGATAAGCTACTCACGTACCTCCACGAGGCAGGGGTTGTGGAGATCAGGGAAGTCGACGTCAAGATCGCCCAGAGGGACGCTCCCAACGAGTTCTACCGCAAGGCTGCATCCTACGCGATCACGATATCGAGAATGGCCGACTTTCTGAGGGCCCATCTGCCGGCCAAGGGGGGTGGCATTAAGGAGTTCATCTTTCCAAGGGAGCCGGAGAAGAAGGAGTACCACTACCGCGGCATAGAGAGGCTCATAAAGGACACGGAGAAGTTTCTTGCTGAAGTTGAACCCCTCGTCAAGGCCGTTGAGGGCAGGATAAGCTCAATAAACACGGAAATTGAGAGGATCAAGGCCGACATAGAGATCCTTGAAATGCTCTCCTCTTTCAACATCGACGTCTCCTACCTCAGGCACAGCGGAACCGTCACCGTTCTCGTTGGAACCGTTGACCGGGCCAAGTTCCCTGCCCTCATGGAGGAGCTCTCCTCCGCGCTCGAGGGAAGGGTTGCCGTTGTTCACAGGGACCTCAAGGACACCGTTGTAATGGCCCTGGCCTTCCTGACGAAGGACTACGATAAAGCCAACCCGGTTCTCGCGAAGCACTCCTTCGAGAGGCTTGAGATCCCCAAGGGCGAGGGAACTCCCTCCGAACTCCTCAAGGAGTACCGCAGGATGCTCTCCAAGAAGCTCGACGAGCTGGAGGAGGCGCGCAGGGAGGCCAGCGAGATAGCTGAGAAGTACTACCGTGACGTTCTGTTCTACCTCGAACTCGTTGAGAACGAGCGCAACAAGGCCAATGCCCTCAGCATGCTCGCCAGAACCAACATGACCTTCGCCCTGACCGGCTGGGTTCCGGAGGAAGAGGCGAAGAAGGTTGAGGAGGGCGTCAGGGAGGTAACGAACGGGGTCGTCTACGTCTCCTTCAAGAAGCCGGAGAAGGAGGAGCTGGAGGAGATCCCGATCAAGCTCAAGAATCCAAGCTGGGCGAGACCCTTCGAGATGCTCACCGAGATGTACGGCGTTCCGAGGTACGACGAGATAGACCCGACGCCGATAATAGCCTTCACGTACTCGTTCTTCTTCGGCTTCATGCTCACCGACTTCATGTACGGTCTCATCGTCGGCATCGTGGCTGCGCTGCTCGTCAAGGGACACAGGAAGTTCAACGACGGAACCTACAAGTTTGCCTATACCCTGCTGATAAGCTCGTTCTTCACGATGCTCATGGGAATCCTGTTCGGCAGCTACTTCGGCAACGCCGGCGACGTGGTCCTCCAGCACCTCACGGGCAACCCTAAGGCCCAGTTCTGGAGAATAGCAGACCCGCTCAAGCAGCCGATGTTCGTCTTGATGCTAGCGCTGGCGATAGGCCTTGCTCACCTCTTCACGGGCTACACCATAGGCTTCATAGTCAAGTGGAAGAACGGCGACAGGAAGGGTGCTCTGCTGGAACAGCTTCCCTGGATGCTCATAATACTCGCCATAGTCCTCTTTGCGGCAACTGGCAGCGCGGTTCTGGCTAAACCTCTCTTCGGAATCGGCATAGTCCTCTTTGCGATAGGCGAGATAGTGGCCAACGGCGGACTGGCGGCGCTGATGATAATCTCGGACTTCTTCGGCTTCGTGGGAACGTGGCTCAGCTACGCCCGTTTGATGGCCCTGGCACTGGCAACCGGCGGAATAGCGATGGTCATCAACGTTTTGGCAAGAATGGTCTGGGGGATCAAGATAAGCGTCGTCCCGCTTGGAATAATCGTGGGGCTCATAATATTCATCGGGGGCCAGTTGTTCTCGACCGCCATAAACGCCCTCGGTGCCTTCGTTCACTCTCTCCGTCTTCAGTACGTTGAATTTTTCGGGACGTTTTATTCCGGTGATGGAAAGCCCTTCGAGCCCTTCAGGGCAAGGAGGGTATTTTCAAAGCTTAAGCTCGAAAGTGGAAGCGAATGAGGAGGTGTTTGAAAGATGGATCCGATAGTTTACGTATCCCTCGGAGCCGCCCTCGCGGCGGGACTGGCTGGAGCGGCGTCCGCCTTTGGAGTTGGTATAGCTGGTGCAGCCGCGGCAGGAGCAGTGGCAGAGGACGAGAAGAACTTCAAGAACGCGCTGATACTCGAGGGTCTGCCAATGACCCAGAGTATCTACGGTCTCATCACGCTGTTCCTCATCCTGCTCAGCGCTGGCATAATCGGCGGCGGCTTCAAGTTCGCCCAGGCAACCACCGACAACATCGTTAAGAGCGCCATCCTGCTCGGTGCCGGCCTTACCGTCGGTCTCACCGGCCTCTCGGCCATTCCGCAGGGTATCATCGCCGGCGCCAGCATCGGTGCCGTTGCAAAGAACCCGAAGACCTTCACCCAGGGTATCATCTTCGCCGCTATGGCCGAGACCATGGCCATCTTCGGTCTCGTCGGTGCGCTCATCATGATAGCCACTGGCGTTGGGCTCGGCGGTTGAACCCCTACTTTTTCCTTTACAGCTCAATGGAGGATTGAGAATGGAGGGTGCAGAACTCATCATCCAGGAGATCCACAGGGAGGCGGAGCAGAAGATTCAGTACATACTCAGTGAGGCACAGCGCGAGGCGGAGAAGCTCAAGGAGGAAGCTAGGAAGAGGGCCCAGGCCCAGGCCGAGTGGATACTCAGGAAGGCAAAAACGCAGGCCGATATCGAGAAGCAGAGGATAATAGCGAACGCCAAGCTCGAGGTCAGGAGGAAAAAGCTCGCCGTTCAGGAAGAGCTCATAGGCGAGGTTCTTTCGGCGATGAGGGAGAAGCTGGCGGCCCTTCCGGACGACGAGTACTTTGAGACCCTCGTCAGCCTTACCAAAGAGGCCGTTGAAGAGCTCGGAACCGAGAAGATAGTCCTCCGCTCGAACGAGAGGACGCTCAGGCTCATCGAGTCCAGAATTGAGGAGTTCTCCGGCAGGGTGGGCGTTGAGGTTTCCCTGGGCGAGCCCATCGAGTGCATCGGTGGGGTCCTCGTTGAGAGCCCGGACGGCAGCGTTAGGGTGGACAACACCTTTGACGCGAGGATAGAGAGGCTTGAGAGCGAGCTTAGGGCTACCGTTGCCAAGGCCCTCTTCGGGTGAGGACCATGGGAGCCGAGACAGTAACGGCCATCCTCGACACGACCCTGGGCGTGGTCTTCACTTGGCTTGGCTGGAAAACGGCGAAGATAATCAGGAAGTACACCCCCTACTCCTACCCCAACGCGAGGATCAACGCCATGGAGGCCAAGCTGCTAACGGGACAGAGGTTCAACGAATTGGCGGAGAGCAGGACGCTCCAGAACTTCATCGTGAACCTTGAGGACACGGACTACAAGGCTCACCTTTCGGCAGTCGAAGAGGATCCCGTTGAAATCGAGAGGGCCTTCGAGAGGGCGCTCGCCTCGACGTACCTCCTGATGGAGGAGATCCTTCCGAAGAGGGTCAGTGGCTTCTTCAGGCTCCTCCTCGAGGAGTGGGACGTCAGGAACATAGCGAGCGTTGTCAAGGCAAAGGTCAGGGGAGAGCCGGCCGTCAACTACGTTGTCGAGATAGGAACGATGGTGCCGAAGATCAAGGCGATGGCAGAGGCCAAGACCATGGAGGAGATCCTCGTCATCCTCGAGGGAACGCCCTACGAAGAGCACTATCAGAGGCTTCTCCTCGGCGAAATAGACGTCGATCAGTTCGAAACCGAGCTCTACAAGGTCTACTACGCTCGACTCCTCGAGTACGCGGCCTCCAGAAAGGAGGAAGAGCGGTTGATCCTTGAGGAGTTCGTCAGGACGAAGATAGACATCAGGAACATCGTGACGCTGCTCAGGGCAAAGCGCGCCGGACTCCCGGGGGAGGCCATAAGGAGGCACATGATCCCCGGCGGCAGCGTGAAGCTCGACACCGCTCTGAACGTCGATGACCTCAGCATGGCCCTGGCGGAGCTCGATTCGACCAAGTACGGCAGGGTTCTCAGGGACGAGAGGGAGAGGATAGAGAACGACCTAACCGTCGTCGAGTCAGTGCTGTGGAACCACCTGCTGAAGCGCATGGAGGAGCTCACGAGGTTCTACCCCCTCAGCGTCGCAACTCCCCTTAGCTACGTCCTGAAGAAGGAGAGGGAGATAAAGAAGCTCAAGGCCATGGCCAAGCTGATAGCCGATGGCTTTAAACCCGAGAAGATCAAGGAAATAATCGGGGAGGAGTTGGCATGAAGATCGCGGTCATTGGAGACCCGGACACGGCCCTGGGCTTCAAGCTCGCCGGGGCCCACGAGGTTTATTCCTTCGGCTCCAGTCCCCTTGAGGTGGAGAGGGCCAACAACAAGCTGAGGGAGCTCGTTGAGAGGGACGATATTGGCATAGTGCTCATCACCGAGACCCTCGCCCAGAGGGTTGAGGTTCCAGAGGTGGAGTTTCCGATCATCCTTCAGATCCCGGACAAATCCGGTTCGAGGTTTGGAGAGGCCCAGCTCAGGGAGATAGTTAGAAGGGCCATAGGTGTTGAGCTCAAGAGGTGAAGGGAAATGGGAAGAATAGTTAGGGTTACGGGACCCCTCGTCGTTGCGGACGGCATGGAAGGAAGCAAGATGTACGAGGTCGTTCGCGTCGGTGAGATGGGTCTCATCGGAGAAATCATCCGCCTTGAGGGCGACAAGGCAGTCATTCAGGTTTACGAAGAGACGGCAGGCATAAAGCCCGGTGAGCCGGTCGAGGGAACCGGTTCGTCGCTCAGCGTCGAGCTCGGTCCTGGATTACTCACCTCGATGTACGACGGAATTCAGAGGCCGCTTGAAAAGCTCCGCGAGCTCAGCGGCGACTTCATAGCGAGGGGTTTGACGGCCCCGGCCCTGCCGAGGGACAAGAAGTGGCACTTCACGCCAACCGTCAAGGTCGGCGACAAGGTCACCGGTGGAGACATCCTCGGTGTCGTTCCTGAAACCAGCATCATCGAGCACAAGATCCTTGTTCCGCCCTGGGTCGAGGGTGAGATAGTCGAAATAGCCGAGGAAGGCGACTACACCGTTGAGGAAGTTATCGCCAAGGTCAAGAAGCCCGACGGGAGCATAGAGGAGCTCAAGATGTACCACAAGTGGCCGGTCCGTGTCAAGAGGCCCTACAAGAACAAGCTCCCGCCCGAGGTCCCGCTCATCACCGGACAGAGAACTATCGATACTTTCTTCTCGATAGCCAAGGGTGGAACTGCAGCAATTCCGGGTCCTTTCGGTTCAGGAAAGACCGTCACCCAGCACCAGCTGGCGAAGTGGAGTGACGCGCAGGTCGTCGTCTACATCGGTTGCGGTGAGCGCGGAAACGAGATGACCGACGTCCTTGAGGAGTTCCCCAAGCTCAAGGACCCGAAGACCGGAAAACCGCTCATGGAGAGAACGGTTTTGATAGCCAACACCTCCAACATGCCCGTCGCGGCTCGTGAGGCTTCTATCTACACTGGAATCACTATCGCCGAGTACTTCCGCGACCAGGGCTACGACGTCGCTCTGATGGCCGATTCAACGAGCAGGTGGGCCGAAGCGCTCCGTGAGATTTCAGGCCGTCTCGAGGAGATGCCCGGTGAGGAAGGTTATCCGGCATATCTCGCCAGTAAGATTGCGGAGTTCTATGAGAGGGCTGGAAGGGTTATCACGCTCGGTCAGGAGCCGAGGGTCGGTAGCGTTTCCGTCATCGGTGCCGTTTCACCGCCGGGTGGAGACTTCAGCGAGCCAGTTGTGCAGAACACCCTGCGTGTCGTCAAGGTCTTCTGGGCCCTTGATGCCGACCTCGCGAGGAGGAGGCACTTCCCGGCAATCAACTGGCTGAGGAGCTACTCGCTCTACCTCGACGCCATCCAGGACTGGTGGCACAAGAACGTTGATCCCGAGTGGAGGAAGATGCGCGACACAGCTATGGCCCTCCTCCAGAAGGAGGCTGAACTCCAGGAGATCGTCAGAATAGTCGGTCCTGACGCGTTACCCGACAGGGAGAAGGCGATACTCATCGTCACGAGGATGCTCCGTGAGGACTACCTCCAGCAGGACGCCTTCGACGAGGTCGACACCTACTGCCCGCCGAAGAAGCAGGTCACCATGATGCGCGTTATCCTCAACTTCTACAACAAGACCATGGAGGCCGTGAGCAGGGGCGTTCCGGTTGACGAGATAGCCAAGCTCCCTGTCAGGGAGAAGATCGGCCGTATGAAGTTCGAGCCCGATATCGAGAAGATTAAAGCCCTCATCGATGAGACGAACAAGCAGTTTGAAGAGCTCTTCAAGAAGTACGGGGCGTGATGATCATGCCGGGAATGGAGTACTCAACCGTTAGCAAGATTTACGGGCCACTGATGATCGTCGAGGGCGTCAAGGGAGTTGCCTACGGTGAGGTCGTCGAGATAGAGACCGAGAGCGGGGAGAAGAGAAAGGGACAGGTGCTCGAGGCCAGGGAGAACCTCGCGATAGTCCAGGTCTTCGAGGGAACCCGCGATTTGGACGTCAAAACGACTCGCGTCCGCTTCACCGGCGAGACCCTTAAGGTTCCCGTTTCTATGGACATGCTGGGAAGGATCTTCAACGGTATCGGCAAGCCCATCGACGGCGGACCGGAAATCATCCCCGAGGACAGGAGGGACGTTCACGGTGCACCGCTCAACCCCGTCGCGAGAGCCTACCCAAGGGACTTCATCCAGACGGGTATCTCGGCCATAGACGGTATGAACACCCTCGTCCGCGGTCAGAAGCTGCCAATATTCAGCGGTTCCGGTTTGCCACACAACATGCTCGCGGCCCAGATAGCGAGGCAGGCCAAGGTTCTGGGAGAAGAGGAGCAGTTCGCCGTCGTCTTCGCGGCGATGGGTATCACCTACGAAGAGGCCAACTTCTTCAAGAAGAGCTTCGAGGAGACCGGAGCAATAGAGAGGGCTGTGCTCTTCCTCAACCTCGCAGACGACCCGGCCATCGAGCGTATCATTACCCCGCGTATGGCCCTGACCGTTGCAGAGTATCTCGCCTTCGACTACGATATGCAGGTCCTGGTCATCCTCACGGACATGACCAACTACGCGGAAGCTTTGCGTGAGATTTCGGCGGCGAGGGAAGAGGTTCCCGGAAGGCGCGGTTATCCGGGTTACATGTACACTGACCTCGCCACTATCTACGAGCGTGCTGGCCGTGTCAGGGGCAAGAAGGGAAGCATAACCCAGATGCCAATCCTCACGATGCCCGACGACGACATCACCCACCCGATTCCCGATTTGACCGGTTACATCACCGAGGGCCAGATAGTCCTCAGCAGGGAGCTCCACAGGAAAGGAATTTACCCGCCAATCGACGTCCTTCCGAGTCTCAGCCGTCTGATGAAGGACGGTATCGGTAAGGGAAGAACCAGGGAGGACCACCCACAGCTGGCCCAGCAGCTCTACGCGGCCTACGCCGAGGGACGCTCCCTTAGGGACCTCGTCGCCGTCGTCGGTGAGGAAGCTCTCAGCGAGACCGACAGGAAGTACCTCAAGTTCGCGGACAGGTTCGAGCGCGAGTTCGTCGCCCAGCGCTACGACGAGGACAGGAGCATCTTCGAGACCCTCGACCTCGGCTGGGAGCTCCTTGCCGAGTTGCCAGAGAGCGAGCTCAAGCGTGTCAGGAAGGAGTACATCCTCAAGTACCACCCCAAGTACAGGAAGAGGGGCTCTTAACTTTCAACTTTTTAGGTGGTCGAGATGGCAGAACTGCTCAACGTGAAGCCGACGCGAATGGAGCTCCTCAACCTCAAAAGGAGAATCCAGCTAGCTAAAAAGGGCCACAAGCTCCTCAAGGACAAGCAGGACGCCCTCATAATGGAGTTCTTCACGATCTACGACGAGGCCCTCCAGCTGAGGCGCGAGCTAAACGAAAAGATGAGCGTGGCCTTCGAGACCCTCACCCGAGCCCAGATAGAGGCGGGAACCCTACCGCTCCGGGAAGCCGCTCTGGCCGTCAAGCCCAACAGGGAGGTCGAGATAAAGAGGAGGAACGTCATGGGCGTTTCCGTCCCGCTCATCGAGGCCGAGAGCTTCAAGAGAAAGGCCAGCGAGCGCGGCTATGCCTTCGTCTCCACGAGTCCATTCGTTGACGTCGCCGCCGAGAAGTTCGAAGAGGTTCTCGATTTAGCGGTTCGCCTCGCCGAGGTTGAAGAGACGCTGAAAAGACTGGCCAAGGAGATCGAGGTTACAAAGAGGCGCGTCAACGCGCTTGAGTACATCATAATCCCGCGCATGGAGGCAACGGTTAAGTTCATCAAGCAGCGCCTCGACGAGATGGAGCGCGAGAACTTCTTCAGGCTCAAGAGGGTTAAGGCCCTCATAGAGGCCCGCTCCAGCGGTTAAGCTTTTATTTGACCATTTCTATTTCCATCTGGTGGTAGCATGACGGAAAGGCTCTTTTACAGGGACCCCTATCTGAGGGAAGCGAAGGCGAGGGTTATTAGAGTTGAGGAGCGCGGCAATAAGGTTGGGGTTCTCCTAGATAGGACGATTTTCTACCCGGAAGGTGGCGGTCAGCCCTCCGACAGGGGGGTGATCGAGGGCAACGGCTTCAGAATTATCGTTGATAAGGTTCACGGAAAGGACGAGATCTGGCACGAGGGGAAACTTGAGGGAAGACCGCCCCGTGAGGGCGATGAGGTGGGATTAATCCTCGACTGGGAGTGGCGCTACGAGAACATGAGGGCCCACACGGGCCAGCACATCCTCTCGGCCGTCATAAAGGACCTCCTCGGGGCGGACACAACGGGCTTTCAGATATTCCCCGATCACAGCAAGATCGAGATCGACTACCCCGGGGAGCTGAGCTGGGAGCTGGTAAACGAGATCGAGAGGAAAACCAACGAAATAGTCTGGGGCGACGTCGAGGTTGAAGTTGAGGTCTACGACGAGCTCCCGGAGGATCTCAAAGCCCGTCTGAGGAAGGCCCTCTCCGAGAAGGTAAAGCCCCCGATAAGGATAGTGAAGATTGGAACAGTCGATGTCACCCCCTGCGGCGGAACCCACGTGGGGAGCACGCGCGAGATCGGTATCGTGAAGGTTCTCAACTTCTACCGCAAGAGCAGGAAGCTATGGCGCATAGAGTTCGCCGCTGGAAACAGGGCTTTGAGGGCTCTGAACGAAATCCTTGAGGATTACTGGGGATCTCTGAGCAGGATGCCCAACAAGAACAGGCCCCTTATGGAAAGGGTCGTTGAGCTCAGGGACGAACTTGAGAGGCTTGAGGAGGATAAGTCGAAGCTGAGACGCGAGCTCTGGCGCTGGAAGGCGGAGGCGCTCCTCAGCAACGCTCGCGAAATCAAAGGAGTCAGGGTTATCACTCTCGTTGAGGATTTGCCGATGAAGGACGCGCAGGCCTTCGCGATCTACCTCGTCGAGCACAATCCTGACACAATAGCCCTCATCGCCGGTGAAAACTACGTCGTCTTCGCCAAGAACGAGGATCTCGACGTTTCGATGAGATCGCTTTTGAGGGAGGTTCTGGCAGAAGTCGGCGGTGGGGGCGGCGGAAGCGACAACCTCGCCAAGGGAGGCGGCTTTAAAGTTTTCCCGGAGGAGGTTCTCTCTATCGCAGTGAAAAAACTTGAGGAGATGCTCTAGCTACATCTCCAGAAACCTCTCCTCCATCTCCAGGTTTATCAGCACGAAGGCCATCGCGAAAAGCGCGAGGGCCGTTCCGATGGGCAGGACTATCCACCACGCCATGCTGAAGAGCTGGTGCTCCGTTATCATGCTCCCGAGCAGGGTTCCCCAGTTGAAGCCCGGAATCGCCTCGAAGAACCCGAGCAGTGAAACCAAGGCCACGACCTTGGGCATGAGGGTCGAGAACTGGTAGACGCTGTAGGGCAGCACGGCCTTTGAGATGTGGTACCTCAGTATCCACCACTTTGAACCTCCAAGGCTCCTGGAGGACTCGACGTACTCCTTGCTGAGCTCCGTTTCCACGAGGGCCCTGACGTTTCTCGATACCTTGCCAAAGAGCAGAAAGCCCATAACAAGGACGAAGCTCCAGAACGGAACCTTGAGATGCCCCCCGTAGCTCACCTTTCCGGTTATCGGGATTATCATCACCATGACCGGGACGAGGGGGAGAACAGTTGAGAGCTTGCTCAACGCATCGGTCACCGAGCCCGCGAAGCCGGAGAGCGCACTCGCTATTCCGAGTAACGTCCCGAGGAGCACCGCGATGGCCCCAACCGCCACGACCATTTCCATGGTCTCGCGGAGACCCCAGATGAAACCCTGCCAGACGTCCCTTCCAACGCCGTCTGTGCCCATTAGGCCGTACGTTTTTCCGAGCACCTTTACACTGGGTTTTCCGTTCGTGACGACTTTGATGGTGTAGGTTCCCTTCTCCCGGAAGATTGGCTCTAGCCCCTTGAATATCAGGTCCGACGTCGTGCAGTTGATTCCGTTGTCCCTGGCTATCCTTTGAAGGACAGGGAAGGCCATCGCGAGGCGAATCTGGTCCCGGGGAAGCCCCTCGTAGAAGGTGTACTCCCTTCCGTCAGGCATCGTGAGGTTCACGGTGGTCCAGCTGGACGAGTTGGGGTGGATCACTATGTCCTGGGGAGGTGCCGAGTAGTGGAAGTCGTATTCGTAGACGTAGAGCCCGCCCTCCGCTCTGGATGGCTTCAGCTCCTCCGTCGGGGGCAGGTTCCTGCCGAAGAGGTTTACCCACTCTGGAGGGGCCAGCTTGGGGTTCTCGACCCAGTACATCTTGTCGTTCCAGTGTTCGATCGCGTTTTTATCGGCGAGGTGCGGACTCAGGACCGAGGCGATCAGATAGGCTAGGAGTATCGCTGCCGCGGCCTTCATCTTCAGCGACGCCCTCATGCCCTTCCCTCCCTGCCGATCCTGGGATCGAGGTGGAGGTAGATGGACTCCATGACGACGGCGTTCACGAAGTAGAAGAGCAGCATGACGAAGGCGGCGAAAAACACGCCGTAGCTGTTGTAGTAGTAGCTGACCCCCTGGACGCTGTGGCCGAGCCTGAAGGAATACGCCAGGATCCACCCGATTCCGTGGACGTTGAATATCACCTCAACAACGAAGACGCTCATCAGAATCTCGAGGAAGTTGTAGGTGGTGAACGTCATAAAGGCGGGCAGGGCAATTCTCAGGAGCTTCCTCTTTATCCTCCCCTCCGGGAGACCCCGGGCCCTGTCGTAGAGCACGTGGCTTTCGTTGCTCTCAAACTTTATCAGGTTTCTGACGTTGAAGGCGTACTCCCAGACCATTGCCAGAACGAGCGTTAGAGCCGGCAGGATCAGGCCGAGAACGTAGGCCAGCGCGGTGGAGTTTCCCTCCATGATGGCCCTCCTCAGGTAGCCCTCAAAATCAACCGGTAGCATGGACATCTTCCAGTACAGGGTGTAGAGGAGCACCACCGCTATGAACCAGGGCGGTATTGCCGAGAAAACCGGTGCGAGAACCGACAGCATCCTGTCTGTCCAGCCCCCGTTGTAGCCGGCCCTAAGTCCGAGGTAGAGGCCGAGGATCAGGATGAAAACCTCGGCAAAGAGGACGAGGATAAGGCTCTTGAGGATGTAAGAGTACAGCGCCCTTCCGCTTCTGTTCTTCTCTGTGAGGTGGGTGAAGTAGTAGTAAACCGTTCTCAGGTGCTCCTTCATGAGCTTTACCTTGTCGAAGCTCTCAACCTTCCCCTCGGCGTTGTAGGCGTGGGCGTGTATGTACCCCAGAACCGCGAGGTAGTCGAGTATCAAAACGGCGATAATGAACAGCAACAGGTTCTTGGCGATCACCTTCAGGTACAGATGTCGCCCTCTGTTCATCAGCATTCCCTTGTTTTACGTTGGTGTAAACCTTTAAAAGTTTAACCGTTGGGGGTGTTAATCCTTTGACAACCTGGAAGTCGGTCAGGTGAGCCCGAGTCTCTTCTTCACGATTTCCCACTGCCATTCGGGAACCTCGGGCTTCTGGAGTTCCCTCTCGGCCTTCTCCCTGCTCATGAGGCCGTAGCGAACGAGGGCCGCTATTCTTCGATGCTCGAAGCTGTGCCCGTGCTTTTCCCAGTAGAGCTGTAAGGCCGGCCCCAGAACGAGGCAGTTGGTTGTATACCCCGGCAGCTCCGGAAACTCGAAGGGAAGCTTTTCCAGTATCTCAAAGCGCTCCCTTTCGGTCATCATTGAGAGCAGCCTTATCTGAACGACCCCGCCGCTCATGAGCCTGTACGGGTGGTGGCCGAACGGCAGTTCGTGGCCCGTTATTATGTAGCGGTAGCCGTTCCTGAGGGCGTACTTCCTCAGCTTCTCCATCGTTCTCTTCGAGCAGGCCCTGCAGGGGCTCTGGGCTTTGAGGAGGGCGTTCCTGAATATGTCGGAGTAATCATAGCGCAGAACCTTAAACGGAACCCCGAGGTGCTCCGCTATTCGCTTCGCGTTCTCTATAGCTTCTTCGGCCATGAGGCCATGATCCACCATAACCGCCTCGAGCTCCGGAACTTTGTAGACCTCCTTGGCAAGGTAGAGCGCGACAACGCTGTCCTTTCCACCGGAGTATGCAACCACCGCCTTATTGACGTCCCTCATGAGCTCCTTGAGTTCCCGCCTGACCTTTTCCCGGTCAATGGGATGCCTGAGGTAAACTTGGCACTCACGGCAGATGGGCCTTCCGTCGATAATGTCTATCCTGGCCGTCCTCTCATCGTTGACGCAGAGCGAGCACTTCAGCATGGGAGAAAGAATGAGAGGCTAGTTAAAAACTTAGCTCATCTTTTGAACCTTTCGAGGGGTTTTCTGGCGGCGTCCTTGGTTTTCTTAAGGCCGCTTTCGGCCTTCTTCTTTCCTGCCCTTGCCGAGAAGAAGACCACTATCGGAAAGGCGTTGCTCAGGAGGATTCCGCGGTTGTTCCTGCCCATGAACCATCCGAAGAGCAGCCCGAAAAGGAAACCCGCAGCCCAGAGGTAGAGGAGGAAGTTCCCAGCGCTCATACCGGATTTGAGGGTTGCCGAGAGGGTTTTGTACGCCACGCCGAGGGTTACGACGAAGAGAACCTCGATGAGAAGCGAGAGCGTTGAGGCGTTCCCTATTATCGAGAGCAGCCTTCCCTCGTTGGAGTACTCCCTGACGATTCTCTGGTCATGAATGGTATAAACCAGCGTTTTTGAGAGGTTTGCACCGCTTCTAAACGTCAGAAAGCCGAGAACCGCTCCGAAGAGGCTGGCGTTTTTGAGCTTCCAGAAGGCCCACAGACCTACGCCAATCCAGATGATGGTGTACACGATCTCATAGCCCTTCTTCTCGTTCTCGGGGATCTCGATGCGGAAGATTCTCCTCCAGAGCGAGCTTCCCAGCCCCATCGTGAGCCGGGCGATCGCTATCATCGCGTTCAGCCCGAGGAACACCAAAAGGAGGAAGAGGGCAATCAGCTTCGTCACTATCATGGTTTCTATCTCGTTTCAAACCTTAATAAACTCTTCCTCGATCCAGTTGGCGATAACCACGAAGGAAATGGCCAGGAGGCCCATTGAGACGCCTATTGGCAGGACTAGCCACCAGAGGAACTGGTACTGGGCGTTGTAGACTATCGTCTGGCTCATCAGGGAGCTCCAGTTGAAGCCGGGTGAGATGTTGAAGAACCCTAAGAGGGTGAGCAGCGCTATGACCCCGGGGACGGCTATGGCCAGCTGTTCAAGGCTGTACGGAATGAGAATCCGGGAAACGTGTTTTCTCAGTATCCAGAGAAGGCTTCCGCCGAGGGCCTTTGACGATTCGGTGTAGCCCTTCCGGAGTTCCTCCTTGACTATCGAGCGAACGTTTCTTGAGACGTTTCCGGTTAGGAGAATTCCGAGTACGAGCGCAACGTAGAGGGAATGGATCCTTATCACGTAGACTCTGTTTTCCAGCTCGATGGTTCCGAGGGCTATTATCGTGACCATGGCGAAGGGGAGCGTTGGAAGAACCGTGAGAAAGCGCGAGGCGAGGTTGGAGCCAGTGCCGGCCTTTCCCCCTATAGCTCCCAAGGTTCCGAGGACGAGGCCGAGCCCAACGGAGATCAGTGCTCCGGCGAAGGCTATGAGCAGGGTTTCTCCCATCCCCCCGAGGAAGCCGACCCACACGTCCCTCCCGAGGGTGTCCGTGCCCAAGAGCCCGTGACTCTGACCGGCGATGAAGACCTTCATAGTCTCATTTGGTTCCAGCCTTGGAACCCTGCCGCCGTGGAGGAGCCTCACTATCGGCGAGTCCAGGGCCTTTACCGTTATTACGTACCTTCCGTACAGGGGCTTCGGATTCGTTAGACAGTCCTCCTTTGGTTCGGAGAAAACGATGTTAAGAACGTTCTTTCCGAAGAAGGACTCTCCCGTTAGCCTCATGCCGCACCGCTCCTCCGCGAGTTCCTCAAAGAGGGGATAGTTCTCTCCTAAGTGCAGCGTGTAGTTCATCAGGCCGGGGGAACCGGCGAAGAGCCTTATTGTCTCGTTGTCCGGCGTCGTCAGGGTTACCTCGATTGACTTCGTGGTGTTTGCAACGATAACCACGTCCTCCGGTGCCACACCGTAATGGAAATCGTACGTGAACCTGAAAACCCCCTCCCTGTATTTGCCCCTCAGCCACTCCGAGGGAGGCAATCCTTTGAAGGCCCCGTACCACTCGGGGGGTTTCGCCTTCGGGTTCATCTCCCAGTAGTCGAGGTTGTTCCAGTTCCTAAGGTCGTCGCTCCTGAGGGTGAGGGGGCCTACCAGGGAGGCGATCACATAGGCGATAACCACGATGAGGGCGATTGAGACCCTCCTCGGTATCCTCATGCCCCTCCCCTCGCGTGCCTTCTCACCCATTGATCTCCCTCCTCGGGTCGAGGTGGATGTAGAGTGCCTCAAGAACCGTTGAGTTCAGGAAGTAGAACATCGCCATGACGAAGGCCACGAAGAAGATGCTGGGGCCGTCGAAGTGCAGGTACGGCATCTTGGGCTCTCCGAACTCGTTGGGGAGGTATACTACCTCCACCGAGTCCGCTAAGACCTTTCCGATTCCCGGGACGTCGAAGAGCTTTTCCACGGCCATTGCACTCATCATCAGGTTGAGGAAGTTGTAGCTCGTGAAGGTAAGGAACGAGGGGAGAACCGTTCTCAGGAGCTTTCTCATGATCCTCCTGTCCGGCAATCCCTTGAGGATGTCAATGAAGAAGTACTCCTCGAAGGCTTCCTTCTTGACAAGGTTCCTGACGTTGAAGGCGTAAACAACGACGTTTGAGAACGTCAGCGCTATGACCGGCAGGAGGAGGGCGTTCAAATAGGTCAGAACACCGATTCCTCCATAGGCCCTCGCCCTCATCAGGGAGTTGGTGTAGCTGATGTCGCCTATGTTCCATTTCCACCACAGAGTCCACACGAAGAGCAGGGCCCAGAACCAGGCTGGAATTCCGGAGAAGAGGGGAGCCAGCCCCGACAGAATTTTGTCCCAGAGCCCCCCGCGGTAACCAGCCCTCAACCCCCAGTAGAGGCCGAAGACGAATATCAGGAGCGTCGTCATCGCCAGAACCGCGAAGCTGAGTCCGATCGTTTTCAGGGTTTTCCAGCGTCTCTCTCCCTTGAACTCGTCTACCACGTACCTGAAGTAGGCTTTAACGTCCCGCCTGATTGAGCTGATCTTCACGCGCTCCGCGCTCTTCTGTATTTCGTTGAGGTACTTTTCGTACTGGGCCCTTGCCTCCGGCGACATCTTTTCAATGTCCACGGGAGTCTTGGATTCCACCTGAAGGGCCTTTTCCTCCGCGATGGCAACCATCGTCGCCGTGAGCAGGAGTGCGAGCGATATCAGGATGAGGTTGAAGAGGACGTCCCTAACGATCCTCATAATTCAGCCCTTGGAAAATTTGGGTCCAAAATTTATAAACTTTTGTAGAAAATGAGAACATCGGAATAAAATAAAGTTATATGTAACATCACGTTACATTCCTTTCCCTTTTTACCAGTGGGACAACGTCCCGCGCAACACGCCGCGCACTGAAGAGGGTGAGGTGATCCATCCTCCTGTACAGAACGAGCTGGCAGCCGCTTATGCGGACGTCGATGTACCTCTTTGCCTCCATCGCAGCCTTCAGGAATTCCCTCACGCTCTCCGCCCTGTCGAAGTCTAAACCTGCTTTCCTCAGCCTCTCCACGTTGAGCTCGTGGATCGTCAGGGGCTGGAGCATCATCTCATCGATTCCAAGGGAAGATGCCATCTCTGCTATCTTCGGTATGTCCTCGTCGTTTATCCCGGGCATGAAGATCGTTCTAACTGCCGAGCGGACGCTCTCGTCGGAACCGACTATCCTCAGGGCGTTCACGACGGCGTCGAAGGTGTCGGCGTTGGTTATCTTGAGGTGCTTTTCTCTCGTTGAAGAGTCGAGGCTTATCATCACGAGGTCGAAGTCGAGCTTTTGCCAGAGCTCCTCGGTGAGGAGCGAGCCGTTGGTCTGGAGGTCAAGCCTCGCCTCCGGAAAGCGCTCGCGGAGCATTCTGTTCACCTCGACTATTCGTTTGCTAAGCAGTGGCTCCCCGTACTGCGAAACCGTTATTGCCTTCGGTCTCTCCCAGCCGTAGTAGCCGGGTTTCGGTGCCTTCCCGAGCTTAACGGCGACGTTCGAGTAGCAGAAGATGCAGTCGTGGTTGCATGCTGGAGTAAGCTCGTAGCTCGGGTGATGAACGGGATTCGGATTGTTGAGATCGAGGCCCTGGCAACCGATGCAGTGGGTCGGAACTTTTAGATCCATGACGAACTTTTTGAGAAGCCTCGCCTCCTTGTTCTCCAGAATCTGGGGCTCGATCCCCATACTCCTCGCGAACTCCTCCCAGCTCATCTTTATGCCCATGTCACCACCTGCCCCCTAATCGAAAAGGTCTTTAAAAGGTTGGCTGGACTGATGTGGGAAGTGGTGCTTTTAGAGGGTCGCTCCGAAGGGATTTAAGAAAAAGTTAAAACCACACCAGAAATTTTAGCTTTCCTCCAAGGCTTACCCCTAAGAGCTGAGCCTTGGGAACATTTTTAAATGATACCCCCGAAACATGTTTCGGGGGTTGGGATGAACCGATGGTTTTCCCCTCGTCCAAGGGAAAGAGTAAATGAACTTTTTGGCAGGGAGACTGAAGTTAGAAGACTAATCAATGCCCTCGAATCAAACAGTTGGGTCGCGGTTTTGGGCCCAAGAATGGCTGGAAAGACGAGCCTCGCGATTTCATCCTCTAGGGAGTTCGCAAAGAGACATGGGTATTCCGTCGTCTACATAGATTTGAGAAACTCAACGACCCTTCGAGAAGCCACCGAAAGAATACTTCGCAATCTACCGAGGGGAGTCATCAAAAAGCTTGAGGCTTCCCTCTCATCAATTACAATTAAGGGCCTTGAGGTCAGATTAAAACAGAATACCTCGGCATCTGGGGCACTTGAAGAAGCACTGAGAAGCCTAAAGAAAACCGTAATAATCCTTGATGAGGTACAGAAAGTCAGAGAAGGATTGCCCCAGTTTCTCAATGTCCTGTCAGTTGCCTTCAACGAGAATCCGGAACTGTTAATAGTCTTTTCGGGCTCGTATGCAGGACTCGTGAAAAAACTTTTCTCTCAAACATATTCGGAGGGGTTGTACGCACGGCAACCAATTGAAATAACGCTCAATCCCTGGGAGCGGAACGTTGCGGAGGAGTTCCTGCAGAAAGGACTCAGTGAGTGCGGAATAAAAATATCTGGAATAGAACTTGAGGACATTCTTTGGGAACTCGGAACCCTACCGGGCTGGCTCAGCGCTTATGGCTTAAGGCGCTGTTTGGGGGATGAACACTTAAAGGCCCTATACAGGGTCAGTGAAAGTGCCGTGAATGAAGCCAAACGGGAACTCGAGAGCCTGCTTGAAGGTCGGTCTCCAAGTGCCCCAATGGTTGTAAAGCTACTCTCATATGGGGCAACATGGAGTGAGCTGGAAAGAACAGGTATTTCAAAGAGGGCGCTTCATTCCCTCCTGAACGCCCTAATGAACGACCTATACGTTGTTTCAAAATCTCAGATCGGAAGTCGGGTTGTGTACCGTTTCACCGAGCCCGCATACCGGAAAGCGGCACTGCTGATTAGTGGGGGATGATGCAATGTTCCTCTACTCCAAGAACTTCGATGAACAGAAAGCAAAGGCGATGGAGGGCCTCAGGAAAGCTTTGGCTGAGGATAAAGTGGACTACGACATAATAACCCTGCTTGAGAAGATCAACGCCCTTGAGAACTACTTTACAACCTCCTCATGCTCGGGCAGGATTTCGGTCATGGAGATGCCCCACTTCGGCGACAAGGTCAATTCCGTCTGGCTCGGCAAGTGGCACAGGGAAGTCACAGTCGAGGAAGTTCTTGAGGCCATCGGGAAGCACGAGATGGGACAGCTCTGGTTTCTCGTTAGGAGCCCTATTCTGCACGTTGCCGCGAGAACCCTGGAGGACGCGGTTAAACTGCTCAACCTCGCGATAGGGCTGGGCTTCAAGTACAGCAACATCAAGAGCGTGAGCCACAGGAAGCTCCTCGTCGAGATTCGCTCGACCGAGAGAATGGACGTTCCCCTGGGGGAGAACGGCGAGTTATGGGTGAGCGAGGACTACGTCGAGAGAATCGTTGCCATAGCGAACGACCAGCTGAGAAGGTTTAAGGGGAAGCTGAAGAGGCTGGAGGGAGAAGTTGGGAAGCTATCGGGAGGATAGGTACTCTTCAAGCTTTTCAAATTCTTCAAGCAGGTAGAACGCCTCAATACTGGCGTTTCTGCTGTTTTTAATCATTGTTTTGTCGTTGGAGACTAAAATGCCTCCCGTTAAAATCGCCGTTGCTATGTAGTATGCATCAACGGCGCGAGGGTGGATGTTCTCTGAAACGTAAACCGCAAGGTTAAACAGTTCGTCTTCAGTTTTTATGTTGAAGTCCTCTATCAGACCCATCAGAGTGCGGTAATCCAGCCTAACGCCGAGTCGTCTTGCCACAGAGAGCACTTCAACTATAAAAATCCTGGGGACGTAGACGGATCTCCCTTCAATCAGCCTGAAGAACTGGAGGGCAAGCTCCCTGCGTTCGGGATTCCCCTCAAACAGGGCATCTATGAGCACGTTAGCGTCTATCACTATCATCTCCTATCCTCCTCAATAATCTTAGAGGGGCTTTTGAACTTTGGCAGACTCTCGCTGAGCGTTTCAAGCTTTTTAAGGAAATCTCCGGTAACCACCTTTTCCTTGATGACCAGCACTACCCTCTCATTATCGCGGAGATGAGGCTTTTTGAGGGGCTTAAATACACCGTTCTCGTAGATGGCCTCAATTTCCTCCATATGCTCCACCGATAAAGACTTTGGCACTTTGGCCTATAAAAGCTCACCCCTCAAGCCCCGCGAACCTGATGAGGAAAGCCATGCCGAGAGCTCCCCAGAAGAGAGTTATCACGAGAGATATACTCCCATCTGTCCCAGAAAGAACCTGGGAGGCGCTCACCGTCGGAAGAAACGCCAGAATTTTTGCAAGCCATCTCGGAAGGACGCTCGCGGGATAGTAAACCGGCGGAAAGACAGTCAGACCGGTAACGAGTAGGTTCGAGAGCCTCATCACCTGAACCGGCTCTTTCCCTTTAACGCCCAGCAGAAAGCCAATCCCAGCGCTCCAGAGCCACAGGGCCACTATAGCCACTAGCATCCTTGGAAACGCCCAAACTCCGAGCCTCCAGGCGAGTATCACCGTTAGCAGGACGACGTAGGGCAAAGCCGGAACGCTCATTCCGATGGAGATGCCGAGGGCCTTTCTCCAGCTGCTCCCCGGCAGACTCATGATGATGTCGTAGAAGCGCGAGCGGGTTTTCATCCCGACCAGTTCTATCGCCAGATCCGCTACCCCCACTCCCACGACGAAGCTCACCAACGCACCGGCTAAGGCGGTGTTCAGGAACATTCCCCCGCTGACGACGTAGACTATGAAGATGAAGGAAAGGGGCTGGAGTGCGAAGCTGATGAGCGAGAACCTGCCCCTCGTGAGCGCCCTCGCGTAGTACTCAATCAGAGCTATCATCGAGACCACCCGCAATAAAAACGTCCTCTATGGTGAGTTCTTCAACTTTAAAGGGCACACCGGCCCTTTCGAGGGCCTCAACGACTTCCTTCTCCTCAGCCCTCGAGCGGGTGTAGACGTAGGTGTTCCTCCCGGCCTTTCTTGTCAGGAAGCCCTCAAGGCGAACCTCACCAAAGGCGATGACCTTTGAATGAAGCCCCCTTAGGTATTCGCCCGCAATCTTCTCCGGCCTTCCGAAGGCCTCGACCCTTCCGTTCCGCAGGAGAAGTACTCTATCGCAGACGCCCGATATCTCGTTGAGGTAGTGGCTGGTTAGAACTATCGTCGCCCCCTTGGCTCTCTCGCGGAGAACTTCCCAGAGCTTGAGCCTGCTCTCCACGTCAAGGCCGACGGTCGGCTCGTCGAGGAAGTAAAGTCTGGCGTCGGCAGATAAAACCATCGCGAGGAGAACCTTCCGCATCATGCCCCCGGAGAGCGTTGAGACGGGCTCGTTCGCGTAGCTTATTTCGAACTCCCCAAGTGCCTTCTCGGTCTTCTTTTGGGCCTCCCTTCGCCCAAGGCCTCGCATCCTGAGGTAGTGGTAGACGTAGTCCCTTGGAGTGAGCGTGTAGAAGTGGGCTTTAACGTCCTGCGGGAGGAGGGCAAAGAGCTCTTTCGCTTCGCAGGGCTTCCTTTCAAAAACTCTGACCTCCCCGGAGTCTGGCTTCAAGAGGCACGTTAGAATTCGTATCAGCGTTGTTTTTCCGGCACCGTTCGGCCCGATTACGCCGACTACCTCGCCCTCGCTAATCGAGAAGGAAACGCCCTCGAGGGCCACCTTTGAACCGTAGAACTTCGAAAGGCCTTGAGCCTCAACGGCGAGCATACGAGAAGAGTTCTCGCGGAGCTAAAAAGGGTTTTGGAAGTTAAAGGGAAGAATCAAAGCCTTCAGTCGAGGTCGCTACCGAAGTCCTCGCTTCCGCCCTTGCCCTCCTTGTCCTTCTCGAGCTTGCTGGCGGCGATGACGTCGTCGATTCTGAGTATCATTATGGCAGCTTCGCTGGCGCTCTTGATGGCCTGCTTCGGGACGCGGAGCGGGGCGATGACTCCCTTCTCCATCATGTCGGCCGGCTCGCCCTCGAAGACGTCGACACCGATGGTCGGACCCTTCTCCTTGTGGGCGGCGATGACCTTCACGAGGGTCTCGACCGGGTCGAGTCCAGCGTTCTCAGCGAGGGTCCTCGGTATGACCTTGAGGGCCTCGGCGAAGGCCTCAATGGCGAGCTGCTCCTTGCCACCGACTTCCTTGGCGTACTCGTCGAGCCTGATGGCGAGCTCAATCTCCGGGGCACCGCCGGCCGGGAGTATCTTGCCGTCCTCGACGATGTCCTTGACGACCTTGACGGCGTCCTCAAGGGCCCTCTCGACCTCGTCAACAACGTGCTCAGTACCGCCCCTGATGAGTATGGTTACCGCCTTCGGGTTCTTGCAGCCTTCAACGAATATCATGTTCTCGCCGGCAACCTTCCTCTGCTCGACGAGCTCGGCCTCACCGAGGTCCTCAGGAGTCAGGTCGCGGACGTTGGTGACGATCTTGGCACCGGTGGCCTTGGCGAGCTTCTCCATGTCGCTCTTCTTGACGCGCCTGACGGCCATTATGCCGTACTTGGCGAGGTAGTGCTGGGCCAGGTCGTCGATGCCCTTCTGGACGAAGACGACGTTCGCTCCAACCTCCTTAATCTTGTCGACCATCTCGCGGAGCATGCGCTCCTCCTGCTCGAGGAAGGCCTGGAGCTGCTCCGGGCTGGTAATCCTTATCTCGGCGTCGGTCTCGGTCTCCTTAACTTCCAGAGCGTCGTTGATGAGCGCGATCTTGGCGTTCTCAACCCTCTTCGGCATGCCGGGGTGGACGACCTCCTTGTCGATGACGACACCCTTGATGAGCTGGGTCTCCCTAACGCTCGCTCCCTCCTTCTTCTCGAACTTGATGTTGTCGAGGTCGACCTTGTACTTGTCGCCGACCTTCTCGGCGACCTGCCTGACGGCCTCGACGGCGATGTTAGCGAGGTACTCGCGCTCCTCCTCGGCGGCCTTACCGGTTATGGCAGTAACGGCGGCCTTCTTGAGGGTCTCAACGTCGTCCGGGCTGACCTCCTTGGCGATGTTCTCAAGGATCTCCTGGGCCTTCTCGGCGGCGAGAGCGTAACCCTTGATGATTATGCTCGGGTGAATGTTCTGGTCGAGCAATTCTTCAGCCTTCTTGAGGAGCTCACCGGCGATGACAACGGCGGTAGTGGTTCCATCACCGGCCTCCTTGTCCTGGGTCTTGGCAACCTCAACCATCATCTTGGCAGCGGGGTGCTGGATGTCCATCTCGTCGAGAATCGTTGCACCGTCGTTGGTGATGACGATGTCGCCAAGGCTGTCAACGAGCATCTTGTCCATACCCTTCGGACCGAGGGTGGTCCTTATGGTCTCGGCGACAATCCTCGCGGCGAGGATGTTGAGCCTCTGGGCGTCCCTTCCGACGTACCTCTGGGTTCCCTCGGGCAGAATAACGACCGGCTGTCCGGCGAGCTGGGCCATCTCCCCTCACCCCCTTCCTTTTTCTTTTTTACGGGATGAGGTCTTTTAGTAACCTTAAGTGCTTCCGCGTTATCATTCCTTTGGCCTATTTATAAATTTTTCGGTCATGTTCCCTCGGAGCTTGGTGTCATTGGTGTTCCAAACCTGTTGACGTGAACATCAATTCCGCGCTCCTCAAGTCTTTCCCTGAGCGCCTCGACTTCCCCGTTCGGCCAGCAGTGTTCCGAGCACCATTTCTCATCCCGCGGGTTCGTCAGGGGCTTTCCAACGAGAGGGTTCAGGACAACGTAGAAGTCCGTTTCAACTCTCTTCAAGCCTTTCTCCATGTAAGGCCACGCGTCAAAGCCCCTCGCCACAGGAATTCTGAGTTCGAGAGGGATTCCGTAGTCCGAAACAACTTCAAGGCCCTTCAGGAAGAGCATCCAGAGCTTTTCCGCGGGCTTTTCGGGGAGACCGTATAGTGCCGGAGGAGCCTTGAGGTCAGTCGCTATATGGTCCACCAGGTCAGCCTTCAGGAGCTTTTCAAGGGGCCTTACGAGTGTTAGGTTCGTGTTGAGGCTTACCGGAACGTCTAGGAGCTTAACCTCCGCGAAGAGAGAGCTAAGCTCTCGCCACTGCATCAGCGGTTCGCCCCCTGTGACGTGGAAGTAGTCAATGAGAAACGCGCTCGCCTCAAGCTCGTCGAGGAGGGCTTTTCTGTTGAGGGAGAAGCAGTCGAGACCCTCAGCGATGCGCCAGTTGTGGCAGAAGGGGCATCTCAGATTACACCCGCAGAGCCAGAGCGTGAAGGTAACCTTCCCGTGCACATCGACCATGCTGACGCTCTTCCATCCGCTCGAGAGCATGAAAACACCTCCAGAAAAGGAATCAGGAGGAGTAGTGCCTCCTCGTCCAGAACTCCTTCTTCCTAAAGGGGTTCCAGTTCTTGAGTGGTCTGTAGTAGCCGATTATTCTGCTCCATATCTCGACGTTCTTGCTTCCACAGCGCGGGCAGTGGGTGTGCAGGCCCGTCGTTGAGTAGTTGCAGTCGTTGCAGACGGTTATTGCGGGAGTATAGCTCCAGTAGACGAGTTCCGTTCTCATGAGCCTCTTCGTGAGCTTTGCCAGGGCCCCGGGGTCCGGCTCTTCGCCGAGGAAGATGTGCATCATCACTCCCCCGGTGAAGCTCCTCTGGATCTTCTCCTCAACCCTTATCCTGTCGGCCAGCTCCAGAGAGCCGTAGTAGGGCGCCACGCTGGTCGAGTAAATGGGGTTCTCCGGGTCGCTGAGGTACTCTTTCAGCTCCGGGAACTCGCGGAGGTCCTTTATGGCGAGCTTCGCCGCGGCGCTTTCACCGGGCACCTCTTCCACGTTCCAGGGCGTTCCGGTTTCCTTCATCCACTCCCTTGCCTTTACAGTTGCGAACTCCACCATCTCCTTCATCAGCTCCGCCGCTCTCAGCCAGTCCTTCCTCGTCCCCTCCTCCCAGAGCTTCGGCTCGTTGAGGTAAATCGAGGCCGCTTCCGGAAGGCCGAGGATTCCGACGGTGTTGAAGTGGCTCCCCGGAAACTCCTCAAGGTAGAGGTGAATCATGCTGTACATGTGCCGGTAGGCGGTGATAAGCCTCACGTAGCGCTCCCTGAACCAGTCCGTTGTTCTTCTCACGACCTCGAGAACCCTCTCGTACTCCTCCCAGAACTTATCGTCGTCTCCTCCGGCCTTAAGGGCGAGCTTGGGGAGGTTTACCGTTGTTACGTTCACCGAGCCGGTGACGTCGGGCATCGCCCAGAGTCCGCCGAAGCGCCCCCTTTCAAGCCTCTCCAGCGCTTCCTCCTCGGCGCTCTTCTCGGAGACACCGAAGGCAAAGGCCATCTCCGTCTTGTCGATGGCAATCCTGCAACAGTTGTGGGTAACAACTCCAGAGCTGTGGGTGAAGTAGTGAATACCCTCAACCTCCACGTCATAGAAAGTTCCCCCAACTTCTATCTCCTCTGCCTCTAAGACTGTAACCCACGCAAGGTTTCCACTCACACGGTGCTTTACTGCCTCACTAGGGCGCCCTATCTCCTCTCCCCAGCTACCCGGGAAGTAGACGACAACAGAACCATCGCGATTCTCTCTGAAGTAGGCAGAGATTCCCGTTATTGCCGAGAGTGTTAGGACACCCTCGGCAAGCTCCCTGTTCTTTATGTGGAGCTCCCAAGCACCCTTTCTCCAATAGCCGTCGCTGTGCAAGAGGCCCTTCAGGAAGGCCCTTCTCACCTTTGCCGGAGCACGCCAGATTACTCCGGGAATCCTCTTCTCATGACTTAACCCGCTTACACCTTCATCATAGAGTGCCCTTGCGAGGTAAGCATCGTATATTCTCACGTAGGTTAAACTCTCCCAACGCGGGTCCCTCTTTACTTTAGGTTCTCTTCCAAGGACGTTTATCGAGAACTGCACGAGGAATTCCTTCACGTCCTTTTCCGCACTGTTTATGGAGAACTGTATTCCACTGAGATAATATCCTTCCCTGTGCTTCTCCTCGCGGGTTCTTCTGGCCATGTCCGAGCTTCTTATAAACGTCCCGTCGCCATAGAACAGCCCCATGAAGTATCCAAAGTCCTCGTTGACATCGATTTCACGCCCATCTTCGAGCTGAAGCTTTGCCTTTTCTCCTTCAATCTCAGTCAAAACTACCGGTATGCGATATGCATATCCGCCGAGAGAACGCTTGGCTAACTCTTCAGCCTTCATGAGTCTGACACTGTTGTCATACTTGACCAATACGGGAATTGGATGGTCTGGGGATACCACAAAGCTTCTCCCATCAGAAAGATGCACTCTGATGGCTTTCCCATACTCCTTTTTCAGGAACCGTTTAATAGGTTTCCATTCAACTTTTTCACCCTTCGGGTCAACGGCAAGAACCTCCACAGTATCTCTCACTCCATACCATTCTGCTCCATCATCCTCTCTGGACTCCAACTCACCGGCAAAGCGCTCGAAAAGCTCCTGTATGGGTGCAACTCCAATATCGCCGTTAGCACGGTAAAGAACATTCTCGTTCTCATACAGACACATCGCGTAGCTCGCGTCCGGGTCAACGACGTTCGTGTTCAGCCAGTAGAAGCTCCCGCGCTTCGACGCCGTCCCGAAGACCTCCTCAAATACCTCGGGGTCGTCCCAGAGCATCTTGGCAGTGACCATCAGCGTCGGAATCGGGAAGGTGAAGGGCTGGCCGAGCGCGTCCCCCTCGCGGAGAACCTCGGTTAAGGCTATGAAGAACTCTTTGGCTTCCCTCTCGTACTCGCCGAGCGGTTCGACCTTCTCTCCAGCGTAAACCGCGTGGTCGCCCTCGAGCATCTTTTTGGGAGCGTCGAGCGTTACGGTGAAGTTGGTGAAGGGAGTTTGAAGGCCTATTCTCGTGGGGTAGTTGAGGTTGTAAACCAGCCTTTGAATCTGCTGTCTGATTTTACGCCTGTCCAGGCTTTCTTTCCTTATGAACGGCCCAGCGTACCACTCGACCGAGCTCAAAGCCTGGGCACCGCTGAAGTAGTGCTGCATAGTAATGAGGTAGTTCGCTATGTGGTCGACGTAGGTGTCGAAGTGCCTGGCCGGCCGGGAGACAATCGTAGGCGTCTTGAGACCCTTTTCGAGTAGCCTCGCGGTGCTGTGGCCTGTGCAGTAGGGGATGTAGAGGCTGTAGGGGAGCTTGTGGATGTAAATGTCTCCAGAGAAGTGCGCCTCCCTGCCCTCCTTTGGGACGAGCGAGATGCTCTCCTTCAGGGATTCCTCCATCACGTAGGCGAAGAAGCCGGTCGGACCAGGGTAGCGGTTCGCATTCTCGAGAACGTCCAGACTGCTCCAGCCAGCGTACTCCTGAATGATGTCACGCTTTACCGTCTCCATCCAAACCACCTGGATAAATTATCCAACTGCGAAAACGGCGATGGAAGATATAACCATTCCCCTTGAACCGTCGGTCGTTTGTGCAACATTAAGGCGAACAATTGGGCCGCTGGACGAGATTGGAGGATTGTCTATGAACATGTGACTACCACACTGACGACGGGGATAGTGAAGAGAACGAATAGTGACGAATATTGGTCATTTAGACAGTATCATGTCACAAAATTCGACGTTTAGACACCAGGGTGTTGACCATATCTTTTTAACCCGTTCGGCCAACCGAAGGGCGGTGATGTGAAATGGATGTCAAAGAAGAGTGGGAGAAAGCTTTGGGCGAGAAGGACTGCGAGAAACTGCTCGAGCTCTTTGACGATTACATCGACTCGATAGAGACCGAGGAGGAGCTCAGGGAAGAGCTCAAGAGGCTCGGGGAAGTGGCGGTTCAGTGCGACGACCCCTACGACCTGCTCCACGAGATTGGACACGTTTACGCTCACCTCGACGACGTCGAGAGCGCGATAGAGCTCTACAAGCAGGTCGTTGAGAGGAAGAAGGACGACCCCGAGGAGTACGCGACGGCGCTCTACTACCTCGCCGATGCCTACGAGCACTTCGGAATGCCCGAGAAGGCGATAGAGACTTACCAGAAACTCCTCGAGCACGAGGAGAACGTCCTGAAGAACGACAGGGAGATAGCACTGACCTTGGCGAACCTCGCGGTGAACTACGACGAGCTCGGCGAGACCGAGAAGGCCATAGAGCTGATGGAGCGTGCGAGAGAGATATTCGAGCGCATAAACGACGAGAAGAACAGGCTCATAAGCCTCCTCGACTTGGCGCACTTCCACTACGAGCTCGGGGACTACGACATCGCCGAGGCGCTGATTAAGGAAGTCCTCAGGAATCCGCGCGACGACGAGATTGAGATAAACGCCAAGCTTGTCGAGGCCGAGATTCACGCTGGCAGGGAAGACTACGACAAAGCCTTCAAGGCCCTCCGCGAGGCCCTGCTCAAGGCAATCAACGTGAGCGATGATATATTCGGCGTCGTTTTCGACACGCTGGTTGACTTCATCGAGGGGCTGTTCAACGAGAACGCCTACGACACGATAGCAAAGAACATGGAGGCCTTTGCCGAGCTCTTCGAGGACGACACAAGGCATTTCTTCAGGGCGATAGCCGAGCTGGCGCGCTGGCGCGCCGGAGACGAGGAAGCCAAGGCTCGCTTCGACGAGCTTTACGCGAAGGTGGAAAACGAGGAGCTCCGCTCGATACTCGACGAGTGGAAGAGGCCGAAGCTGAGCCTGAGTTTGGGGCTTTGAGCCCTCTGTTCTTCTCTCAATCTGTCCGTTGCATACGAGTTCAGAATCTATAGATGTTATATTTGGTACACCAATAGAAGGGCAAGAATGTTTAATAAGCAGATGAAGAGGGCAAAGCCCTCAAATCCTCGAAACGGTCTCGACCTCGGCGCTCTCGACGTTCTCAACCTGCCTGAAGGCCTCGAGAACCTGGTCGAGGTCGTAACCTTCTTCGTCCTTAGCTAGGACGTAGAACTTGAGGGCGACGAGACCGAAGGCTATGGGCTCGCGCTCGACCTTTGCCAGGCCGAACTTCTCGGGAAGAGCCTCCTTGAGCTTTGCCTCGAGCTCGTCGAGGTTGACCTCGGGGTCGGTCGGCATGACCTTAACAACCGCAACCATATTGTAGTCGCTCATCTTTTCCACCTCCTAATTCACGGCCCCTCCCATCCGCACTTGGGGCACTTGTATGGGACGCTCAAAACCCTGCAGGATTCGCAGCGCCAGATGATAGCTTCGCCGCAGTTCGGGCAGACGAAGTGGGTGGCGTGCTCCCTAGGGGTTATCTCCTTTCCGCATGAGGTGCATACGGGTATCTCGAACTTCATCTCCACTGCGAACACCTCCAAGAAAGGTGGTTTTTGCCCACTGGTCACCGTTTCAAGGTATCTTTTATAAATCTTTCGAAAGGGCTCAGAAAACCTCGCGTCATCATAAAATCAGAAAGGAGAACGCCAATCATCGCCCTCTTCTTCAGATCTCCTCCTTGACCGAGACGAACGAAACCATCGTGACCGTTTGACCGATTCCCTTTATCTCCCTTAGTTTATCGATGACGATCTTTCCTATCTCCTCCGAGTTCTTTGCCCTGACCTTTATCAGCAGATCCCATTCTCCGGTGATTATGTGCACCTCGTAAACCCCGTCGAGCGTTGCAACGCGTTTGGCCACTTCCCTCTGGTTTATCCCCGATTCGGGGTCGTACCTTGCCAGTATGAAGGCGGTTGTACCGAGGTCGAGCTTCTTGTAGTTGGGCTTTATGGTGAACTTCTCTATAACTCCCTCCTCGACGAGCTTCTTTATCCTGTAGTGCACGGTTGTCCTCGGTATGCCGATCTTTTTGCTCAGGGCCGCTATGTTCTCCCTGGCGTTCTTCCTTAACTCTTCGAGCAACTTCATGTCTATGTCATCGAGCAGTCCGGGCATTCCCTTACCCTCCCCGTCATCCGTACAACTTAAACCTTTGTATCTTGGTCGCCCTTTGTTATTTAAGGTTTTCTTTGAGCCAAGTGGCAAAGGCCCTCAGGGCCCTTCCCCTGTGGGAGATCTCGTTCTTCTCCTCCGTTGTCATTTCGGCAAAAGTTCTGTCAAAGCCCTCCGGCTTAAATATGGGATCGAACCCAAAGCCGCCGCTTCCCCGGGCTTCTTCTGTTATCTCACCGTCTACCCTGCCGGTGAAGATGTGAAGCTCACCGTCCCAGTAAGCGATGACGCTCTTGAAGTAAGCTCTTCTGTTGCTTTCGCCCTCAAGGAGCTTGAGGATTCCATTGTAGCCAAGGGTCTTGTAAACGTAGGCGGAGTAAACACCGGGGAAGCCCTTGAGTGCCTCTACGAAGAGACCTGAGTCGTCGAGGAAAAAGGGCCCCTCCGTTCTTTCGGCCAGCCACTCTGCCCCGTATTCTGCGACCTCCTCGAGGGTATCCGCCTGTATCTCAGGGTAGGCGATGGAGAGCTGGTATACTTCAACGCCGAGCGGTTCGAAGTATTTTTTGGCCTCCTCAACTTTGCCGGGATTGGAGGTAATAAAGGCGAGCCTCATTCAACCACCGAAGAATAGAGGGAAAGGGGCGTTAAAAGGTTTAGTCAATCGTGTACCCTATCTTCTCAACGAGCTCCCTGCGCTCCCTCTTCTGCTCCTCGGTCTCTATCTTGTTCGCCGCTTTGCCGTCCACTATGCCGAGGACGCTCCGTCCGAGGTCGGTCTCTGCGACGATGACCTGGAACGGGTTCTCACTGGCCCCATAAACCATTGCCACCGCGGGGTGGTTCTTGACGGTGTTCAGGACGTTAATCGGGAAGGCGTTCTTCATGAGGATCACGAAGACGTGCCCCGCGCCGATTTTCACGGCGTTCTTCGCTGCCAACTCCTCAAGCTCCTTGTCGTTTCCGGTGTAGCGCGTGAGCTGCGGTTTTGCTTCGTTCATGGCTATTCCGAACTTTATTCCCGGAACGGCCGTGAGAAGGGCCCTGGCAAGGTCATCGACCGTGAATATAGAGAAGTTGCCTTGTCCGATGATGACCTCCACTCCCTCGGGCTTTTCAACGTCAACCACTTCTATCTTCACCATCTTTCATCACCGATA
Organism: Thermococcus sp. AM4; assembly: GCF_000151205.2. Lineage (NCBI taxonomy): Archaea > Methanobacteriati > Methanobacteriota > Thermococci > Thermococcales > Thermococcaceae > Thermococcus > Thermococcus sp. AM4. The sequence goes on from NC_016051.1 coordinate 1,572,162, forward strand.
AAGATTTAATGCCCATCGATTTAACTTTTTCGTGATCGAGCATGCAGGATGTCAATCCTGATGAGATAGAACTGCTCGTTGAGTTGTTGAGTAAGTACCCCCTTGAAAGCCTGAAGAAGATAGCCCAACTTGAGGGGCTGGACTATCACAGGCTCACTCGAATCTATGACAAGTATTACGGCAAGTACGTCTTCGTTAACGCCATATACGATATCAAAAAGCTCGGCCTGAAAAGCTACATCGCTTACCTCTCAGTCCCCAGGGAGCGACTACGTGAGGTCGCCCTGAGGATGAAACAAAACCCCTTCATCGTCGACATCACCGCGATGTTCGGCTTCAAGAATGGAATCACGGCGATAGTTTACGTCCCCAAGGAACAGGTGGATCTTCTCGATCAGGTCATGGAGAAGTACTCCGACGATTACGAGTACTACGAGGTTCGGGCTTATCCCCCCTCCGGCGACGACAACTTCGGGGAGTGGAACCTTCCGTACCAGTACGCCATCTTGATGGACATCCTCAAGTGGGACGCAAGGACACCCCTCTCGGAAATAGCGAGGGAGCTTGGGAAGAGCAGGCCAACGGTACGCTTTATGATCAGAACGCTCCAGCACAGGGGCATTTTGCTCGGTTACATGGCAACCATCGAGAACACGGAGCACGACCGGGGTGTGACTGGAATAACGAGCGAGCTAAACGAGGAGGTCCTTGAGAAGTTCAAGGATTACGAGATAAACGTCGGCGTGCTCCTTGGCAGGGGGTATCTCCTCGAGTGGTACTTTTCCTCCAAGGAGGACCTGGCCCAGAAGCTCTTCGAGTTCAGCAGTTACGTGGAGCAGCTTGGCATTGAGTACTTCGACCTCCTTGAGGACATAAAGAACCTCTACCCCAAGCAGAGGTTCAGGAGGATGGTAAGAAAGGACGGCAAGGGCTATCGCTCAATACTCGAGTTTTAGAGCAATGGACAGTACTCGATCCCCCTGATGTCACCGCTGGCCTGGTACTCAAGGGCCCTGCAGTCGTGGCAGATGTACCTCAGCGGGCAGGTTGAACAGCCCTCCACCTTGTCCTTCGTCATTGTCCAGAACTCCCTGAGCTTTTTGCTCTTTCCAACGATCCACTTGAAGCTCTTTTCCCTGAGGTCACCTACGACCATGTTCCTGAGGAGCGGGCACGGAAGGACGAAGCCATCGGCGCTGACCGCAACGGTGCCGGCCAGACAGTCGTGGTACTTGCTCGTGGTCGGGTTGTTTATCTTCCTGAGCTCTATCGTGTTGAAGTCAAGGTACCTGAGGGATCTCGGGTAGAGAACGTCTATGTACGCCTTGAAGTCACCGTCTCCTTTAACCTTCTGGATGAACTCCTTTGCCTCGTTCACCCTATCGGGAGTTACCAGAACCAGAACGCCCCGGATCCAGAGCCTCATGGCGGCGGAGATTATGGCCTCGGGGTCGTATTCGAGCTCCGCTATGTACTCCACACCGTCGATCGGGCGGATTTTCTCAACGTCCTCAAAGAGGAAGACCGCCCTTATCTCCTCGATGCCGACCCTGAAGGCCATCTCAACTGCCTCGTTGAGCTCCTCGGGGGAGTCGTAGTTGGTGATCCAGACCTCGGTTCCGCCCATGGACTTGAAGTCCCTGAGGATCTTCTCTATCTCCTCCCTCTCGAGCTTTCTCCTTCTTAGGATGAAGCTGTTGTTTCCGAGGCATCCTATTGAGCGTGGAATCCCGTAGAGTTCATTGAACCTTCCCTTACCGGCACCGAGCTGGAGGATGAGCCTCTCAACGCTTCCGGCGTGGGGCGTTTCGCTCCAGGGGGGCTTTCCAACGACTATTTCTTCAGCCCTCGGTTTGATCTCCTGGGTAACTATGGTCCCAACCTTCGCGATCTCCTCCATCAACACCACCGTAGAATGGTACGCGCCCAACGGTTATATACTTTTTCTATGCAGATTTCGCACACCACTGAAAGTAGTCAGCAAAAAGTGGAAAACTAAGCTTTGTGGTAATTCTCCCCCTCAATCCAGAAGGTGCCCTCCTCGGTGACCTCTTTCTTCCACACTGGAACCCTTTTCTTGACCTCGTCTATGGCCCAGCGGCACGCATCGAAGGCCTCTCCCCTGTGTTTGCCGCTGGCAACTATCAGGATGGTATCCTCACCGACCTCCAGCTCCCCGACGCGATGCCATATCAGGATGTCCAGTATTGGAAACTTCTCAAGGGCCTCCTTCCTGATCTTCTCCATCTCCTTCAGGGCCATTTCCTCGTACGCCTCGTAGATCAGCTTTAACACCCTTCTGCCCCTGTTCTCGTTCCTGACCTTTCCGAGGAAAACAACGTACCCCCCGGCCTCGTCCGTCTCCACGAGCTTTATGGCCTCGTCAACGCTGAAGGCCTCCCGGGTGATCCGAACTTTCACGTCCACCACCGTCTTTGATTCGTTCCTCCCCTTTAAGTACTTGCCCGCAACGTTTTTGAGGTTGGGGGTGAGGTTTAATGGGTGATAAGGTGAGGGGCAAGCTCATAGCCGTTGCTCTGATTCTCATCGTTTTCGCATCGGGCTGTCTGACCGGTTCCGGAAACTCTCAAGGCTCATCTCAGCCGTCCACTACCCCTTCCAGTACCCCGTCAACGGTTTCATTCACGTCCACTTCGTCGTCCCGATCCGCTACCTCTTCCACCTCTTCCCCCCTTGAGACCTCCTCGACGATGACCACAACCACGACCCCCGACTACCTCGATGAGCTCATCCGGTCCCTCTCGGGGATCTCCTCGTATCTGGCCCTCGTGAACACGACGATCAACTCCACCGTGAGGATAGAGGGCCGGGGCGTTGTGAGGGTCGAGAACGTCTCGGTCTTCTCGAACTCGACTGCCTTCTACGATCTCTCAAACGAAAGAATGGACGTGAACATGACCGTTCTGACGAAGCCAGCAGGGGCCAGGGTCTTCACGAGGATAATCCTCTCGGGAGACGTTGCGAGGGTCTATTCCTTCGGCGAATGGAAGGAGTTCCACAGTGGCCAAGAAGGCTTTGACGTCATTAGGAAGACCTTTAAATCAAACCCCCTCTCCCTGGCACTCGAAGCTTCGAGGGAGGGGAGCTGCCGGGTAACTGCCGGCGAATACTACGTTCTCCAGTGCACGAGCAAAAACGCCTTTGAGGAGCTGATAAAGTCGGCTGTGGGTGCCCCAGAGGGTTCAGAAGTTTCGGTGACCCTCGGCAGGGTGGAAGTGGTATTTCATAACCTCCGGCCGGTGAGGGGAAGAATAGAGGTCGGCTTCGTGGTTTCCACGACGTACACCGATGCCTCGGGCGGGACCTTCAGGCTGGTTCAGAGGGGAAAAATAGTGGAGACCTTCGCGGTGATTCGCTCCTACAGCTCAACGAGCTCGTAGACGTTGTGGGCTAGATCGATTATCAGGAGCCTGTTGAGGAGCGGCTCTCCAAGGCCCGTTATCAGCTTTATGACCTCCATGGCCTGAATCGACCCGACGACGCCGGCGGTTGGCCCGATTATCGGGAACTTTCCCTTCTTTTCCTTCACCCTCGGGAAGATCTCCCTGAGCGTTTTCGTCTTTCCCGGCAGTATCGTCGTCACCTGTCCGTAGGTGCCCTCAACTGCCCCGTGCACGAGCGGCTTTCCGGTTCTCTTCGCGTAATCGTCCAGGAGGAAGCGTGCCTCAAAGCTGTCAAGGCAGTCAACTATGACGTGGGCCTCGCCGAGAACCTCGTCGATGTTCTCCTCCGTAAGTTTCACGGGTCTGGCAACTATCTCCACGTCCGAATTGAAGCGTTCAAGCTTCCACTTTGCCGATAGCGGTTTGGGCCTCTTTCCAAGGTCCTCCTCCCAGTGGAGCAGCTGTCTGTTGAGGTTGCTCAGCTCGGGTTTCTCGGGATCGATGAGTATTAACCTGCCCACCCCCGCCGCCGTAAGGTAGAGCGCGACCGGTGACCCGAGGCCGCCGACGCCGACAATCGCGACGGTGCTGTTCTTCAGTCTCTCCTGTCCCTCCGTCCCGATCATCATTATCTGCCTGTCGTACCTCTGGAGTTCCCCCTCCGTGAGCATGGGATCACCCCTTCCATTAACGCCTCCGCCCTTATGAAGGTTGGGACAAAGTTTTTTGAGGTTATTCCAATCGCATACGGTGGCAATAGTGAAGTGGCATGAGTTTAGGGAGCTGCTCCTCACGGAGGGTTTCGTTGAGCTGGACGATCTGCGTATAGAGCTCACCCTCGACAACACATTCATGGATCTTGAGTACATTCCGAGGATAGCGGTGTACTCTGGAAGAACGGGGCGGTGGCACGTCCTCAGGAATCCCATAAAACCTGGAAAGAGACTGGATGAAGGCTGGGAAAACGCCGTTGAGGTTCTCTGGAAGATAATAACCGGCTCTGCAAAGCCCGATTTCGGGGACCCGGATCTTGAGAGGGACTTCCTCGAAACGCTGAGAAGACACGTTGAGCCGTAGCAAAACCGCTATATACCCCAAGCCCTCACATCTATTGGGTGGTGGGGGATGGACATAGCGAAGTATATTGACCACACGAACCTCAAGCCCTACGCTACCAGGGAGGACATCATCAGGCTCTGCGAGGAGGCGATCCAGTACGGCTTCTACGCCGTCTGCGTGAATCCCTACAGGGTTAAGCTCGCCAAGGACTACCTGCGCGAGAAGAACGCCGATGTCAAGGTCGCGAGCGTCATAGGCTTCCCCCTCGGTGCGACTCCAACGGAGGTCAAGGTCTTTGAGGCCAAGAGAGCCCTCGAGGACGGCGCCGATGAGCTCGACATGGTCATCAACATAGGCGCCCTCAAGGATAAGGACTACGACTACGTTAAGAGGGACATAGCTGAGGTCGTCAAGGTCGCCCACGAGAGGGGCGCGAAGGTCAAGGTCATAATCGAGACCTGCTATCTGACCGAGGAGGAGAAGGTGAAGGCCTGCGAGCTGGCCAAAGAGGCCGGAGCGGACTTCGTGAAGACCTCGACAGGCTTCGGAACCGGTGGGGCGACGGTCGAGGACGTCAGGCTGATGAGGAAGGTCGTCGGCCCCGAGATGGGAGTTAAAGCGGCCGGAGGGATAAGGACGTACGAGCAGGCCTTAGCCATGATCGAGGCCGGGGCAAACAGGATAGGCACCTCGAGCGGCGTGAGAATCGTGGAGGGGGCGAGGAATGCCAAGTAAGGAGGAGATGCTTGAGCTCATCGAGAGGGCCTCCCAGGAGCTTAGGGAGGAGGGCGTTAACCCGGACATCCTCTTGGCTGGCCCGGGCTTCGTTGAGGTTATGGGCGAGCTCATAGACGTGCTCGACCTTCCGGTTTACATCATAAAGGAGCTTGAGTACGACGCGGTTATAGCTGACTCCCGCTACCTCGGACAGGTCAGGAAGGCCTCAAAGAGGATCTCCATCGAGCCCCTCATCGTCGAGGAAGAGGTCTGGGAAGAGATAAGGAAGCTCTGATCACTTCTTTCTCTCTATTGGCTCCGGCCAGTCCTCCAGTTTTTTCACGTAGAACGCCGTTCCCGTTCCCAGAACAACACCCGTTACGATCGAGACGGTTTTTGGGGCGAGGATGGCCAGAATGTCGGTTGCTCCCTTTATCATGAGGTACGCGTAACTGCCACCCAGGATCGTTATTCCCGCGAGCACAGAGCCCACGAGAAGCGTTGAGAACTCCGGGCCCCTTTTGGCCAGTCCACCTGCGACCGCGCTGGCGGAGGAGCAGAGAACGAGGCAGAGAACGACCTCTTGAAGGTTGGCCCCCATAGAGTAGGCCGCCACTGCTATGCCAAAGGATCCAGCGATTCCGCCAATCCAGCCGAACGTGAGGCTGGAGAATATCAACCCGGCGTAGCTCATGTCCATACCGTTCTCCCTTATGAGCGAGAGGCCCAGCGAGAGTGCAAACGAGAAGGAGATGGCCGACAGGAGCATGTTGCTTCCAACGTTGAAGTTTTCCCTGTTCCTGATCAGAAAGCCCAGATACGCCGCGAGAACGAGGAGTATGAAGGCCTTGAGCCAGAGCGGGTTTACGTCCATATTCCATCCCGGGTGGAGTAAAGCTTTCGCCTTAAATCCTTTTCCCAGAAACGAAAGGAAAGGGGTAGGGGTCTCACTTCAGGGCGGCCTTCAAAGCCTCCTCGAATATCTCCATCGCGACGTCTATCTCTTCCTTGGTGACGATGAGCGGCGGGATGAAGCGTATGCTGTTGTCGCCGCAGCCGAGCAGAACGAGACCGCGCTTCGCCGCCTCTCCAACGATCCTGTCCCTGAGCTCGGGGTACTTCTCCTTGGTGTCCTTGCTCTTGACGATCTCGACGGCCTGGGCCAGACCGAGACCGCGAGCGTCTCCGATGACCTCGTAGTTCTCCTTGAGCTCCTCGAGTATCTTGTGGAGGTAGTTTCCAACCTCTTGGACGTGTGGGAGGAGCTCCTTGACAATCTCGACAACCTCTATTCCGGCCGCGATGGCAACGGGGTTGCCACCGAAGGTGGTCGCGTGCCTTCCGGGCTTGTCGAAGCTTATCTCCTTCCTGTGGACGACACCAGCGAGCGGAAGTCCACCGCCGATGGCCTTACCGAACTGGATGAGGTCGGGCTCGACTCCGAAGTGCTCGATGGCCCAGAACTTGCCAGTCCTGCCTATGCCCATCTGAACCTCGTCGTCCGCCAGGAGGATTCCGTACTCGTCGGCGAACTTCTTGAGCTCCTTGAAGAAGTTCTTCGGCGGGACGACGTAACCGCCTTCACCCTGTATCGGCTCGAAGAATATAGCTCCAACCTCGTGGGGCGGAACGTGCCTGAAGACGTACTCCTCTATGAAGTCGAGAACCCTGTTTATGAGCTCGTCCGGCTCGTCGTAACCGTCGATTCCCCAGGTGTTCCTGTAGGGGTTCGGGTAGGGTATGTGGGTGACGCCCGGCATGGTCGGGAAGAAGCCGTCCTGCTGGACCCACTTGCTGGCGGTAAGGCTCAGAACGGCCTGGGTCCTTCCGTGGAAGGCGTGGTAAAACGCCAGGAACTGCTTCCTTCCGGTCCCGTACTTGACGAGCTTCATAGCGGCCTCGTTGGCCTCGGCACCGCTGTTGCTGTAGACAACTTTCTTCTCGAAGTCACCCGGAGCGAGCTCGATGAGCTTCTCAGCTAAAACGACGGCGTTCTCGTAGAAGAAGTCGGTGAGCGAGTAGTGGGTGAACTTCTCGGCCTGCTTCTTTATCGCCTCGACGACGCGCGGGTGGGCGTGGCCGACGTTTATAACTCCAACACCGCTCGCGAAGTCGTAGAAGACGTTTCCGTCAACGTCGTAAACCCTTATTCCCTCACCGCGCTCGATGACTATCGGAAGGTTCTCGGGGTCCTGGGTGGTCATGGCGAGGTACTTGAAGTTCCTCTCTATTACCTCCCTCGCCCTGGGTCCGGGAAACTCTTTAACGTTCGGTCTAACCACCATGTTGATCACCGCCCGAAGCTCGACGTTCGGCTATATAACTCTATGCTCAATGATGAACATCTTTGACCGAAAGTTTTTCGAAAATCAGGAAATCAGTATTGGTTAGTGTTCATACGGATCTCTTTAAAACAAAATTAGAAGGGGAAATCGTCAATATACAAACTGCTAACTATCTCCTCTAAACTTTTGATCTCCCTTTCTCTATAAAAATATATTACCCTTCCTTTGCCGCGTCCATACTCCATTTTCCAATTCCACCCTTCTTCTGGGTCATACTTCTTTAGGAGGTCTATGAATGGAATCGGTTTATAGTGCTCCTCGTTGTAGAACATGTCCGTAGGCATACCAACTAGGATTTTCTCTTTGAAACGGTGTTTTCTCTTAACCAACCCTACCCTCACAATGCCTTGTTTTTTTAATATGGAATTTAGCCGCCTTACTCCCGGTACAAGAGAATACACAAAGCCATTTATAACAATCGCTACGATATCTCTGGATTTGAGATAATTTAGGACTTTTTGATGCACTTTTAAGTCTTTTTCCATGGCTTTTGATGGGGGTTTCGAGAACTTTATATCTCTAAGTATTATTTCGATGTTACGAGTTATACACTCTTTGAATCCGGCTTCCTCGAGGAGATAGGATATTCGTTCTCCTTTTCTTTCAGAAGCTCCCCATAATAATCCTCTAAGTCCTATTCTTCTTTTTATCTCATCTATATCATATCCCCTGAGATAGAGCTGTTCAATGTAATCCAGAACAACGTGTAATATCGCTGCTTTAAGTCCTTCCACTCCATAGGTGTCGTATATTTCCTTAATAACTTTCATACCAGTTGTATCTCTATCTGTAAACAATATTTTGGCGTATTTTCTAACATTATTTGGAAACATTTTGGACAATCTGAGGAGGCTCTCTTTAATATCCTCAGGGGAGTTTCCTCTGATTAATCTGACTACTGCTTCCATCGCTATCATATTGGTTATCATAACTTTAACTGAATCATGATGGCTCATGTCATCGATAATTCTATCAACTTCATTGGCTAAATCACCGTTTATACCACATTCTTCAGCCCATTTTCTGTGGAGTTTATGACTTGGCATATATTCTCCACCACATAGATTGTAAAGGAGAAGTAATTAAAAGGATTTGCATCATTATCAAGCAAGATTGTTGTGAAGTCACTCCCCGTTCTTCTCGGCCCACTTCTCGAGGAACTCCTTGGCGGAATTTGCCGCTATCGCTCCCTGGCCGACCGCGACTGCAATCTGCTTGAAGACGTTGGTTATGTCTCCGGCCGCGAAGATGCCCGGAACCTTGGTGCGCATGTACATGTCAACCGGGATGTAGCCGTAGTCGTCGGTTATGCCGAGGTGCTTAACGAAGTCCGTCTTCGGCTCGTAGCCGATGAAGATGAAGACTCCGTCGACCTTCATCTCTTTCTCCTCGCCGGTCTTGACGTTCTTCAGCCTTACCCCTTCGACCCTGTCCTTCCCTATTATCTCGGTGACGACGGTATCTAGTATCGCCGGAATTCCGCTCTCCTTGAAGCGGTCCTGCAGTATCTTATCCGCCCTGAACTTCTGCCTCCTGTGGACGAGCGTTACATCAACGCCGATGCTCTTGAGGTAGAGGGCCTCCTGTAAAGCGGTGTTTCCACCGCCGACGACGATGACCTTCTTGCCCTTGAAGAGCGGGCCGTCGCAGGTGGCACAGTAGGAAACGCCCTTTCCGGTGAGCTCTTCCTCGCCCGGAACCTTGAGCTTCCTGGGCGAGGCTCCAACGGCTATTATTATCGTCCTCGCGCGGTACTCCTTGCCGTTCTTGGTCTTTACGGTGAACTTGCACGGGCCTTCGTAGTAGGCGCACTCCGCTGGGTCAATCCTCTCGACCTCGTCGAAGACCACATCAACGCCGAGCTTCTTGACCTGCTCGTGCATCCTCGCGGTCAGCTCGGAACCGCTGATTCCCTCGGGGAAGCCGGGGTAGTTCTCGATCAGGTCGGTCAGCGCCATGTTTCCTCCCAGATCCTTGCTGATGATCAGGGTGTCGAGGCCGAAGCGCTTGGCGTATATTGCCGCCGTAAAGCCCGCTGGGCCCGCTCCGATGATGAGAACGTCCCAGAGCTTTTTCTCGTACTCGCCACCGCGTGAAAATCCTCCAAGGCTGAACATCTCTCCCACCTCCGCGCTTTCCTAACGTGGGTTATTTAAAAGGGTTGTTGCCCAAAAGTGGGTAAAATTAAACGAGCTTTATCGACCCGTCGAGGAGCAGGTGAAGCGTGTAGCCGAGGAAGGCCGCGAGGCCAACGTAGAGCCCCTCCCCGATGCTCAACTTCAGCCCGTACCCGACGAGGACGAAGGCGAGGAACCCGTAGACGGCCGCGAAGAGGAGAGAATGAACTATTCCCCTGTGCTTCGGCATCAGGGCCGTGAAGAGGTACCACGCGAGAACCCCCGCGAGGGCCCCCACGAGCCACGCCCCAACTGGATTGAGCCACTCCGGGTTGAGGCTTATCGCCTTGTTGGCCCAGAGGAAGACCGCGCTCCCGACGGCAACGCTGACTATCGGCTTGGTTCCCCTGTGGATCAGCGCGTCCGGATGATCCATGTCCGGGAGGTCGCTTCCGAGGACGTAGAAGGCGTAGCCTAGAACGAGCGCGATGGGCGTGAGCTTCAGGGGAACGTTAAGGTAAACCCTCAGGACCTGGCCCACGAGCACCGCTAAGGGGTACGTGATCACCCCGCTCAGGACGTGAACGTCGTAGTTCGGCAAGCCTCACTCCTCCTTCTCCTCGAGGAACTTCCTGACGTAGTGGGGCACCTTGTAGTTTCCTCCGGGGTCACCGACGAGGAACCCTATCGTGACGAGCTTGTTCAGTGCCTCGTAGACCTGATTCGCTGGCTTCTTGAGTTCTTTGGCAACGCTTATGTAGCTCACCGGTCCGCCGTTGAACTTCTCGACGATGACCTTCACGAGATCGCGGTAGTCCTTCGGAACCCTTCTGAGGTACTCCTCGAGGCTCTTGGGCTCCTCAAGGATGGTGCTAACGACCAGCTCGTCTATTGGGTCGAAGGCGCGCTTCGCGGCCTCGCTGAGGACGTAGTGGAGCAGCCTCAGGATCTGCCTCGGGTTACCCTTCGCGAGATCGTGGATTAGCCTTATCGCCTCGTCGGTGAAGGGGTAGATTGGATCGTCGGTGTCCCTTATTCTAACCCTGTTGAGCCTCTTCTTCACGAGCTCAAAGGTTTCCTCAACGCTCATGGGTCTCAACTTAAACTCGTAGTGGAGGCGCATGAAGAATGCCGGGAAGATCCTGGAGTACTCCTCGTAGGCCTCTGGAACCGAGGCGAAGGCAACGATGCAGCCCGGGGGCATCGTGCTTATCACGTGCCTGAGCATCTCGAAGAACTGTATCTTCTCCTGCTCTCTGGCACCCTGCATGTTCTCGAGCTCGTCGAGAAGAAGGGCAGAGTAGGGGTACTTTTTGAGCTGCTGGACGAGGAGCTCCGCTATGTCCCTGCTCTTGTACTCCTTCGTGTCGCTCAGCATCTTCTCAAGCCTGTCGATGAATCCGAGCTTTCTCGATAGATTTTCAAGGAAGATGTTCGTCCTGCTCCTCGGGGGCTTGAGGGCATAGAAGATGTCGCGGGTGAGCTTGAGGATGTCGTTGGTATCGACCTTAACGTATATCGCCTTACCCCCTTCCCTCTCTATCGCTCTTGCGATGCTCTTGAGCCTCTGGGTCTTTCCCATTCCAAGGGGACCGACTATGCTCATCGCTATTGAGCTCTTGTTTCCTATCACCTCAGAGATTATCATGGAAAGCTTCATATCGACCTCCTGATAAACGTGAATCGCCTCAACGTCCTCTATCCCCTCGCTCGCGAGCTGTTCAAAGGGATTCCTTGAGAGGCCGTAGATCTCGTAGCTCTGAACGGGATAAACTTTAAGTTCCTCGCTCTCCATTTAAACCACCCGGATTAATTTGTCGGTTGGGATATAAAAGTTTGTCCACCGGTGAGCTGAAATGGTTGTCCTTATCGTTACCTGTCCACCGGGAAGGGAGGGCGATGCCATCCTCGAGCTGGAATGGGCCCTCGATAGAGTTCGAGTCCGGGGGACGGACTGGAGGGGACTTCTCGTGGTGGAAAGTTCCCTTCCGAAAAGTGAAGCGATAGAGAGGCTCAAGAGGTTCGAGACCCAGGCGATCCAGAGGGTTGTTCCCCTCGATCTCATCGTTCAGGCTTCGCCCGAGGGGATCGAGGCCGCTGCCCTCGAGCTCATGAGGGACAAAACCGGGACCTTCGCGGTCAGGGCGAGGGTGAGGGGAAACAAAAAGCTGAAGGGGATGGAGCTCGAGAGGAAAATCGGCGGGGCCATCGTGAGGGCTTACGGCCTCAGGGTAAACCTCACCGACCCCGACTGGACCCTTGCCATCGAGGTCCTCGGGAAGAAAGCGGGCGTTGGCGTCCTCGGCAGGGGAGAGGTGCTCAAATTTGAGGTCGCTGATTAGGGGGTGGTCGTTTGAGACGCTGGAAGATGGGCCTTCAGGAGGAGTACCTGAGGGCGATAGCAGAGGGAAAAAAGAAAATTGAGGGTCGCCTGTACGACGAGAAGAGGCAGGCCATAAAGCCGGGCGACGAGATAGTCTTCGAGAACAGGCTCGTCTGCGTCGTGAAGGACCTGAGGGTTTATTCGTCCTTCAGGGAGATGCTGGAGAAGGAGGGCCTTGAGAACGTCCTGCCGGGAGTGAAGAACATCGAGGAGGGCGTTAAGGTCTACAGGCGCTTTTATTCCGAGGAGAAGGAGAAGAAGTACGGCGTGGTCGCGATAGAGGTCGAGCCAGTAGCGTGGATTGGGGAACCGTTGGAGTAGTAGCCCGGTTTTCGATTTCTTTGAACCACAAAAAGCAAAAAGAGGAAGTTGAGGAAAGACTCAAAGATACCTCTCCTTCACCCACCTGATGAAGTAGTCCGGGTTCAGCTCCTCGCCGATGGCCTTCTTTAACAGCTCCTTCGGCGGGTAGATGCTTCCCCAGCGGTGTATCTTCTCCCTCAGCCAGGCCTTTATCGGTTCGAACTCGGCCCTTGCAACCTTGTCTTCTAAGTCCGGGATGTCCTTCTTCATATGGTAGTAAAGCTGGCTCGCGAGGAGCGTTCCGATGCTGTAGGTCGGGAAGTAGCCTATCGTTCCGTGCGCCCAGTGGATGTCCTGAAGGATTCCCTCCGCGTAGGTCTTCGGCCTTATGCCGAGAAGCTTCTCCATCTCCTCGTTCCAGAGCTCCGGTAAATCCCTGGCCTTGACGCCCTCGTTGAGCATCATTCTCTCAAGCTTGAAGCGGAGGAGTATGTGGAAGTTGTAGGTGACGACATCTGCTTCAGTCCTGATGAAGTCCGGGCGAACGATGTTGAAGTACAGGTAGACGTCCTCCGGCGTGTAGTTGGCCATGAAGGGCAGGTTCTCCTTCAGGACGGGGTAGATTAGCCCCGCGAACTCCCTTGAGCGTCCGATGATGTTCTCCCAGAACCTGCTCTGGCTCTCGTGGATTCCAAGGGAGACGCCACCGGCTATGGGGCTGAACATGAACCTCTCGTCCTGCTGGAGCTCGTAGAGGGCATGTCCGAACTCGTGGACGGTGCTCAGTATCGTCCTCCTGAAGTCGTAGCCCTCGTATCTGGTGGTTATCCTCACGTCCCTGATTCCGAACTCGGTCGTGAACGGGTGGGCGGAGACGTCCAGGCGGGAACGGACGCCGAGCGGGAAGCCAAACTTCTGGAGAATCCAGAGGTTGACCTTCTCCATCTGGGCTCTCTCATACTTCTCCTTCTCGAGGGGGTGCTCCCTCGGAACCTTGCCCTCCTCCATTATCTTTTCAAGGAGGGGCTTTAGCTCCTTCTCGAGTTTGTCGAACATCCTCTCGACTTCCCTGGTGGTGAGGCCCTCCTCGAACATGTCCAGCAGGGCATCGTAGGGCTCGTCCTCGTAGCCGAGGTACTCAGCGGCGCGCTTGGCGAGGTCTATAATTTTGTCGAGCCAGGGCTCAAACTTGGAGTAGTCGTCGCTCTTCTTCGCCTCCTCCCAGGCCTTCGTCGCCTGGCTCGTGACCTCGCTCATCTCCCTGAGGAACTCGGGCGGGAAGGCCCTGCTGATTCTTATCGAGCGGTCGAGAACCCTGACGACACCGCGCTCGTACTCGTTGAGGTTTTCTATTCCCTTGGCCTTCTCGACGAGCTCGACGAAGTCCGGTTTGAGGAGGAACTCCTGGCCCAGAACCGAAAGCTCGCCCTGCGCAACGGAGCGCTCGAGTATCCCCTCCCTGGGCATGTTGACCTCCATGTCCCAGCCGAGCACGCTCTGGGCGTGGCCTATTGCCCATATCCTCCTGTACTTGGTTAGAATCTCCCTGATGATCTCGTTCTGAAAAACCGTTTCCATAAACACCACCGGGGAACTTTGGAGTGGCCTGCTTTTAAACCTTTTCGACGCCCATCTAAACGAAAAGTTGGAAGCGAATTACAACCACAAAAATCGCTTTAAGGGTGCTCGCCTACAGCGTTCGGGTGAAACTATGGGGGTAGAACTCGTCGTCCTCGGTCACGTTTCAATTGATACCATAGTCTTCCCGGACGGGAGGAAAATTGAGATGCCCGGCGGAGCGGCTGCGGCCGTTGCGACCTCCGCCGCCCTGGCCGGCGCCAATGTTGGCCTCGTCACTAAAGTTGGCGAGGATTTTCCGAGAGAATGGCTCCAAAAGCTCGCGGAATACGTTGACATCAGGGGAGTTCAAATCCTCCCCGGAAAGACCATTCACATCTGGGTTATCTACAAACCCGACGGAAGCGTCGAGTCGCCGGTCGAGATGGGCGTTGCGGAGAGAATGGGTGAAACGCCGATTCCCGATGATTACCTCAAAGCGAAAATCTTCCACATAGCCCCGATTCCTCCAGAGGAGCAGCTCAAGGCCATCGAGAGACTTGAAGGGAAGAGGGTGAGCCTCGACTTCAATCCGACCTACTACGAGGACTACCGGAGAAAGCCGGGCCTCGTGAGGGAGCTCGTTTCGAGGAGCTACGCCATCTTTCCAAACGAGAGGGAGGCGAAGCTAATCACCGGGTTCGACGACGTGGAGAAAGCCGCCGAGGAGCTGTACTCGTGGGGAACTGATCTGGTTGTTATAACGAGGGGAGAGCGAGGAGTTCTGATTTACGACGGCGACTTCCACGAGTTTCCGGCGTTGCCAGTTGAGGGTGAGATAGACCCAACCGGTGCCGGCGATGCCTTCGCGGGCGGTTTTCTCGCCGGGCTCGTGAAGGGGAAAGCGCTTGGGGAGTGTGCAAGACTCGGTCTAGAGCGGGCGAGAGAAGTCCTGAAGAAGAGGGGGAGCTGGAGCGTTTAGTCCTCCCCCGCCATTCTGGTGAAGAGGTAGAGGGCCAGCACGACTCCGGCCGCTACGGCCGTGACTTCCAGCCTCGGGAGGAACGGGGATACTGTCCGGATCAGCAGGTACGTTGGAATGCTCAGGGACACCGCCAGTATCAGAACGGCGTAGTGCTCGTAGGGGGCTTTCTCCCTGTCCATCTGTCCCATCTCGATCGCCAGCAGTGCCAGGGCAACGATCGCTATTCCCTTTATCCCCCCGACGTTTCTGTAAACGAGGTCTATTCCAGCCCCGGCCAGGAAGAGCATGCCGAAGAAGTGCCAGTGTATCCCGAGCAGCGCCAGGGGAAGGAGCAGAAGGCTCCACCTGTCCACAGTGTGTAGCAGGTACATAGAGAGCACCAGCGGGATCAGCGAGTAGAACCTCCTTCTGGGTTTTCTCATAGGTGGATCACCTCTGCGATGGCAGCTTTAAGGGGTTTCTTGACGTCCCAGTCGATTATGATCCCGTGGGTGGCCATTTTCCTGAGCTGTGCCTTCCTCTTCAGCCTGAGGATCCTCACCGCGAGCTCTTCCTCCTTCGTCTTCGGCTCGACGAGGCTGTATGGGTCGGGGGAAATCACGATGACCTTGTAACCGTAAGCCGACATCGTTCTCAGGGCCTCCCTGCTCTCCTCCGTGAGGAGAGTGGAGAAGTAGAGGAGCTGGGCCCTCGCCGGGAAGCGAGATCTGATGAGGTGCTCGACCTGGTAGGCTATCATGTTGTTCCTGTCTGGCTTCGCGGTGCTTAAGAAGTCAATGCACTTGAAGAAGTGCCTCTTTCCGTAATCGACGCGAACCCACAGGGGCACGGCCTCCGCCAAGAGCAGACCGAAGCTGGTTCCGTTGTGGAGGGCGTTGAGCATGAGAGAGGCCGCGGCCCTGACGATGTAGTCAAAGACCCGTCCTCCCCGGTAGGAAGCGTCGACGATGAACACAACGTCGACCTTTCTCTCGCTCTCGTACTCGTTGGCCATTATCTTTCCGGTCTTCGCGGTTGCCTTCCAGTTGATTATCTTGAGGGGATCTCCGGGCTGGTACTCCCTTATGGCGTGGAACTCAACCCCCTCACCAATCCTCGGAGATGGCAATGGACCGGCGGTGATCTTGGTTCCCCGCGTTGAGTAGGGCGTCGGAACGTCCTCGATGAGGGGCATACCTATCAGTTCGGTGTAGTGCTCTATGAAGTGGTCGAGCTTGAAGAAGCCCATCGGATCCCGGTAGCTGATCCTCACCCCGTTGAACTCGTGTATCCCGCGCCTGACCCTAACCTTGTACGTTATCGTCCTTTCCTCGTCCGTTCCGAGGGACAGAACGTGTTCCCTGCTCCCCTCGATTAGCTCAAGCCCCTCCGGGATGTCCTCCTCGATCTTGAGGCTGGGTATCCTTGCGTTCGATTTGATCCTCAGCTTTATCTCCGCCGTTTCGCCCTCCAGCATTCTATCGTGCGGTATCTCCCTCTTGACCTCGAGCTTTATCTCGGGCCTGAAGAAGAATATCGACACGAAGAAGACCCAGAGCACGGGGAGTATCAGGTAGACTAACTCCCAGCGCAGGAAGAAAAAGGCCGAGATTAGTATCAGCCACATTGCCAGCAGGGTTTCGGCCGCTCTCTCCGTCAGTTCTGGCTTTATTTCTCCGGGCATGGCCATCACTCGAACTTTGGAACTGGAACGCGGTCGAGGAGCTTCTTCATTATGCTCTCCTGGCTGACCCTCGTGTACCAGAGCTCGCGCTTGAGGATGAGCCTGTGGCTCAACGCCGGAACGGCGATGGCCTTGATGTCGTCGGGTATGACGTAGTCCCTCCCGTTGAGGGCGGCGTACGCTCTGGAGAGCTTCAAAAGGGCGAGGCTTCCCCTCGGCGAGGCCCCGACCTCGATCTCCTTCTTGTCCTCCCTCGTTGCCGTGACGATGTCGGTTATGTACTCCAGTATCGCGTCGCTGACGTAGACGTCCTCTATGGCGCGCTGCATCTCCACGACCTCTTTCGGGGTCGTAACCGGGCGTACGTCAACTTCCTCCTTCTTCCTCTCCATCCTTCTCCGGAGGATCTCCATCTCCTCCTCCCTGCTCGGGTAGCCAACGCGGAGCCTGACGAGGAAACGGTCGAGCTGGGCCTCGGGAAGCGGATAAGTTCCCTCCTGCTCTATCGGGTTCTGGGTCGCTATGACTATGAAGGGCTTCGGGAGCTCGTAGGTGTTGCCCTCAACCGTAACCTGTCTCTCCTGCATCGCCTCGAGCAGAGCGGACTGGGTCTTTGGAGGGGCGCGGTTTATCTCGTCCGCGAGCAGGACGTTGGTGAAAACGGGCCCCTTCTTGAACTCGAACTCCAGGGTTTTCTGGTTGAAGATGCTAACGCCGAGGATGTCGCTTGGAAGCAGATCCGGCGTAAACTGAACGCGCCTGAACTCCACCCCCAGGGCCCTGGCAAAGCTCTTGGCCATCAGCGTTTTCGCCAGGCCCGGCAAGTCCTCGAGCAGTATGTGGCCGTCAGCCAGGATCGTCGTCAGTATGAGCCTGAGCACCTCGTCCTTTCCCACTATCGCCTTCTTGACCTCTCCGAGTACCTCTTTACCCTTCAGCTGGACTTCTTCCACCTTCATCAATATCCACCTCAACAACCTTCAAAGCCTTCTCGAGGTTCTCCAAAAAATCTCCCTCCTTCCTTATTAGGAGGAGGGCTTCGTTGGGCTTCTCGTGAAGCCGTCTGTAAGTTTCGGCCTGGTTATCGGAAAGCGTCATATAGATCTCGATTATCTGCTCCTCGAGGATCGACCTCGAAACGGGGCTCTTCTTGGCCTTCTCGATTATCTTGGCTATCCTCTCGATCTCGTCTTTTCTCTCCACGATTTCCTTCCTGCTTATCGAGGGGTACGCTATCCTCAACTCCTCCCCGAAGAGGTAGGCGAGCGTGATGATCGACAGCAAAAGAACCGAGAGCCATCTGAGGACGTACGCCCCGAAGATTATCCCCCCGATCAGGGGGAGCGCTATGAGGATCAGGAAGGATTTACGTATTCTCATCCATCCCCCTCCGCATCTCCCTGTAGGCTTTCAGGGCCATCTCCGCGTCCTCCCAGGTTACTTTTTCGGGGGCGTACTTGGCCTTCTCAAAGAGCCTAGTCAGCTCGATGAAGGTCTCCCTCCTAAAACCAACCTTTTCAGCGTGCTCCCAGTGCGTCCAGCTCTCCTTGTAGGGAATACCCAGGTACTCAAGCCAGAGGACGGCGTTCTTGTATATGCCAACGATCGCGTCCCTCGGGTTGTCGAAGGCTTCTAAGCCCTCCTCCTGGAGCTTTCTGTCAAAGGCTTCAGCCTTGAGTTTGATCGCCTTTCTCTTCCTTCTCCGGATCATCTCACGGTAGTAGTTCGCCCCCCAGATCACCAGAAAGATCAGGAAGGCAACCCCTATCGTGTAGCCTATCCACACCGGAAAGCTGGACGTTTCCCCTCCCTTCGCATGGTGAGGAGTGACGTTGTAGGACTGGGGTGTCCCCACCACCCCCGTGGTTGTCGTCGTGTTGTTGGCTGTGGCGTTGCGGGGGAGCGGCTGAACGCCCCCGGCGAGTATCTGGAGAACCGCACCGAAGAGAAGGGCCATTATGAAGAACGCCAGCATTCTCGTGACGATTTTTCGGTCCTTGTAGAGGTCCTTTCTCTTGCTCGGGATATCGCGCCAGCTCAGAAACAGAAGGAGAACTATCATCATCGAGACGATGCTCGTTAGCGATATTATTATGGACCATACGGTTGGGCTTGAGTTGCTTCTCTCGATCTCCCCGCGCCTGACCGTGGGATGGAAGAGCAGTGCCATGAGGAGCAGTATGCCGAGCATTACCGCGAGAGCTTTCGTTCTGGTTGACATCTCCCTCATTTCCCCTTTGGAGTTACCCTTTAAATCTTTTTCATTCCGGTAACGTTAAAACGCCCTCCGGTGATGAATCTCAGGGTGAGACCATGGAGAGGCTTCCGAGGCTCTACGTTGAGGCGGCTTTTGAGGAGTGTTTCACCGGTGGAAAGGCGGTGGAGGACTGCGTTGTGATCATGGGCAACGTTGAGGTCTGGCTCGGGAAAGGTGAGGCCCTGCCGGACTTCATCGACGTGGAGAGGGCGAAGTTCCTCAAAAGGGAGGTGTACGACAGGTTTTACCTCTACGTTGACAGGGTTGAGAGCAGAATGCTGGTTGACGCGGTCCTTGTCCTCCCCGACGGCAGAACGAGGATATACCTAAGGAAGGGCGACGAGCTGCTCCTCCTGCCCGTTGAAGGCTTCACGAAGACCCTCATCGCAAACGTCGGAAACAGGGTTAGAACAGGGGATGCCTTCGCGGCGGTAACGACGAGGAAGGGAGAGGTCCACTATCTCAGACCCCCGAAGAGCGGCACCGTGGTTTTCATAGACGAGATAACCAGCAGGCCCCACTACGTCTACTACATCCTCCCAGAGGAGTGACCACTCTTTCCCATTTTTGTTCCAAAGGTTTATAAACCCGGCCAGCGAGTTCCGATGGAAGAATTTTGGAGTTGAAGGAAATGAAGGTTGAACGTGGTGATTTTGTTCTGTTCAATTACATCGGCAGATACGAGAACGGTGAGGTCTTCGACACATCCTACGAGGACGTTGCCAAGGAGCAGGGAATCTTCGTCGAGGACAGGGAGTACGCGCCGATAGGCGTTACCATCGGAGCCGGCGAGATAATTCCCGGCATAGAGGAGGCCCTCATCGGCATGGAGCCCGGGGAGAGGAAAGAGGTTATCGTGCCCCCGGAGAAGGGCTACGGCATGCCCAGGGAGGATCTGATCGTGCCCGTTCCCATCGAGCAGTTCACCTCCGCCGGTCTCGAGCCGGTTGAGGGGATGTACGTTATGACCGACGCGGGGATAGCCAAGATACTGAAGGTTGAGGAGAAGACGGTTAAACTCGACTTCAACCACCCCCTCGCGGGGAAAACCGCGATCTTCGAGATAGAGGTCGTTGAAATAAAGAAGGCCGGCGAGGCCTGATCTCCTTTTTCAAAAGCTCAGGTTCACGTACTTCATTCCCTGGAAGACGAGTGCCCCCATTATGGCTAGCATTATGCCGTACTTTATCCCGGCCGAGAACTTGCCCTCTCTGATGACGCCTATTCCAAGCCCCGACACTATAGCCTGGATTATGACGAAACCGAGCAGTATGTTCAGGACCGTTGGGATCTGGGCCTGGGCCGGTCCCTGGACCATTATTCCCATGAGCTTTCCAACCGTTCCGATGATGGCCGGTCCAACGAAGCCGCTGGTGATGATGAAGAACATCATCTGCATTCCCGTTGAGGCCTTTCTCTCCTGCTTTATCCTGAGGATCTCGCGAACGTCGTTGGCGACGTAGACGAGGACGTCGCTCATAGGAGCGCCTCTCTCAAGGGCCTCGATGATGATCATGAGGGATCTGTATATCACCGGTGACTTCCTGTTCCTCAGGGCCATTACCCTCAAGGCCTCGACCGTTGAGCGGCCCTTCCTGATCTCACCAACGACCCTCTTGAACTCCTCTGTTAATGCCCCGAACTTTGCAGTCGTCAGGTCCTCAAGCGCCTCGGAGAACGATATACCAGCCCTCAGAGAGCTGGCCAGATAGAAGAACGCGTCCGGGAGGTTCTTCTCCATCTCCTCAAGTCTCTTGGAGATCCTCCAGTACGGGTAGGCGAAGGCCATGCCAACGAAAACCGCCACGAGCGTTGCGACGGCGTAGAGTGCATTCGACAGTATCAGGACGACGACCGCGAAGATAACGGAGAGGAGGATCGAGATTATCAGGTACTCTATCGCCAGGAACTCTATTCCAGCCGAGTAGATGAATAGCTCGTAGCGTTTTACCCACTTCGCCGGCAGGATTCTCTCGAGGATCCTCGTGAGCAGGACTGCAATTCCACCGGATTCCCTCGGCATTCACCTCACCTCGGCTCACCGCGCTTTATCATGGTGACTATTATCAGGGACAGCATCGGGAACGCGAAGAGCAGTATGACCGCCAGTGCCGACGGCGAAAGCGCCAGGTTCCCTCCTCCGCCCTGGGCGCTGAAGGCGGAACCTGCCAGTATTGCCACTATGAACATCGTTGGCATGACTATTGTCATGAACATGTATATGAAGGCTATACCGTTCACCTTCTGCACGTATTCGACCAGCTTCATCCTGTACTCGAAGGCGAAATCTTCCGCCATTTTGTAGAGTATCTCCGCGAGGTTTCCACCGAACTTTATTGCCCTGAGGATCTGCTTCACGACCCTGCTCACGCTCTCCGAACCCATCTTCTCCTCGAACCTCTCGAGTGCCTCTTCGAACGATGCACCCGCGCGCATGTCCCTCACTATGAGCTCGAACTCCTCGGAGGCAACGCCATAATCGGCCTTGGCGACAGAGACGAGTGCCTCAGCTATACCGACTCCCGCGCTCAGGAGGGACGCTATGTGCCTGAGAACGTAGGGCAGTGCCTTCTCGACCTCCGCTACTCTCCTCCTCCACACTATTCTGGGGTAGTTCCTCATGTAGAGGAAGCCGCCTATGAATCCGAGCAGTCCGAGCATCATCGACGTGAAAAAGTCCATCTCAAGCAGCAGGCCGAAGGCAAAGGCGAACGCACCCAGGAAAATGGAAGTTACGATCATCAGGGCCACGTACTTCTCCTTTGACATCCTGATGTTTGCGCGGTATAGATCGTAGTCGAGGCCCTTTATCGACTTCGTCAGCGACTCGACAGGCCCCTTGAACCTCTTGAGGAAGGCCTCTGCTAACCTCTCCCCGAAGGAGGTCGTTATCTCCTTTCTCCTCCACTCAAGGATCTCTTCGAGTTCCCTCTCCCTTTCGCTTTCCTTGCTCTCCTCCGTTTCCTTCTGGATCTCTTTGAGCGCTCTGAGTCTCTCCTGGAGGCTTTTCCGGCGGGGGAGCTTTCTAACCGGCTTCTCCGTGACCTCGAGCGTCGTGCCGCCGAGCTTTTCAAGGAAATTGAGGAATGCCTCGATGACTCCCATACGAACACCTCACGCTATGTTCCTGATCTGCTCCTGTATCTGGGCCGAGCTATCCCTCTCGATCTTCTCTATGAGGGCGTCTTCATCGATGTAGAACATCTTGATGTAGTGGCCGACCTCTTCTATGCTCCTGATGCCCTTCTCCATCATCCACTCGAGGATTATCTTCCTCTTCTCCCTCTCCATCTCCAGCTCGCTTATGCTCATTCCCGTGTGCCTCGCGAGTTCGTTTATGACCCTGCTCGGAACTTCCGTTGGCTGGAGCTCGTCCTTTGCCGGATCGTACTTGTAGAGCTTGTTGAGCTGTATGCTCTCGCCCTCGATTCCCGAGATTTCCGCTATCTCCGTGACCCTCCTGACGGTTCCCTTCTTCCTGCTGTTGAACCTGACCTGCATCAGGATTATGTCGAGGGCAGGGATCATTATCCTTGGAACGTTCATCGGCGGGCTTTCAAGCCTCACTATCGTCTCACGGGCGCTGTTGGAGTGTATGGTGCCCATACAGTTCGACACAAGGATCCCGTTGGCGACGTAGTTGTGGTCCTCCTCAACGGTCAGGTCGTAGAGGTACTCTATGCCCAGCTCCTCCGGCTCGACCTCCTCGACGCTAACGACCTCGTCCCAGTAGACGTCTCCCTCCGCTATTAGCTCAAGCCTCTTCGCCTGAACCCATGCTTCTTTATCTCTGAGATCGCTCGCAACCTGTTGGAGGGCGAGCGCTATGCCCCTGAGCGCGGAGCGCCTGATTTCCTTCATCCTTCCCTTCTCAACGTGCCTTATGAGGCTCTCCGATACCTTCTCGCCGGCATAGCTTGAGGCGAGCCTCGAAAGCTCCGAAACCGTGAGGTTGAGCCTTCTCCTGAGGGGTTCGAGCATCGCCGGCGAAATCGGTACGCGGTCGGCCCTCTTTCCACGATAGGAGCGGTACTTTCTGATGAGCTCCTCAAGCTTCTCCCTCTTCCGCGAGTGCCTGAGCGGTATCGAGCGGTGGAATCTAATTAAGTCCTCAACACCCCTCACCGTGACCCTGAATATCACGCCCTCCTTGTAACCCCTGTTCTTCACGCGGGAGACGGTGCTTATTATTCCAAGCCTCTGGAGGGCATACCAGACCTTCCTCGCGAGGTTCTCGCTCCTCGTCGTTAGGATAACAGCAGGGCCGTTTTCGTCTATGTAGGCATCGGCATCGAAGAGGCCGGCTATGAAGTGCCTCAATAGATCATCGTTCGAGAGAACCAGATCTGGAACGTCGAGGCTCTCCTTGCGCCCTTTGGGTATTCCGAAGGCCCTGTGGAGGAACTCGGCGAAGGGCCTTGAGCCGTAGGTTACCACCGTGTAGGCAGATTCGCGCTTTACCTGCGGCTCGCTCTCGGGAAGGAACTCCGAGATTGCAGAGGTGAATGCCTTCATGTAGGATTCGTCGTCGAAAGTGGCCGAGATGTAGTAGCCGTTTGATGAAATGTAACCGTCTCCAAGGAGGACTCCAACGGCGTAGGAAAGGCTCTCATTCACCTCGCGGACGAGCTTCACGGGTTTCGAGTTGATTGAGAGTAGATACTGTGCCATCTCGGGAGGAATGCCGTCGTTCGGAACCTTTACGAGGCCGTTTCCGTTGGGGACGAGGTAGTAGTCGCTTATCCCCGCGTAAACCTCGGGGTTGATGATTGCCCTCCTCTGGGGCGGCCTTGGGGGCTTCCTCATCACGGCCACTCTGTCACCGGGCTTGAGTTTCTCCGCTTCCTTCCTCACCACGTCGCCGTCGGAGAACACGAAGAACGGGTGGGTCTTTGTGAGTATCACCTCGTTGCCCGTCCTCGTCCTCACGCGGATGAGCTTCTCTCCCTCTCTGACCTTCCTTCTCCAGACCCTCGAAACGACGTGCTTTCCTGCCTTGAGGTCCGGGCCAACGCTCACGACCTCGAACCTGTCTTCCTCATCGAGAACCACGTACTCCAGATCCCTGTAGGTTTCAATTCTGTCGGAGTATTTCCTAAATAGCTCCTCGAGCAGGTCGCCGATGAGAACGAAGCGGCCGTCCGAGAGCTGGATGACCGAGAAGTCGTAGAGGGCGCCATTATGACCCGTGTTCATGGCTGTGAACATCGTCCTGGCCTCTGGGCCACGGACCTCACCGACGATGATTCTATCGGGACGCATACGGAGGGTGTTCTTGACGAGGTCGTCCATCGTGACCTCTCCCTTGCCCTCGATGTTCGGCGGCCTGGTTTCGAGCCTGACCCAGTGCTCGACGGGCAGCTGAAGCTCGGCCGTGTCCTCGATGCTGATAACGCGCTCGCTGGGCGGGATGAACATCGCCAGTGCGTTCAGGGTAGTCGTCTTACCGGAACCGGTTCCACCGGCCACGAGTATGTTGGCCGGCTTCACCCCCAACCCATCAACGAGGAGCCACAGGAAGGCTGCAACGTCGCTGTTCATGGTTCCATACTTTATGAGGTCGATTATCGTTAGCGGGTCCTTCTTGAACTTACGGATAGTTATCGTCGGACCGTCGAGGCTTATAGGAGGTATCGTGGCGTTAACACGGCTTCCATCGGGGAGACGGGCGTCCAAAAGCGGGTTCTGCTGGTCTATCCTCCTGCCCACTTCCCTGGCTATCCTCTCGATGATGTTGAGTATGTCCCTCTCCTCCTTGAACACTATGTTGGTTTTGCACATGTAGAAACGCCTGTGCCACACGTAGACCGGCTTGTTGGTTCCGATGACCATGATCTCCTCAAGGTTGTCGTCCCTCACGAGGGGATCGAGAAGGCCGTAGCCGAGCATGCTCTGCACTATGAGCTCCGCCAGAACCTCTATTCTTCCCTCGGAGAAGTTTGGGGCCGCCTCTTTGAGCATTCTCTTGACTTCCCTGAGGAATATCTTCCTCCTCTCCTCGTAGTTCGGGATCAGAGTGGGATCGATCTGGATCTCCGTTATCGCCCGCTCTCTGACCTGTTTCAGGAGGTTCTCTTCATCCTTCGAGAGCTTTGGTAGTCTTATCTCGTATATCGGCACGGGCTCTCCCTTGACTTTCAATATTCTGACGTTTCCGTACGCGTCCAGAACTTTTGCCCTGCCCCCGTAGGACAGCTCTTCCGTTTTGGTTTCTCCTATTATGCTCTGAAGCCCGAGGGAGGGCTTTGGCTTGGGGAGAGGCAGTGGCAGGGGCTGTGACCTGGCCGGGGCCTTGGGTTTGCTTGGGGCCGTCCCCGTGCTTCCTCCGAGGATCTGGCCGAGGAGATCAACTCCGGTGGGCGTTTCGGGCTTTTTCTGCCTCTCGCTTGGCTTCTCCTTTCCCTCCTTTCCCCCGAGGATTGCGCTCAGCGATGGAGCCGGTGATTCTTCCTTGGGCTTCTCCGCTGACTTGAGGATCTCTTCAAGGGGATTGCCCGCTGGAACCGGGGGTTTTTTTGGTTCTTCCTTCTTTGAGCCGCCAAGGATTTCCTCGAGCGGGGAGCCCTCTGAGATGAAAGGTAATGGGGGCTTCTTCTCCTCCTTCTTCTCACCCAGTACGTTTGCGAGGGGATCGCTCTTGCCCCCGAGTATCTCATCTATCCATGAACCGGAGAGCTCCTTCTTCTTTTTCTTTTCCACCACACTCTCACCCACGGTAATTATTCCATTCAACGCGGTAGCTTATTTCAAGGGTGTTCACGTCTTTACCCATGTACACGACCCATATCGGGAAGTCGAGGGGCTTGACGGCCGGTGCGTGGATCTCGGGCTTTTTGATCTTCGTTCCCGAGATGAGGCTGTCGGTGAGCTTGAAGAGCCCGTTGGAGGAGTTTCTGGGTTTATTCTGGGGGGTCTTGGGCGTGGTGAATCCCCTGTATCCGAGTATGAAGTTCAGGTAGTCGCTGTATTTCATGGAGTACGGGGGCTGGTAATCGGTCATCGTCGCGTTGTGGAATATCACCGGCTGGGACACCGCGAAGAACAGCGGGAACTCGACGTTCGATGTACTGTTGTCGTCAGTGCTGTCCGGGACGTCGGTGAGCTTGAATTTAACGATTCCCTCGTATTTGAGCATCTTGATGTAGCCGTCCATCGAGGGCAGAACCTCGTTGAACCTTATGACCAGCGGGTAGTTCAGGAGCTGGGGGTAAGCCACTCCGCAGATCGGATAGTTGAGGTTCTCGTAGGTGTGGATCTTTCCACCCGTGAAGGTTCCGTTCTCATAGTTCAGGATGTACAGTCCCACGTCTGTCGGGCAGGAGTCCTTGTAGTCCTTGAGCTTGATGTAGTATTTGTGGGCCTCCGTGATCGAGAACTGGACCTTAACTGTTTCGTAGGGGTAGATCCAGAACCCGACGCGGTAGTTGAGGGTGTTGTTGAGCGTCTCCGGGGAGAGCTGGTACACCATCTCCCCCCTCGTCTCGTTGAAGGTCCCGACGAGCCATTCCCCGTTGTTCTGTCTGTAAACTTTGAAGTCGTACAGGGGGTTGGCCACTATGAACTTGGGATAGGGGGCCAGATTGATGAGCGTGACGTTTACGTACATTATCAGCTGCCCGCTCAGGCCGATGTTGTTGTAGTTCTCCCCCGGAAGGTTGTAGGTTTCACTCTCGGCGAGCGCGGGAAGGGACAAGAACAACAATGAAAGGGCCAGGAGGGGAAGGAGCTTGGCTTTCATCGATCCCACCCCGTCAGCTCTTCTCGACGAGCTCGCCGATGTACACCGTGTTGATGTGGCTGAGCACGTCCGGAACGTAAACCGAGGGCACCTCGACGATCACGAGGAACGGAACTCCGTTCGGCACGTTCTGGAGCTGGAGCCTCTTCTCGAGGGCGAGTAAGTTGTCCCCGTAGTTTTCAAGCTGCTTGATGGCCTCCTCCGAACCCTGTATCTTGCCCGAGGAGATCGCCCTCATTATCTCGCCGAGGTTGACCGAGTAGTAGTACGAGGCCGAGGATGACTCGGAGTAGCTCTCGCTCGAGCTGGAGGAGCTGGAGGAGCTTCCGCCCGTTGAGACCGTTGTGTCGCCGGCGCTCGCGGAGTTCTGGCTGCTTGAGGAACTCTGGCTGTTGGAGTTGGAGTTGCTCGAGGAGCTGCTTCCCTGCTGCTCGTTCAGGTTTATTATGCCTGCGTCCGCCGGGAGGAGGACGGAATCAACGTAGCCGAGGTCCGCTATCTGAAGGTACTGCCTGTTGGTGGCGTTCTGGGCGAATATCATTATCTTTGCGCCCGGCTCGATGAATCCCCCAACAACCCTGTCCCTGGTGAGGAGGAGGGCTATCTTAACGAACTGGACCTCCTTGACGCTGTACTGCATCAGAACGGTGTAATCCTGGATCCCGGAGAGGATGGCCTTCGCCTGTTCCTTGGTGTATATCTTCTTGTGGCCGTTGAACTCGAGAACCACGTAGTCGCCTTTGATTGAGTCAACCTTGTAGGTGTAGTACTCGCGCCAGAGCTGGAGCAGGTAGGGGGTTGGGTCCGTCGAGTTGACGACGTCTATTGAGGTGGCGTTGTCGATCCTGGCAAGTAGTTCGTTCTCTATCTGAAGGGCGTGGGCCCTTATCTGGCTCGGCAGCGGCTGGGCAAGCAGGGGTTCAAACAGGAGTTTTATCTCAGTCTTCTTCTGCTCCTTGGCTTCGTTCAGGCGTTTGAGCTCCTCCTGTCTCTTTTTCTCTTCAAGCTCCGCTTTGTATTTGTTGTAGACCTGGAGGTAGGCGCTCTTTATATCGATGGAGTTGAGCTCTTCAACGCTTTTCGCCGCCTCTATCTTCGCTTTGAGCTCTCTGTACGTGGCCTGCCCGTAGCTGGTCTTCAGTATGTCCCCTTTGAAGTACGAATTCAGTTCGGCCAGCTTCCTCTGCTTTGCGTCTCTCAACTCTTTCGCCTTCTGACTTGAATACCACGAGTAAGCAGCGAACGAGACTATCAGGATCAGGATTATCAGGATTGAGGCACCGATGAGGATTCTCCTCTTCTTCTCCCTCTCCCTAATGTTGCTCAGGCGCCTTATCCTGCGGGGAGGTTTTGGTTTTGGGGAGGGCTTTGAAACGGGCGTGGGAGGCGTCTCGGGCTCGGCACTCGCCTTACCCAGCTCTCTTAACCTTCTAATCTTGGCTTCTATATCCTCGGCCACTGTGAACACCACCATAAGGGTTATCGTAATACCCTCTTGTTAAGTCAGTTAGTTTTTTGAACTCCAAGCTTTATTTAGGTTTCGGTGGGAGGGATGGAGCGATTGGAGGCCCGTGTGGTGGAAATAAGGGGCAGATGTCCCGTGTTTAAGCCAGGGGACAGGATAGTAATCGAGGGGCCCAAAGTAAAGCTCGACGAGACCGATGCAATCTGCACCCACGCCTTCGCATCACTGCTCCCCTACATCGTGGCCCTGCGAAAGGGTATTAAACCGAGCGAGCTAGGCCTCGGAAGGGGAGAGAAAGCCTACGTCCAGTGCCTCGACCCGGGACCGCCCTACACGGACGGTGGAACTGTAATCTTCGAGATAACGGTGGTTAGAGATGAAGCAGAGGAAAGCTTGGAAGGTCGTTAGGGAAGTCATAGACGAGGCCGACGTGATAGTCGAGGTAGTCGATGCGAGAGACCCCATAGGAACGCGCAACAGGAAGCTTGAAAGGCTAATCCAGGAGGAGGGCAAGCCCCTCCTTATAGTTATGAACAAGGCCGATTTGGTGCCGAAGGAGTGGGCAGAGGAGTACAAGCGGAAGAGCGAGATACCTGTAGTCTTCATATCCGCGAGGGAGAGGAAGGGAACTGGAATCCTGAGGAGGGAACTCAAAAAGCTCGCAAAGCCCCTCCTGGACGAGAAGGAGAAAGTTAAGGTGGCCCTCATAGGCTATCCCAACGTCGGTAAGAGCACGATAATAAACACCCTGAAGGGAAAACGGGCCGTCGGAACCGCCCCGATACCTGGCTACACCAAGGGGAAGCAGCTGATAAGGCTCAGCAAGAGGCTCTGGCTCCTCGACAGCCCCGGAGTCGTTCCGATAGACGACTTCGACGAGCTGGTCATTAAAGGAGGCTTCCCGGCGGATAAGATTGAGGAACCCGTCAGGCCGGCCTTAAAGCTAATCTCCAGAATCCTCGAGACGAGGAGGGAAGCCATAACGGAGAAGTTCGGCATCGAAGCCGAAAGCGAGGAGGAAATCCTCAGGCGGATAGGGGAGAAGAGGGGCCTCATAAAGGCCGGCGGAGAGGTCGATTTGGAAGAAACGGCGAGGTGGCTTCTCCGCGAATGGCAGACTGGAAGGTTTACGCTGTTCGCGAGCGAGGAGGAGAAGAGCCGGGACTTCGTCTGGGACTTCAAAGATGTCCTCGACGGCGTTGAGAGGGAACTCCTCCTCGACCCGAGGAGAATCCTCTGGCGCTATGGGGATGAGCTGAGAGAAAAGCTCGACAACCAGAAGAGGGCGGGAGTGAGGGAAATCGAGGGGATAACGGTGGGCATAGCGACGGGCTTCAAGAAGTGCGACTCGGCTTTGAAGTTCCTCGAAGAATTAACGGGAAAGAGCGCCATCGCGAGCGAGTGCTTCGGGAAGAAGTGGAAGGGAGTTATAGCGATACTGGAGTGATGGATATGAGGCTAATCCTAACCACTTCACGGGGAATAGAGGACTTCGCGAGGGCCGAGGTCGAGAGGCTCCTCTCGGGCCTTGGAGTTCCGTTTCGGGTGGAGGAGAAGCCCCTCGGCGTCGAGGGAAGGGTCTTGGCCGAGGTCGATAAAGCGTTTTACACCGACGAGAAGGGACGGAAGAGAGAGCTGAGCGTTTCAACCTACCTGAACGAGCGTTCGAGGCTTCTCCACAGGGTTATAGTCGAGATAGCGAGCGAGCGCTTCGAGGGGATAACCGATGAGGAGCCGGAAAAGGCTTTGAAGAGGATTGAGAAATTCGTGGCTTCACTTCCGGTGGAAAGGTACGTTAAGGTAAGCGAGAGCTTCGCGGTGAGGAGTTTCCGCAAGGGCGAGCACAAGATTACAAGCGTTGATATCGCGAAAACCGTTGGAAAGGCTATATTCGAGCGTTTGGAGCGCTTCGGAACGCCAAAGGTGAACCTCGACCACCCAGCGGTAATCTTCAGGGCCGAGCTGATTGGCGAGGCCTTCTTCCTGGGGATTGACACGACAGGCGACAGCTCTCTCCACAAGAGGCCGTGGAGGGTTTACGACCACCCGGCCCATTTAAAGGCCAGCATAGCGAACGCGCTGATTGAGCTGGCCGAACCGGACGGCGGGCCATTCATAGACCCCTTTTGCGGGTCCGGAACGATTCCGATAGAGCTCGCCCTACGGGACTACGATGGGAGGATAATCGGCCTCGAGAAGTTCAGGAAGCACCTGAACGGCGCCAGGATGAACGCCCTCTCCGCCGGAGTGCTGGATAGAATAGAGTTCGTCCTCGGCGATGCGACGAGGCTAAGTGAATACGTCGAGAGCGTGGACTTCGCGGTCAGCAATCTGCCCTACGGGCTAAAGATAGGGAGTAAGAGCGCCATTCCGAAGCTCTACATGGACTTTTTCGGGGAGCTTGCAAAGGTTCTGGAGAAGAGGGGAGTCTTCATAACGACGGAGAAGAGGGCGATAGAGAGGGCAATAGAGGAGAACGGCTTCCAAATCAAGCACCACCGCCTAATAGGGCACGGCGGGCTGATGGTGCATACCTACGTGATTCAATGACCCCTCAGCTCGATATCGAGCTTCGCAGTCTCGTTTCCGGGGTTTTTAATTACCACCTTCCATTTGCCTTCCGGCAGGGAAACGACCGTATCAACCTTGGTCCTCATGCCAAAGTCCTTGAGGACGCCGCTGTCGCCGACTATCTTAACCTCGACTGGGACGTTGGAGCTCACTTTTACGGTTAGATTCACAGGGCCCTTGAAGGGGTAGACGAGCTCGGCACCCGGGGACAGCGTTTTCCCCTTGGAGTAAACGAAGTTGCCGCCCTTGAGACAGCCCGCTGAAAACACCACGAAGACCGCCAACAGGAACGCAATCCCCGCCTTCAACCGCCCCATTCAAACCACCGGAAAAGGTAAGAAGTTGAAATTTAAAAGAGTTTCTCAGCACAGAATCGAATCCTCGCTCAGGACGTCGAACTCGACCCTTCCGATGCCCTCAATCCACGCTTCAATTTTATCCCCGTGCCTCAGCGGGCCGATTCCTGCCGGTGTTCCGGTCGCGATTATGTCCCCGGGATCGAGCGTCATAACGGAGCTTATGTACTCTATGAGCTCGGGAACCTTGAAGACCATCTCGCCCGTTCTTCCGAGCTGTCTAAGTTTGCCGTTCACCTTCAGGCCGATTTCGAGGTCGTCTATCTTCAGCTCGCGCTTATCCACGACCCTCGGGCCGACGGGAGCGAAGGTGTCGAAGCCCTTGGCAATCGTCCAAGGAAGGCCCTTCTCCCTCGCCTCGGCCTGGAGGTCTCTCGCCGTAATGTCAAGCAGAATCGTGTAGCCGAGGACGTAATCCATGGCTTTCTCCGCCGGAACTCTCTTCGCGCGCTTCCCGATTATAACCGCCAGCTCGACCTCGTGGTCAACCCTCTTGCTCATTCTGGGAAGGATTATCGGCTCGCCAGGACCGATGAGCGCACTCGGGGGCTTGAGGAAGAAGACCGGTTTTTTGGGAATGTCGCTCTCCATCTCCCTCGCGTGCTCGGCGTAGTTCTTGGCGAGGGCTATTATTTTGCTCGGGCGTAGCTCATAGAAGCCGTCCATGTAAGGCAACCTGACCATGCCATCACCGTTCTGAGTTCTAGGGAGGCGAATTAAACCTTGCCATACGAGGGGCAAAAGTAATAAGGGGGAACGCCGAATGTAGAACGGTGGTGATCGTGAAGAAGGTCCTCGTGAAGGAAAACCCAATCGGCCTCATGGTTATGGGTGTGGTGTTCGCCCTGTTTTTTGCGTTCATAGCCACCTCCGTTCTCAGCTCCTTCGGCTCTTTTGCACCCGCCGGCTTTGGAATAGCGTTCATCCTCTTTCCCCTCCTCTTTGTGGGTATCCTCGTCTTCGTTGGAGGCAGACTGCTGGCAGGGGGAAAGAAGGCTTCCAGCCTGTTCAGCCAGGCCACCGTCTCGGAAACCTCAATCAGCTTTCCGGAAGAGCTTGAGTACGAGGTTGGAAGGGTTTTCCTTGAAGGTTACTGGACCTACACCACGACGAGCACGGGGAGTGGAACAACGAGCAGCCGAAACTACCGCACGAGAAGGAGTTTCAGGCCCGCCGGCAGGGGTCGCGGCCTTGAGGTTGAGCTGCCAAGGGAACCCTTCAGGGTCGAGCTTAGAGCCGATGGAACCGGAACAATCGATGCCCCGGCCATAAGGATCCTCAGCGAGCCCTACAGGAATGCCCTCGTTATCTTTCTGACCGACGAAGGCGTGGTTAATGGAGAGGGGAGCCTTGACCTCAGCAGGGGAAACGACATGGCCCAGGTTACGTTCAGGGGCGAGGGGAAAATGCTCAGGGGAAGCGTCTGGGCGGAGCTCTCCAAGGCGAGAGGGGTTAGGGTTGAGTACGGCCTTGATAAACTATGGAAAACAGTGGCGAAGGGAAAGGGGAGCTTTGAGTTCTCATTCTCCACCCTCCCGCAGGAGAAGATCCTGATCTTCTCCCATTACAACACGGTCACGCCTCTTGCGATCCTTAAAAAGCTGTGGAGCGGTCCGGTGATTCTCGGCCATGGGACCTTTGAGCTCAAAGCGGTTCTTGACATACCCTTGGGAAGGGACGTCGTTGAACGGGCAACCTTTGAAGTTGAGCCTCCCAGAGGGGAGGGCTGAGGATGAGGATTGTTCCCCTTTCCTTCAAGTTCCTTCCCCGTTTTTCCACGCTCGCGGCCCTCGCCCTGCTCTCTTCTGCCGTGCTCTTGAAGCTGTACCTTTCTCACTTTGAACCGCCTGTGAACATAGGTAGTGAGGATAAGCTCCTAATTGGAGTAGCCTTCCTGATCCTTGCGACCACTGTCGGATGGATCATCTCCCAGAGCCGCAGAGCCTTTTCCTTTGCGGGTGCCGTATCTGTCTCTGGGAATTCTCTCGTTCTCCCGGAGGAGGTCAAATACGAAACGGGTCGGCTTCTCCTCGAGGGGCACTCCTATTACACGGGAAGGGGGAGGCACTACCGGATTGAGAGGAGGTTCGCTAGGTTTTCCTCAGGGAGGGGAACCGAGATTGTTCCTCCCTGGGACGAGTTCTCCGTCGAGATAAACGGGGATGGGCGCGGATACCTCAACGCACCGGCGGTGCTCATAAAAACAGGGAGGTACTCCGGGTTGGTCTTGATATTCTTCACCTCAAGGAGCGAAACCTGCTTTCGAGATACCATGCACCTTGAGATAAATGGGGATAAGGCAACGGTTGAGTACAGCTTTGATGGAAGTGTCCTTGGAGGCACTGTCAATTCGTGGCTCTCGAAGGCGAGGGGAGTCAGGCTCTACCTCTCCGGCGGAGGCGGTGAAGTTAAGAAAAAGCTCGGAGAGGGCAGGGAGTTTGAGTTCCATTGCCGACTCCTCCCAGAGGAGGACACGGTTCTTGTTGCTCCCTTCCGCTTCATTACTCCCATGATGATACTGGGCAACCTCGGTAGGTTTTTACCGTCCCCACGAGAGGGCCTTCTCCTCGGGCACGGAACGTACGAGCTGAAGGCTGTTCTGGACGTACCTTTCGGTAGGGACGTCGTTGAGAAAGCTGAATTTCGGGTTGAACTGAAGAAGGAAGGGAAGGTAGAAAAGAGGGAAAGGAGCGAGTTCGAGAAGGAGTAGGGATTCTGGGATTAAACTCAAGACTTCACTTTCTTTTCAAAAACTCTAATTATCCACTCCATCTCACTTGAAACAGGGGGTTCGTTGGATAGTTCCACAACAAATCTTGAGCCATGTGGCAATTTTTCAGTCTTTGTGTACAAGTACAATCGTTCTCGTTCCCCAAACCCATAAGAAAACAGAAAATCGGACATTGGGGGAGATATAATCCTAATTTGAATGACCTCCACTGTAGGGTATTTTTCCTGGAGATTTTCAAGCAGGATTTCAAAGACTTTCTTGACGTTACTGTCATCAGTTCTTCTCAAAAAGGGATTTGGAGAAAAGTCAAAAACAATGAGTCTTGAATCCTCAATAAAACACCTAGGGCTCGGTTATTATTAAAACCTCCCTCATTGCAAACTTCCCCTACTCCTCCAGTTTGTCCTGGGGGGTTTCCTCCTCCTCAACTATACGCCTGCCGGCCGCTACCATATCTATGCTGTGGACAACCCCTCCGAACTCCTCTATGGTCTGGACGATCTCTTCATAATCGAGGTCGTCTCCGACGACGGTTATTTTAACGTTCTCGGTCTCCTTGTCTATCTCAACCAGCGTTATGTTCACGCCCTCAACTCCCTCGAGCTCGCTCAAACCGAGCGCCAGCTCCGTAACGATGGGCTGGTGGGGCTTGAGAACGTCGAGAACCAGGAGCCTTATCCCCTTACCCATGACGCATCCCCTACTTCCTCAGGATCTCGCCGAGCTTTTTAAGCAGCTCCAGAACCTCATCGTCCCTGCCCATCCTCGCCATGGCGAGCCA
Organism: Thermococcus sp. AM4; assembly: GCF_000151205.2. Lineage (NCBI taxonomy): Archaea > Methanobacteriati > Methanobacteriota > Thermococci > Thermococcales > Thermococcaceae > Thermococcus > Thermococcus sp. AM4. The sequence goes on from NC_016051.1 coordinate 1,606,594, forward strand.
CTCTATGGCGTGGATTATGTCCTCGTTTGAGAAGTCCTTGAGCTTGTCCTCGTTCTCCTCCATCTCCCTGGAGATCTCCGTCTTGTACTGGTGCTCCTTCTTGAGGAGCTCGTCCATAACGTTGAGGAGCTCGGCGTCGTCGAACTCGTAGCCGAGGGCCTTGAAGATCTCCAGCTTGGTCTTGAGCCTCGAGCGGGCGAAGTAGCGCAGCTCTTCATCGCCGAGGTAGAGGTTGATGTAGAAAGCGTCGGCGGTTCTTCCGTAGTACTTCTCGATGAGGTTGCCCTTCATCTCCGTCCTCTTGACCTCAACCAAACCCGCTTCCTTGAGCTTTTCGATGTGGTGGTATATCGTCTGTGGGGTCTTTCCGAGGATCTCGCTCAGCTGTGAGATCGTCATCTCCCTGTTCCTGAGCAGGGAGAGGATCTTCCGCCTCGTGTCCTCGAGCATAAGCTTAATAACCTCTGGGTCGGTGATAACCTTCACCTTGGCCATTGCCCTCACCAATTTAAACGCTTTAACGTTTGTATGAGCGTTCGGCAATATAACTCTTTTGCTCTATAGTGCAAGACGTGATTTTACAAAGATAAAGAGGTCCACCGGTACCGCTCGATAAACGGATAAAATATCCATAACGCGAAAGCTTATATACGCCCTCCGAAAAGCCTTCAGGGGGTGGTGTCATGGAGAGCCTCGACTTCCTGTTTTACCCGAAGAGCGTCGCTGTCATAGGAGCCTCGCACGTGCCAGGGAAGGTTGGAAACGCCATAATGCGCTCGATAACGCTCCGCTTCAACGGCAAGGTCTACGCCGTCAACGTCAAGGGCGGTGAAATTGAGGTCAACGGGAAGAAGTTCAAGGTCTATCGGAGCATCAAGGAGATTCCCGACGAGATTGATGTGGCGGTCATCGCGGTTCCGGCCAAGTTCGTGCCGGACGTCATAGACGAGTGCGGTGAGAAGGGCGTCAAAGGTGCCATCGTTATCTCCGCCGGCTTCAAGGAGGCCGGAAGGGCCGACCTCGAGGAGGAACTCGTTAAGCGCGCCAGGAAGTGGGGCATTCGCGTCGTCGGGCCGAACTGCCTCGGTGTTACGAACCTTGAGAACGGCTTCGACTGTAACTTCAACCCGCCCGAGAGGCAGGCCAGACCGCCCTTCGGAAAGGTCGCCTTCATGAGCCAGAGCGGGGCCTTCGGAGCGGCAATCCTCGACTGGGCGGCCAGGGAAAAGATAGGAATGAGCAAGTTCATCAGCCTCGGCAACATGGCCGACCTCGACGAGAGCGACTTCATGGACTACCTCGGCGACGACGAGAAGACCGGAGTTATAACCGGCTACCTTGAGGGCGTCAAGGACGGAAGGAAGTTCCTCGAGACGGCAAAGCGCGTTACCCTCAAGAAGCCCGTCGTGATTCTCAAGAGCGGAAGGACCGAGGCAGGAGCCAAGGCCGCCGCAAGCCACACAGGCTCACTCGCGGGTTCCTACGCGATTTACAGGGCGGCCTTTGAGCAGAGCGGTGTTCTGGAAGCGACCACGATGAGACAGCTCTTCAACTACGCGAAGGTCTTAGCTATGCAGAAGCCGGCCAAGGGCGACCGCGTCGCGATAGTCACCAACGGCGGTGGAGCAGGAGTCATGATGAGCGACGGCCTGCTCGAGCGCGGTTTGAAGATGGCGGAGCTTAGCGAGGAGACGCTGAAGAAGTTCGAGGAGGACGTCAAGGCCGGAAAGCTTCCTGCTCACATGTCCTACAAGAACCCGATTGACGTCATAGGCGATGCCCCGTCGAGCAGGTACGAGATAGCCATGCGCTACGCCCTCGAAGACCCGAACGTCGATGTTCTCGTCGTCATCGCGCTCTTCCAGAGCCCTGCCCTCGACGAGGGAATCATTGACGCGGTCGAGAGAATGAAGGCCTACGGCAAGCCGATTGTCTTCGTTGCCCCCGGTGGAGACTTCCCGCACAAGATGGCTAGGAACATCGAGCAGAAGGGCATTCCGGTCTACGAGACCACCGAGGATGCCGTTGACGCCGTCTACGCCCTCGTCAAGTACGGCGAGTGGCTCAGGGAGAACGGAAAGCTCTGAGCCCCTTTCTTCTATTATCATGCTCAAACCACTGTATTTCAGGAAAAATAACCTTTAACGGCTGTTTTTGTTCAGTAAAGTCATTTCAAAGCCCTGGAGATGAATTTCAACTGTTTCGAAAACATAACATCCTGTAACAATGTCAATCACCTAATGTAACGAATTTTCTTCAGAACATAGAGCAGACGACTTCCGCCCCCCTAATCCGGATGAAACCTGTTTAAAATTGTTCGTTTCTGGCTTAGAGCCTGTTTAATGTTCGGCCTTGAAAATTCTCCCCTTTTGAAGCTTTGGAGATCAACTGCATTTCGACCTCGATTTTGTCATCTCGGAACATTAGGACCAGGCTAGCCGATTGGAGGTGTTTCAGAGCTTCAATCCGAGTTCCCTCATGATCGTTTCAAGACCGATTTCTAGAAAGGCTTAAATATCGGGGCGTTCTTATTTCTTCGTTGGGCGAAAGGGCGAATTTCGCGCCCTGTTGCAATAAGACTCGAGGAGAATTGAAAGTCGATATAGAGGGTCACGGCGCTCATCGGGGTTAGGTTGCAATAAGACTCGAGGAGAATTGAAAGTGATTCCATCAATCGCGGTTAAATTCGCGGGCATCCAGTTGCAATAAGACTCGAGGAGAATTGAAAGTGACGTTGTAGCTCTGCAGGGGCAGAGTGAAGCTCACCCCGTTGCAATAAGACTCGAGGAGAATTGAAAGAGACTTCATGGCGGGCACTCAGAAACCACTTGTGCTTAGTTGCAATAAGACTCGAGGAGAATTGAAAGGTGTAACCCCGAGGAAGTCCGCTATCCATTCGGTCAAAGTTGCAATAAGACTCGAGGAGAATTGAAAGGACAAAGCATATTCGTTGCAAGCGTTGACCTTAAGGGTTGCAATAAGACTCGAGGAGAATTGAAAGAACCGTTTCGCTTCCTTCTTGCATGGTTCCCACATCCGTTGCAATAAGACTCGAGGAGAATTGAAAGTTTTCAGCAACAACAAAGCAACTAAATCAGATGAAAGTTGCAAGTTGCAATAAGACTCGAGGAGAATTGAAAGTATTCTGTGGGCTCGGTAGGGAGTAGGATTATTTTTGTTGCAATAAGACTCGAGGAGAATTGAAAGTTCAAAATAGTGGGCAATTTCTGCGGGGATTTTGTCAGTTGCAATAAGACTCGAGGAGAATTGAAAGAAGCTCGGCGAGAGCATCTCAATCTCTCTCAGCGCGCCGTTGCAATAAGACTCGAGGAGAATTGAAAGGGAACCACCCTCTGCCAATGATTTTATCGTCTTCGTGTTGCAATAAGACTCGAGGAGAATTGAAAGCAGATACCGATATATTTGTATGTCTACGACGCAGATAAGTTGCAATAAGACTCGAGGAGAATTGAAAGTTTGATAGCTCCGGCGCGCTTCAAATATCTCTCGACGCGTTGCAATAAGACTCGAGGAGAATTGAAAGCCAGATGTGTCCCTCGACGTGGGCATCTGGTAGGCCAAGCGTTGCAATAAGACTCGAGGAGAATTGAAAGTGAGACTAATCAGGAAAAGCGGGATCAGATAGGCGAAAAGGTTGCAATAAGACTCGAGGAGAATTGAAAGTACGGGACATTAGTTACGACAAAAAGAGTTCAGGGAAGTTGCAATAAGACTCGAAGAGAATTGAAAGGGGGTTTTTAAACGAAGCGGGAACCTCAGCGGAGATAGTTGCAATAAGACTCGAGGAGAATTGAAAGCGAAGACGAAGATGGCGCCCTCTATGCCCTTGAGACCCGTTGCAATAAGACTCTAGGAGAATTGAAAGGGGTGATATGACTGTCAGCGTTGAAATGTACCCCTCTTGTTGCAATAAGACTCCAGGAGAATTGAAAGACGACTAATCGAAAGCTTTCGATAGTACTCCATTCACGTTGCAATAAGACTCTAGGAGAATTGAAAGTGTCGGGGTCGCTGATCTCTGCGATAATGTAGTTCTGTTGCAATAAGACTCTAGGAGAATTGAAAGCGGTAGCTTCTTCCTGGCTCTGATCCCAAGTAACTACGTTGCAATAAGACTCTAGGAGAATTGAAAGTTTTCTCTGTGTATGTAGACCCTCATGTATCCCTCCTGTTGCAATAAGACTCTAAGAGAGAAGACCAAAATGTCGCAAAATATTTAATCCCAGAGTTCAAAGTGCGTACATGAGCCTCGGAAGGAAAATCAAATCGTTCGTCGAGGACTTCAAAGTTGTAATCCTGCTCCTCATGATACCGGTTCTCCTAATCCTGTTCCGGTTGCTCCTCACGGCATCGTACATCCTAACCGGAGGCTACCTCCTCGGGATCATCGCAATCCTGCTCGTACTGCTCGGCATCGGATGGATCCTGAAGCCGGCGGACGTAGAGAGACGCATCTAAATCTCAACCCACGTGAAGTCCCTCGCAACCTCGCCCGGAATTCCGGCTTCCCTGACCTTCTTCTCCAGGACCTCGTGAGGATAGTTGCTGTGGCTTATATGCGCGAAGACGGTGTAGCCTGCCCCGACCCTCTTCGCCAGCTCTATCGCCTCCCTGACCCCGAGGTGCGAGCCGGGAATGGCTTCCCTGTGGGTCATCTCCGCTATCAAAAGGTCGGCTCCCTTCATGAGCTTTATTGCTTTTTCGTCCTTCAGAATCTCCGGCCCGGTGTCGCCGGTTATCGCTATCCTCTTCCCCTTCACCTCTATGACGAAGCCACCGGCCGTTACCGTGTGGGTAACGGGAAAGTGAACTACCCTCATCTTCCCGATTCTTGTCTCCTCCCAGAACTCAAGCTCGTTGTAGGCCCACTCGTGCCCCTCCGGACTTTCCGAGCCGAAGGCCAGCCTCGCTAAGCTTTTCGCGACTTCCAGTGCTTCCCTGTGGGAGTAGAAAGAGATGCGCTTGAAGACCTGGAGCTCGGGCAGGCCGAAAACGTGGTCGAAGTGGCCGTGCGTTATTAAAACCTGCTCTACTTCCCTGTTCAGCCTCTCCAGGTGGTAGTGCAGGTCTGGACTCGGGTCTACGAGCGTTCCCTCGAAGTAGAGCGAGAATCGCGTTCTCCTTAAGGCCGGATTAATCCTCGCCCGCGAACAGTTCTCGCAGGTGCAGAGTGGCTTTGGTGTCCCGCTGTATGAACCTGAGCCGAGAATCACGACCTTCATTCCCTCACCCCGCTCTCCTCTCTGCTCACAACTAGCGTTCCAAGGATTATTAAGGCTAAGCCCGCGAGGTGATAGAAGGTTACCCTCTCGCCGAGGAGCGCAATCGAGACGAGCCCCGTCAGAGCGGGCGCGGGCGTTAAAATGGCCGTCGCCTTCGAGAGGTTAATCCGCGCTATCGCCAAATACCAGAGGCTCTGGGTGAGCGCTATTATCAGCCCCTCCGCCAGCGCGAGCTTCGTGAAGGCGAAGCCGGTAATAAAGGCTGGAACGAGGAGGAGAAGCCCGCCGGAGGTGTTCCTCAATGTCGCTATCGTCACCGGGCTGTAATCGGTTCTCTTGGCTATTGCGTGCCCGAGCTGCCAGAAGAGGGGAGTTAGGAGTAGTAGGATGTCGCCCTTCAGGAGCTCCGGCCTCTTTCCCTGCGCGACCACGAGGAAGACGCCCGTGATGAGTGCCAGGGCCGAAACTACTGCCCTTCCGCTTATCCTCTCCCCCAGGAGGAGCCACGAGATGAGGAAGGAGTAGAAGACCTCGAAGCGCGTGAGTATTGCCGAATTAATCGCCGTACTCAGCCTCGTCCCGTAGGCGAAGAGAGAATATGCCACCGCCGTCGCGAAAAGGCCCGTTAGAAATGCCTTTCTTAGCTCGGCCGGCCTCTCCCGGATTTCTCTCGCCTGACCGCCGAGCAGTATAACCGGCCAGAGGATTAGCGAGGCTATTAAAGCGGACAGAGAGGCGAAGGCGAATGGATTAACTGGATTGGCTTTGATTACGACCGGCTCGAGGCCGAGCAGGAGCAGTACGACAAACGCTAACAGCGTCCCCTCTGTTTCGCGGTCCATGGGCGGAGTTGGAAGGTGAGGTTTTTATGGGCTTCTCTACCCACCGCGAGGTCGAAGGCCAGCTCAGGGCTTTCTTTTTCCAAATCTTTTTCGCGATTATTCCATAGTGCTTCTCATAGCTCTCCAATCAACGAGCTCGGCTTTCTTTTCGAGCTGTTTTAAAACTCTCCTAGCCTTTCTCGCCGTCAGATCCCTCTATTACAAAGTTTTGAGCTCATCCTGACGGTTGACAAATTCTCCAAACACAATTATATAAACGTGATTAGAGTTTTTATTCTGAGAGAGTTGGTTTGAGCATTGAATCCCTCAGGATTATAGCCCTATATCAAAACTCTTTTAGGCCCTTCTTCTTAATACGGCACGGTGGTGAGCTTGGAGAAAGTGAGTGAAACAACTGTTGAGCTCGTGCTGACCGAACTTAAGCGCATAAGGCGTGAGCTCCAGCGACTTGAGGACCTTCTTATGGATGAGAGCCCTGAATTGAATGAAGATGAACTCGAAGAGCTCCTGAGGGAAGCCAGAGATGAGTCCATTGGATGGGTCAAACTTGAAGATCTGCCAAAGCCGGAGGATTGAGAATGAGTTTCTCGGTTGAGGTTCATCCCCGCGTTGCCAAAGTGCTCTCAAAGCTGAAGCCAGCCCACTACCAGCGAATTTACGACTTTTTGTCCCTTCTCCAGGAGGAGCCAGTCCCTTCGAGTTTATACGACGTGAAGAAGCTTAAAGGTACGGGAGACCTCTCCGTTTACCGTGTGCGCGTTGGTGATTACCGTCTGATTTATGTTGTTGATTGGAGCAACTCAAGAATTAGGGTTCTCCGGCTTGAGCGGAGGGGCTCGGCTTATAAATGAATTCCCTCACTTTCCAAAAACTTTAAATTCTCCTCTCCCCTTTCTCTTCCCATGCTCGGTGGTCGTTTTTGGCTTTGGTGAGGTCCATCTCTTCTGCACCGCCTTAGCCATGAGTTTCGTTTCCACTGGAAATGGAGGTGTTGGAATTGGAGTTTAAGGTTACCCCCTGGGACGTTGAAGGTTTGGTCGACTACAACAAGCTGATAGAGCAGTTCGGAACCAGCCCGCTGACTGACGAGCTGCTTGAGAAGACGGCAAGGCTCACGAAGAGAGAACTGCCGATTTACTTCCGCAGGCGCTTCTTCTTCTCCCACAGGGACTACGACAAGGTTCTGGCCGACTACGAGAGCGGAAGGGGCTTCTTCCTGTACACGGGAAGGGGTCCGAGCGGGCCGATGCACATAGGCCACATAATCCCCTTCTACGCCACCAAGTGGCTACAGGAGAAGTTCGGCGTCAACCTCTACATACAGATAACCGACGACGAGAAGTTCCTCTTCAAGAATCTGACCTTAGATGAAACCAAGCGCTGGGCATACGAGAACATTTTAGATATAATCGCGGTCGGCTTCGACCCGGACAAGACCTTCATCTTCCAGGACAGCGAGTTCACGAAGATTTACGAGATGGCCCTCCCGATAGCGAAGAAAATAAACTACTCGATGGCCAAAGCGGTCTTCGGCTTCAGCGAGCAGAGCAAGATTGGAATGATTTTCTACCCGGCCATACAGGCGGCACCGACCTTTTTCGAGAAGAAGCGCTGTTTAATTCCAGCGGCAATTGACCAGGACCCCTACTGGAGGCTCCAGAGGGACTTCGCCGAGAGCCTCGGCTACTACAAAACCGCCGCTTTGCACTCGAAGTTCGTTCCGCCGCTGACGGGCCTCGAGGGCAAGATGAGCGCCAGCAAGCCTGAAACCGCCGTCTATCTCACCGACGACCCCGAGGAGGCTGGAAAGAAAATCTGGAAGTTCGCCTTGACTGGCGGTCAGCCGACGCTCAAAGAGCAGAGGGAGAAGGGCGGAAACCCGGAGAAGTGCGTCGTCTTCAAGTGGCTGGAGATTTTCTTCGAGGAGGACGACAAGAAGCTCATGGAGCGCTACCACGCGTGTAAAGCGGGAGAGCTGACCTGTGGAGAGTGCAAGCGCTACCTCATAAAGAAGGTGCAGGAGTTCCTGAAGGAGCACCAGAAGAAGCGCAAGGAGGCCGAGAGGATGGTGGAGAAGTTCAAGTACACCGGCGAGCTTGCCCGTGAGCAGTGGGAGAAGGCGATTCCTGAGCCGTTGAAGAAGTGAAATCAGGGGCGGCCTGGAAGGCCGTTCCTTATCTTTCTAAGTTCCTGGTAAACCCTCCTTGCGAGTTCAACCTCTCCGCGGGTTCTTTCCGTTATGCTCTTGTATTCTTCCACGTCGTAGAGCTCCCACACGGTTGTGCCGCTCGGCTTTCTTTCCCCGTCTCTGAGAAGGTTCTTGACAGCCCAGTTCTGAGATACAGGGGCGAGCACATTCGGGTTCCTGTTCTCGGGAATCATCGGGGCCGAGGTGACGCTGAGGTCAAAGTGCCTCAGTTTGAAGTAGGTGTCGTAGAGCCGCTCTGGCTCGGCTATCCTGTGAATCTGGCTCCTGGCGAAGAGCACAGGTATATCAAGGCGCGTTATCCCGAAGCCCGCCACTATCGGCTCCGTCAGTCTGGGATCTCCGCCCAGCAGTTCCCATCGCGTCCAGCTCTCCCTGAAGTAGAGGTAGATTTTCTCCAAGAGGTTCTTCTCTTGTTCCGTCGTGTCCCTGCCTTCCATGTCCCATATCCAGAACTCCTCCTTTTCCTCCAGCCTGTCCTCTATGGGGAAGTACCTCTGGAAGACGCCCCCGATGACGAAGCTTCCATCCAGGTATGGGTTAGCCTTCAGTCCGGGTTGGTTTCTGTACTCTTTGGGGACGTAGTACTCGATGTCGAAGAAGATTACGTGGGTGACCTCGCGTTTAAACTTCATCTTAGGAACCCCCTACTTTGCAACGTAAAATGAAAAGGTGTAGGTCATTTCTTCGAGTTCCTCGAGGCGGCGCTCATAGCCCTGGACTTGAAGCCTCCGTCAGCTTTGATGGCCCTGCCACTATCAACTGCGCTCTGGATTCTCCTCGCGGCTTCCCAGGTCATGGGTTTGGAGCCCTTCTTTCCCATCGTATCACCTCCGTGGTGTTGTCAATAGTTATCCCACAATTTACTTTATAACGACGTATTCTCAAAAAGAAACACTTTTTTGTGAATATCCTCCATCTATGTACTGGTGGCTTAGGTGGGAAGGCCAGCAAAAATTGACAAGTTTAAAGTCGCCGAAGAGATAATTGAACTTGCAAGTAAGAACGAGGAGCTTACAATTTACAACCTCACCAAAAAACTTAGGGAGATATCCCAAAAGAACAACGACCCAACTCTTGATGTGCGAACTGAATCCGTTCGGCGAGTTCTACAAGAACTTGTGCGTTTGAAAATCTTGACTGTATGTGGGAATTCTCGGGGAGAGAGTAAAGAAAAGAAGCCCTACAAACTCCTGTGGAATCCCGAAAAAGCCAAGGAAATTATCAAGTGCTGGAAAGAGTTTTACTCTCTAAGTGAAAAACTCAATATTTTGAAACATCTCGCTGATTATACGGAAGAAAATCTTGAGTTCTCGGGACTAGTTTACAAGTTCTGCCCCTACTTCGTTCTTCTTGGGATTGATTGGATAGAAGGGCTTTTGGACTTTCTTGGGAAGTTCGATTGGAAGACTTTCATTGACAAGGCTGTACCTCTGTATGGTGCTGTGTTTTCACTTAGGCATGACCAAGAGCTTAAAGTTCTTAATGATGATTACATCGGTGGAGAGTTTTTTGTTGTTTCAGGCGAGAATTCATGCAGGTTCTTTGAAGAGGCACGCTGGGTTGAATATGTAGCTCGTAGAAAAGCAAAGATGGAAATTGAAAACAAGCTTTTGGAGATGTTCTATGATGGGAAGGAGTTTCAGTGTTTGAGCGTTCACTATGGAGACGGTGCAGGAACGCTCTCGAATTACATCTTTGGAGTTCGGTCGTTAAAATCCTGTCGGAGCCGACCCGATTTTCCATTTTGAAACTGCTCCGCCAGAGGCCGATGAGCGTGAACGAGCTCAGCGATGCCCTCGGAAAGGACAGAACGACCATATACAGGCACATTAAGGTTCTGGAGAAGGCCGGCCTCGTGGAGGAAGTCGATGAAGTGGGAAACGAGAAGATCTACTCCCGAACCGCGAGGATGTTTCTCGTGAAGGTTAGCCCCGATGAGAGCATCGAGGAGTTCCGCCAGTCCTACCTCCAGATAGAGGCCGAGAGGCTCGTTCAGGTGCTTGAGAAATCCGGGTTTGAGATCCGGGATCGCGAGAAGTTCAAGAGCCTTGCGAAGGAGATCCTCGACGAGATCGAGATAAGGTCCCAGCCGGTAATAAAGCGGATCTCCGAGGCGGACGTCGAGCTGACGGAGGTCGAGCTCTTCCACCTCCTCAACATGCTGGTCTTCCTCCAGAGCTGTGAGCTCTGCGAGAAGGCGAAGGAGGCAAAGGCTCTCCTTCGGTTTTGATTTTCCCGTGATTCCGCACTTTTTGTGATTGGCTACCCCTTCCACTGGATGTTCAGTTATATCCCTCAGTGAACAGGAACGGCAAAACTTAAATATTTCACCATCAGTGATACATAGTGGGGTTCGCCCCACACCACACGGGAGGTCGGGACATGAGGAGATCCGCAAGGGTTTTGGTTCTGATTATAGCGTTTTTCCTCTTGGCGGGGGTTTACTACCCCTCCACGAGTGCCGCGAAGTACTCCGAGCTGGAGCAGGGCGGAGTCATAATGCAGGCCTTCTACTGGGACGTTCCGGAGGGAGGAATCTGGTGGGACACAATACGGCAGAAGATCCCTGAATGGTACGATGCAGGCATATCCGCGATCTGGATACCCCCGGCGAGCAAGGGCATGGGCGGGGCCTACTCGATGGGCTACGACCCCTACGATTACTTCGATCTGGGCGAGTTTTACCAGAAGGGAACCGTTGAGACCCGCTTCGGCTCCAAGGAAGAGCTCGTCAACATGATCTCCACGGCCCACCAGTACGGCATCAAGGTTATAGCGGACATAGTGATAAACCACCGCGCAGGTGGAGACCTCGAATGGAACCCATACGTTGGAGACTATACCTGGACGGACTTTTCTAAGGTCGCCTCCGGGAAATACAAGGCCCACTACATGGACTTCCATCCAAACAACTACAGTACCTCAGACGAGGGAACCTTCGGTGGCTTCCCAGACATTGATCACCTCGTGCCCTTCAACCAGTACTGGCTGTGGGCGAGCAACGAGAGCTACGCCGCCTACCTCAGGAGCATAGGGATCGATGCGTGGCGCTTTGACTACGTTAAGGGCTACGGCGCGTGGGTCGTCAAGGACTGGCTGAGTCAGTGGGGCGGCTGGGCCGTCGGCGAGTACTGGGACACCAACGTCGATGCGCTCCTCAACTGGGCCTACAGCAGCGGCGCCAAGGTCTTCGACTTCCCGCTCTACTACAAGATGGACGAGGCCTTTGACAACAAGAACATCCCCGCCCTCGTTTACGCCATCCAGAACGGTGAAACCGTCGTCAGCAGGGATCCCTTCAAGGCCGTTACCTTCGTGGCTAACCACGATACGAACATAATCTGGAACAAGTATCCGGCCTACGCCTTCATCCTGACCTACGAAGGCCAGCCCGTCATCTTCTACCGCGACTACGAGGAGTGGCTCAACAAGGACAAACTCAACAACCTCATATGGATCCACGAGCACTTGGCAGGGGGAAGCACCAAGATCCTCTACTACGACGACGATGAGCTCATCTTCATGAGGGAAGGCTACGGCGACAGGCCCGGGCTTATAACCTACATCAACCTCGGCAGCGACTGGGCGGAGAGATGGGTGAACGTTGGCTCAAAGTTCGCGGGCTATACAATCCACGAATACACCGGAAACCTCGGCGGCTGGGTCGACAGGTACGTCCAGTACGACGGCTGGGTCAAGCTTACCGCTCCGCCACACGATCCGGCAAACGGCTATTACGGCTACTCGGTCTGGAGCTACGCCGGAGTTGGATGATTATCTAGTCTTTACTTTATTTGGACTGGCAGTGCCCTGCAAACCCCGGTTGAGTTAAGATTGTCACTTCAGTTATTGTTTTAAAACTCCTCTACCCACTTTATTGCCTTTGGAATCCGCTTCGCGAGCTCCAAAGCCGTGAAGTTCTCACCGAGCTCTTCCTTCACCAGATCGCCGGCGAGGCCGTTGAGGAAGGCACCGACCGAGGCGGCCCTAAGCGGTTCGTTACCGAGCGCGAGCAGGGCCCCGACGAGGCCGGCCAAGACGTCGCCCGTTCCACCGGTCGTCATGCCCCTGTTGCCTGTCCTGTTGTACTTCCAGGTTTCACCGTCGCTTATGATGTCGTATGCCCCTTTGAGGAGGATTACACCGCCAATTTTCCCGGCCTTCTCCTTGACCAGCTCTGCCCGCTCAATCAGCTCCTCCGGGGGCTTGACGCCGAAGAGGGCTTTGAACTCACCTGCGTGGGGCGTTAGGACGAAGGTCTTACCCTTGAGAACGCCCAAATCCTCTGCTATCGCTTTTAATCCGTCCGCATCGATGACCATCGGCTTCTCACAGCGTGCCACAAAGGCCCTCACGAACTCCTTAGTCTCCTCGGCGAGACATATTCCGGGCCCGATGACGACTGCATCTGCTTTCTCGGCCAGCTCGAGCAGGTTATCAAGGTGCTCGGTCGAGAAGTTCCCGCCCGGGAAGGGCCGGAGAATCAGGTCCGGGTCGCTTATCCTCTTCGCAGGTTCAGCAGGCATCGCGAGGTAAACGAGGTCAACGATGTAGCTCGCCCCCCTGGAGGCGAGGTACGGTGCGCCGTAATAGCTTGAGCTACCACCGATGACGAGCAGTCTGCCGTTCTGTCCCTTGTGCTGGCCCCTCTTCCTGAGCGCGAACTTGGCATCACCCGGCCCGACGAGGTGGTAGAGCTCCCTGGGATATCCTATCTTAACTACAACCCTCTCAAAGCCCTCATACTCCTCCTTGTCCCACTGGAAGGTGACGGCGAAGTCAGCTTTAACGCGAACCTCCGATGGGTAACCGCTCGGCAGGTCGACGCTAACTATCTTTGCCTTTCCGGCGTACTCATTTATTTTCTGGATTGCCGAGCGTACCGGCTCTCTCGGCTCGCCCCTCGTGCCCGCTCCGAGGAGGGCATCGACGATGACGTCGTAACCGTTCAGGTCGAGGGACCTTATGTAGGCGGAATCTTTGAGAACCTTGATTTTCACGAAGTCGAGGCCCTTCAGGATTTCCCAGTTGTGCCTAGCTTCCTCGCTCCTTATCTTAGCCTCGTCGCCAACCAGAAAAACCGTGACGTCGTTCTCGAAGCTAAGATGCCTCGCGGCGACGAAGCCGTCCCCGCCGTTGTTTCCGGTTCCCGAGAAGACCGCAATCCTGAGACCCTTTCCAAAGCGCTCCTCTATCGTTCTCGCGACGCCGGCGCCGGCGTTCTCCATAAGCTGGTAGGGGGTTATGCCGAGCCACTTAGCGTTTATGTCCCATACGTAAACGTCCTCGATTCTCATGTTATCACCTGGAATAATTGAGGGTCCCTCCCATTAAATCATTTTCATTGTTTGTTTGATAAGGATAAACCCCAAAAGCAGAAGGGAGCCATACCAGAAGATAACCCAAGACAGAAAAACGAGGACTGTTTGAAGGGAAATTCCGCTCAGGAGAACGCCTGGAAATTCGAGAACAACAGCGAGAACGACGTAGACTGTTAAAAGATACTTCAACGATGGGCGGTTGTTGGCGACACCCATTAGGAGTTCCCACCCACTCATAAAAGCCACGTAGCCAGTCCAAGCAAGGCCGGGCAGTTTTCCAAAAATCAAGAAGTTGTACATTACTGTGAGAAGGAGGGGATAACTGAAGGCTGAGATCCTTATGAAAAGCCTTAAAAAGATAAGGAGCCGGATTTTCGACATCTTCATCTCCTCTCTCGCAGGGTTTCTAGAGACCTTTTGTAATCCCCCTCCGAATAGAGCACAAGGTAAACCTTCTTCACGCTTCTCGCTTGTCTCGAAAACTCCTCAACGGTTTCTTTGAACGTTCTAACTACCTCCTCAAGGGGACAGCCGTAGATCCCGGCGCTTATCGCGGGAAATGCTATAGTCTTGACGCCCAGCTCGTCGGCCTTCTTTAAGGCCCCCATTATGGCCTTTTTGAGCTTCTCTTTCTTGTCTCCGTCCCAGCGGCCGCCGCAGTACGGGCCGACCGTGTGGATGACATACTTGATCCCATATTTTTCAAGCCTCATCGCCGGGGTAACGACCACCTCGCCGTGCTCGAACGAGTCCTTTCCGAGTTGCTCCCTCATGGCCTCTTTGCTTATTCTGATGTACTCGCGGACGTTTCTGGCCGCCGCTTTGGCTATCGCGTAGGCAACCCCTCCGCCGTGCTCAAGGTATTTGTTCGCGGCGTTCACAATAGCCTCCGCCGGGAAACGGGTTATATCGCCCCTTACCACCTCAAACTCCATTCTCCATCCCCTAGGGAGATCGTTCTTCTCTCTTTAAACCCTTTTTCAATGGACACTTTTAGACATCAGAGCAATCGTTTCGACAAAAATCTATATATACCGCTTTGTCCTTAGGTATATATTGAGGCCCCTTTGTGCCATAAAATAAGATGTGGAGGTTGTGATTGTGGCAAGGAAAAAGAGACTTGACAAGGATCTCATTGACCTCGCGATGGAGATCGGAGGCGAGGAGGCGGTTGAGATAGTCAAGGCTCTCGCGGAGCGGAAGGACGCCACCGACGAAGAGCTTGCGGAGAGCACTGGAATACGAATAAACACCGTTCGAAAGGTTCTCTACACCCTTTACGACATGGGACTCGCCGATTTTAAGCGCATACGCGACAAGGAAACGGGCTGGTACTACTATTACTGGAACCTCGATCTCAGGAGACTGCCAGACATTATGCGGGCCAGGAAAATGGAAGAGCTCAAGAAGCTGAAGAAAATGCTCGAGGAGGAATCGGGAGCGATCTACTACTGGTGCGGCAACCCGGGGCATCCGAGGCTGACCTTCGACGAGGCCATGGAGTACGAGTTCCAGTGCCCCATATGCGGTGAAATCCTGATGCAGTACGACAACAGTGAGATAATCGAGGATCTCAAGCGAAGGATCGAGGAGCTTGAACTCGAACTCGGATTGAAGAAATCAAAGAAGGCCAAGAAATCCTCAGGGAAGTCTGGAAAATCTGGAAAGTCCTCGAGGGGCAAATCCAGAAAATCCTCAAAGGCAACCTCCAAGGCGGCAGAGGCCGCCGCGTGATTTGAATTGGAACGGTTTAATGAACTTCGGGGATGGTGAAGATGGAAGAAGTGGTTATTCTTGAGAAGGTTTACGGGGACAGGAGCGGTTTTGACAAGCTCCACAGGAAGCTCCGCTCCCTTCTGGGAGATTTGGAGGTCGAGTGGAAGCTATCGGCAACGACCAAGAACTGGGTCAAGGTCAGCCTCAGCGGTGAGGACGAGGAAATCAGCGCGAACCTTGTCAGGGACGAGTTTGGCGAGGTTCCCTACAGCCTCAAGAACATCGAAGTCGGAAAGACCTACAGGGGACGCTTCATAGACCTCGGCAAAGTCGGCTACGGCGCCTACGTTGACATTGGAATCTTCAAGCCGAAGCCCAAGGACGCGCTGATTCCGCTCTACTACCTCAAGAAAACCTTCGGGGACATGCCTGTAAGGCAGATGATTCGGGAGTTCGGCTGGGTGGACAACCTGCCCGTCGAGGTCGAGGTGACGGACGTCGAGTTCGGCGCCAGGGAAGTGGAGTTAGCCTTCAGCGACGCCCAGCTGAAGAGGATTAAGGAGTGGCTGAGCGACGGTTACGACAAGCTCTTCATAACTGGGACGATAAGCGAGAAGGTTGAGGAGGCGCTCATCAAGACGGGCCACGGCAGGGACGTCAGGAGAATGGAGGAGCTCGGCTTAATGGAAACCCTACTCGTCCTCAAGAAGGGAACCCAGGCCCCGGGAATCATCAAGGCCCTCGGTCCCCACCTGAAGGGAGCAGTTTTCGGCGCAATCAAGTTTTAGCCGGTTCCCTCTTTGGTATTACCCTTCCCGTGTCCCTTGAGTGGAAGACGAGCCTGACGGATAAAACCGTGAGGGTTATCGCCGCGTAGGGGAGCAGCCTGGCGGTTGAGAGGGATCCCGTCAGGAAGACGAGGAGAAGGAGTATCAAAAACGGGGTTGGTCCCTTGCTGTTTCTCAGTATCGTCACGATTGTTTTTGTCTTGAAAAGAATTGCATACACTATCAGCGTAACCGGCAGGAGGAGCTGGGGTGCAACGTCTTTCCAGTTCATGGACTCCCTGAATCCGGGCCGTATCAGCCCCCTGCTGACCGCGAAGCCGACCCCAAACAGCACGAGGGTTACGTAAATGAGGTTTCTTCTTCTCCGGGGGAAAGTTAACACAAATGCCGCCGGCAGTACCGCGTTCCAGGGTTCCATGGCTATCGCAACGACGGTGAAGAGCGCGAGGAGCATCGTCTGGAGAAGGGACTGAAGGGCTCTCGGAGAGAATACAAGGGACGTCATTACCGAAAGTGAAAGGACGAAGGCAGTTATTCCGATCAGTTCCGGTTTGGGAGGGTAGATAAGATTCCTGAAGAAGGGTGCCGAGAAGAGCATGCCGAAGATGAGGAATCCAAGCTCGCGGGAGCGACGCGGGGTTGAATAGTAAATCCCGGTCACGAGAAGGAGGAGCAGGAAAAGGTAGAGGTAAAAGGCCGTTTCCACGGGGATCGAGCGGTGAATACCGAGTTTGTGGTAGAAATCACGGACAACGGCCAGAAACGGGTTCATATTGGGGACTCCCGAGTTCATTATCCACACGGCGATTGTTGAGACCGAGAGGAGGTAGAAGATGTGGGCGTACTCGCCCGATCCCTCCAGGTGGATTGTAACGAGGGCGACCGTTGTGAGGGCCGCTCCGAGGAAGAGGGCGAGTCTGATGGGGGAAAACGTCACTCCCTGCGACCTCATGCGAAAAGTGCCTTCCGCTGAGGCTGGATTCACGAGTAAGAGTGCCGTTACAAGGCCTATCAGGATCACTATTAACGCCGCCTCGGTGCTCTTTCTCATTTGATCCCCCGGGACAGTAGGTATAATTCATTAAAAACTTAATGTAGCCTGGTCCAGCGCGGCCCCATCGCAACGGCTCCCGCCGGCCTGAGCCGCGCCCGGAGAAGAATGGGTGAGGGGCTTAAAAATCACTCGGTTTTCTCCTGCCCCTCGTTTTTACCCTTGAGCTCCTCGAGCTTCTTCACGAGCCTCTCAGCTATTTCCATGAAGGCCTTGGCCGCTGGGGTGTCGCCGTAGAGCACTATGGGAATCCCCGCATCGCTGGCTTCCCTCGCCTTGAGGTCTATTGGGACTTCACCGAGGAAATCAACTCCCTCCTTCTCGGCGAGCTTCTTGCCGCCACCTTTGCCGAAGAGGTCGATCTCGTTGCCGCAGTGCGGGCAGATGAGGTAGCTCATGTTCTCGACGACCGCGATGTAGGGCACTTCCATCTTCTTCATCATGTTCACTGCCTTGCCGGTGTCAAGTAAAGCAACCTCCTGCGGAGTAGTGACGATGACAGCGGCGTCGAGCTGGACGTTCTGAACGACCGTCAGGATTTCGTCACCGGTCCCCGGTGGAAAGTCGATTATCATGAAGTCGAGCTCGCCCCACTTGACGTCGCCGAGGAGTTGTTTGATGGCCTTGGTAACGAGGGCACCGCGCCAGATTATCGGCTGGTCCTCGGGGACGAGGAAGCCCATGCTCATGACCTTAATCGGCGTTATCTGGCCGAGGAAGTCGTTCATGGGCGGGAGCATCTCAAAGCGGCCGTCCTCCATACGCTCGGCTAAAACGTCTGCCTTGTCAACGCCGAGCATTTTAGCGACGTTGGGCCCGTGTATGTCCGCGTCGAGCAGGCCGACGTAGTAGCCCTTCTTCGCGAGGGCAGCCGCGAGGTTCACCGCGACGGTGCTCTTTCCAACGCCGCCCTTGCCGCTGAGAACCGCTATCTTGTACTTCCACTTCTCCTGCTTCTCCTTTATCCTCTGGGTCAGCGGGTCGGTACCGAGACCGGGAACGTTGAGCGTTGGAGCCTTAATCGTCATCTCACACCACCGGCTCAGGTTGATCTTTGGGCTTAAAAGCTTTGTCCAGAAAAAGGGCAGTAATGGTCAAAAATGGGTAAAATCAGCGCATCTCGAAGCCTTCTAAAGCTTTTTTCACTTCTTCCACGCTCGCCTCATCTTCCAGCGTTGAGAGGTCGCCGAGTCCCTTTCCGCTGGCGAGGGCCTTTAGGACGCGACGCATTATCTTCCCGCTCCTCGTCTTCGGCAGTTTGTTGACGAAGAATACCTCCGCCGGAGCCGCTATCGGTCCGAGGGTTTCCCTGACGTAGTCTATGAGTTCCTTCTTCAGGCTCTCCCTCGGAACGCAGTTCTCCTTGAGGATTACAAAAGCCACCGGCACTTCGCCCTTAATCTCGTCGGGCCTTCCGATTACTGCCGCCTCGGCAACTGCCGGGTGGAGGACCAAAGCATGCTCTATCTCGGCCGTCCCAATTCTGTGGCCCGAAACGTTAAGCACCTCGTCGGCCCTGCCGAATATCCAGAAGTAGCCCTCGTCGTCTTTCATCGCATAGTCAGCTGGATAGTAAATCCAGATTCCCTCGTCGGGCCTGCTGAAGCGCTTCCAGTAGGTCCTAATGTAGCGCTCGTCGTCGCCCCAGATTCCGAGGAGCATTCCCGGCCAGGGCTTCTTTATCACGAGGTAACCGCGCTCGTTCGGCTCCGCCAGACTTCCATCGGCCCTGAGAACGTCAGCATCGACGCCGAGGCCCGGAAAAGTAGCCGAGCCGGGCTTAAGCGGGGGCAACTGTATCCCAGCAGAGGGATAAATCATGTAGCCACCGGTCTCGGTCTGCCACCAAGTGTCGATTATCGGGCACCTTCCACCGCCAACGACTTCATAGTACCACTTCCAGGCCCTCGGGTTAATCGGCTCGCCGACCGAACCGAGGAGCCTTAAACTTGAGAGGTCGTGCTTCTTCACCCACTCGTCGCCGTAGCGCATGAGCATTCTGATTGCTGTTGGGGCTGTGTAGAATATCGTTACCCCGTGCTTCTCCACCAGCTCCCAGGGCCTGTCGGGCTTTGGATAGTTCAAGGCACCTTCGTACATCATCACGGTCAGGCCGAGCGTTAAGGGCCCGTAGACGAGGTAACTGTGGCCCGTTATCCAGCCAACATCTGCGGTGTTCCAGAAGAGGTCGCTCTCGGTTATTCCCCACGCCCACTCCATCGTCTTTGCCACGTAGACGAGGTAGCCGCCGGTGGAGTGGACGATTCCCTTGGGCTTTCCGGTTGTTCCACTCGTGTAGAGGATGAATAACGGGTGGTTGCTCTCGACCGGAACGGGCTCAACGTAGCGCTCGGCCCCGTCGAGGAGTTCGTTCCAGTCGTAGTCCCTGCCCTCGACCATGTTGACGCCGTTCTCCTCCCTCCTGAGGACGACGACGCTTTCGACGCTCGGCGTTTCGAGGAGGGCCTTGTCAACTATCTCCTTGAGGTTGAGCTTCTTACCGCGCCTGTAGAGGTAGTCTGCCGTTATTACGACCTTGGCTTTGGCGTCGTTGATTCTCGTTGCTAATGCTTCCGCCGAGAAGCCGGAGAAGACGACGCTGTGAATCGCTCCAATCCTCGCGCTGGCGAGCATTGCTATGACAACCTCCGGGACGAGGGGCATGTAGATGACGACCCTGTCGCCCTTCTCGACGCCGAGGTTTTTCAGGGCCGAGGCAAAGCGGTTCACCTCGCGGTAGAGCTCGTAGTAGGTGAGCGTTCTCGTCTCACCGCGCTCGCTCTCCCAGATTATCGCGGCCCGGTTTCTCTTTCCTGCCTTAACGTGCCTGTCGAGGGCGTTGTAGCTCGCGTTGAGCTGACCTCCGACGAACCAGCGGAAGAAGGGCGCCTTTGAGTCGTCGAGGACCTTCTCCCAGGTCTTGAACCAGTCGAGAACCTTCGCCTGCTCTGCCCAGAACTCCTCGATGTTCTCTATGGACTTCCTGTGCTCCTCCCTGAAGGCTTTCATCGGCAGGTATCTCTCCTTGAGGAATCCTTCGCCTATCTGCATGCTACCACCCCGCTTCTCAGAAATGGGAATTAGGAAACCTTAAAATTCTTTCGTTGATTGTCAAAGTGATGGACGACAAAAGTCGAAAAAGAGTTAGGGGGAACTAATTAGCCGAACGCCGAAATCATAATAGCCGTTCGTCGAAACAAAGGTGTGAGGAGTCCTAATTGACAAAGAATCGCCGAAAGATTCCGAAAAAATCCCGCAAATGTTTACAAAAATGTGTAAAAACACGAGAAGGCAACGTCAGACTGCCAAAAGCTCTCCGAATGTGTTCATCCGTTGATTATCCTCCAGAGTTCTTCTATCTGCCCTATCGGCTCAACTTCCTTGCCCTTCAGGCCCTCGAGTATGAAGTTCTGGTCGAAGGGAATTACAACGTCGGGCTTGACCGGCAGTTCCTCCACGACGCCGGGCAGGGCTTTGTTGAGAACGAGGACGTGCTTCAGGCCGAGGCTCTCGCTCAGCGCTTTTATCTTCTTCGAAAGCTCTATGGACTCGGCCGATGGCTCTGCGACGTCGATGACAACGTCAACGTACCTGTCAACGCCCCTTCCGAAGTGCTCTATGCCCGCCTCGGTGTCTACGATGATGACCTCGTTCTCCTTCAGCTTTATGCCCTCGAGGAGCTTTCTGGCAAGGAATCCATAGGGGCAGGCACAGCCCTCTTCAGCCTCTTCAATCTTCCCGATTGTCAGAACGGCGAGGTTGCCCTTCCTGGCCAGAATCTCCTCAGGAATCTCGTCGAGCGTCCAGTTGAAGAGCTCTTCGTCGAGTTCACCCTGTCCTTCAGCCGCCATGAGGATTTTGGCTCTCTTCTTCCCTCCGAGGTGCTCGGCGAGGGTTTTCACCTTCGGGAGGCCGAGCATCCGGTAAAGGCCCGGGTTGGACTCGTCAGCATCTATTATTAGCACGCGGTAGCCTTTTCCGGCCAGATACTTGCCGAGCATCGCGCTTATCGTGCTCTTTCCACAGCCGCCCTTACCGCTCACGAGAACCTTCATTCGTATCACCAAAATTGAAACATGTAGCACGACTTTTAACCTTTTTGAATTTCTAGTGCTCACAGGGGCAAGATGCACCTCATCCTCGCAAATAAGGGTATAACCCTGAGAATGGCGGTTGGGAAGAGATCCTTTAGACTTCCGTACCTCGCGTTTATCCCCTCCATAACCCAGCGGAAGTGGGCCTCCCTCGTATCCGGTCCGCCGAACTCGGTTCCCATCTCCCAGTCCTGGAGGTAGAGGTTTTTGAGATCCACCCGGCTGAAGTTCTCGGCAGCAGTGACGAAGAGGGTCGGGTCGAGCGTCACGTCGGCTTCCCTCATCGGTTCGGCGATCATAAACGCCATGTACTGCCATCCGTCCCCCATGTTCCCGTCCAGCCACACCTCAAACGTCGCATTCACCAGGCTGCCGTTCACGAGCAGGGGAACGTGGGCCTCGCCAATTTTCTCCCCGGCTGGTGTCAGGTTCGAGTAGTAGAGCCAGACCATTATCTCGGCTTCCCCTGGAAAGACGCCAGTGCTCCTGTTCTTTTCCTTTGTGAGCCACGTCTCCATGGCGAGGTTGAAGGGAATCGGATCCGTGAGGTTAATGGAGTACTCGACGTGAACCAGAAAATGCCTCATCTCAGAAACCTTCACAGGAAGCTCCACGCCGAACCCTGGGGCGCTGTTGCCGTTCCAGGGTTTTGTTCCAAAATACACCTCTGGATAGCCGTGAACCCAGGACTCGGGATCCACGAGAACCTCGTCGCTCAGGTTGCTGACGAACTCTACTCTCCCGCTTTCCGGATCGTAGGTCATCCTCTGGAAGCCACTCGCCCGTTTTACGTTCCAGGGGTCTATCTCCATCACGAGGTCGCTGATGCCGTCGCCGTTAACGTCCAGAAAGGCCGTCGGCCAGTTCCCGTCCCGGGGATAGGCAATGGTCACGGCGCCAGCGCATGGAAGCGCGAGCACCGATGTGAGTATGATAACGGCCACCAGTGGGAGGGTTCGCACGGTAAACACCTTACCCAGTAGGCTGAGGTCCTTTTAGCCCTTTCTGGGATGAAAAGAAATGGATCACACGAGTTCCCGTCCGGTTCCGGTCATGACGAGCTTTCCGTGCTTAACTCCCTTGAGGCTCAGCAGTCTGTCGGCTATCTCCTTTATCCTCTTCGCCTTTCCCTTCACGATGACGACTTCGAGGCAGTTGTGCTCGTCCATGTGGACGTGTATGCTCGAGACTATCTCCTCGAGGTAGTCGTGCTGGAGGTCAAGTAGCTCTTTGACGACGTCGGCCTCGTCGTGGTTGTAGAGCATCGTTATCGTTCCGGCAACCTCGGCGTCGCCGACCTCCCACTCGTGCCTTACTATGAAGTCCCTTATGAGGTCCCTTATCGCCTCGCTCCTGTTAACGTAGCCCTTCTCCTCGATTATCCTGTCGAACTTCTCAAGGAGCTCCTCGGGTATGGACACACCGAACCTCACTATCGCCATGTCCCATCCCAACCCGAGTTCGCCTTTCCCTTTAAGAGCCTTCCTTCGGGCACAGCAGACCGGGCTCGCACCGGTCAACCTCGAGCTGAACCGTAACGTGGGTTACCCCGAACTTCCTCAGCCTCTCCTCGGCCTCGTCTATAATCCTCTGCGCCTCGCTCAGGGGCATGTCTTCCACCGCTAGGTGGCACTCGAAGTGAATCCCACCCTCACCGACCCGCCAGGCGTGGAAGTGGTGGGCGTTCTTAACGCCGGGAATCGATTCCAGCTCGACCTTTATCTCTTCGAGGTCGAGCTCCGGCGACGCCTCCATCAGGACGTCAACGCTCTCCCTCAGCACCTCGTAGGCCTCGCGGAGGATGTAGAGCGCTATCAAAACTGTAACGAGCGGGTCGACCCACTCGACGCCGTAGAAGCGAATCAGCAAACCACCAATCACGACGGCCACCGACGAGAGGGTGTCGCTCAGAAGGTGAAGGTAGGCGGAGCGGACGTTAAGGCCGTGGGCGTGCTCGTGGAGAAGGAAAACCGAGAGCAGGTTCGCGATTAGGCCGATAAGGGCTACCGGGAGCATTACCCCTGTATCAATCGGCTGGGGGTTTTTAAAGCGCCGGTAGGCCTCGACGACGAGGAATAGCGAAACGCCGATTAAGACGGCGGAGTTGATGAAGGCCACGAGGATTTCGGCCCTCTTGTAGCCGAAGGTGTACTTCTCGTTGGGCCTTCGCTCGGCGATTTTTAGGGCGAAGTAGCTCGCGAGCAGGCTCATGCTGTCGCTGAAGTTGTGAAGCGAATCGCTCAGGAGGGCTAAACTGCCCGAGATGAGACCGCCGATTACCTCTGCGATGGTTATCGTGAGGTTCAGGACGATTGAGATTGCCAGGTTCCTATTAAGCCCGTGCTCGTGTCCCATTCCACCACCGGGGAGAGTTCACGAAACGGTAAATAAACCCCTCTGGCCACAATCGTCCACCACCGGTTTCAAACCCAACCATTTTTAAGGTGACACGCCAATTTCCGTCGGTGATACCATGCACGAGTGGGCGCTGGCGGATGCCATAGTTAGAACTGTCCTCGACTACGCCAGTAGAGAAGGGGCAAAGAAGGTAAAGGCTGTCAAGGTCGTTCTCGGCGAACTCCAGGACGTTGCGGAGGACATAGTGAAGTTCGCGATGGAGCAGATGTTCGCGGGAACGATTGCAGAGGGGGCCGAGATAATCTTCGAGGAGGAAGAGGCCGTCTTCAAGTGCCGCAACTGCGGGCACACCTGGAAGCTCAAGGAGGTCAAGGACCAGTTCGACGAGCGCATAAAGGAGGACATCCACTTCATTCCCGAGGTCGTCCACGCCTTCCTCGCCTGCCCGAAGTGCGGGAGTCACGACTTTGAGGTTGTCCAGGGTAGGGGCGTTTACGTCGCCGGGATAATGATTGAGAAGGAGGGAGAGGCATGATTGACCCGCGCGAGATAGCCATAAGCGCGAGGCTTGAGAAGGTCAAGAGAATAATCCCCGTCGTCAGCGGAAAAGGCGGTGTTGGAAAATCGCTCATCTCAGCGACTCTCGCGCTGGCCCTGGCAGAGAAGGGTTATAAGGTCGGCCTGCTCGACCTCGACTTCCACGGGGCAAGTGACCACGTGATTCTCGGCTTCGAGCCGAAGGAGTTCCCGGAGGAGGACAAAGGAGTGGTTCCGCCGACCGTTCATGGAATCAAGTTCATGAGCATCGCCTACTACACCGAGAACAGGCCAACACCGCTCCGCGGGAAGGAGATAAGCGACGCCCTCATCGAGCTCCTCACGATAACCCGCTGGGACGAGCTTGACTACCTCGTCATCGACATGCCGCCGGGACTCGGCGACCAGCTCCTCGACGTTCTCCGCTTCCTCAAGAGGGGTGAGTTCCTCGTCGTTGCAACCCCGTCGAAGCTCGCCCTCAACGTCGTCGAGAAGCTCATACAGTTGCTCCTCGAGGAGAAGCACAAGGTCCTCGGCGTCGTCGAGAACATGGTTCTCCGTTCGGAGCAACTGAACGACGAGGAAGACGTCAGGAAGCTCGCCGAGCGCTACAACGTCCCGTACCTCATCGGAATACCCTTCTATCCGGACCTCGACGCAAAGATTGGAAACGTCGAAGAGCTCATGAAAACCGAGTTCGCAGGAAAGGTTCGGGAGCTTGCGGAGAAGCTGTGAGCTTTCTTTTTCCATTGTCTCGCTGGTGTTAAGTTAGACTTTTCATCTTTTATAAAGGAGTGTAAAGTTAAACTTAACAAACTTTATAAGGTCTTGTAAAGTACAACTTTGCATGATGTCCGAAGACATGATTGAAGAGCAGAACCCGTGGTGGTTTCATGAGGAGGACCTTGACTGGGTGGAGTTCGACGAACTTGAATATCGGGTCATTCCAGAGTGGATAAGCGAAATTTCGCTGAAGCCGTTTGCTCTGAACTTCGTTATAGGGCCGAGACGCGTAGGCAAAACTATGGGCTTGAAGCTCCTCATTAGAAAGCTTCTCAACGGAGAGAAGAACCCATACAGCCTCTTCTACTTTGACTGCGGTGTCCTGGAGAATTACCGGGAGATAATCGATGTCGTGGAGGGCTACATCAAACTCCGGGAGCGCAAGGGGGTGAGCACCTCGTACCTGTTTCTCGATGAGGTTACCCTCGTGCCCAACTGGTGGAGGGCGGTTAAGTACCTCGTGGACAGGAAAAAGCTGAGAAACGACGTGCTCACGGTCACAGGTTCGGTGACGATAGCGGCAGAGAGGCACATCGGAGCCTTCGGGGGGAGGCAGGGAAACGGAAAAACGGTTAAGGTCATGCCCCTAAGCTTCCGCGAATACTACAGCCTCTTTTACGAGGACTTCTTTCCGTCGAAGG
Organism: Thermococcus sp. AM4; assembly: GCF_000151205.2. Lineage (NCBI taxonomy): Archaea > Methanobacteriati > Methanobacteriota > Thermococci > Thermococcales > Thermococcaceae > Thermococcus > Thermococcus sp. AM4. The sequence goes on from NC_016051.1 coordinate 1,632,177, forward strand.
GAGAGGAGGTCTTCGAGAGATACCTCGAAACCGGCGGCTACTTGGCTTACCTCAACCGAAAGCTCAGGACGAGCGACATCGTGTCCGCTATAAAGGCCGATGTGAGGACGCTCGGCAAGAACACGGGTCTCGCGAGGGACGTTATAGGGGCGGTTCTGGACGTTGCCCCCGACCCGGTTTCCTTCAGAAAGCTCGCCGAGAGGGCCGGAGTTTCCACACCGACCGTTAGGGAGTACCTGGAGCTCTTCGAGGGGCTTCACGTTCTCCTCGAAGTGAAGTTCCTCGATGCAGGCGGGAGGATACTGGAGAGAAAGGACAGGAAGCTCGCCATCAGGGACCCGCTTTTGGCCAGGGCGATGGCCCAGTGGGTTGGAAGGGAACTCCCGCGGCCGGTGCTCTACGAGTGGCTCGTTCAGGAGCACCTGTACCGGAAGTTCGGGGAGGTATTTTACTTCAGGACAAGGGACTACGAAATAGATGCCGTGACGAGGGGGCTGAAGGTCGAGGTGAAGTCCGGGGTCTCGAAGGGACGCTATCCAAAAGATGTTCTCGTGCTTGAAGGCAGAGATGTTCCCCGCTTCCTGTATGAGTTGTGAGGGGCTCCATGTTACATAGGGGGTCCTGCCACAATTGTTTATCTGACCACTGTATCCAAAATTCTAATAAGCAGTCCTGCCAATAACTTCTGGCTGGTGGGAGAATGGCCGAGGTCATTAACTACGGTGCCATCATAAAGAGGATAGAGAAAATTGAACGCGACCTTGAAGAGCTGAAGCTCGAACTTCTCAGGAAGGAGGTAGAGTCGAAGGCCGCGGAAGAAATAGATGAAGAAGCCTACGAGGAAATTCTCAGGAAGGCAGAAGAGATTGAAAAAGACGGAATTTCGGGCAGAGACGCCATCAAACTCCTGGAGAGTTCCTTGGAGGAATAAGGCTTGTGGGACGTGAAGGTTGGTAGAGACGTTCTAAAGCGAGCGGAAAAGCTACCCCCTGCCAATAGGAGAAAGCTCCTTGACTTTATTAATGAGCTGTACAGCACACCTTTTCCCTCTGGATTTGATATAGTTCCCGTCAAAGGCAAGAAGGCGAAAAAGTTTGGAAAGAGAGGAGTTTACAGGGTTAGACTCGGTGAATACCGCCTCATTTATACTGTGAACTGGGAGGATAGGATTATCGCCCTCGTCGAGCTTAACCCCCGAGGGAGAGCGTACAAGTGATTTCGTCATCAATAAAGAAATCCAGCGGATTTGGTTATAGTTTTTTCATTGTCAAAGCCTTCTATGAGCCGGTGCATAACCAAACGAAACCTCTAAATATTTCTCCGAAGACTGTACTTCAGGTGGGAGCATGGAAGGTGTAACCCCTGCCACGCTTCGCGAGTTCCTCGGCCCAAAACCTGAGAGGGAGCTTCTTCTGCTCGCGGCCATAGAACTGTACCGCGAGGGGAGGCTGAGCCTCGGAAAGGCCGCGGAATTTGCGGGCCTGAGTCTGAGGGAATTCCTTTACGAACTGAGAAAGAGGGACGTGCCAATAAACTACACGAAGGATGAGGCAGAGGCAGATATAGAGACCGTAGAGGGTCTGGAATGAAGACGATTGTATCAAACACGAGTCCCCTGATAGGGCTGTCCAACATTGGAAAGCTTGATGTTCTTCACAAAGTTTTTGGAAGGGTCTTCATTCCACCGGCTGTGCGCAGAGAGTTCGGAGAGGAGCTTCCGGAGTGGATAGAGGTCACGTCCCCAGAGAATCGACCCCTTGTCAGCGCCCTTTCGAAGCTCCTCGGGGCTGGTGAATCCGAGGCAATAGCCCTCGCTATTGAACTCGGAGCTGACTTTTTGATACCCGATGACCTTAAAGCTCGAAAAATCGCGAGAGAACTCGGAATCAACGTAATTGGAACTGCGGGCGTTTTACTGCTCGCAAAGAAGCGGGGCGTTGTTGATGAGGTAAAGCCACTACTCACCCTGCTTGTTGAGAAGGGGTTTAGAATCTCCGATGACGTTATACGGATTATCCCCAAAGCGGCGGGTGAGGATTAGCGATTTCAGCCGAAACCCCTAAATATCTTCACGCCCTACTTTTTCGGGTGGTGTGTCGTTGCAGGCCAACGTCAACCTCGACGCTCTTCTTGAGAAGATGAAAGCTGAGCTGGAGCGGGCGAAGAGGTTCGAACCACTTAAATTTGATGAAACCGTGGAAGAGTGCATTGACAAGGCTCGGGCTCTTGTTGAGGAGAGAGACTATGGAATGAAATAACTTGGAAAGAAAAAGAAATTAAATGGAGAGAAGAAAAAATAAAAGAAAACAATAAAGTCATTGAAACTCATTATAATATACTTTTGGCAACATTTCTTTTGACATTACTTTCATTTATAGCTGCATCGGGGAGAAACGATACTATTAGAGCTATTCTGCTCATGATAGGAATGCTTAGTGCGATGGTTATGGGTTATGCAATATTGATAATAGCTATTGGGCACCTTAAGTTGATTAGACAAACAAAAAATGAAATCAAGGAATTGGAAAAGGGGAGGGAAGAATTAGAGAAACGATATTGGGAAACATCAATCGAAGAGCTCGCAAGGGAAAAATTCGGTGACAATTTCTTAGAGGAGTGCAGAAAGAAGTTCAGAGCATACTCCTCAAAAAACAATGGAGATTGGAAAATACTCTCAGCAATCTCCCCTCCCCTTGAAAGGGCTTTAGGAGCACTTTTGAAAGGTGACTTCATTACATCCAAAGACGGATTCGACAAAGCGGAAGAAGAACTTAAAATTATCAATGGCATATATAACCCATTTAAAGACTACAAAATCGGTGGTATCTTTCGAGATGTTCTCAAACTTGGAAAAGACGAGATACCCTGTATAGTCCAAGAACCAGAAGCAAAGTTTAACAGGAAAGGTATCCCTCGTGGAATCTCCGCCCTGAAGTTCGCCTCAAACGTGTGCCATGTTCTGCACTACGGAGACATGGAAGAGGCGAGGAAACTGCTGGAAGATGCCCAGGAAAGACTAAGGCGCATGAGGGAAGAGAAGTGGGACTACACCTGCGGCGACCTCAAATTTTTCCAGTACCTCTTTGAGTTCCACTACTTCCTTCTCAAGGCCGTCGTTGAAGCCTACGATGCTGAAACCGGAGCGGTCGCCAAAGCTACTCAGGAGCAGGCGGAGCGCTTCGCAGAGGCGAAGCCAGTTGAAGTGCCTCAAACCGTCGAGAAAGTTACCGTCTCCGGTGAAGAATCCGAAAAGGAACTCTACCGCGGTGAAGTTCGCTTCAAGATGGGGGCGATGAGTCAGGAGCGCGTCGGAAACCTCGTGATAACGAACAAGAGGCTCAAGCTCACGGGCAAGTACAGGCTTAGAGGCTACGTTGCAACGGTCGCCATAAAGGCAGCTTTGAGAGCGGCTGGAGTTGGTGAAGTTTACGAGGACATTCCGCTGAGCGAGATAAAGTTCCTTCAGCTCAAAAAGGCCTTTCTCGGCGGTTATTACCTTGAGTTCAAGGCGAGGGGTAAGAAGTTCACGCTCTACACCGATGCCGCCCAGCACATCTACAACCTTCTGAGACAGTACGGTGCTGGGACCGTTTAGGGAAAACTTTTTCTCATTTCTTTCCATCTTTTGGTCGATGGAAGCGAAGAAACTTATTCATGATGCTGTAATGAAGTCAGCGGATAAGCATGGGGTTAAGGTAGTTGAAATAATCTTGTTCGGCTCCCGTCCCCCCCGGCCCCTTCAGAGCCGACAGCGACTGGGACGTCCTCATAGTTACTGCCCGTCCGTTAAATTGGGAAGAAAGGCTGGCCTTCACCGGGGAAATACGGAAAACGCTCGCAAAGAAAGGCCTCGCGACGGACATACTCGTCATCTCGAAGGACGAACTTGAGAAAGTGAAAGGTGCCAAAGAGTACATCTACCACTACGCCCTGCGTGAGGGAGTTAAGATATGAGCTGGAGAGACTGGATAAGAAAAGGCCGTGACGACCTAAAACTCGCGGAGCTTGCACTCGAAAACGGCATCTTTGACTATGCCGCTTTTCACGCCCAGCAGGCCGTTGAAAAGTTCTTGAAGGCGTTCTTAATCAAACACGGCAAACCCCCTGTTAGAACCCACGATATAGCATACCTTATCGAGCGGTGCAAGGAGATAGACCCCTCGTTCGAGGAGTTGTACGACCTAAAAGCCCACTACCTCTCGGATTTTGCCGTTGAGGTCAGGTATCCCGGCTACTACTCGGTTCCCGGGGAGCTTGCTGGGGAAGCAATCGAAATCGCACGGAAGGTTCTGGACTTCGTTTTGATGAAACTGGGTGAAAGAAAATGAACCTCGAAGAACTCTTCCAGGGAAAGAAAAGGGTCGTGGTCTGCGGAATCGGGAACGATATAAGGGGGGACGACGCCTTCGGCGTTCTGGTCGCGGAGAGACTGAAGGAGTTGCTAAAGAACCCGGACGTCCTCGTGCTGAACTGTGGGGAAGTTCCGGAGAACTACACTGGCAAGATAGCGAACTTTAAGCCCGACCTCGTCGTCCTCGTCGATGCCGTTGATTTCAACGGTGAAGTCGGCGAGTATATCATAGCGGACCCGGAGGGGACGCTCGGAGAGGCAATATCGACGCACGGCCTTCCGCTGAAGTTCGTCACCCAGTTCATGAAGACGATGGTTAACGCTGAGTTCGTGCTCATAGGCTGTCAGCCAGGCTCGACAGGCCTCTTTCAGGAGCCGAGCGAGCTGATAAGGAAGCGTGCCGAGAGACTGGCGGAGCTGTTAGCGGGGATTCTAAAAAGGGATAAGCCCTCAACAATGTAAGTGGGGATTGGTTTATCTTCCTTTTGAACACTAACCGAGGAGAGTGTCGCCCAAAAGTGGGTTATTCTCTCCGCAGTTCTCCCTTCATCCGCAGGTACTCTTCCCTGCTCAGCGGGAAGCTCTTGGCGGAGGCAAGGAAGGAGTTCACGAGCCTCACCTGCTGTTTGAAGACTTCATCGGGGTTCTCCTTCAGCCTCTTCACGTAGAGCCGGATGAAGGCGAGCCTCTCTCCCAAATCGCGCTTAGAACGGAACTTCAACGCCGAGCCTACTCGCGTAGTCATCGAGCATCCTCCTGTCAATTTTCTCGTTGAACAGCTCGTAGAGGAAAAAGGCATCTTCCACGTCCTTGTCAGTGCCGAGGTAGAGCTTGTACGCTATCTGAAGTTCTATCGGAGAGATGTAAATCACCCGCCCGTTGAACCGGACTGGAATCCTCTTTTCGAGCGCCTCCCTATGGAAGGCATCCTTGGGAAACTTTATCTCGGCGTTTGGGATTATCCCACCCTTTCTGACCATCCGTATTCCAAGCCTGTCGGCAAGCATTTCGTACAGACCTTCACAGTCTTCGGGGTTGAGGAACTCAAAGCCCGCCTTCTGCGCGTCTTCGCACATGGAGATAAATTCCTCTCTGGGAAGCAGCTCTATCACAAAATCGACATCCTCGGTACCCCTAGAGCGGCCGAAGAGAATGGTAACGTATCCGCTGACTATGACGTAACGGACGTGTTTCTCAAGAACATCTATGACATCAAACACAAATTTATCCAGCTCGCTGAGCTCGCGGTTGATTACTATTTCTTCTCCCTTAATCTCGATGCCCATGGCTCTCCCATTAAACTTTGAGGGGCATGCTATTTATCCCTTTTGTATCCTCCCCAAATCCTCCCTCGTGTTCACGTTGAAGAAGCTCTCGCGCCACTCCTCGGGGAGGGACTCTATCGGGAGGTAGCAGGGATTGGCTTCACGGATTGCCCTGTTGAGGGCGTAGTTTCCGGTTTTTATCTTTTCCTCAAGGATTTCGCGGAAAGCCTTAGAATAAGCGGCGTGAAGGGGTTCGAGGTAGCCGTTGCTCCAGCGCGGCACGCAGGCGATTTTTCCGCTCTTCTCGAATTCCGAGACGATGAAATCGACGAACTCCCGGACGAGAAGGGGCATGTCGCCGGCAACGACGAAGGCATCACCGAGGCTTAAGGCTGTGTAAACACCCCCCATCGGGCCTATCAGCAGGTTATCAACGACCACGCGGTAGCCGAGCCTCTTAAGCTTTTCCGCGTTGTCCTTCGAGGCAACTAAGATTATCTCGTCTATTCTCTTAGCTGTTTCAAGCCTCTCGATGGTGTAAAGAATCAAAGGCCTGCCGTTGATTTTGTAGAGTAGCTTGTCGCCCCCGAACCGCTTTCCCCTTCCTCCGGCCAGAACTGCCCCAATCATTCCTCCCTCTCCTCGTCCAGCTGGATGTACTCGATGGTGCTGATGTACTTCACGTAATCCATCGCCTTCTTCGGATTCAGCATGTCGTTCATGAGGTTCTGGAAGTAGTTATCCTTATCGTAGGCGACCTCGTAGTTAACCACTACGTCGAGGTAGCCCGAATGGAAGTTCTCCGCTTCCTCGCGCGTGTAGAGCTCGAAGGAGACGTGGTAGCCGTACTTCTCCTCTATAGGGTCGCGGATGTTCTCAACGAAGTCCGCCATGCGGTTCATCTTCACCGGGTCATAAGGCTTGTCAATGATTACGACGACGTCTATCTCTGGAAAGCTCGGGTCGCGGAGGTGCCTCCCGTAGAAGATTATCGAGAGAAGGTTGTCGCCGTAGAAGTCTTTCACCCTTTGAATCAGCTCCTTCTTGGCCTTCTTCAGCGTCTCCTCGTTCATCTCACCACCTCCTGAGAAAAGTTGTGGGAAAATAAAAGTTTAATCGAAGCTCGGCTGGTAGCGGTACTCTATGTGGAGCTTGCTCTCGGAGTCGAGCTTCTCAGCGGCTTCGAGCAGGATCTTTCTGTCCTTCTCCGGCAACTCCTTAATCGGGAGCCTCAGCACGTCCCTGACCTCGATGTCGAAGGCCCTCGCGTTCTCGTCTATTCCGAGAGCGGACTTTATGAGCCTCACCGCCTCTTCGCTCAGCTCGCCCTCCTCCTCGATGATTAGCAGGTCGCCGGCGTAGTGGCCGGTTATCCTCGCCGAGTACTCAGGGTAGTCCTCGTACTTGAAGCGGTAGAGCTTCCAGGGCACCTCAGACACCCGCCGTCACGGGGTACTTCTTCTTGAGGGCCTCACCGAGGGAGTGGTACTCGTCGTACAGCTTCCAGAACTCGTTTTCGAGGAAGCGCATGGCGACCTTTATCCTGGAGTCCTTCTCCTTGAGGAAGTAGCCGGTGACGAGGTCGTGGAGCTTCTCCCTCGGGTCCTCGCTCTCGAAGGCCTTCTCGACGAGGGCCATGAAGTCCTCAAGGACGGCCTCCCTGTCGTAGTAGCCAACGACGCGCCTGAGCTCCTCGCGAAGGGTGAGCCAGTAGCGGAGGGGTATCGGCCTGTCTGGGATTCTGAACTCGACCTCGTTCTCGGCCTTGGGCGTCTCCTTCGGCGGGAGCGCGATCCAGTATTCGCCCTTCATCTTCTTCTCCTTGATGCCGAGGAGCTGAGCGACGCCGTAGAGTATCTCCTCCGGGCTCGGCGGACAGCCGGGGATGTACATGTCTATCGGCACTATCATCTCCGGTCCACCGCTCCTGAGCCTGTCCCTCCCGCGCTGGGGGGAGGTGTTGTAGAGGGCGTAGCTGTTGTAGAAGATTCCGCCGCTTGAGGCGCAGGTTCCTATCGCGACGACTATCCTCGGCTTCGGAGGCATGGCCTCGTAGGCCTTCTTGAGCATTATCCTCGTCTGCCTCGTGAGCGGGCCGGTGATGAAGAGGGCATCGGCGTGCCTCGGGTTGGGAACGACCTTGATACCGAGCCTCTCGAGGTCGTAGTACGGGCTGAGGACGTCGAGCACCTCGATGTCACAGCCGTTACATGAACCGGCATCAACGTGATAGACCCAGACGGACTTGAGCCTTCGTCCCATCACTCCTCACCCCCTTTCTTCACGAGCATGAAGGCCGAGACTGGAATTCCCTCGGTCTCCCTGAGCTTCTCGACGGTCTTGCGCATCTTTGCCTCCTGGGTCAGGCCGATTCTGTCTTCAAGGGCGTAGGTCTCGAAGATTTCCTTGGGCAGGATGTTCCTCACGTACTCAATCTGCCTCTCGGTGAAGTCGAGGTATTCGCCACACTCCTCGCAGTAAGCGAGCTTGTGCTCGACGACTTCGACGAGGTCTTCCTTGTTGTCGGTCGCTATCTCGAAGATGTTCGTCGGTTCCATCGCGCCGGTCGGGCAGACCTCCACACAGCGGTGGCACCTTATACATCTCGCCGCGTTGAAGGTGAGCCTCTTAACGCCGTGCTCCTTGTCCCACTCGAGGATTAGCGCATCGGGTGGGCAGGCGTTGACGCAGGCACCACAGCCTATGCACTTCTCGGGGTTGATGTGCGGAATTCCGCGGTACTCGGGTGGCTTCTCGATGTCAATAAAAGGATAGGGAGTGGTGACCGGGGCCTTCTTGCTGAACTTCTCGACCTCGAAGCGGTCCCACTTCTTGAGCTTCTCGGTGTAGGAGAGGCTCTCGGCCATCAGAACACCCCCCTGTACTTGATTGAGAGCTCGTTGAACTCGGCCTCGGTGAGAACCTTCACCTTGCCGGTCTGGACGTCGACGAACTGGACCCTCTCGGTACAGGAGTAGCACGGGTCGATGCTCGCTATGATGAGCGGTGCATCGGCAACGTGGTAGCCCTTGAGCATCTCCGGAACGGCGGGCAGGTTGTTGTACGTAGGAGCACGGACTTTCCAGCGGTAGACCTTGTTCTTCTCGCCGGTCATGACGTAGTGGACCACTTCACCGCGGTGGGCCTCGGTGAATCCAAGGGCTTCCTCGTACTCCGGCAGGTCGCCGATTGGAACCATTATGTCCCCGCCGGGCATCTGGTCAATGAGCTGTTCCACTATCCAGAGGCTCTCAAAGAGCTCGTCCATCCTGACGAGAACCCTTGCTAAAACGTCGCCCTCCTTATAAACAGGAACCTTGAAGTCAACCTCGTTGTAGGCCATGGCAGTCTTCGTTGCCTGGTCGAGCCTCGTGTCGATCTTCCTTCCGCTGGCCCTTGCAGTCGGTCCGAGGACGGAGTAAGCCTTGGCGACCTTGTAGGGCAGGATTCCGACTCCCTCGGCGCGCTTGATGAAGGTGTTGGTGTTCAGGGCGATGTCAAGGAACTTCTTGGTTTCCTCGCGTATCTGCTTGACCACCTTGAGGATCTCCTCCTTGCGGTAGTCGAGGATGTCCCTCCTAACTCCACCGACGATGTTCATTCCGTACTGCTTCCTGTTTCCGGTTAAGCGCTCGACGAGCCACATGACCGGCTCGCGGATTCTCCACGCGTGCATGAAGCCGGTGTCGTAGCCGACGAGGTGCGCGGCAATGCCGACCCAGAGCAGGTGGTTGTGTATCCTCTCCAGCTCGAGCATCAGCGTCCTTATGTAGCGCGCCCTGTCCGGGATTTCCACGTCGGCTAAACGCTCAACGGCCATGGCATAGCTGACGGAGTGCTGGTAGCCGCAGATTCCGCAGATTCTCTCGGCGAGGAAGAGAACCTGGTTGTAGGTAAGTCTGCCCTCACCGGTCTTCTCGATTCCCCTGTGGGAGTAGAAGCCGCGGTAGTCAACGTCTACGATTTCTTCTCCCTTGACGAAGAGCCTGAAGTGGGCCGGCTCCTCGATACCCATGTGAACCGGACCCATTGGGACGAGCGTCGTTCCCTCGGGCTTCTCCTTGAACTCTGTCTTGACTTCTGCCATCGGTGAGTGCCTGTAGTCCATGTCCTTCCTGAGCGGGTAAACACCATCGGGCCAGTCCTCCGGAAGGATGAGCCTCCTCGGGTCAGGATGGCCAATGGGGTTGAAGCCGAGTAAGTCCTTAACTTCCCTCTCTATCCAGAGCGCGGCTGGGAGCTTTGCCGCGACGCTCGGGAAGCTCGGGTCGTCGGCCGGGAGATAGGCCTTAAGGAAGACCCAGTAGTTCTCGTCCATGTTGAGGGGCTCGACCTGGACGTTGAGGAAGGGCATGTAGACGAAGTGGCCGTTGAGGGGCCTCTCGTCGGTTCCAACGGCAGTTGAGAGGTGGGTCTCCTTGAACTCCGGGTGGTTGTGCCACCAGAGGACGGCCTCTGGAAGAACTTCCCTGTCAATCACGAACTGGTATTCACCGTAGCTCATCCTCTTGCACTCTTTAATGTGCTCCCTGAAGGCCTCGTAAAACTCCCTAAGGCCCTTTCTCTCAGCGAGGATCGTTTCGACATCAGCCTTTCTGCAGTGGCCGTTTTCGCAGGCCCTGCACTCAAACTCGAAGTGAGCCTCCAAATCCTTCGTCGTTACCATATTCACCACCCCATGAACGCCATGCCCAGGATCACCAGGCCGACGAAGAACATCCTAACGTTCATCTTTACTACGTGGTCTATCCTCAGCCTCGCGTTAGTCGCTTCGAGGGCCGCTATGATCGGGTAGAAGGCAACCGTCAGGATGAACTGAAGTGCGAGCACCAGTGCCGCCCTCTCCGGGGTGTTTATCGGTCCGATCCAGGGCATCGTTAGAATGCTGACGAAGAACCACAGCAGTGCGAAGCGCTTTATGTGTATCGCGTAGTAGAAGACCCCGAGGAGCCTTCCGCTGTACTCGCCCAGCGGGCCGCCTATGACTTCCTGCTCCGCCTCGGCAACGTCGAAGGGCACGAAGCCGCTCTCGACGTAGAGCGCGTAGGCAAGGACGATGTACGCGAGCACGAGCGAGGGCGTGAGGTGGAGGTTGGCTATGATGTCGGCTATGTTGAGCGAACCCGCGTTGTAAGCTAAGACACCGTAGAGAACCGCTATGAGGGGCTCAACGGTGAGGATGAGCTGGGCTTCCCTCGTGGCGCCAATGTGGCTGAAGGCGTTCTGGACGCTCAGACCTCCGAAGATCAGGAAGACGCTGACCATCAGGATTACGTAGAAGAACACCACCAGGTTGAAGCCGAAGTCCACTGGAATCACGTTTCCGTAGGGCAGGAGCAGCGCGGCCGAGATCGCCGAGGCCAGGGCCAGGAACGGGGCCGCGGTGAAGAGTAAGCTCTTCGTTGGTTTGACGGATGGAAGGTTGAAGAGCTTCTGGAGGTCGTACCAGGTCTGCATGAGCGGCGGCCCGCGCCTGTACTGGAGTCTCGCCTTGACCCTTCTCGCTATTCCGTCGAGGTAAGGCGGCAGGAGGAAGATGATGAGGATCCCGACGAGCTCGAATCCGATCTTGATCGTTGTCTCCATTCCCATCACCTCACAGGGCTATAAGGATTCCTATCACGGCTCCGATGATAACCAGGGCCAGGATCACGAAGGTTCCGAGCCTCATTCCCGGGAGGACGTTTTTGACGATCCTGAGCAGTCTGAGCAGTGGCTTGAGGGCCTCTTCGTCTATGTGCATTATCTCCCTCTCACGGAGGTCGTCGAGGGTCTCAACCTTCGTGTACGGCGTATCGACGATCTTCGTGAAGTAGCTGGCGATCCAGAGGTAGGCCCTGACTATGTAGTGGATTATTCCGGCCCCAACGCTGTAGAACCAGTCGCCCAGCCGGTAGAAGGAGCCTATCTTCTCCTCGTACCAGTGGTAGTAGCCCTCGGCGTTCGTTCTGTACTCGTCCTCGTCTATCTCGGTTGAGCCGCAGTCCCAGGGTTTGGCTTCCTTGTACTCGGGCTTGAAGGTCAGGTACAGGGCAACGGTGAGTCCGGCGAGTAGTATCACGAAGATCACCGGCGAGAAGAGCACCGAGCCGAAGCCTATCCTGTAGAGGTTCTCGGTGAGGGGTGCGTTGAAGGGCTCGTTGAGGATTGGGACTACCAGCTTGGGGAAGACGCCGATGACGAGGGTCAGACCGGCCAGAATCCACTGGCCTATGAGCATTCCCGCTGGAACTTCCCTAACTTCCTCGTAGCGCTTCATCTCGCCGCCGAACTGGGTTCCGTAGAACTTGATGAACGATGCAAGCGTAGCGGCGCTGATGAAGGCCGCCAGAACGGCTCCGAAGGCAAGGATGAAGCTTCCTGACTGGTAGCCGGAGACGTAGATCAGCCACTTGCTGATGAAGCCGTTGAAGGGCGGAACGCCGCTTATGGCGAGCGAGGCGAAGAGCGCCGCCAGAGCGGTTATCTTCATGTTCCTGCCGAGACCGCCGAGCTCGTTGAGGTCAACGGTTCCGGTTCTGTACTCCACCGCGCCAGCCGAGAGGAAGAGCGAGGCCTTGAATATCGCGTGGTTGAGTGCGTGGAAGAGCCCTGCAAAGGCGCCGAGAGCTCCAATAGCCCCGAGGAAACCGCCCTTTGGAATGAGGGCCATTCCTATGCCGATTCCGAGCCATATGTAGCCCATCTGGCCAACGGAGTGGTATGCGAGCAGTCTCTTTGCGTTGGTCTCCCTGAGGGCGTAGAGCGTTCCAACGGTTAGCGTTATCGCACCGAGGATCGCGACGATCATACCGAGGGTTGTGTTCGGCCCAACGGTCTTCCAGACCAGGGCGATGAGACCGTAGAGGGCAACCTTCTCCATTGCTCCGGCCATCACCGCCGAAACGCTGGTCGGGGCCGCCCTGTAGGTTTCCGCCACCCAGAACTGGAAGGGCACTATTCCAGCCTTGGTCATGAAGGCCAGCAGGAGAAGGCCGTACAGTACGAGCTTTGTGCTCTCAGGGGCCGTGAGGAGGTGGTAGTGGATGTTCTCGAAGGTGAGCTTTTCAAAGCTTCCGACGAGCGAGTAAGCCGTTCCGAGGGCAAGGAAGAGCGGAATCGTGTCGAGGAAGTGCATGGTGATGTAGTACTTGACGCTCGCGTCCGTGTCCCTCTTTTTCTCGCTGAAGAAGACCAGTATGAACGAGCTCAGCGTCATGAGCTCCCAGCTCATAACGAAGTACTCCATGCTGTCCACCGTAACGACTAGGGTCATGCTCGCGAGGAACGTGTTGTAGGCTATTGCGTACACCCAGCCCTTGCCCGTTTTCTCGAAGATCTCCATGTAGTTGATCGCGAAGAGCGATGCCGCGACGCCGACTATGCCTATGATGAGGAGGAAGACGTTTGAGAGGCCGCTCACGTTCAGGGGGATCCCGAAGAGGCTGAGCTTCTCCGGCCCGTTGGTGTAGACGTAGTAGACCTCTCCGAGGATCGCGAGCGAGCCGAGGAAGGCCATGAAGCTGGAGGCCTTTACACTCGCCTTGTACTCCCTAACGAAGCCTATCACACCGCCGATGATGAAGGCTATGATCGCGTACTCAAGGAACATTCCCCATCACCCCGCAAAGCCTATCTTCATAACCACGTCCAGCGTTATCCAGGGGGCAACGATGGCTATGAGGATCAGGACGATCATTGCAGCCGTCATGAGCGCTGGCTCGCTGACTTCCGCCCTCGGTTCGGGCTCACCGAAGAATATCTCCCTGAACCACAGCAGAACGACCACCAGGAAGATTGCCGCGTCGAAGAGGACCACCGCCGGGAAGAGCCACGAGGCAATTCCCTGGGCGTGCCTGGTGCTCATGATCGTGAAGGCCTTGCTGAAGAACAGTCCGAGCGGAAGGACACCGGCTAAGCCGAGGAAGCTCATGAACCACGCGACGCTGGCCCAGGGGAGGCTCTTTCTTATTCCCCTGATCCTCTTGAGGTCGGTCGTTCCGAGGGAGTAGGCGAAGGCCCCGACGCTCATGAATGCCAGTGCCTTGACGAAGGCGTGGTTGACCACCTGGTAGAGGGCTATCTGAAGGCCAACCTCGTGGCCGAGGAGTGCGTAGGCCAGGGTTATGTAGGCAACCCCCGCCTGTGCTATCGTGGAGTACGCTATTAGCCTCTTTGCATCGCGCTGGAGCGGGTAGTAGATCATCATGAGGAGTATCAGCGCCACGGTGAGCGCTCCGAGGAGCCAGAAGTCGTCCTTTCCCGGGTTCATGTACTGGATCACGCGGAAGAGCATGAAGCTTCCGAGGGGGACTATCGAGGCGGAGTGCACGTAGGCGCTGGCCGGAACCGGGGAAGCCGTTGAATCCGGAAGCCACGAGTAGAAGAAGAACTGCGAGCTCATCGCGAAGGCCGCGAAGGTTAGAACCGCGAAGATCCTGTCCTTCGTCGACTGGGAGAGCGAGGACATCTTTGCCAGCTCCTGACCGTTGCCGAGGAGGACTATCGAGAGCAGCAGGAGGAAAACGCCGAGGTTCAGGACGAGAAATGCCTTCAGTGCTTTTCCTTCCGCGTTTCCGTGGAAGTTCACCAGGTAGAAGAACGCCACCGCCATCAGCTCGAGGAACACGGCGAACTGGATCAGGCTCGTCGAGTATATGAATGCCATGCTCGATCCCACGAGCAGGCCGAGGAGTGCGTAGAAGCGCCCCTTGCCCTCCTTGAGGGGGGAGCCCCTGTTGGACGGGCCCAGGTAATCCGCCGCGTAGAGGACGAGCAGGAACGCGGTGAGTATCGAGACGAAGCCCATCAAAACCGACGCCACGTCAACGTTAACGCCGAAGACCTCTCCGAGCTTACCGCCGGAGGCGTAGGAGAAGTGGTAGACCTTCTCTGCCCCCGATCTGAAGAAGGCGTACGTCCCAAGGCCGTTCACTACCAGTGCGAGGCCTGTTATCAGGATCGCGACGGTATCGGCGATTCTGCCCTCCATCTTGTAGATGAGCAGCAGCAGGAAGGGCAAGAGTGCCGAGACCATGAACACGGTGCCGTTCACGTTTCACCACCCCTTGGTTTTTAACCCTTGGTTTTCCCCGCAAAAAAATAAGGTCAGAGGACGATGTAGGCCTTCTCGCCCTCCCCCTTCTCTGCGGAGCTCTTCAGGTTGGCCACGATCTTTCCTTCCCTGTTCCAGAGGACCTCGTTTACGTCGCCGTAGAGCAGGGCCTCGGTTGGGCAGGCCGAGACACACGCTGGAAGCTTTCCTTCCGCCCTTCTGTCGGAACAGAGGTCGCACTTGTCCATGATCTTGTTCTCCTCGTCGAGCTTTGGAATTCCGAAGGGACACGCTACCGCACACATAAGACAGCCGATACACTTGAGCGGGTCAAAGGCCACCGCGCCGTCCTCGTCCCTGAAGAGTGCCCCGGTCGGACAGACGTTGAGACACGGAGCCTTCTCACAGTGGCGGCAGTTGAAGGGGACGGTGAAGAGGTCGGGGAACTCGAAGACCCTTATCCTTGCCTCGCCGTGGGTCATCTCACAGGCGACCTCACAGGCCCTGCAGCCGATACAGCGCTTATAGTCGAGGAAAATCTTCTTGCTCATTCCAACCACCTCACTCCTCCACCTTACTAACCCTGGCCGCGACGGCCTTCAGCTCTGCCATCTTGGTTATCTCGTGGGTCTCTTCGAGGGTCAGGAAGTTGGCCTGCCAGTGCCAGGGCATGGCTATGACGCCCTCCCTGACGTGGTCGGTAACCTCGGCCCTGACGAGAACGCTTCCGCGCCTGGTCTCGACCTTGACGAGGTCTCCGCTCTTTATCCCGTACTTCTCGGCGTCCTTCGGGTTGATCATGACGTACTCCTCGGGCCAGCGCTTCTCAAGGCTCGGGCTCTCGAAGGACATGGTTCCCGTGTGCCAGTGGCCGACCTGTCTGAAGTTCGTGAGCCAGAGCGGGTACTCCTCGTCCGGCATCTCCGGCGGCTCGCGCCACTTAACCGGCTGGAGGTGGGCCTTTCCATCGCTCGTCTTGAAGGCACCCTTGAAGAGAACCTTCGTTCCCTCGCCGGGCTCGGTGCACGGGAAGAAGCATCCCTCGGGGTGCTCCGCGAGATATTCGGGAGTTGCTCCCTTGAAGATCGGAATGACGCTGTTTATCTCCCTGAGGATCTCGTCCGGGTGCTCGTACTTGAAGTACTCGCCGAGGCCGAGCTCTTTAGCTAACTCGACGAGGATGAGCCAGTCCGGCTTTGCCTCTCCCGGGGCTTCGGCGGCCTTGTAAGTCCTCTGAACCCTCCTCTCGGCGCTTATTGCAGTTCCGGTCTTCTCGAACCAGGCGGCAGCTGGGAGAACTATGTCCGCGTACATGGCAGTGTCGGTGAGGAATATGTCCTGGACAACCAGAAAGTCGAGCTTCTTGAGCTGCTCCCTGACCCACCTGCTGTTCGGGGCGGACTTGGCGATGTTGCCGCCGACGATGTACATCATCCTGATCCTGTTGCCCATCTCGCGTATCATGCTGGTTAGATCGAGGCCAGCCCAGTCGGGTATCTTGAAGCCCCAGAGCCTCTCAAGCTCGGCCCTCGCGGCCTCGTCGGTGACGAGCTTTCCGGTCGGGAGCTTGTTTGGAGCTATTCCAGTCATGGCGGCACAGAATCCACACTGGGCACCGGGGAAGACACCGCTCCAGACTCCCTCTTTCCCGATGTTGCCGGTGATGGCTATGAGGTTCGCTATTGCGAGGGCGAGCTCAAAGCCGTTGACGTGCTGGTTCATTCCCTCGTTGACGAGGAGGGCGGTTCTCTTCGTTGCTATGAGCCTTGCCACCTTTCTGATGTCCTCGGCTGGAACGCCGCTTACCTTCTCTGCCCACTCGGGGGTGTAGTCCTTAACGGACTCCTTGAGCTCCTCAAAACCCGTAACCCTCTCCTGGACAAACTCTTTGGCATAGAGCTCCTCGCCGATTACGACGTTGAGCATTGCCAGGGCTATCGCGAGGTCGGTTCCGGGGTAGGGCTTGAGGTGAAGCGAGGCGTACTTATGACCCCTGGTCGCGCGCGGGTCTATGACGACCATCTCCGCCCCGTTGTCGAGGACCGCCTTCTCGATGTACTGGCCGAAGAAGACGGGAGCGGTTTCCGCTGGGTTGTGGCCCCAGATGACTATCAGCTCGGCCTTGGCAACGTCCTCGAATGGGTTGGTCGCCGCGGCGCTGCCGAACACCTTCGTTCTGGCCGGGCTGTTGGAGTACTGGCAGTATCTGCCGGGGAAGTCGAGGTTGTTGGTTCCTATCGCCTTGGACAGCTTGTGGACGAGGTAGTTCTCCTCGAAGGTTATCTTCTCGCTCCCGAGGAAGGCTATGGCCTCTGGACCGTAGGTTTCCTTGATCTCCTTGATCTTCTCGGCGATTATCCTGTACGCCTCGTCCCAGCTTATCTCCTCGAACTTTCCTTCTCCCTTTTCACCAACGCGCTTGAGGGGCTTCTTGAGTCTCTTGGGGCTGTTTATGAACTGGTATGACGCAACGCCCTTTGGACAGAGCTTTCCGCGGTTGACGGTGGGGTTGTCGTAGTCGAACTCGATCTTCCTGATATAGCCGTTAACGCTGACCGCATAGAAGCGACAGCCGACTGAACACCAGGGACATACAACCGGCACGAGTTTCTCTGCCATGGTCACCACCTTTTAATGACTGACCAGTCATTTAGACTGGACGTCAAGACCTTAAATAGTTTTCTGCAATGGCCGAAACAGAATGGATTAATGTGACACTCCGTGTTAAACGAGGGGCTCAAACACTGGCGGAGAGACGGAGGTGATTGAGAACAACGTTCACAATCTTTTTCAGGTAGTGCTCCTTCGGGAACCCCAGGCACTCTTTTGCGTGGAGGTAGTGCATAAGTGACGCCACAAAAACCTGAAACGCTATGAGGGCGTCTTCAAAGCCGACCTTAACGTACGCGGTGATCCTCCTCGCACCTTCCCTCAAAAGTTCAGAACAGGCCTGACGGTAGATCTCATCGATGCTCTTCATCCTCTCGCGAACGGATAGCATGTGGAAGAATATCTCCGCCCGGTAGCTCTCGGAGTAAAAGTCGAGGAACTCCTTTCCAAGCTGGAGGAGGTAGCTCTCAAGGGTTGGGAAAGAAACCGTGATGTAAGGGTCGTTCAGGGACGGCATGGCCATTATGGGCATGACCTCGAAGGCGAGCTCCTTTATGAGGTCGTCCTTGCTCTTGAAGTAGAGGTAGAACGTCCCCTTGGCAACTCCCGCTCGGGCGACTATCTCATCGACGGTAGTCTTGTCAAAGCCCTTCTTTGCGAAGAGCTCCATTGCCGACGCCACTAGTTTTCCCCTTGTTTTTCCCGGTGATTTTGTGGCCATTCCCATCCCTTCTGACCACACAGTCATTTTCTTATGGACAGTTATGTGCAGAAGGGAATTTAAACTTTCCGCCCGGGAGGGGTTTGAAAAAAGGTGTTGGGAGTTACAAAATCGAACTAACGATCTCTTCATCGACCTTCGAGACCTCTGAGAGGACCTCGCCGAGCTCCGGTGGAGCCATCTTTGCGAAGAGCCCCATGTTCATGCAGTAAACGTAAACCCCGTCGGGGTTCTCAACGACCGAGAAATGGCACGGCATGAAGGCGGAAATCCAGCGGTTCTCGGGCTTCTCAAGCGCCTTTCTGGCAAAATCCTTGTTGCAGACCTCGATTATGGTCAGCTTAACGCCGATCTTCTCGGCTAGATCGTGCTCCCCGATAACGCTCCAGCCGAGTTCTTTGGTCTTCTCCTTTATCCTCTCCACCGTCTCTCCGTAGGGATACCTGCTCTTCACAACTTTGATCATCTGTGTCATAATTTCCTCCATCGGAACCACCTGACTGACTGGTCAGGAAAAGGTCTATAAATCGTTTTCTATCACCTTTGGTTGATAACCATGGCCCTGATGCTCGCGGGGAAGGTCCTCGAGGTGAGGAATGGAAGGGCGATAGTCGACGTGGACGGCCAGCTCAAGGAGGCAAGGCTGGACTTTGTAAAAGATGTAAAACCCGGGGACTACGTGAAGATTTACTACGGCATAGTTCTTGAGAAGGTCAGCAGGAGCGAGGCCGAGGAAACCCTCGCGAGGTGCTCCTACCACCGCTCAAGAAAGCTCGAGCCCACCTTCACGGTTTCAAACCGGAGGTTTTAGAAAGGCTAAATAGCCCGTTTGAGAATCCAGGGTAGGTGAAGCTCATGTGTCTGGCGACCGTTGCGAAGGTTTTGGAGGTTGACAGGGAGAAGGGAACCGCGTGGGTGGACTTCGGAGGCGTCAAGAGAGAGGCCAGAATTGATTTGATGCCCGACGTCAAGCCCGGTGAATACGTGCTGATTCACACCGGCTTCATAATCGAGCGCGTTGATGAAGAGACCGCGAAGGAAATCCTCTCGGCCTGGGACGAGGTCTTCAAGCTGGAGAAGGACGCGATAGGCGGCTACTACTACCCGGGTGATTGATATGGGAACGCTGGACAAGTTCAGGGACAGGGAGCTCGCCCAAAAGATAGTGAAGAAAATCCACGAGGAGGCGAAGGGCCTCGACGAGGTCCGCTTCATGCACGTCTGCGGAACCCACGAGGACACCGTAACGAGAACCGGAATCCGCTCGCTCCTGCCAGAGAACGTCAAGATACTCAGCGGGCCGGGCTGTCCGGTCTGCATTACGCCGGTCGAGGACATCGTTAAAATGATGGAGATAATGCGCCAGGCCTACGAGGAGGGCGACAGAATAATCATGACGACCTTCGGCGACATGTACAAGATTCCGACGCCGAGGGGAAGCTTCGCCGATTTGAAGAGCGAGGGCTACGACGTCCGCGTTGTTTACTCAATCTACGACACCTACCGCATAGCCAAGGAGAACCCCGACAGGACGGTGGTCCACTTCTCACCGGGCTTCGAGACGACCACAGCTCCGGCCGCGGGAATGCTCAACGTTGTTGCCCAGGAGGAGCTGGAAAACTTCAAGATTTACTCGGTTCACAGGCTCACGCCACCGGCGGTTGAGGTCCTCATAAAGCAGGGGACGCGCTTCCACGGGCTCATTGACCCCGGCCACGTCTCGGTTATAATAGGCGTCAAGGGCTGGGAGCCGATAACCGAGAAGTACGGAGTTCCCCAGGTTATAGCCGGTTTCGAGCCGGTTGACATGCTCCTCGCGATACTCTACCTCGTCAGAATGGTGAAGGCCGGCGAGGCGAAGATAATCAACGAGTACACCCGCTCCGTTAAATACGAGGGCAACGTCGTTGCCCAGAAGCTCATAGACAAGTTCTTCGAGGTCAAGGACGCGAGGTGGCGCGCCCTCGGGGTCATGCCCAAGAGCGGGCTCGAGCTGAGGAAGGAGTGGAAGGAGCTCGAGATAAGAACCTACTACGACCCCGAAGTCCCGAAGCTCCCCGACCTCGAGAAGGGCTGTCTCTGCGGTGCAATCCTCAGGGGATTAGCTTTGCCACCGCAGTGCCCGCACTTCGGAAAGACCTGCACGCCGAGGCACCCGATAGGGCCGTGCATGGTGTCCTACGAGGGAACGTGCTCGATATTCTACAAGTACGGGGCGTTGTTCTAACACCAAAGGTTCAAAACTCCACTCTCGTTTTCAACTTTTGGTTTTGGAAACCTATAAAGGCTCCAAATACCGAGAAAAACCGGTGGGTGGGCATGAAGGCTTACCGTATTCACGTTCAGGGCATCGTTCAGGCCGTTGGATTCAGGCCGTTCATTTACCGCATAGCCCACGAGCACAACCTGAGGGGCTACGTCAAGAACCTCGGCGATGCGGGAGTCGAGATAGTCGTCGAAGGCCGTGAAGAGGATATAGAGGCATTCATAGAGGACATCTACCGCAAGAAACCCCCGCTCGCGAGGATTGACAGGCTTGAGAAGAAGGAAATCCCGCCCCAGGGCTTCGACCGCTTCTACATCGAGAAGAGCTCGAAGGGTGGAAGCGGTGGGGACTCGATAATTCCGCCCGACATAGCCATCTGCGAGGACTGCCTGAGAGAACTTTTCGACCCGACGAACAAGCGCTACATGTACCCCTTCATCGTCTGCACCAACTGTGGGCCGAGGTTCACAATTATCGAGGATTTACCCTACGACCGCGAGAACACGACGATGAAGGAATTTCCGATGTGCGACTTCTGCGAGAGCGAGTACAGAGACCCGCTCAACCGGCGCTACCATGCTGAACCCGTCTGCTGTCCCGTCTGCGGGCCGAGCTACCGTCTCTACACGAGCGACGGGGAGGAAATCACCGGCGACCCGCTGAGGAAGGCAGCGGAGCTTATAGACAGGGGTTACATCGTCGCAATCAAGGGAATCGGCGGAATCCATCTGGCGTGCGACGCGACAAGGGAAGACGTCGTTGCCGAGCTGAGGAAGAGGACCTTCAGGCCCCAGAAGCCCTTCGCGATAATGGCTGACTCGCTTGAGACGGTCAAAAGCTTCGCCTACGTGAGCGAGGAGGAAGAGGAGGAGCTGACCAGCTATAGAAGACCAATCGTGACGCTCCGCAAGAGAGAACCCTTCCCCCTGCCCGAGAACCTCGCGCCCGGTTTGCATACAATCGGCGTCATGCTCCCCTACGCGGGAACGCACTACATACTCTTCCACTGGAGTAAGACTAAGGTCTACGTGATGACCTCAGCCAACTACCCGGGAATGCCGATGGTCAAGGACAACGAGAGGGCCTTCGAGGAGCTGAAGGACGTCGCTGACTACTTCCTGCTCCACAACAGAAGGATACTCAACCGCGCGGACGATAGCGTGATTCGCTTCGTTGACGGAAGGAGGGCCGTTATTAGGAGAAGCAGAGGTTTTGTGCCCCTCCCTATAGAGATTCCCTTCAACTACCGCGGTCTGGCAGTCGGTGCGGAGCTGATGAACGCCTTCGGCGTGGCCAAGAACGGGAAGGTTTACCCGAGCCAGTACATCGGCAACACCGGAAAGGTCGAGGTTCTTGAGTTCATGAGGGAAGCGATAGAGCACTTCAAGAGGATTCTCCGGGTTAGGGAGTTCGATTTAATCGTCGCCGACCTCCACCCGACCTACAACACGACAAAGCTCGCCATGGAGCTTGCGAACGAGTTAAACGTCGAGCTGCTCCAGGTTCAGCATCACTACGCCCACATAGCGAGTGTCTTAGCCGAGAAGAACCTCGAATCAGCTGTAGGAATAGCCGTTGATGGAGTGGGCTACGGAACCGATGGCAACACGTGGGGTGGCGAGGTGCTCTACCTCGGCTACGAGGACGTGGAGAGGCTGGCTCATATAGATTACTACCCGCTTCCCGGCGGGGACCTGGCGAGCTACTACCCGCTCAGGGCCCTGATGGGAATCCTAAGCAAGGTCTACAGCGTCGAGGAGCTTGAGGGAGTCATAAGGAAGTGCTGTCCGAAGGCGATAGGAAGCTTAAAGTACGGCGAGGTGGAGTTCTCGGTTGCTTTGAATCAGCTCGCCAAGGGGATAAACCTCGCCTACGCTTCGTCAACCGGAAGGGTCCTCGACGCCTTCTCTGTGCTCCTCAACGTGGCCTACAGGAGGCACTACGAGGGCGAGCCTGCGATGAAGCTTGAGAGCTTCGCGATGAAGGGCAAGAACGACCTCAAGTTCGAGGTGCCCGTGGAGGGAGAACTCCTCAAGGTGGAAGAGCTGTTCGTGCAGGCGCTGGACGTCCTCGAAAAGGCCTCGCCGGCGGACATAGCTTACTCGGTTCATTTAGCACTCGCGAGGGCCTTTGCGGGGGTTGCCATCGAGAAGGCCAGGGAGTTCGGCGTGAAGGACGTCGTAATGAGCGGTGGTGTCGCTTACAACGAGCTGATAGTCAAGACAGTAAGGAAAGCTGTTGAGGCGTCGGGCCTTAAGTTCCACGTTACAACGGAGGTCCCGCGCGGAGACAACGGGATAAACGTCGGCCAGGCCTTCCTCGGCGGGCTGTACCTGGAGGGCTACCTGACGAAGGAGGATTTGATGCTGTGAAGGTTTAAGTGGGGAAAGCAGGAAATTAACTGAGGGAAAAGACAATGCCCGTAATCCCGAGGGAAGAGCTCCTCGAAATCCTGCGCGAGGTGAAGGAAAGGCTGAGAGAAATCCTCGGCGACGACTTAGTCGAGGTTATCCTCTTCGGCTCGTACGCGAGGGGCGAAGCTAAAGAAGACAGCGATGTCGACATGATTGTCATTGTCAAGAGACGGCTAACGCTCGAAGAGCACGACCGACTCAGTGAAATCACAGAGGAATACGTTCTGGAGAAAGGGTTAGTTGTCTCGCTCATCGTTTACCCCGTTAATCCGAGAATGGAGCACGACCCGCTGATTCAGAACGTTTACACGGAAGGTGTCAAGGTATGAGCGGGTACGAGGAAATACTGAAAAAAGCAGAGAGGAGTCTTGAGGCCTCAAAGACGTTGCTGGAGAAAGGGTTTTATGCCTTCGCGCTCTCAAGGGCGTACTATACAATGTTCTACTGCGCAGAGGCCATTTTGCTGACGAAGGGAATAAGGGTTTCGAAGCATTCCGCAGTCATAGCACTCCTCGGCAGGGAGTTCGTCAAGACAGGAGAAGTCCCACACAGGTTTTTCACACACCTTCGAACCGCGTTTAATCTCAGGCAGACCGCGGATTACTCCTTCGTGGTTGATATAACCGAGGAAGAGGCGCGCGAAAACATACGGCGCGCCGAAGAGTTCCTCGAATTTACGAGGCGCTATCTAATTTCGAAAGGCTTTCTGGAGGGTTGAAGATGGGTGAAAAGATAAAGCTCGAACACGGTGCGGGCGGAGAAATAATGGAGGAGCTCCTGAGGGACGTCATACTGAAGACCCTGACCCTCAAGAGCGCCGGGGGAATAGGACTCGACCAGCTCGACGACGGGGCGACGATACCGTTCGGAGACAAGCACATCGTCTTCACCATCGATGGGCACACCGTCAAGCCACTCTTCTTCCCCGGCGGTGATATAGGCAGGCTCGCAATAAGCGGAACGGTCAACGATTTGGCGGTGATGGGCGCGAAGCCTTTAGCCTTAGCAAACTCGATGATTATCGGGGAAGGCCTCGACATGGAGGTCCTTGAGAGGGTTCTCCGCTCGATGGACGAGACGTCTAAGGAAGTCCCCGTTCCAATCGTCACCGGCGACACGAAGGTCGTTGAAGAGCCGATAGAGATGTTCGTGATTACCGCGGGAGTTGGAATCGCGGAAAAGCCGGTAAGCGACGCCGGGGCAAAGGTAGGAGACATAGTCCTCGTCAGCGGAACGATAGGCGACCATGGAATAGCGCTGATGAGCCACAGGGAGGGTATAGCCTTCGAAACCGAACTGAAGAGCGACGTCGCGCCGGTGTGGGAGGTCGTTGAAGCGGTTGCAAAAGCAATCGGCTGGGAGAACATCCACGCGATGAAGGACCCCACGAGGGCCGGGCTGAGCAACGCCCTCAACGAGATTGCCCGTAAAAGCAACGTTGGAATCCTCGTCAGGGAGGATGCCATACCCGTGAAGCCAGAGGTAAGGGCTGCGAGCGAGATGCTGGGAATCAGTCCCTACGACGTGGCGAACGAGGGGAAAGTGGTTATGGTCGTTGCCCGGGAGCACGCGGAGGAGGCCCTTGAGGCGATGAGGAAGACGAAGAGGGGGAAGGACGCGGCGATAATCGGCGAGGTAATAGAAGAATACAGGGGGAAGGTCCTCCTCGAAACCGGAATCGGCGGAAAGCGCTTCATGGAGCCTCCGGCCGGAGACCCCGTGCCGAGGATATGCTGAGCCTTTTGTTTTTGCCCGGCTTTAATTTCTGAAAAAACTGAGAAGGAAGAGGGAATTACTCTTCCGGCTTCGGGAGGGTGACCTCGACGCCGAGGACCTTCCACATGGCCTTTATCTGCTCGCGGAGCTGGTCGATTGCCTCTGGCTGCTTGAAGAGGTGCTTGAACCTGCCCTGTAACTTAAGGTACTCCTCGATGGGCTTCTTGAACTCTATGGCAACGATTTTGCCTCCCTCGCGCTTGACCTTCGCGCCTCCTCCTGGGCTCTGTATCTTGATGTTGTGGAAGTCGCCGTTCTCAATCTCGAAGAGCGGCCATACTCCCGTCTCGATTGCTAAGCGAGCTATCTCGACGCCCTTCTCGAGCGGGCTCTTCCAGCCGGTCGGGCAGGTACAGTGAACCTGGACGAAGGCCGGGCCGTCGACCTTGGCGGCCTTCTTCATCTTCCTGACGAAGTCGAAGGGGTTGCCTATGCTCGCGGTTGCCACGTAGGGTATCTGGTGGGCAGCAGCTATGAGGGCGACCCACTTCTTGGGCTTGTCCTCACCGATGGAGTACTTTCCAGGCGGCGAGGTGGTTGTCCAGGCTCCGTAGGGGGTGGAGCTTGAGCGCTGGATTCCGGTGTTCATATAAGCCTCGTTGTCGTACATCAGGTAGACGACGTTGTGCCTCCTCTCGAGCATACCGCTCAGGGCCTGAAGGCCTATATCGGCGGTACCGCCATCTCCACCAATGGCGAGGATCTTGCCCTTGAGTCCCTTCTTCTTCCAGGCCGCCTCGATACCGCTGGCGGCTGCGGCCGCGTTCTCGAAGGCGACGTGAACCCACGGGACCTTCCAGGCTGTGTACGGGAAGACCGCCGAAACGACCTCCATACAGCCGGTGGCCTGGGCTATGGCGAAGGCGTCAGGGTCGCCGTACTTCTCTTCCATAGCCTCGCTAAAGGCCTTGGTGGCGAGCTTGAGAGCGGTGGCACAGCCACAGCCGGCACAGGCGGCGTGGCCCGGCGCCCAGTACTCGCGAGTTGTGATCGGGGGCTTCCTAACGGCCATCTTCATCACCTCACAGGATCTCCTTCCTAAGGCCTATCCAGTTGACCTCGTCAAACTCCTCTCCGGCCAAGGCCTTCTGAGCAATCGCGAGGGCTTCGTCGAGGTCCTTGAAAGTGACGTCCCTGCCACCGAGTCCGAGGATGAAGTCAACGAGTATCGGCTTCTCCTTCTCGTTCACTAGGGTCCTGCTGAAGTCCTGGAAGAGTGCACCGCCGACGCTGAAGGTGACGTTCTTCTCGAGGAGCGCTATAACTTTCGCCTTCTTTGCGAGAGCGCGAACCTCTTCAATCGGGAACGGCCTGTAAACGGTGAGCTTTGCCGCACCGGCCTTGATGCCCTTCTCGCGGAGCTTGTCCACGTACTCCTTCACCGTTCCGGCGAGTGAACCCATGGTGACGAATATTATCTCGGCGTCATCCGTGCGGTACTCCTCGATCTTGCTGTACTTCCTGCCGAACTTCTTCTCGAACTCGGCAAAGACCTCGTCGATGACCTTCCTTGCGTTCTCGTTGGCCTCCCAGACCTTGTATCTGGCCTCCATGTAGTGGGCCGGGAACGCTAACGTACCCTGGGTTATGGGCCTCTTTGGATCAACGTAGGCGTGCTTGCCCTCGTACTCGCCGAGGAACTCATCAACGAGCTCCTGGTCCGGAATCTCGACGGGCTCGACGGTGTGGGTGAGGATGAACGCGTCGAAGCCGACCATCGCCGGCAATAGAACCCTCTCGTCCTCGGCCACCTTGAAGGCTATCAGAATGAGGTCCAAAGCCTCCTGGTTGTTTTCCGCGTAGAACTGGAGCCAGCCGGTGTCGCGCTCGCTTATGCTGTCCTGCCAGTCGTTCCAGATGTTGATCGGCGCGCTCAGGGAGCGGTTTCCAATGGCCATGACTATCGGAAGTCTCATGCCAGCGGCTATGAAGAGAACCTCATGCATCAAAGCTAAGCCCTGGGACGCGGTTGCGGTGAAGGTCCTAACGCCCGCCGCTGAGGCACCGACACAGGCTGAAATGGCCGAGTGCTCGCTCTCGACCTTGATGAACTCCGCGTCGAGCTCTCCGTTGGCGACGAACTCGCTGATCTTCTCCGGAACGAGCGTTGACGGCGTAATCGGGAAGGCCGCTATAACCTTCGGCTTGGCAAGCTTGGCGGCCCAGGCAGCGGCTTCGTTCGCCTTCATAACGGTTCTAATCGGCATCTTTCACCACCTCACTTGGTCTCCCTAACCATTATTATCGCGTCGGTCGGGCACTCGTTGGCGCAGATTCCACAACCCTTACAGTAGTCGTAGTCGAAGACCGGGTAGTTCTCCTCGTCGAGGTAGATCGCCGGCTCGGGGCAGTAGATGTAGCAGAGGTAGCAGCGGACGCACTTGTCCCTGTTGAACTCGGGCATGAAGACTCTCCAAGAGCCGGTCTTGTTTATCACGCTACTCCCCGGGATGTAGGCTATCGCTCCCGGGGTCATCTTTTCGCTATACTCCTTCTGAACCCTCTCAATATCGGCCTTAAACGGGCTCTCAGCCATGTGTATCACCTCAGGTGAGTTATCAGGGGAAAACTTAAAAGTTACGGGCTCAGCCGAACACCTCGGCGAGCTTCTTAAGCTTCTCCCACTCGTGGAGCACCCACTGCTGGAGGATCTCTACATCTTCCTTGGTCATGTACTTGAAGCGGCCCTGGAGCTTGAGGTACTCCTCAATCGGCTTCGGCTCCTTCTTTGGACTGGGCATGTTTATCCTGTACTTGCCGTTCTCGTACTCGAAGAGCGGGAAGTATGCCGTCTGAACGGCGAGCCTTGCGAGCTCGATGCTCTTGTCGGTCGGCGAGCGCCAGCCGGTCGGACAGGGCGCGAAGAGCTGGATGAAGCTCGGCCCCTCTATCTTCCTCGCCTTCTTGAGCTTCCTTATGAAGTCCTCCGGGAAGGCGACGCTCGCGGTCGCGGCGTAGGGGACCTCGTGGGCAATGACGATGTCAATGACCTTCTTCTTGTGCCTCTTCTCGAGGAAGTGCCTCTTTCCTCCCGGCGTGTTTGTGGTCCAGGCTCCGTAGGGGGTTGAGCCCGAACGCTGTATTCCCGTGTTCATGTAGGCCTCGTTGTCGTACATTATGTAGAGCGCGTCGTGGCCCCTCTCGAGGAAACCGCTCAGGGCCTGAAGGCCTATGTCCGCTGTACCACCGTCGCCGGCCCAGCCGACGACCATAACGCCGTCTTCGCCCTTGACCTTTATCCCCCTCGCCTTCAAAGCGGCCTCGATACCGCTTATGACCGCACCGGTGGTCTCGAAGGCGGTGTGGAAGAGGTTCGCGTCGAGGGTGTTGTATGGCCACGCACCGGCTATGATTGTCGAACAGCACGCCGGGATGACGAAGATGGTCTTTCTGCCGTAGGCCTTGAGGACGTATCGAAGTCCGAGTGAGGCGCCGCAGCCCTGGCAGGCGGTGTGGCCGGCAAAGAAGTGCTCCTCAGCGGGAATGGTCAACCTTTTCTTAATGCTCTCGGGAATCTCCATCGTTCTCACCTCTTGAGGTGGTACCACTCAACCTCCCTATCGAGGCCGCTCTCGATGACCCTCTTCATGTCCTCCGCTATGGCCCTGACGTCCTGAACCGTGAAGTCCCTGCCACCGAGGCCGACGATGTAGTTCTTCATCACGGGTCTCGCGGAGCTGTTGTAGAGCGAGCCCTTGGCCTCGTTGAAGAGTATGCCCTCCTGGCCGAAGGAGAAGTTCCTGTCGAGGACCGCTATGCCCTTCACGCTCTCCGCTATCTCAAGGAGCTCTTCTTTCGGGAACGGGCGGAACCACCTGACTTTGGCGTAGCCGACCTTGTAGCCTTCTTTCCTGAGCAGGTCAACGGCTTCCTTAACCGTTCCCATGAGCGAGCCCATGCCCATGAAGACGAAGTCGGCATCGTCGATGTAGCCCTTCTCGATCATGTCGCTGTAGTCCCTGCCAAACCTCTCCCCGAACTCCTTGCCGACGTCCTTGATGACCTTCTTGGCCTCCTCCATCGCCTTCGCGAGCTTGTAGCGGAACTCGTAGTAGTCATCTGGAGTCGCGAGTGCCCCAACCGAGATCGCCTGGCTGAAGTCTGCCAGATCGTAGAGCGGCTTCCTCGGCGGGAGGAACTCATCGACGAGCTCCTGCGGAATCATCTCGACTACGTCGTAGGTGTGGCTCAGGATGAACGCACTCTCGATGACCATTATCGGGACGTTAACTGTCTCGGCTACCTTGAATGCCATCAGAACACCGTCGTAGACTTCCTGGTTGTTTTCCGCGTAGAACTGCATCCAGCCAGTGTCTCTCTGCGCTAAACTGTCGGTCTGATCGTCCCACACGCTCCACGGGGGAGCCATGGCCCTGTTGACGTCCACCATAACTATCGGCAGTCTCGCTCCGCTCGCCCAGTGGAGCATCTCGTGCATCAAAGCGAGACCCTGGGCGGCGGTGGCTGTGAAAGCTCTGGCACCTGCGGCCGAGGCTCCTATGCTCGCTGCCATGGCCGAGTGCTCGCTCTCGACGGGGACGTACTGGATATCCGCTTCCCCGTTGGCGATGAACTCTGCTATCTTCTCGATGATGCTCGTCTGGGGGGTGATCGGGTAAGCGGCAACGACCTGAACGCGGGCGTGCTTTACCGCGTAGGCGGCTGCATAGTTCCCGCTCACAACCTTCCTAATCGGCTTGTACTCGGCCATATCACTTCTCCTCCTTCTCCATCGTTATCGCGTTCGTCGGGCACTCGTTCGCACAGATACCGCAACCCTTACAGTAGTCGTAGTCTATGCCTATGTACCCGTCCTCGCGGATGTAGATTGCAGGCTCGGGGCAGAACTTCCAGCAGATGTAGCACTTGACGCACTTGTCGTCATCGACAACGGGTATGAATGTCCTCCAGTCGCCGGTGAAGTTGCTGAGGGTTGTGGCGAGGCTTATCGGTGCCTCTGGATACTGTTCGACCGATGTGAAGACTATCTTCCTTGCCTCGGCCTTTTTCTCACCAAACAGCGTGTTCAAACTCCTCCCCTCCTCCTCAAAAGGGTTAAAGTAAAATCAGAGCTCGTAGACAGTGGTCTTGTTGAAGGCTTCCTCGGCGGCCTTGGCGTTCTTCTCGCCGAGGGCTCCGGAGAAGGTCTCCTTGATGGCCTCCTGAACGCTCTCGAGCTTCACTATTCCGGTCGCCTTCGCGACCGCTCCAAGGATGGCCGTGTTGGTGATCGGAAGGCCGAGGACTTCAAGGGCTATGCCCGTTGCATCCACCAGGGCCAGCTTGCCCGGCTTCTTCTTGAGCTTCTCGAGGACTTCCTCCTTGCTCTTCTCGGTGTTTATGATGACGGTCCCGCCGTCCTTGAGGCCGGCCGTGACGTCAACGGTGTCCAGAAGGCTCGGGTCGAGGACGACCACTATGTCCGGCTCGTAGATCTGGGTCTTTATTCTTATCGGCTTGTCGTCTATCCTTGTGAAAGCTGTAACCGGTGCTCCACGCCTCTCAACACCGAAGAAGGGGAACGCCTGGACGTATTTTCCCTCCTTGAAGGCCGCAGAGGCTAAGATGTTCGCGGCTGTAACTGCACCCTGTCCACCCCTACCGTGAAAACGTATCTCGATCATACTTCCTGCCTCCTTGGGGTTTTTCACTGAGTTTTCAACCGTTGCATTTATTTGCCTTTCGGTATTGCTTTAATCTGCCTCCGGAGGTACCCGCTGGGTAATCGTGAACAGAAGAGGTCGGCAATGGTTTTTTAGCGGCAGAGCTTCCCGAAGAACCTTCGAAAAACTTTTAAATAGTCTATGCACCACCATATAGACTATATAGGGGGGATCGAAATGGAGGCAGTGGCGATAGCGATGGTTGCAGTGGCCTTCTACATCGCCTGGAACATAGGTTCCAACGATTCAGCCAACGCCATGGGAACGGCCGTCGGGGCCGGGATACTGAGCTTCCGCCAGGCAACCCTTACCATCGCGATCTTCACCCTCCTGGGCGCGTACCTCAAGGGGTACAAGGTCATGAAAACGGTCGGAAAGGGAATAGTCCCCCCCGGCTATTTGACCGTTGAGCTCGCGGTTATAGCCCTCCTCTCGGCTGGCGTGTGGGTCACCATAGCGACAGTTAAGGGACTGCCAGTTTCCACGACGCAGGCAATAGTGGGCGGGGTTCTCGGCGTCGGCCTCAGCATAGGCGCCCCCGTCAACTGGGAGACCATGGGGAAGATAGCGGGGGCCTGGGTTTTCTCGCCCGTTCTGTCGGGAATCCTCGCGGCGGTTCTCTACAAGTTCTACTCGCGCGTTGTCTCCAGCATTAAGAGCATCTCCACGATTGAGGCCCTCTACAAGGCCTTGGCCATTCTCGGAGGCTCGTATATGGCCTTCAACTTTGGAACCAACGAGGTCGCAAACGCCTCGGGTCCGATCGTTGGAGCCGGTTTCCTCGAGCCCAGAACCGCGGGTGTTCTCGTTGCCCTGAGCCTCGCAATGGGTTCGCTCACCTTCAGCTACGCGGTCATGCACACCGTCGGCAAGAAGATAACCGCCCTGGGACCGATCTCGGCCTTTGCCGCCCAGTTCGGCTCGGCAATATCCGTGAGCCTGGCCAACGTTCTCGGCCTGCCCGTGAGCTCCAGCCAGGCGATAGTGGGCGGAGTCGTCGGCGTCGGCCTTGTTACCGGTGAGGGCGTCGATAGAAGGGTCATCAAGGACATACTCTTCGGCTGGGTGGCGACCCCTACCGTTGCCGTGCTCATCTCGCTTATAGTATTCCGCCTCTTCCACTTAGCCGGCCTCGTTTGAGGGGTGCTCCAGCTTTATTCCAAGCCTCGTCAGTTCCTTTATCATTCCGACCTGCACGAGCCCTTCGACCTCAACTTCCTCCCCGTAGGAAACGCTCAGAACCTCTCCAATCGATTCCAGAAGTCCGAGGACCTTTCCCGGATCAACGGTCGGCGGGATGAGTATTCTGAACCTCCTGTACTTTGGAAGGGCGGGGATTATCTCCTCCAGGGCCCTTTTGAGTTCATCCAAGCGGCCGAGCTTTGCCGAGGTCTTCACGACGGCCTTCACGCTCGGCGCCAGTTCCTCGACTATCTCCTCCACCCTTCGCCGTTTCTCCTCGGCGTCTTCCCGGCTCGTTAGGTCTGTCTTGTTCAGAACGACGACCATCGGTTTGTCAAGGGTCTTGAGCTCCCTGAGAACGTCTATTGAGGCCATGAGCTTTCTTCTGACTTCAGCCCAGGGCTCGCTCACGTCCAAGACGAGAAGAACTATATCGGCCTTCACTATCTCCTCGAGGGTTGAATGGAAAGCCTCGACTATGAAGGGGGGAAGGTTGTCTATGAAGCCAACGGTGTCCGTCAGGAGGACCCTCTTTCTTCCAAGCTTGAAGCGCCTCGTCCTCGTGTCGAGGGTTGTGAACATCTGATCCCGGGCCTCGGCGCTTTCCCCTGCCAGTGCGTTGAGGAGCGTCGATTTCCCCGCGTTGGTGTAGCCGGCAAGGGCTATGAGAAGGAACCCCAGCTCCTCCCGCCTCTTCCGCTTGACGTCCCTGTCGGCCCTGACGCGTTCGAGCTCTTTCCGTATCTTGCCCATCCTGTACCTTATGTGCTTCAGGTACTGCTGCGTCTGGTACTCGCCCATTCCCTTGAAACCGGCCCTGTCGCCGAGCTTTATCCGCCTTATCGCTTCCTTCACGAGCGGAACCTCGTACTGGAGCGAGGCAAGCTCAACCTGGAGTTTGGCCTCCTTCGAATGGGCCCTCTTCTCGAATATCTCCAGCACGAGCTGCCAGCGGTCAATGATATCAACTCTGAGCTCCTTCCAGAGGTTGTAGGCCTGAGAAGGCGTTAAGCGGTTCGCAAAAACAACTTTGTCCGGTTTGAGCTCCCTGACGAGTTCCTTGAGCTCCTCCAGCTTCCCCTTCCCGATGTTGTAGCGCGGGTGCTCCTCCCTGTTCTGTTCGAGAATTGTCAAAACCTCGTAGCCGGCACTCCGCAGAAGTTCTTCAAACTCCGCCCTGCTCAGCCTTTCCCTTCTCGAGTACCTGATGACCCCGATGACCTTCATGTTACACACTCCGGGCATGAACTTATAAATTCTCCCGATTTGTGATCACCTTTGTACCGAATAGCTTTTTAAACGCCTTGCGTTAGTCGTGCACATGATAGCGCTCGGCATAGAGGGAACAGCGCACACACTCGGGGTGGGTATCGTAACCGAGAAGGAAGTCCTCGCCAACGTATTCGACACTCTCACAACCGAAAAGGGCGGGATACATCCAAAGGAGGCCGCTGAACATCACGCCAGGCTTTTGAAGCCCCTCCTCAGGAGAGCCCTCCAAACCGCTGGAATAACGATGGAAGACGTTGACGTTATAGCCTTCTCTCAGGGACCTGGCCTCGGCCCTGCTCTAAGGGTTGTGGCTACCGCAGCGAGGGCTCTGGCCATAAAGTACAACAAACCGATCGTTGGGGTAAACCACTGCATAGCCCACGTCGAGATAACCAAGATGTTCGGTGTTAAGGATCCGGTTGGCCTCTACGTGAGCGGCGGGAATACTCAGGTTTTAGCTTTGGAAGGCGGCCGCTACCGCGTCTTCGGCGAGACCCTCGACATAGGCATAGGAAACGCGATAGACACCTTCGCCAGGGAACTCGGCATCGGCTTCCCGGGCGGCCCGAAGATTGAAAAGCTTGCGCTTAAAGGAAAAACCTACATCGAGCTCCCCTACGCGGTTAAGGGAATGGATTTGAGCTTCTCGGGCGTTCTGACCGAGGCAGTGAGGAAGTACCGCACGGGCAAATACCGCGTCGAGGATTTAGCCTATTCCTTCCAGGAGACGGCCTTCTCCGCCCTGGTCGAGGTCACCGAGAGGGCTCTGGCCCACACCGGCAAAGACGATGTCGTCCTCGTTGGGGGGGTTGCGGCCAACAACAGGCTCCGCGAGATGTTGAAGATCATGGCCGAGGACCGGGGCGTTGAATTCTTCGTCCCGCCCTACGACCTGTGCAGGGACAACGGGGCTATGATAGCTTACACCGGCCTCAGAATGTACCTCGGGGGAGTAAGGTTTAAGATCTCCGACACCGTAGTTAAGCAGAGGTTTAGAACCGACGAGGTTGATGTTCTATGGAGCTGATCGTTTCTCCGTACGAGGTAGTGTACGACGTCGTGATTCTCCTCGCAATGGGTTACATCTGGCTCTTCTTCCTCAAGAGGTGGAACCGCTATACGGCGGAGCTCAAACCCTTCATCCGGAACGCGGCGGTTTTCCTCGGATTTGCGGTAGTTGGCAGGGTAATCGATCTGGTGAGCGATTTCTATCCAGTTCCAAATCTCAACGCCCTGCTTTCCCTGTTCTACGGGACCGCGATAGTTGGTGTTATCTACACCATGATCAAGTACGTGCTCCTCCTCGAGGAGAGCTACCTCCACTCCAGGCTTTCGTCCTACTCCTCTCCTGTTACCAAAACGGCCGTTAGCCTTAAGGGAGCGTACCTTGCCCTGGGCTCCAAATCCAAGTTCGTTGACGTGATGGAGCTCATAAAGTCGGCGAAGCTGCCAACGCTCGTCTTCACGAGGAACCCCCACCTCTACAAGGGAATGGAGTTCGTGGTTCCGATTTGGGTTACCCAGGCAACCGACCAGGGAGTTTCCCCTACGAAGCTCCACGTGATCATGGAGCAGGCCCTCAAGTTCATCCGCGAGAACCCGAACGCGGTCGTGCTCATAGACTGCCTTGAGTACCTCCTCCTCTACAACGACTTCCCGGCGGTTTACAAGTTCCTCATCAACCTCAAGGACCACCTGATCCCGGCTGGAGCCGCGCTCATAGTCATCGTGGACGAGAGCGCCCTCGACGAGAGACAGCGTGCGCTCCTCCTCAGGGAGTTCGAACCCCTGTGAGGGTCTGCCATGAGGAAGTACCGCAAAGTGGTTGTCGGCGGCACCTTTGACAGGCTCCACCTCGGCCACAAGGCCCTTTTGAGGAAGGCCTTTGAAATCGGCCGCTACGTTTACGTCGGCTTAACCTCGGACGAGATGATCAGGAACAAGCCCTACGCCGAGAGGATCCTTCCCTACGAGCTCCGCCTCGCGGATCTTCTCAAGTTCTTTGACGTGAACGGCTACACCAACTACCGCGTCATAAAGATAAACACCGCCATCGGCTTCGCGGACAGAATGAAAAGCCTTGAGGCGATAGTTGTAAGCGAGGAAACGTACAAGGGTGCCCTCCTCGTGAACCGGGCCCGGGAAGAGAGGGGCCTTAAACCCCTTGAGATAGTGACGATAAAGCTCGTGAAGAGCAGGATCGGGCCGAAGATAAGCTCGAGCCTGATCAGGGCCGGCCTCATCGACCCCTTCGGGAACCCAGTAAAGAGGGAAGACTAAAGGCCGGTCGGCTCGTCTATGAAGAAGACGCTAAGCCCGAACTTTTCCCGAATGAGCTCCATCAAAGCTTTAACTCCCAGCGTCTCCGTCTTGTAGTGCCCCGCAACGAGGACGCTCTGGGGCAGGTCGAGGGCCGTCAGATAGTCCGCGTGGCTGAATTCGCCGGTGATGAGCAGGTCTATTCCCTTCCTGTAAGCTTCTTCCAGCGCAAAGGCGCCGGCCCCGCTTATCGCGCCGACGGTTTTAACTTCCCTCTCCCCGAACTCGTAGGTTCTGACGGTCGTGTCGAGCTTCTCCGCCATTATCTGCGCCACCTTCTCAATCGGCTGTGGCTCTTCGAACTCGCCGTAGAAGCCTATGCTCAGGCCCTTGTACTCTCCAAAGGGTCCCCTAGGCTCCAGGTCGAGAAGCCTGAGCAGGCCGACGTTGTTGCCGACTTCCGGGTGCGCATCAAGGGGCAGATGCGCCACGTAGAGGTTCAGGCCGTTCTCGATTAGGGCCTTCAGCCTTTTGTAGTGGATACCGGTTATATAGTTAAGACCTCCCCAAATCATCCCGTGATGCACTATCAACATGTCGGCCTTTCCCTTAGCTGCCCTCTCGATTGTTCTGAGCGTCGTATCAACGGCAAACGCTATTCTCTCAACCTCATCCCTTCCCTCCACCTGCAGTCCGTTGCTCGACTTGTCAGGGTAAGCCGAAACCTGAAGGTATTCGTCGAGGAAAGCAACGAGCTCGTCGCGGTTCATGGCTATCACCTATTCACTTGGTGAATTATTCAGTAAACTGAATATGCCCCGCAAACCCTTTTAAAACCCCGCCCTACATCGAGCGAGAGGTGTCGCTATGGATGAGAGATTCCAGGAGGCAGTTAGAGAGCTTGCGAGACTCGTGATGGAGGGCGAGATTAAGAGCAGGGACGAGCTCAACCGC
Organism: Thermococcus sp. AM4; assembly: GCF_000151205.2. Taxonomy (NCBI): domain Archaea; kingdom Methanobacteriati; phylum Methanobacteriota; class Thermococci; order Thermococcales; family Thermococcaceae; genus Thermococcus; species Thermococcus sp. AM4. The sequence continues at coordinate 1,667,944 of NC_016051.1, forward strand.
TGGAAGATTAAGGTGGCGAGAAAGTATCATCTCTCAAAGATTCCGGGCAATTCCGACATTCTGAGGGCCATTCCGGAGGAGAGGCGCGAGGAGTTCAGGGACTTGCTGAAGAGAAAGCCAACGAGGACGATAAGCGGAGTGGCTGTCGTTGCTATGATGACGAAGCCCTTTCCCTGTCCTCATGGCAGATGTATCTACTGTCCCGGCGGGCCGAGCGTCGGTTCACCCCAGAGCTACACGGGAAGGGAGCCGTCAGCTTTAAGGGCAATCCAGAGCGCCTACCACCCTTACATCATCATGATGCGTCGCCTTAAGCAGCTCACCGACATCGGCCACGACGTTGACAAGGTCGAGGTCATAATCCAGGGCGGAACCTTTCCGGCGGTTGACCTCGATTATCAGGAGTGGTTCATCAAGTGTGCCTTCAAGGCCATGAACGACTTCCCGCACTTTAGAGACATAGAGAACCTCGAGGAGAAGCTGATTAGGCTGATAGTGAAGAAGGACGAGTCCGTTTTTGAGGAAGACCCGAAGTTCCGCGAGGCGTGGCAGAAAACGCACGCAAAGCCCTACTACTACCTTGAAGACGAGCAGAGGAAGAACGAGAAAGCTAAGGTCAGAATGGTCGGCCTTACGATAGAGACAAGGCCCGACTGGGCCTTCGAGAGGCAGATTGACAGGATGCTCCACTTTGGCACCACGCGCGTTGAGCTTGGAGTCCAGACGGTTTTCAACTTCATCCACGAGAGGACCAAACGCGGTCACGGCGTTGAGGAGATAGTAAAGGCCACACAGCTCCTCCGCGATGCTGGATTGAAAATCAACTACCACATAATGCCCGGCCTTCCCGGGAGCAACTTTGAGCGCGACCTATACACCTTCAGGACGATTTTCGAGGATTCTCGCTTCAGGCCCGACATGCTAAAGGTTTACCCGACGCTTGTAACCAAGGACGCCCCCCTCTACCGCTGGTGGAAGGAAGGTAAATACCGCCCATACCGTACGGAAGAAGCCGTTGATCTCCTCGTTGAGGCATACAAGCTCTTCCCGAAGTGGGTTCGCGTTATGAGAATCCAGCGCGACATTCCCGTTCAGCTCATCGTTGACGGCGTCAAGCACTCGAACCTCGGCCAGCTCGTCTTCAACGAGCTGATAAAGCGCGGTATAAGGCCGAGGGAGATTCGCTTTAGGGAAGTCGGCCACATGATGGAGAAGTTCGGAATCCAGCCGGAGGTCGAGCATATAAAGCTCCTCCGCGAGGACTACGAGGCCTCTGGCGGGAGGGAGATTTTCCTGAGCTTTGAAGATACCAAGAACGACATCCTAATCGGCTTCCTCAGGCTGAGAATTCCGAGCGAAAAGGCCCACCGGAAGGAGATAAACTGCTGTCCCTCGGCGATAGTCAGGGAACTCCACGTCTACGGCCCGCTCGTGCCGATTGGAGGAAAGCCCCGCTACGAGTGGCAGCACAGGGGTTACGGAAGGGAGCTTCTGGCCGAGGCCGAGAGGATTGCCCGCGAGGAGTTCGACGTTAAGAAGATGCTCGTCATCAGCGGTGTCGGCGTCAGGAACTACTACCGGAAGTTCGGCTACCGGAAGAACGGCCCCTACGTCGCGAAGAGGCTCGATAGGGGCTACGCCGAATACAAAAAGAGCAGGGAGTTCGACGCGCACCTGAACACTTAAGCGGAAATTTTAAGAGGTAACCACTTAACCACTACTGGGGGTGGAGATGCCTTTCGGAAGGAAGATCTCGTACGAAGAGGGCTCGGCAATAAAGATAGTCCTTGTCTTCGCGGTGATCTTTTTGGGAGTTCTGGCTGCCCTGCTGTATCCGCTCATCCACAGGGGAGAGGTTTATGAGGTCTCTTCTCCCAAGGGCCAGCCCCTGCTCGCGAGGAACTTCACCATCGACGGGGTTTCTTACAAAAACGCCGTTGCCTTCGGCGCCGGACGGAACGATCTCGTGATAAGGAGCTATTCCCTGGAACCGACGGACATCAAGATAACCCTCAAAACCCCCGGCTGGTGCATGGACCTCTGGCAGTGGGGGGGAATGGAGCGTGGATGGATACTGGAGAAGAACTGCACGAGGGTGCTCTCGATAAGCTACTACTCCTTTGAACCCAGGGCCGCCCGCGAAAGCGGTGAGGTCTATCTGGTCCTTGGAAGCGGGACGATGGTGGTCTTTCATAAGAACGGCCCCGTCAGGCATTACGAGGAGGTAAACTTCACCGTCAGCTATTCGGGCAGGGAGGACGTCGGCTACTTCCTTGTATCCCTTGGGAAGAGGTAGTTACCATGCGCTTCAAGCCGAGACCCTTCAACGAGCCAGTCCGCTTCCGCTGTCTCTACTGCCTCGACTGCTGCAGGGGGAGGCACGTTTATCTAACGCTGCGAGACATTGAGCGAATAGCCAAAGCCGGAAACGACCCCCAGGACTTCGTGACCTTCTCGGTGGAGGGCAATACTGTACGCTTCGTTCTGGCCGTTAGGGAGTGGGATTTGGGCTGCGTCTTCCACGACCCGGAGACCGGTAAGTGTCGGATTCACGAGGTCAGGCCCCTAATCTGCCGCATCTACCCCTTCATGGTCTCTAAGAAACCGCTCGGCGTCGAGGGTGAGAGGCCCTTCCGGTACAACGGTCAGGAGCTGTGGCTCTACTACGACGAGAGCTGTCCCGGAATAAACGCCGAAAACCCGGAAACGACGATAACGCCCGAGGAGATAGCGGAGCTTGGCCTTGAGTTCGAGAGGGAGTTCGAGAAAACCGATATGGACGGCTTTGCAGGGATTCTCGACGAGCTCGAAGGCTAAGCTTTTAAGTTCCGCACCAAGCATAGTGACATGAGCCGGGAACTCCGCTACCGCCGTGCCTCCGCATGGGAGTACGACTTAATCCTTCGCGAGGCCGAGAAGTACGGCGAGTTAAAGCACCATTTTTTCGCCGTCGTTGAGGGTAAGTTCAGGGACGTTTACGCCGTCAACGAGAGGGTCTGGAGGGAGCTTGAGGGGTTAAAGGTTAAGCCCTACGCCTACGGAACCTTCGTCGGCACGATTAAGGTTGACAACCTCGTTGAAAAGTTCTACCCCAACGTCGAGTTCTTCTACTTCGTCAAGGTCGAGAAGAACTACGCGGTGCTGAGTCCAAAGGCCGGCTTCCTCTTCACCACGGGCAAGGACGTCCCGAGGAGTGGCGTGCGAAAGTACGTCTGGCAGGGAACGAAGAAGCTCGTAATCTACGACGAGAACGGGATTATCCTCGGCATTGGCAGGATAAACCCGGAAAGCAAGAGGAAGTTCATCCTGAACGTCACCGACGTCGGGGAGTTTTTGAGGCGGAAGCGTTAGAGCAGTCTGGCGGCATCTCTGTAGACGGGATTCGTGAAGGAGTAAAAGACCCTGTGACCAATGGTCTCTTTTTTGAGAAGGAACAACCCGTCGGTCAGGACTTCAAGGAGGGAGCTTAGGGATGGTTTGGAGATGCCTGTTGAAAGGAGCTCACTCCACGATTTTGGCCCTTCGGAGAGCTTTCTAACGACTTCCCTTGAAGCGGGTCCTCTGCCCTTTAGGATGTTCTCAAGCTCTCTCTTTGCCCTCTGCACGGCTGATGTTGAGACGATAGACAACGCTTCGCTGTGGGATTCTCCGATACATCTTCTGAAACCGTACTCATTCAACCAACCGGGAAGCGTTCCGAGGAGTGATATTGTTTCATCTATCTCGACATCTTCGTAGTTCACTCCACAGCCTTTCAATCCTTTAATCAGGAACTCTTCAGCAGTTTTCCTCGCCCAAGGGAGTACCTTTATCTGAACGGGTGGCCGTCCGAACATGGGTTCTTCGTGATGGGCTTCTGCAACTTTCTTAACAACCCCAGAGTAGGAGCCAGTAAAGACGATTCTGATATCTGGCCTCTCGTTGAAAACAACCCAGAAAGCTCTTGTTATTCTGTCGAGTCTCCCTTTCACTTCTTGAATCTCGTCTAGTATGATGACGGTATTTGGTGGTAATGTCATTATAGCATCCTCAAAGCTCTCGCTGACACGATGTTCGTTCGGTCTGTGCAGTTTCCCAGAGAAACCGAGACTTCCAAGACCAGTGGGAATGAATACGCTGAATTCTGCGTTGATGTTGCTTTTTCTGCTCCCTTTCAGCTTGGAAACAGCACTCACAAGACGAACCGTTAAATCACGAAAGCTTTTCGCGGTGGAAAGGTTGAGGTATATAACCGCAGTTCTCGCGTCTTTCGAGTATTCAACGGCTGTCGCTATTGAGAGGCTTGTCTTCCCGGCCATACGCGGTCCAAGCACTACCGCCCACCCTGAAGCATGGAGAACCTTTAAAAGCTTCTCTACTTCCTTCTTTCGTCCATAGAGCATTTTTAGTTCTGTTCTCGGATGGACGTTGAAGTAATCTTGCACTTAACAACCCCCCTTAACCAGTTAGGGGGGGTTGTGCAATTAAAGTTTTCGAAAATTGGGGGTTAAAAGTCATGGGATATGTGGACTTTTCTAACCCTACGTAACCTTTTTAAGACCTTTTGCGTAGAGCCTAATGGTAACTAAAGGTTACTAAAGGGGGTGACGCTCATGATCAGGAAGGTCAAGACAGGCATTCCCGGCATGGACGAAATCCTTCACGGGGGAATCCCCGAGAGGAACGTCGTCCTGCTCAGCGGTGGGCCGGGAACGGGGAAGACGATATTCAGCCAGCAGTTCATATGGAACGGCCTCCAGATGGGCGAGCCCGGCATTTACGTCGCCCTCGAGGAGCACCCGGTTCAGGTGAGGCAGAACATGGCCCAGTTCGGCTGGGACGTCAGGAAGTACGAGGAGGAAGGCCTCTTCGCGATGGTTGACGCCTTTACCGCTGGAATCGGCAAGAGCAAGGAGTACGAGAAGTACATCGTCCACGACTTAACCGATATCAGGGAGTTCGTGGACGTCCTTAGAACCGCCGTTAAGGACATAGGGGCCAAGCGCGTTGTCATCGACTCGGTTACGACGCTCTACATCAACAAGCCCGCGATGGCGAGGAGCATCGTCATGCAGCTCAAGCGCGTCTTAGCTGGTCTCGGGGTTACGAGCATACTCGTGAGCCAGATAAGCGTCGGCGAGCGCGGATTCGGCGGTCCGGGAGTTGAGCACGGTGTTGACGGCATAATAAGGCTCGATTTGGATGAGATTGACGGCGAGCTCAAGCGCTCACTCATAGTCTGGAAGATGCGCGGAACGAGCCACAGCATGAGGAGGCACCCGTTCGAGATAACCGACAGGGGAATCGTTGTCTATCCTGACAAGGTGCTGAAGAGGAAGACGGTAGTCTCACTCGAATGAAAACTGGAGGGGGGTGAGAGGTATGGAGGTCCCGCTGAACCCGATTGGGAGGGAAGAAATCCACAGGCTCGAGAGCATACTGCTCTTCGCGACTCTCTTCAGGCCCGAGGTCATAGAGCTCATCAAGGACCCGGCCGAGAGGCTCACCTGGGTGGACAGCCTCGCCGTTGCAGCTGGAGCGATAGCGAGGGAGAAGGCTGGCATGACAGTCAGAGAAATCGCCGAGGAACTCGGCAGGACTGAGGCCACCATAAGGAAGCACCTCAAGGGAGAAACGAAGGCCGGCCAGCTCGTCAGAGAAACCTACGAGCTCATAAAGCAGGGCAAGCTCGATGAGCTGGTTAAGAACGTTGAGATCCTCGCCAAGGGCGGTCAGCTCGTCGCGCTCGAGGAGTACGAGAAGCTCAAGCGCGAGAAGGAAGAGCTAGAGGCCAAGGTGAAGGAGCTCGAGGAGAAGGTCAAAGCCCTCGAAGAGGAGAACAGGGCACTAAAGGCGAAGCTTGAGAACGTCAGAAAGGTCCTCAGCGACGCGCTCGATAGGATAAGGGAAATAGAGAAGCTTCTCTAACTCCCGTTTCCGTTTTTCCTTAGGCTCTCTTCCCAGGTCATTATCATGTGGGTGAAGGTGTCGTCGTCTTCCTCTATACCGCGCTTTATCTCGGAGACGTGGGCGTACTTGGCCTTGAGCTTGTCGAGGATGTAGTCAACGGCCTTCTCGGGCTCGGCCTTGGTTCCGCAGGTGTAGACGTCCAGAGCCGCGTAACCCTTCTCCGGCCAGGTGTGGATGGAGATGTGGCTTTCGGCGACGATGACTACGCCGCTGACGCCGGTCGGTGAGAACTTGAAGAAGTAGCTGGATTTGACCTCCATGTTTCCTACCTTCGCCGCCTCGAGGAATATCTCCCTAATCCTGTCAGCGTTACCGAGGATCTCGGGATCACAGCCAGCGGCCTCAACAACGTAGTGGAACCCGATGGTCTCGATCTCGCTCATGGCTCTCACCCCGAGGAGAGGCTATGACCTTCCCTTTTTAAAGTTAATCCCAAATTGAGGAGTTTTGAGCGGGCTTTTTTGGTTTTAACCGGTTGAGATCTGGCCGGTAATCCATAGAACTGTTAGTTTCTGGCAGTTTTCGAAATTTAATGGAAGTTTCTGGCTAATAGGTGATATTGCCCGCCATCTGGCTCAATTTTGGGTTTGGCCCTCTCTTTCCGGGCCGATTGCAACCACTAATTTTAAAACTGGCTGGCCTTCATTATCCGTAGTGGTTCAGAGAGTGATCACTGCCCTTTGGAAAAGAGCAGTGGGGTGTTGGTATGGGAACCAAGAAGCAGAAAACTAAGAAGAAACCCTCCGATGAAATACTCGAGACAAAGCGGAAACGGCTCTCCTTCCTCGTGAGGATGGAACCGCGGAAAATGATCCTTTATCCGCTCGTCGTGTTTTTAGTGGCGGCTTTGATTCTGGTCGTCCACTTCCCGGAGAAGGGCATAGACCTCAAGGGCGGTGTGGTTATAACCGTCTACCACGTTTCGGCGTCTCCCAACGAGCTCGCGAGCTACGTTAAGGAGAAAACTGGAATAGACGTTAGGGCAGAGGAGTTCAAGGACCCTATAACCGGCCTGTCTGGAATAAGGCTTTACGCCCCCGCTGGAACCGATCCAGACAAGATCTCGAACGTCATAAAGCTGAAGTACAAAGATGCGGACATAACGCCCAGGGTCGTTGATCCGACATTCGGAAAGATCGCTCAGAAGCAGGGCATCAAGGCCGTTGCCTACGCCTTCATAGGAATGGCGATAGTCGTCTTCCTGTTCTTCCGCGATCCCGTTCCGTCAGGCACGATAATCTTCTCGGCCTTCTCGGACATGGTTATCGCTTTGGCCATAATGGGGCTCCTTGGAATAAAGCTCACCACCGCCACCATAGCCGCGCTGCTGATGCTCATAGGTTACACCGTCGACAGCAACATCCTCCTGACGACCCGTTTGCTGAGGAGAAAGGAGGACACGATTGAAGACGCCTACCTGAGCGCGGTCTCGACCGGTTTCACGATGAGCACGACCACGCTGGGTGCCCTCTTCATCCTGTGGCTCGTCTCGACCTCCGAGGTCATCGACAGCATAACCACGGTCCTCATCTTCGGCCTCCTCGCCGACTTCATGAACACATGGATCTTCAACGCCGGCGTGCTGAGGTGGTACATAGCCAGTCCCTTCAAGTTCTCCATAAAGCTCAGGAGGGGTAAATGATGGCCCGCAAAAAAGGTGTTAAAGCCCTGCTCCTCAACTGGAGGGTTCTCCTGCTCATACTGTTCCTCATCGGCTCGATAGTTTCAATATCAACCAAGGGGCTAACCTACGGTATCGACATAGGCGGTGGAGTTGCCCTCATAGCCGAACCCGAGAAGCCGGTCAGCAAGGACACCCTCAACGGCATAATAACCTCCCTCCAGAACAGGCTGAACACCTTCGGTGTCAAGGACATCACCATCGAGGCCCAGCACGATCCCGAGACTGGGCAGAGTTTGATCGTCGTCAAGGTGGCGAACGTCACCCTCGACGAGGCGAAGCAGATAAAGGATCTCATCGAGAGCCAGGGTGTTCTGTACTTTGAGTTCAACGGCGTTGTCTTCGCAACAGGTGCCGACGTTACGGTCCACTCGAGCGACTACGGCCTTGACCTCCAGCAGTGCCCCACCTGCTGGTACGTCGGCTTTGAGCTGTCCGGAAAGGCTCAGGAGAGGTTTAAGGAGGTGGCCTCTGGTAAGCTTGGGTGGCCGATTGATATTTACCTCGACCCGCCGGTGAACTCGCTCCTCGTTGTCTCGCCGAGGGTTTACCAGGAGATGAACTCCCAGGACTTCATGGGAGAGCCTGAACCGGGCACTGGAACTCCGAAACCGCTCGTTGAGAGGCTTAAAGAGGCGTTTAACATTACGGTAATTGAGTATCAGAACCAGAGTGCTGAGGAGATCGTTGATAACGCCACGGCCTTGGGCAAGGATAAGATCATCCTCGCCGACGTTCCGGAGAAACTGTACACCGAGGTTAAGGATCTGGTGGTTTCGAGGAACCTGAACCTCAGGGTTTCCTATTACAGCCTTCAGCAGGGTGAGGACTTGAAGGACTTCGTCAAGAGGATCCTCAACCTCTACGGGCCCTACGTCCTGAGGTTCAACCCGGCCGAGGGCGGCGCAACCAGGCTCAAGCTCAGTGGAAGCGCGCCCACAAAGGAAGAAGCTTTACAGGAGGCCAAGAAGATATACAGCGTTCTCAGGAGCGGCTCTCTGGCAGTTAAGCTCCACGTGGTCAGCGAGGAGTACATCTCTCCAACCCTCGGGGCGAGCTTCAAGGAGCAGGCGGCCATAGCGGGAATCGGCGCGCTCATAGCCGTGCTCCTCATAGTCTACTTCCACTACAGGCGCTGGAAGATAGCCATTCCCGTTGCAAGCACGAGCCTCTTCGAGGTCACGATAATCCTCGGTATCGCTGCCCTCATCCGCTGGAACCTCGACCTTCCGAGTATAGCCGGTATCATCGCGGCAATAGGTACTGGAGTTGACCAGCAGATCGTCATCACCGACGAGCTCCTCGGCGGAGCGATGGGAGGGGTAACGAGGAGGATGAGCGCCCTCAGGAGGATGGCCAGGGCGTTCTTCGTTATCTTCGCCTCGGCAACGACCACCATAGTGGCAATGAGCTTCCTGTTGGTCTACTTCGTCGGAACGCTCAAGGGCTTCGCCTTCACGACAATACTGGGCGTTCTCATAGGAGTCCTCGTTACGAGGCCGGCATACGCCGAAATAGCCAAGTACCTGCTCTCGCTCGAGTGACCCTTTCTTTTTCCACGTTTCCCCGGTGGTGATGGTTATGTTCGTTGTGATAATGGGTGCCGGTAGGGTCGGCTATCTGGTTGCCAAGATGCTTGAGGAAGACGGCCACGACGTTACCGTTATCGAACTCGATCGGAGGAGGGCCCAGGATTTATCCCTCGAGATAAACGGGCTGGTGATAATGGGCGATGCCACCGATCCCAAAACCCTTGAGGAGGCCAACATAAAGCAGGCCCACGCCTTCGCGGCCTTAACGGGAAAGGACGACGCCAACATACTCGCCTGCATACTCGCCAAGAACCTGAATCCAAACATTTACACCGCCTTGAGGATAAGCAACCCCAAGAACAAGAGGATCTTCGAGAGGGTTGAGGACCTCAAGAAGTACTTCAACTTCATAATCTCGCCGGAGGAAATAGCGGCGGAGTACATCTCGCGCAACATCTCAACCCCGGGCTTTGACAGGGTTCTGTTCCCGAGGGAGGGGGCCGAGATAGTTCGCTTTGAGATAACCCCCGGGAGCTGGGTCGCTGGGAAGACCGTCAAGGAGCTCAACCTTCCGAAGGACGCGCTCATCGTCGCCGTCTACGACAAGAAGGGCAACCTCATAATACCCTCCGGTGACACCAGGCTTCCGGAGGAGGGTTCCCTCATAGTCTTCGCCAAAACGGGCGCCCTCGACGACGTGAAGGAGCTGTTTGAGAGGGTGGAAAAAAGGGACTAGTTTTCTTCCTTTTTCCTCACCGCCAGCCACGCCAGGGCCTTGGCGGCTCGCTCTGGCGTTGGAAAGTTCTTTATGGAGTGCTCCTCCAGCAGTTTTACTCCCTCCCTGACAAGCTCGCCGGCCATGAAGTTAACCACAACGGGCTTGTCGCACTTCGCTTCGATTACGGCTTTGGCTATCTCCTCGCTCGGAATGAAGATCGGCGGGACGCAGATTACCAGGAGGGCATCGACGTTCTCGTCGCGGCAAACTGTCTCAATCGTCCGCTTATAGCGCTCGTAGTCCGCGTCCGCTATCAGGTCAATCGGGTTTCTGGTGGAGCACTGCTCCGGAAGGAAGGAGCGGAGCTCTTGAACGGTCTTTTCGCTCAGCTTTGCAATCTCAAGGCCGAGCCTTTCGAGCTTGTCCGTCGCGAGAACTCCGGGGCCGCCTGAGTTGGTTATCACAGCGACCCTCTTTCCAGCTTTCGGATACATCTCGAAGGCCTTCGCGGCGTCAAAGAGCTCCTCCATCTCCTCGACCTCTATCGCCCCGGCCTGCTTAAACGCCGCCCGATAGATTTCATAGCTTCCAGCCAAGGAACCGGTGTGGCTTGCCGCCGCCTTGGCCCCGCTCGCGCTCTTGCCGGCCTTGAGAACTATAACCGGCTTCCTCTCGCTCGCGTAGCGGAGAGCTTTGAGGAACCGCCTTCCGTCCTTAACGCCCTCGATGTAGAGGGCTATCGCCTTGGTGTTCTCATCGTCCGCGAAGTACTCCAAAAAGTCGCTCTCGTTCAGATCGGAGGCGTTTCCATAGGAAACGAAGGCCGAAAAGCCTATTCCCTCGTCGTTGCCCATCGCAAGGGCAGCTCCTCCAAAGGCCCCGCTCTGGCTGATTAAAGCTAACCCACCGGGCTTTACGCGAACCTCGAAGGAGCCGAAGAATTTCCCGTGGACGCCGAAGATTCCGGCGCAGTTGGGGCCTATAACGCGGACGCCGTGCTTTTTAGCTCTCTCAACCAGCTCGCGCTCAAGCTCCTCGTTCCCAATCTCCGAGAATCCGGCCGAGATAACGACGGCGCCCTTGATCAGCGGGCCTATCTCCTCTATGAGCGAGGGCACCAGCCGGGCGGGGATGGCTATTATTGCCGTATCAACTGGCTCTTCGAGCTTTTTTCTGATCTCGAACGTTTTCCCTGCCACCTCAACGCTTCCACCCTTCGGGTTCACTGGGACTATCTTCCCCTCAAAGCCCCCCTCCACGATGTTCCTCAGTATTTCGTAGGCTATGGCCCCTTTTTTAAACGATCCGAAGACGGCAACGCTTCTCGGATAAAAGAAGAAGTCGAGGCTCATTTTCTCCACCTCCTCAGGGCTATGATGACCGTTATCAGACCGCCCAAAACAACGGGAAGTGCAATCCAAAGGCTGGAGGATTCCTCAACGGTTATCTCAACGCTCCCGTTTTTCTCGGACCCTCCAACAACCTGCGGAAACCTTTCGGACAGGTTTACTTTAGCCTTCCACTCCCTCCGGAAGAGCCCCTCGTGGTACTCCAGCCTGGGCACGAAGTAGCCGTGAAGCTCCGTGACGTTGCCCCTCCTGGTGTAGGTCACGTTCCTTGCCCCTGGCAGTGATGGAAGGCCTTTTCCGCAGAGGTAGGTTGCGTTGAAGAACACCTTCCCCTCCTCCGGTGAATAGTGGAGCTCTATCCTCAGGGGTTTGCATGGGGCGGGGCTTACACTTTCCCCCGGGTTCTCCGCGGAGAGTCCGATCATGGGGAGGTAGTCCGCTCTCTCCCAGATCAGAACGTTCTCGGCCCTGTCAGCGGGGGAGGGAAAAGTGTAGGCGACCGTCCAGTTCTCCGGCAGGACGATGATTATCCTTCTGAACAGGAAGGAGTACACCTTTCCTCCCGCCACGAAATCGAGGGGGCCGGAATAGGGACATTCAAGTCCCTGTTTACCCCTTACGAGGAACGGGACCAGGTAAAAGCTGATCCTCGCGCTCCAGTTGCCTGTAACCTCCACGGGGCCCGATGGGGAAATGTAGACCGTGAAGTTTTCGTACCTCTCTCGGAAATCCTCCAGCAGGTTCCGGTAGATGAGATCCTCCACGAGCTTTGTGAAGTCCGTTTCGTTCTTCACCAGTTCGCGGTAGGCTGGATTGATCAGCCTCGCTGAGATCTCGAAATGGGCACCTCCACTGGGGTCCACCTGGATGAGCATAACCGCGTCGAAGATGTCCTGCCCGCTCTTTCCGCTGACGGGCTGAACCCAGGCCGTTCCGAGGAGAACCAGTGCCAGGATCAGTGCTGTTTTTCCCTTCGAGCTCATCGTTGGGCTTTGGACGGGCCCCACAAAAACTTTGCGGGTCGAAAATCTTAAAGGGATGGCGGGGTATGCTATTGCTTAGGTGGGGCCATGAGGTTTGGTGTCGTTGCCAGAAGGGACAGGGAGGCCGCTCTGAAGCTGGCATACAGGGTTTACGACTTTCTGAAGGTGAGCGGCTACGAGGTTCTCGTCGACAGGGAAACCTTCGAGAACCTTCCTGAGTTCGACGAGGGCGACGTTGTTCCCCTCGAGGAGTTCGACGTCGACTTCATAATCGCGATCGGCGGGGACGGTACGATACTGAGGATCGAGCACAAGACGAGGAGGGACTTCCCGATCCTCGGCGTGAACATGGGTACCTTAGGCTTCCTAACCGAGGTGGAGCCTCACGAGACCTTCTTCGCATTGAGCCGGCTCCTTGAGGGTGAGTACTGGATAGACGAGAGGATGAAGCTCAGGACTTACCTGAACGGCGAGAACTCCGTTCCTGATGCCCTCAACGAGGACGCGATCCTCACCGGAGTGCCGGGCAAGATAATCCACCTCAAGTACTACGTTGACGGGGGACTCGCCGACGAGATAAGGTCCGACGGGCTGATAGTCTCGACACCAACGGGTTCGACCGGCTACGCGCTCTCTGCCGGAGGCCCGTTCGTTGATCCGAGGCTTGAGCTCTTCGTTATCGCACCCCTCAACCCCATAGCCCTGAGCTCAAGGCCTATGGTCGTGCCCTCCTACAGCGAGATAGAGATCGTTCCCCTCCCCCCGGAGAGGGAGCTCATTCTGACCGTCGACGGCCAGTTCTACACCAGATTAAGCCCCGACACGGAGATCAAAATAAAGAAATCGCCGAGAAAAGCGAAGTTCGTCCGCTTCTCCCACGAGATCTATCCGAGGTATCCCTTCCGCCTTAAGAAGAGGTTTTAGTCTTCCTTGGGTTTCAGGCCGAGATGCGTCACGACGATCGTTCCGAGTATCAGCGGGAGCCAGAAGGATATTATCCTGTCGAGTATGCTCGACGTTACCGCCATCTCCCTCGTGACGCCGAGGGCCACGTAAACTCCCGAGGTTACAGCCTCCGTTATTCCAGCCCCGCCGGGGATCACGCTTATTATTCCCACCGTCGTGGCTATCATCTGAACGGTAACGACCGCCAAGAGACCTATTTTGTAGCCGAGGCTGACGAAGACGAAGTAGTTCCTCAGCACGACGAATGCCCAGGTCAGGAATGAGTAGAACGTGGAGAGGAGGAAAGTTTTCTTGTCCCGGACCACTATCCTGAGCCCTTCGGTGAAGTGGGGGATGTTCGTGTCCACAAGGTTGTGGAACTTCTCCTCGTGCTTTTTGATCTTAGATGGGATCAGCCTCGCCAGGAGGTTGAATATCATGTAGAGTATCCTCCTGACCCTGCGTTCGCTCGTTATGATGAGCGTTGCCAGCCCTGTTAGTCCTACAAGCATGAGGGTCAGCAGGAGTATGACGGCGAAGAGCCCCGTGAAGCCGAGCGAGTAGACGTAGATCGCCGCTATGACGAGCATTATCATGACGGGGATCAGATCGAGTATCCTGTCGGCGGTAACGGTCGCGAATAGCCTCCCGTAGCTACCGTTGGAGCGCTTCACTAGGTAGTACACCCTGAAGGCCTCGCCGCCGCCCCTGGCTCCGGGGGTTATGTTGTTGAACAGGACCCCAATGAAGAGCGCCGCTAGAGTATCCCTGAACCGGACCTCTATCCCGAGACCCTTTATTATGACGTGCCACCTCAAGGCCCACGTGACTATCCCGGCGAAGTACATGAGAACCGCTACGATGAGGTAGTAAACGTTGGTTCTCCTCAGCACGCGGAGTACCCCTTCCGTTCCCGCCCACCACACGAGGGCGACGATGATCACAACGCTCGCTATGAAGGGCAGGGCTTTTCTCCAGTTCATCCCTCACACCTTCCTGAGCCTTGCTATGAAGAAGCCCTGGGTTAAATGCCTGTTTGGATAAAACCGCTGAACCTTTTCAATTCCCAGCCCCTCGGAGCCTATGAAAACTGCCTGCTCCTCCAGCTTTAGGCCCTTCTCCAGCATGAACTTCACGTTGGCCTCGTTCTCCTCGTAGCTCAGCGTGCAGGTCGAGTAGACGAGAACCCCACCCGGGCGGAGGGACTTTATCGCGGCCCAGATGAAGGCCCTCTGGTAGCGGGCCGTCGCGATTATGTCCCTCGGCGTCCTGCTCTCCCAGAGCTTCGGCCTTATTCCCAGGGCGGTGCACGGGGCGTCGAGGAGTATCTTATCGGCCTGAAGACCGAGCTCCGGCAGCTTCCTCGCGTCCATCCTGATGAGCTTGACGTTCTTGACGCCGAGCCTTTTCAGTTCCTCTTCCATCTTCCTCAGCCTGTTCCTCGACTTGTCAATCGCGATGATTTCACCCCTGTTCTGGAGGAGCTGCGCTATGTGGCTCGTCTTTCCGCCGGGAGCGGCCGCCATGTCGATTATTAATTCTTCCTCGCTCGGCTCGAGGACGTGGGCGACCACCATGGACGGCAAGCTCTGGGCGTAGAAGAGGCCCTCCTTAAAGCTCTCCAGCTCGCTCAAACTGGGAAGTTTGAACTTTGGAGTCGTAACCTCAACGGCCAAACCCCTCGTTGAAACTATCATCTCCTTGGCGCTCATTTTGGCAATCCCAATCCCGACGAGAAGTCCCCTCGGGTCCCTAATCTCGACTTCGTCGCCGGGCTTTATGCTCCTGTCCGCCTGAAGAACGCCGGGAGCGTAGAGGTTCGCCCCCTGGTAGACGCTCTCGCTCGCGAACTTGTTGGCCCTGACGACCTTCAGTCCGGGCTCGTAGTCGTCTGGAAAGTTGGGGCCTTCTCGCTCGAAGTAGATGCCCTCCTTGAGGTAGGGGCTCCTCTTCGGCTTCAGCCCCTCCCGCCTGAGGATTCGCATCAGCTTCTCCCTGCTCGTCTTGAGGGTGTTCACTCTGATATAGTACTTTTTGACCGGCGTTCTGAGCGATGCCATTATCCCCTCCGCCTCTTTGCCAAAGAGCTTCCGGTAGTACTCTTGAAGCTCCGCCGGAAAGGCCTCAAAGGTCGAAGATTTCCCATTCCTTTCCAACGTCAATCAGCCTCTCAAGGCCTTTTTTGAGCGCCTCAACGCTCCCGAAGTTCGCCTCGAACTGGAAGACCTTCTCCTCGCTACCCTCAATTCTCTCAAGGACTTCCCTCGGCGAGACCCTTCCGTCGCGCCTCCAGTTGTAAACGTCGCTCAGGAAGTTCTCGCTCCCGTAGATGAAGCTCCTCGGGAAGAGTTCAAGGAACAGGCTCAAAAAGCCCTCGCTTATCCTCTCCTTTGGAACGGCAACGACGAAGTAGTAGCTCTCAGGCGTCGCACCTACCTCAATCTGGGGCTTTACCTCGAAGGCCGGGTGCGGATAGTTCATCCGCTCCCACTCGCCGTCGAGGAATATGTAGGCCCCGAAGACTTCCTCTACATCTTCTACCTTGAAGCCCTTCTCCGGAAGCTCGGCCTTGAGTTCATCGTTGAGCGTGAAGATGTCCTCCCACAGCCTGTTGAGAAACTCGTGAATTTCCTTAACGTTCATCTATCTCACCGGAAGAAAAGGGTGAGAAGAGTTTAAAAATTTGAGCTCAGACCTCGGAAAGCGCCCGGTTTATCTCGCCCATGATGTCCGTTTTCACCGTCTGGTTGATCGTCTTGAGCGTCACGTCCTTCGTTCCGGAGAAGCCCGGCACCGAGATCTGAATCCTCATGAACACCTCCGCCCTCACGGTGCTCGTTTCGTTGTTCCTCACGTGCATCTCCCAGGCCTTGGGGATGTTCGACACGAGAACATAGGTTTTGACCGGCAGTTTTACCGTTCCACCTGCGGGAATAACGGTCGTTCTGACGGACTCGCCTTCCCCGATCTTCAGACCGTTCACCCAGACCTTATAGCCCGTTTTGAGTATCGGTATCGGGTACGGGTTGGGGTTGTACAGGACGAGCTCCGTCACGAAAACCGCCTTGTTGCCCTCTCTGCCCTCGTACCTCACCACGGTGTCCTTCAGCTCGGGAGTTTTGAGTATCGAGAGTCCCGCCACGCTCTGGCTCGGGGCCTTGAGGTGGATCTTTTCGAGGATTTTTTCGTCTATCTCCCTGCTAACCTCGATCCTCTTGGAGAAGAAGAGCACCTTCGGCCTGGCCACGATTGTCAGGTTTCCGCGCTCCCCGTTTTCAAAGTACTTCAGGATCGCGTCGATGATCTTCTCGTTATCGATTTCAAGGCTGGCCCTGACCTCGGTCCCAAACGGGGAATACCCGAACTCGCCGAGCTTTCCGATTTCCTCCCCCATGAACAGGAACTTCAGCTCTTCGATGCTGAGCGGGACCAGGAGTGGCCTTTTGAGGGTTACATTAACCTTGATTTCAGTCGTTTTCTCGGAGACCGCCCCCCACGCCACCGAGACCTTTGGGGAGGCGCTGTTCAGCGCGTACGCAACGTATCCTCCCCAGATTACGAGGATTATAAAGGCTATTCCAATGACCCTTCCGATCATTCCCATGCTCTCACCCGTGTTTTATTTTGCGGCATTTTGACTTAAGCTTTTTGAATTTTACGTCAATTCCTCGATTATTTTGCGCCAGTTGTCCGGTTTTCTGAAGTCCTTCTCCGTGTAGAGGCCCTCCTTCTTGAGTATTCCCCTCGCCGCCAGAAGTCCGGTAGCGGCCGCGTTGACGATGTCCCTGCTCAAACCGGCTCCGTCGCCAGCGGCGAAGATTCCATCGATGCTCGTTTCAAGGTTCTCATCGACCTCGACCTTCATTGCGTAATACTTGATTTCCGGCGCGTAGAGGAGAGTGTGGTCGCTGGCAACGCCGGGTAGAACTTTATCGAGCTTCTCAAGGCCCTCTATGATGTTGGTAACAACGCGGTGCGGTAAGGCCATCGCGATGTCGCCGGGCGTTACGTTCTTCAGCGTCGGCTCGACGTCGCTCCTCCTTATCCTTGCCCACGTGCTCCTCCTTCCCCTCCTCAGGTCGCCGAGGCGCTGAATGAGGGGCTTTCCACCGCCTATCGTTGTTGCCAGTTGAGCTATGCTCTTGCCGTAGGCCGTCGTGTCCTCGACCGGCTCGGTGAGCTCTATCCTGCTCAGGAAGGCGAAGTTGGTGTTGTTGCTCTTCTTCTCGTGCATCGAGTGGCCGTTTACGCCGACGTAGCCGTCGTAGCGCTCCTCGACGACGAAGCCGTTCGGGTTGGTGCAGAATGTCCTCACGAAGTCGTCGTAGGTGTCTGTGTAGATGTGGAACTTGGGGTCGTGGTTTATGCTCGTTATGGGCTCCATCACTATCGCGGGAACCTCGACGCGGACGCCAACGTCAATCGGGCCGTGACGGGCCTTGAGGCCTATTTTCTGAGCCACCTCATGGAACCAGTCCGCTCCACCCCTGCCGGGGGCGACGATTATGTAGCGGGCCTTAATCTCGAAGACGTCCTTTCCTCTCCTCACCTTCACCCAGCCCTTCCCGAACTCCAGTGCTTTCGTCCAGAGGAGGAACCTCACACCTTTGCTCTCGAGGTGCCGCTTGATGTCGTCTATGACATCTGGCGTCCTGTCCGAACCGATGTGCCTCTGGATTATCGGGATGAACTTGACGCCGGCCTGCGCCGCCCTCTGCTCCCAGTATCTAACCTGCTCCAGGTCGCCCTTGTAGAGGTTCCTCGGTGCCTTGTGCCTCAGAAAAATCTGGTCGACCTCCCAGACGAGTTGCCAGGCGTAGTTCTCGTCGTTCGTCAGCTCGCTTAAATCGCCTCCGATGTCCGGGCGGAGGTTTATCGTGCCGTCGCTTAATCCGCCGGCTCCTCCAACACCGCTCATTATGTGGCAGGGCTTGCACTCTATGCAATAACCCAGCTCGAACATGGGGCAGACCCTCTGCTTGACGTCACCGCCTTCGTCGATGACGAGAACGCTCAGATCGCTCTTTTCAGCCAGCTCGTAGGCCGCGAAAAGCCCGGCCGGGCCGGCTCCGATAATAACAACGTCGTAGAACCTTCCGTTCCCATCTTCGGAGACCATATTTCCCTTACCGAGCTCTATGGCTTCGGCCTTAAAAATCTTTTGGCAAGTTTTTGGTTAATTGTGCGTATATTGGGCGATAAAATGTACACAAAAATGGCGAAACAGAGCGGAAAATCATTTGAGTTAGGCGTTTAATATCCAGTCTTTCCTCTCCATTGACTCTTCTGGCTGGGCTGATTCCCCCGTTATCCTCGGCAGGTCGTGCTTGATCCAGAGGGCGGTTATGATGTAGTGATAGATTAGGGGTGGGATGGATACCGTGGAGGGTTCGGTTTCAAGGAAGGCTAACGGCGCCAGAACGGCGATGGAGACCTTCCACAAGCGTATGGCTGGTTTTCGAACGTTTTTAGGGAGAAAGATAACGGTAAAATAGAGGGCTCCCATAGCGAGGGAAATTGAGGGGAACAACCCGAGGCCCGTCACCCAAGAGATACATGCAAAGAAAACTGCCACTGATGTTCCGATGAGGCCGAATAGGATTGTATCCTTGGTTGTGATTGTTTCTCCTTTGATTTTCCACTTTGCCAAAAAGAGTTCCACAATAAAAACCGATGTCGGAAATAAAGCCGAAGCCCTGACTAGGGTGACAGGAATCAGCTCTCCAAAGATCAAGATGGTGAGGGACCAGTGATAGGATTTCGTCCGCCATAGAAATAGTAACGAGATAACTAAAAAGAAATACAGTGAAACCACCAGGAATGTGTTCAAGTCCACCATGTTAATCACCCTCGGCTGGCATGTTTGGTTGAGTTTTCTCTGTTATTCTTTGCGTATCGTGAGCAGGGAATGCAACGGCTTCATCCTCTTTCCCCTGGTATCTAGCGCTTTTAGAAAATCCAATCAACGCCAGCAAGACGGTCCATGTAAACGGGACAATAAAGGTCAGGAGTAGGAAGTCCGCATTGCTTTTTGTATCCACGCTGATTTGCATGTTGATGAGCAGGTATATAAAAACGGGAAAGAGGATAGTCCCCTTGCCACTTTTGGCATTCTTCGATAATTTGACTATTTTAAGAAGGATCGTAAAGACGGTTAGGTATGCTAGTATAATGAGGAATTTTCCGAATGAAGACATCTGTGAGTCCTTCAAGAGCTTGTACGTGGCCTCAAATGTGGAAAGTGCAGTCAAAATTATCAGAAACAGCCTTTTCCAGGGGGTTAAGTTTGAAATTGCCTCGGCAAGGCGGCCAGTCCAGTCCACGTCCCTTAGGTCAAGGTACAACGAAAACCACAGTGCAGAGAGAATTAAAACGAACGGTTTAGCCACTATTGGAACCACCGTGACCATCCCAACTCCAAATAAGATCAGAAAGAATAGTCCGGCGAGCAGTTCGCCTTCTTTAGTTATGAAATCTATCGCAGAAACCATTAGGAAAATACCCAACGGCAACGTCCACAGGCCGAGAATGTATCTGTTTGGGGTGTTTTCATGGTATAGGATGAGCGTGACTCCAATCTGAAAAAGGAGAAGGGCAGGAAGGGATTTTCTCAAGCCCGGGCCTTTCATTGTGTTCACCCTTCCGCGCTTCGTTGATTACACCATCAAATTGTAACCCACGCACTTTTTAAGTGTTTTGAATTGCCTTGGGGGTATAAACAAAGAAGAAATGGGTCCTACTTGTCCCTATTGGCCGTTTCGCTTGTTATCTTCCCGCCGGGACGATCTGAGTGCCCTTATCACTGTTCTAAAAAGTTTCTCCCACGTGATGCACCTCCATTCGCGTGCGAGTTTGTATCCCATTGTCCACAGGGAGAACACCGTTGCAAACACGATTAATCTGAACGGTATGGAGTATGGTCTGGCGAAGATGATGTACGGACCAGATAGAAGAAGGACAAATACCAGACTGAGGGGCGTACTGTTCTCATCCAGGAGCAACAGGAGCGTGACGAACAACAATAATAGGCCCAGGAAGAGTATTTCTCCTATACTAAAAGACCCCCTGGACAGGAGAGTCATGAAAATTAAAGTTGAGATGGAAAGAAAGATAATAGAGCGCAGGCATTCCCCTCTCATCCTAATCACCATTCATGTTCGGAACCTTGAGTTATAGCTTCTTTAGTATGCCTTTGCTTATTAAGCACTTCTCTGCACTTTCATAGCCCGTTTTCCAGAGGTATGGGAGGGTGAGGAGTAAGATAAACCCAAACGCTCTTGAATACGCTTTGGGGTGTATCATGTGATGTATTATGATGGGACAGAACAAAATGCAAACAATTATCAACCACAGTGCAGTGCCCCATCCTCCAATTAAGCCCAACATTGCAAGAAATACTGGCGCTAAAGTTAGGAACACTCTACCTTCGAAGTCGAGGGGCAAACTAAAGAAAAAAACTCCCATCATTGCCGTAGAAACTAAAAAGGAGATGAGTGAACGCCTGCATTCCTTCATCATTCTCACGTCCTCCCGGGTTTTTGGTTCTCGTTAATGAACTCGTTGAACTCTTCAAACATGAGGTATCCCCCAGCCACCAGCGTTACTGCGGCGATAGCCTCGATCCAGTTTGAAGCACGGATTCCCTCGATAAACGGGTTCATGGAAAAGAACCCAAGGAGTAGGATTCCAAAGTACCTCAACTTTGAATCCGAGTTCTGGGTTACTGGTCCCTTGCTTAGACCATAGCGAACCAGTAGCACAAAGCCTTGGAGCGCAAGCAGGATCAGCAGTAAAAGACCTGCTCCAGTTAGCCCGATAATGAGAACACTGACAAATATTACGGCCAAATTGACCACGAGAAGAGTTCTGGCAAAGTTGGAATGATTCATGCCCCTGTGGTGTAGCATTCCTAGCATAGCAACCCAAACGTAAAGCACTGAAAGACTCACGCTGGCAAGAGTTAGGGCCACTTTTATGCCCGCGGAAGCATAAAGGAGGAAAAAGGAGACAAGGTACACAACAACACCTGCCCATCTCATTGACGGTCCCTCTTTGAGTTTTCTGTGAAAGTCACTTGGTTTTTCTCCCACCCCAAACATTCTAACGAATTTTCAAACGCCTTATAAATTAGATAGCCACCCAAGAGAGCCGGAAGGAGAAAAACAAAAACCCATACCGGATTGGAAGCCCTTTGGGCTATTGAGATGTCCGCTATCCACTGGAAGAACCATAATCCCCGCACCGTTCGTGGTGGATACTGAAGTTTCTTCCCTATCCTCGACAGTTTCCACTTGAAAACCAAAACTATGGCAGGGAATGTCATGAAAAGCCCGAACACCTCTGTTATGTTCAAAACGGTATCCCAAGCTCCAAAACTCAACCCTAAAATCAGAAGGCTTACAGTGAAGATTCCACCGAGAAAGAGAACAACTCTCCTTTGGAATTCGTTAGCTCTCCCCGAACTCCCGAGAGCCATAAGGCTCAACCATGGAACAAGCACTGTCAGATTTGCTGAGAGAACGTAAATTCCTCTAAGGGCTCCAAAATGGGAAATAAGGACAGAAGAAATGAAGAGGGAGGCAACTCCATAGAGCATCATGCTTTCATGTCTTTTCATAGTTGACCCCTCTATGGTCTCTCTTAGGTGCCCTCAAGTTGCCATACTATCACCTGCACGTTTAGCCTCTATGAATCCGAGGATTATCAGGTAACCTCCAATTAGGCCTGGTAGTAAGTACAGAAACACTTTTAGCGGCTCGTCAGACTTAACGGCGAGAATGCCTGTATCAATCCACTGAAACACCCAGAAGTACTTTGCATCGGTTGGGGGATAACTGAGTTGTTCCCCACTTCTTTCCCTACTCTTCTTTGCACAATACATGGGAGCAATAAAGAGCAGATACCATGCCAAAAATGAGACAATTACCCCGGTTACTTTCTCAAAATCATTGTAGACGAGGGCTATTACTCCCAAGGCGACTACTGACGAGAGGAGAGATGTCAATATGATGAGCTTGATTAGCAGATTTTTCCCTGTGCCTCTGGACCAGAGGGCTATTGTTCCCCACATGGGGATGAACATCACGTTTATTGCGAACACGTACAGCCCGCTTTCAGGCCCTCTGACCTTCACCATAATAAGGGAGGACAAAAGGATAAGAAAAAATCCCGAAAGGAGACTTTTAACGAACCCCACTTGGATCACCTCGAGCAGCTGCCTCGATACTTTTGTTCTCCCAATCCTTCCATCTCTCTAAACGTGCAGTAACAACCCCACAGTATCCCAGTTGAGACCAAGAGACCGAGCACCCATGAACCACCGAAATGAACGCTTCCAATGAATGTTATTGCCGCTATTATCACGACAAACAGCTTTATGTATTTAGCTGTGCTTTCTACCCTTTTCTTATTCATGTCTGGATTCTGGCATATCATGTTAATCTTGGGTGCGATATGCCCCACGAGCATAGCTGGTCCCGCGAACCATAGGAATGCATAGAGGGCGTACAAAGAATCTTTGAATCCCCAAATGTACCAATCCAAAATGAAAAAGGAGGATACAAACCCCAGAAAGAGTTTACCCAGCTTCCAAAAAACCTCTCCTTCGGGTGTTGTCCTGTATCTGAAGTAGCACCACCCGAAGAATAGCGCCACTACTGAAGTTGCCGTGAACAAGGAGAGTTTGAGGTCTACACGTATTCCGAGAAGAATGATAGAAAAAATGAGGACAGAAATTCCGATGTAGTTTTTACTGGTCATCACGACGCCCCCAGCCAGTTTTGATATCCCTAATGAAAGCTTTGGACTTCACGTTATCTTCGGTCCCTCCGTCATTCTCGGTAAGTCACGCTTGAGCCATAGGATAAAGAGCGCCACGTAAACTATTATAAAGGGGAGAAGTTGGCTTTGAAGGCCGAACACCTCTATCAACGTCCCCATGGAAAGAAGCACGAACGGAATTTTGGCGTAGTAAAACACCCTCCTGCTCTTTCCGTAGCTTATAGCAATGAAAACGTAGAGAAGCCAGTAACCCATCAGAAGCGAGAGGGACCAGCCAGCGCCTGCCCGTTTAAATAAAAACACTAGGAACAAAACCATGAGATAACCCAGAATCACATCGCCAACACTGCTCTCGTCATCTGAAGATTTCCTGAATGGGCGTTCGTACTGTATGTAAAATAGATAAGCTGGAAGAAGTGCCAGTAATGAGCCGTACACGAGAGTGCCGAGGATGTCTCCAGTGTGATAAAGGAACGAGGCAAAGATTGAGGAGAACACCAAAAGCGAAAGGGCCCTCTGGTAAAATCTCGCCTTTAACGCCGTTATAACACTAACAAAGAGGAAAGAGTAGAGGATAAGATACGAGATTGCATCGGTTCCCATGCTCACACCCACCTCATGTTATTCTTGGAGGTTTTGTCATCCGGGGCAACTCAACTTTCAGCCAGAGAGCAGTCATAAAGTAGTGTAACACAATAACGGGTATCACATATATTGAAATGTCAAACTGCTCCACCAAAGCAAGGGGAGCAAGCAACGGATAGGGGAGTTTGAGCAGATAGTAGTATTTCCGATACTTTACATCGGGTGTTTTCTTGAATTCGAGGTAAAGAAGACACGCCAGATAAATGCTTCCGTATCCTATGAGCGTTGCCACGATGATTCCAGATCTATAAAATAGCACAAATCCCACCAAGGCCACTATTAATGTGATCCAGCTATGACTCCCTTTAACATTTTCCTCGCGTGGGCTGTTGTATTCAACGTCAAAAAACGTCGCAGTTACAAAAGTAAAAATCCCTACCATGAGAGCTGCCAGGAGAGTATCAACATGGTTGATTGATAGCCCTTTCAAAAAAGAAATGAAGATTTCCCCGAAAATCAAAACGGTTAATGGTCTGTGGAGTGACTTAGTCTTGAATAACGCGCCCATTGATATTAAAAGGAAAATATAACTGGGATAGATCCAATTCATAGTCTATCACCTTTATGACTTCAGAGGGGTCATTACAGGGCCCCTCTTGCTTTTTAATTCTCTTCGCGTTGTACTATCCCATTCCCGGAGAGGATATATTTGGATTTTCTGCCGGTCAGATTCTTTCCCTCATTAGTGTTCCTGCCTTCCAGCATTAGTAAAACTTAGGGAGATGTAGCGCCCTGGCACTTATCCCTCACCCACGGGATTGTAATTCCAATTAACCCCGCCACAAAGATAAATATCGAGAGGGAAAACTCAACTGACCTATTGGCAAGGGGATAATTCAAGAGTATTCCAAAGATGGAGTACCAGATGAACAGATCGAACAGCTGTCTAACCGACCCCTTGGCGCCCGAGGTGTAGTAATAGCCCATTAAATGTAAAACGAGCCAGTAGGTATGCTTGTCAGGCTCTAATCTTCTTCCTGTGGTGCATATCATCCACACCACCAGCACTCCCAGAGAGACTCCTATTACGGTTCTGATAGCTTGGAAAACCCCAAAATGAATGCTCTGATACAGTAAAGAGGAAGGATCAAGGTAAACCACAACTTCGATAGTTTTCCCGGCTGGTTGTCTTTGTCGGATTCATCACATTTCAAACTTTCCCAGTCCACAGCAAAGTATAACCACATTGTTCCAATCAAAGTTATAGGCATTATGAAACCCCAGAAGTGCAGCTTTGAGGTGCTACTATCAAATAGTGCAAACGGCAATGTGAAGAGAATCCAAATCCCCCAAAGTTGCCGTGCTATCCCGCGTTTTCCAGAAAGGAACTCGTGAAGACTATCAGCTCCCAGCCCTGCATACGGTTCTTCGTATGCCCTGCATTTCAATCTATTGAGAATGCCGTACACAAAAATTACTAAGAGCACGCCAGAACAGGTAAGAACTGCGGACTTAAAGGCATCCCTGTATCCGAACTCGATTCCTTCCCAGATGAAAATAATGGTTAGAGGAATGAGACCCAAATAGATTGAACGTCTCTTCATCTAAATTCCTCCTTCATGTGAGTTCAAGTATCAACGGTTTGAACCATCCGTTCCACATGCTTAAAGCTTACAGTCCCTTCACTTACTTTTCCTTGTCTCCAGCGTTTTTAAACTTCCTGAACTCTGTAGAGAGGACGTAGATAACGTATATCACAGTTAGAACAACTGCTTGTATTCCGAAAATTATATGGTACCATGCCACGATGGAGAATGGGGGGAGTAGCACTATTAATAGTGCCTTTGCTGGGCTCTCCTTTAGTTTTAGATTCTCCGTTAACTCCTTCAGAAGAACGAGCACGCTGTCGATCTTAAGCAACGGCAGGAACAGCCATGCCAGCCACAGAATCGTTGCGAGACCACCTAAAAACTCCATCCCTGCTATCACTGCTGCTGTCGACAGCCATAATGGAGCAAAGACCTTTACTTCAAATCCAAAACGCTCATCCTCCAACCACGGGAGCATTATAACCAGTGCCGTTAAATACAGGTTCAGCTGAAGCAATGGATAGGCAGTTTTTGAGTAGCTGTCTCCGGTGGAAAATAAATAAACCAAGGATAGCAGGCCGATAGCGGTTGGAGTGTACCTGAGCAGTCCTTTCACACATCATCCCCCCACGACGTCGTTGTTATCATTACCCTTGTCTGGATTCGGTCCAAAGAGCCAGTCATGAAGATCTGCCCCTATAAGGAGAATCGAGAGTATGCCACCGGCTCTTTTTGCCATTTTTGTTCCGAGTTTTCCGCTTCCTTTTAGGAATATATAAGCTACTGCGGTGTATTTTCCAGCGTCGATGTCATCTTTGATGTCGTTGTAAAAGTTTTTAACTTCATTAATAATTCCTCTATCTTTAACCATCACTAAGGTCTCCGAAGTTACATTGTTATCAAAGATGAACCTGACCTTATATGTGTATCCCGCAAACCTGTCCTTGTATGAACTGAGAAATCTGTCTACGGGGTCCCACGGACGTTCCTCGAAGTAATAGTTAGCAAAGTCGTCATCCAGCCTGAATTCTAGTTTGACTGTCCTAGAGGGAGTTAGTGTAGGTCCTTTCACCAGATTTACACTCGATAAATCAACATCCCACACCTTTTTTGTCCCAAACCATACCTCTTTTAGTGTTAGTGAACTGAGAGTAGTCTTTGGATTCCACGAAGCCACACAGGTAATTTTGTCCCCTGGGAAAACCTCCAACGGACAGTCCAAATTAGGTGATACTATCGAACCCCTCACTCCCACCTTCACCTCGTTCCAGTGTTCTTCTCCGTTGCCGTTGGGCTTGCCGTCCGTGTTGTCGATAAAGAGCCCAAGATAAGCATTCCTGAGTATAGTATGCTCACAAGTTGTAAATACAGACTACCCAGGTTGATCCCGTCGATTATAATTGCAAACGTTGACGGTAAAAATGTAAACATAAAAGTATGTACCTTCTTAGTTGGGGCAATCTTGAATCTACTTAGGACGACGCTCCACATTGCCAATGTTTTGTCTGCTAAGAGCCAGGGAATAAACATAATAAGGAGCCACAAGATTGGATTTTCAAGACATGCCGCTGCAAAGTTTGTGATAGCAATCCAGTGGGGGATAAAAGTTGTTATTTCAAAAAATTCTCCCAGTCACTGGACCAAAACAATATTCCAAAGGCCAAGCTCCAAAATATGAGGGAGAGCAAGGTGTAGTAAAATTGGCTGTTTGTACGTTCTCCCCACCAAAAAGTAAAGATGATTGAAAAAACAGAAACAATAATCACTGCACCTCTTTTGATTGCATTCCTCATAGATCATCCCCTACCACGTTGTTGTCATTCTCCCATATGGATCACTCATGTGGTAATGTTTCATCTCTTTTCACAATACTTAATTCAAGTATTATCCAAAGTAGAACCAAATCCAGTAAAAGAAACGACCATCTAGCTCCATCAGCAAAAACCATAACAACCAATGCATGATACGCTACTGGAGAAAGGAACGTAATACTAGACATTCTCCCTGCTTTTCTTTCGATTGTTACTGCTTCCTCATCGAAAAGTTCCTTTAAGAGCCCATATAGAACTCCCCCTGCTCCAACTGCGAAGGAAAGCCAGGCCCAGCCCCCAAATCTCAGCGTTAGCCCAAGCATGAACATTAGTGCCACTATCATGTTGATAAATACTGTATATTTCCTGTACACTGGGCAAATGAGGATAAAGATGCCACCGTACAGGAGTAGGTAGCCGAGAAGCACTGGCCCAACTCCTTTAGACCCTCCAACCAGTGGAGTGAGGGCCAGCAGGGGAGCCAAACTGATGTAGCTAGAGAGTATTTTGAGCTTTAGTATTTCGAACGGATAGGAACGCTTGAAAAGGAGAGCACTTAAAAGCGACGGCACGAGCAGTGCAAAAAAGATGAAGTAGCCACTAACAATACCATCCCAGTAAATCCGTTCCTGGTAGTTATCTGAATATATAAAAAAGCCTAACGATGTAACAAACATATATCCTAAAATATAAAAGAGCAGGGAAAAGGTATAGTGATCACGCTCTCCCATTTTCTCACCCCCCGGTCACGTCGTTTCCGTCAGACCCATTATCTGGTGTAATCCCTGTCTTGTGTTTGTAACGAAGATACACTTTTTCAATTAAAAGCTTAAACCAGTTCAGGGATTCTGAGTCCACCAAAGCCTGTCCTGCAACCCCACTAGCCCCACCACTAAGGGCACCAGCCAGGATGCCCCCTCCACCAAAGTACGCAACTGCCATACCAATTGTTGCCCCCGATATTGCTGCGGTTCCATAGATATATATCG
Source organism: Thermococcus sp. AM4 (assembly GCF_000151205.2). Lineage (NCBI taxonomy): Archaea > Methanobacteriati > Methanobacteriota > Thermococci > Thermococcales > Thermococcaceae > Thermococcus > Thermococcus sp. AM4. The sequence goes on from NC_016051.1 coordinate 1,695,855, forward strand.
TCTGAACAATGGAATTTGCTTCGGTTATTTCCACAATATCACTTGCTGGTGGTAGGTTTGTGAAGTATACTTTAACTAGATAGGGAGAGTATTCTGGAAGCTTGTAGTTAAAAAATGGATCTCCAAACAATAAAGTGGCTATCCCATTTACGGTAAAAGTCAGTGACACATTGTTGACTCCATGAGGGGGCACTGTTATTGAGACTTGGTCAATTGTCGCAGCTACTGTATCTGTGCCATTCCAAATGACATTGTTTCCAAATACGACTTTTGTTATTCTTGTGGAAAAGACCTTGTTTCCGGTATTCCAGACTTTTATCTTGCACTGAGTCGGTCTTTCATCATTTTGTGGCACGCTCTGAGGGCAGTCTAGAGTTGCATATACCGAGCTTATTGGTTTCACTTCTACCTTCACCTTCCTCCATTTTTCTTCTCCGTTGCCGTTGGGTTTTCCGTCCGTGTTGTCGATGAAGAGTTTAAACGTGTGGTTTGCGACTCCATAGAGGGTGTACGAAAAGCTAAAACTCTTTTCTCCCCTGGCTGGAATAGTGTATACCCCACTGCCCCCCATCTTAACTATAACGGCTCCATCCTCATCCTCGATGAATCCACGCACGTCCAGCTTATCAGGCCTGTAATTCCTGACCTTCACCGTGAAGTACACTCTCCCACCACCCGTCAACTCCCTGGGAACGCCTCCAACTCAACGGCAAACTGCTGATTGGCTTTTCCAATATTAATTTCCCGCTTCATGAGTCCTCCTCATTCTTCTGTTCATTGAGCACAATTAAGTTATCCTTGGAGGCCTCCATATTCTCGGGAGATCGAACTTCAGCCATAGGACGAAAACAACCAAGTAAGCAATGAGGAAAGGTATTAGTTCCCTTTGAAATCCAAACTCCTCGACTAAGGCACCCCACGATAAGACAACATAGGGAACTTTAAGGAGATAAAAGGCTCTTCTATTTTCCCTGTGGTCTATTAGTAGCATTAAATGGAACACCCAATAGCTAGCTAGAAGGGAAAGAATCCAACCAGCACCATGAGACTTAAGAAGCACTAGTATGAAAAATCCTAATAGGTACCCAAATATAACGTCACTAACACTTTCATTCTCTTCACGTTTAGAAAGGGGCCTTTCATATTCCAAGTAGAACAAATAAGAGAACAATGCAGATAGTGCTAACCACGAAATAACTGCGATATATGTGTTGTTGTATTCACTCCCAGCTATGAATGTTGATGAAAATACCAAAATTGCCAGTCCTAAATGGCAAGATTTTGTTTTAGCGCTTATAGCCATCACAAAAACAAGAGAAAGATAGAGGAACAACGTTGAAATTTCAACAACCATTTTAAATCACCACCTCTTTGTTATTCCCCTAATGAATCCTTGGGCCATCTTAAGAATCTCCCATGCTGTTTTTGCACGTTTGCCCGCTTTTGCTGCAATTATCACTTCTTTTAATGATTCCCCACCAGCAATAAATGAAACAATAAATGAACCAATGTCAATAACAACTACACCATACACGGTGTTGCTTGTCTTCAATATCACATGACTCCTTACGGTGTAATTGTAACTCTTAGGAGCGTTGTTCATGAACTCGACCAAGTGCAACCTCATCGTAACTGGCAAGTCATAGTAACCGTAAACCCAGTAATTGGCAAGGGCTCTGAAATCACTAATCGAAGCGCTGAACTTTACGTGAAGATAACCGCTCCTGTGAGCAGGAAAAGTCGTCGTCGACTTATCTGATATAACCGCCCTACTGTGGCTCATTGGGAAATCCACCAAAACACTAGAGTCTTTGAGCTGAACACCAACCTGCTGATTATGAGGATTAACAAAGCCAATTTTACAATCAACAGTTCCGCCATAGGTAGCGGTAATAGAATTAACTTGCAAAAACAAATCTCCGCATGAAACATTCGTAATCTCTAAGTAGGGATTACCATTAACATCTACGTACGCTGATGTCATGGTGAGTCCTCCGATTTTCAGGTAGAGAGTGGTGTTCTGGTATAGTGGGCCGATAGCTGTGAGTATGTGTGCTTTCTTGTGAGCGTAGATTTTTAAGTATCCGTCGCCGGTGATGGTGTAGTTTTGGGTTCTCCATGACTGTCCCCTCGGCCACCATACGTTTCCGGTGTCATCAAGAGCTCGAACGGCCAGGTTTGAGCGTAGTCGGCTGTATTTTCAACCGTAATGTAGACCATCGTCCAATCGCCCTGATCAATCTCCCCCGGAACAACCTCAAGCCATGAAACGGCATTAGGATTGGGGAGTGTCTGTCTTTTCCAGTCCCCATAACGTTAGGTAACTGCCGCCCAGTATTCCGATGGGGATTGCCAGGGTGAGTAACCATGATCTGGTGGAATGATAGATACCAAGGATTAGATCGAATGTGATTATAAAGAGGAAGAGTTTTTGGTATTTGGCGGCTAGTTTTGCTCCTTTCTTTTTTATTTTGTATCGTGTTTTAAATGCTAAAAACCATCCGAATGCGGCTGGTCCGCTAAGGTATGCAGCCGTATAGATCATTCCCAATGCGGGTTTGATGCCATGGCGGTGGTAGATGATTATCACGAGTATGATGATTAGGGTTAGGAGTGTTCTGTTTAGTTTTATGAACTTTGTCTCTGTGGGGTTCTCCGCGTTTTTGAGGAGGCTCCATCCGAGGAAGATGGATAGGATTGCAATTAGTATTTCTAATGCTATTTTTCCGCTCACCAGTACCCCGAGGGCGGCAAAGGAAAAAATAAGGAGGGAAACTCCGATTCCAAGCTCGCTATTTTTCATCACGGCCACCCTACTCCCTTGTGAAATAGATAACTAGCTTCGAAATTCGTGAAAAGGCCAACCTTTGTCCAAACTTCAGGCACAACCATTTCCCTTATCATCCCAGCTCTTCCATATCTCCTGCTGTTCTATTAATGTTTTCTATTATTTCTGAAAGCAGAAAGTACCCTCCACAGAGCACACATGTTGAATCTACTGTGGCTAAAAACAATAAGTTGGTATCGTGATTAAGGAGAACAATAAAAAACGAAAACGCCACTGTAATAATCAGCGCTTTGTAGTATCTAAGCGATGTAGAAATCCCTCCGCTATTCCACTTGGAAGCCAAATAACCCATGAGAAAGCCCGGACTGCTGAGGGAGAGAATCACGTATAACTGGGATATTATAAATCCCTGGCCGTAAACAACGTAACCGACACCAAAAAGGAAACTCTCCACCATAAAGAAAACCTGCCATACCCTTGAGCTTCTCTGTCTTAATTTGGATAACACAAAGGACCATCCAAGGAACAGGGAGAAAAGAAACTCTGCAATGACTAAAAAGTACCTAAAACCAATCACTATCCATACAGTAAAAAGAGGAAAGGCAAGAAGGAGAACTCCAAGACTAATCCTTAATCTAGCGTCCATGGCCAACGCACCCCCAATATATGTTCTCAAGGTATTCCCAATATGTCATGGAGAACGTAACCTCCAACAAAGTTTGTAACGAGTCCAAACACGGCTCCTACAATGGCTCCAGGCACTGTACCAATGCCTGGTAGGACAGCGTTTCCGATTGCCGCACCTATAATGGCATCTGTGGCCACATTGGCAATCAGGTCCGTGGTTATATCTTCTGCTACTCTGTCTCCATCAGTGACTATTTTAACTTCTGTGTGTGCTGTGTAACCTAGATACCACTCTTTTCCTTGGGAATCTATGACTGCGGGTTTGTTGTTGACATAAACAGTGAAGCTTGCTTGAACTGGAACATTTGCATCATCCAGTTCTCCAAGTTTAATTACTTTACCCAATACACCACTTGAAGCAATGGTATCATGGAACTCAAGCTTAATTTCTCCAATGTCTCTTGGTGGTACAGTGTGCGTAATTATAGTCTTAGTGGGCTCGATAGTTAAATCCTTTGTACTCTGTGTTTTGAGGACACGTGCATCCATAGTCACATTTGTGATGTTCCATTCGACGTCTGTGGGGTTTGTGAAGTATACCTTCGCATTTCATGTCTAAGACTAAGTTGCCCTTCTCCGCGGATAGCTTCATGTCATGATGTTTGGAAATATAAATGGCACAAGGAATATCCATTTCTCATCTCCTTTTTACTGTTAGTTTATACCACCACCATAGCAGGAGGGAGTACGGAATTACGTAGGGGGACAACGTAAGCAGTCCGATAACTAAAATTTGAATCCCCACTAAAATTTCTGGGGTTTTGTTTCTGGATATTTCTGGTGAGATGCGTTTGGAAATGTTCTCGTCTATTAGCATCCATATCACAAAAAGGCCAGTAACTCCGAGGTACTCGTGACCGTTAAGCAAAAGCAAGAGAACAATGGGCGGTACATAGGAAAGTGAGATAGCACTCGCTAAGTTTAGAGGTTTATATGGAAACAATCTATGCCAAAGAGCGAATCCCGATGCCATAGCCCACAATAGTATGGACATGTAAGCTACTCGAATATCTGTTTGGTTTCCATACTTGATGGCTGCTATAAAGGATATCCACGCTATTGCCCCAAAGCCAATTCCCCTGATGCCCTCTATAATAGTGCCAATCCCCACTACGGCCAATACAAATAAAAGGAGGAAAAGATCAATAAACTCCATCATTTTTCATACCCCCACTACTACATTGTTATCATTTTCTCGTGGGAAATGATTGTCGCCTTTCACGGTCTCCTCCAATATCCATTGAAGGTCGCTTTCATGTTTTGTCTCCTCGGGAATAGTCTAAGAATATATATTATTAATAACATAGTATGTAATGACATAGTATGCCCCTCCAATAAGGATATATGCAGATAGTACGCTGAGTTGAATGTTAGGTGCCAGTAGTTTTATTGACGAGACAGTGTACATTCCAAATAACCCTAGAGACAAATATCTTGGGTTCTCAACTCCAATAACCGTTAATACCCCAAAGAACATAATTAATATACTTGTTATTAATGCATCAACGTTGGTAAGTGAAAAGAGAAACGCAAACACCAAGGCGTAGAATTTCCAAGTGTTCTTTTCAAAGTCACGTAAATAGGCAGGCACTACAAAGATTGATGCTATTATAAAACCCACTACGAATGGGGGAACATTATCCCTGATCAAATATAAGAGCATCGAGAGTGGATAGAATGACACAAAGAATGCCAAGCTTGGTAGATATTCCTTTTTATTGTACCAAAGGAAAATTAATGGCATAGTTACTGATCCCATAATAATTGGCGCACCGGTTTCCTGAATTGGCAGTATCAGCAAAATGGCCAGAGGTAGCCATGCTAGAAATAACAAAAAGAGTATAGAAAGAGAAAGGCTAAAACTCCATCTCATGTCCTCACCCCCCATTAACACTATTGTTGTCTTGAACTGAGTCATTTGGTATATCCTGTAACTTGAAGTTGGATATATCAATAAAGAAATCCAGTATCGAAACTACTCCTGAGGATATTTTATCACCAAGTATTGCACCCAAAGCTGCGCCAGTTACTATTCCTTCTTCAGTAGCACTCCCCTCTGTTATAGCTCCAGCAATAACCCCTCCAATGAACCCACCTATTATTGAACCTAACTCCCTAGAGTGCTTTTCTATTGATGACTCCTCGTAGAATACTGAAACTGTGTCACTCACAGGATAAATGTTGTCAAAGTTTACAGTTATCATGTAAGACTCATGTTCTAAAAAGTTCCTAGCATAATACTTATCCCCCCAAATCGTTTGGGCTAATCCTTCCAAATCTATATGCACTACTATTGTTTTGTCATCATTAGGGGGTAATACAACACTTGCTAGATCTACATTTATTCCCTTAGTATTTGCTCCGTTCCAGACTTCTCGTAATGTTCCAAAGTCAACCGAAGCTACTGAGATCGCCACGTCACTGTCTCCTTGGTTCAGTAAGGTTATCCTACATGAAGTGGATCCAGTATAGCTTATTACAGCGGGCTTACAGCTCATGTTGGCTATTATGTTTCCTACCGGGTTTACCTCCATCGTCCCTTCATCCCAGTGTTCTTCTCCGTTGCCGTTGGGTTTTCCGTCCGTGTTGTCGATGAAGAGTTTGAAAGTGTGGTTTGCGACTCCATAGACGGTGTACGAAAAGCTAAAACTCTTTTCTCTCCTGGCTGGAATAGTGTATACCCCACTGCCCCCCATCTTAACTATAACGGCTCCATCCTCATCCTCGATGAATCCCCTCACGTCCAGCTTATCAGGCCTGTAATTCCTCACCTTCACAGTAAACCATACCTTACCTCCGCCGTCAAGCGTCCTAGGCCAAACTGTAAATGAGACCCCAAAGTCTCCATCAAACGCGGTGATGTTTCCGGAATACGTATCAACTTTCCCCAGGTTCACGTTGCCGAGGGTTCTGTTGACTTCAATGCGGTAGCTATGGTCTCCCTTCTCGGCGGAAGACCACCTGAGAACAACTTTGTTCTCGGAGTTCGCGGAAATTCCCACGTTCTTCTCGTCCACAACTCTGCCGTCGATGTAGAGGGCGATCTTTAAGTCCTCCGCGGTGGGATAGGTATTGCCCAGAGTTACCGTGAAGTTGACGGTTTCGTATTCCTTTGGCAGGTCGGGATTAACCTCGACCCCTTCAATGTACACCTTCCCCGGATCGTCCTCCCTCTGGACGAGGACGCTGCCCCTGTCGGTTGCCTGTAAACCCGCGTAGGAGAACACCGCGAAGTACTCGTACCTGCCGGGCTCAGAGTAGGGAACGGTGGAGACCGTTATCTCTGTTTCCTTGTTCGCTCCGAGGGTAACCCTGTCCCCGCCGAGCTTTACCGTTCTCTTGCCCGGACCGTCCGGCACCTGGGCGTAGAGGGTGTAGTAACCCCTAATCGGCAGGGTGTTCCCGTTCTTGATCCTGAGCTTGAAGGTTATCGAGTCGCCCACCTCGGCCACGTCCTTCGATGGGATCACCTTCACCTTAACCTTTTCGGGGTCGAGCTGGGATATGAGATCGAAGGTTCCGGTGTATTCGAGCTTTATCACCCTTATCGCGGTGATGTCGTCAGAGTAGCCCGAGATCGAGGGCTCACCGATGCTGGCCGGAGCGGAGGTGGATTTGATAATAATGCTGCCCCCGTCTGGCGTGACCACCGGTCTGTAGGTTACCGTGACTATTCCGCCGACTTTGACCTTCAGCGAGCCGTCGAGGACTCCGACCGGGGCGGTGAAGTTTCCGCTCTCGATGGTTCCGCTTCCCGGATCGAGGATTCCAGGGGTTATCGTCTGCTCCTCGCTGCCGGTGTTAAATGTTACGTTGTAGACAACGACCTGTCCTCCGGTAACGGTGTAGTCGATGAGGACGTGGTATTTAATGGGGTTCGAATCCCGAGTGGTCCTAACGACGCGGATGGCGTTTATCTTGAAAACGGGCGTCTGTGTTGTGGTGCTTGAAGTTTTCGGGAGGCTTGGCGTTGAGATATCGAGCGGGATCGGCATCGGACTCGGCTTCGGTGGAACGGGGTTCGGCGTAAAGGATGTCGATACAAGCCTGACCTTCATGTACTTCTCCAGCTCGTCGTACTTCTCCCTCGCCAGGCCCCAGAGTTCGGGGTTTGAGTTGCCCTTCTCTATTGCGACGGCGATGGTGTAGAGCTCTCCGAGGGTTCTGTAGGCGTTGAGGGCGTTTTCCCAGCTGTACCTCCTGACTGTCTTTCCGTTGCTGTTTATCGTCACCGTTGAGAAGGCGATGCCTCCGTTTGAATAATAGGCAGAGGCGGAGGATATGGCATCCAGGACGTCGTTCTTTGTGGCTTTGACGGCGTAGACGAACGATCCGGGGTTCTGATTCAGGATGGCGCTCCAGATCGAGGAGGTGCTGACAAGAGGGTTCGCGGTGAGGGTTCCCGATGGCGCCTGGGACGGCGAGGTGGGCCAGTACTCCTTTTCGACGGCCCAGGTTTCGTACTTGGCGTACTTCCAGCCGGTGAATATGAATGAATCCGAGAGGGCCTGGAGGAAGGCGGACATGCTGAAGGAACCGGCTATCGAGTCAAAATCTGGAAAGTTCGAAAGGTTTAAACCCGGGGGAATGAATTCAACGTTAAGGTGTGACACCCTATGGAGACCCAGCCGAAGAAGTGGAGCAAGGCGAAGAAGCTCTCCCTCATCCACAGCAAGAGGAGACTCCTCCAGCTCAAGCGAAAGGAGGAGCTTAGCCACAACATCCGCTACATAGGCAAGGTTCCGGTGGAGATAGTCATGGACAGGGACTTCGTCAGGGTTAAGCCGGCGGATTCCCTCGTGAACCTGATAGCACTCCTCCGGGACGAGGAGAGCTCTGCGGTGGTCGTCGATGACTCCGGCAGGCTGATAGGCTTCGTCACGATGAAGGACATACTCCACTTCTTCGCGCCGCCGAGGCACCATTCGGTCGTTGGGCTCTCGCTGCTCAAACGCTACTCCGTTAGCAGGGCGACCCGGGTGGAGGACATCATGGTGACGAGGCCGATAACAATCAATTTAAAGGACGACCTCGGTAGCGCAATAAGCGTCATGCTGGAGAGCGGGAAGCACCACCTCCCGGTCGTGGATGACGATGGAAAGGTTCACGGCATCCTTGAGGTCAAGGACATAATCCGGCTCATAAGGCTTGTCTCGCTGTGAGGTGTTTCAATGGACCCGTTCCTGGAGCTCGCGGTGATACTGATAACGGCCAAGCTCTCGGGCTACCTGAGCTCAAAGATCGGCCTTCCGGCGGCGATGGGCCAGATACTCGGGGGTATAGTGGTTGGCGTTAGCTTTCTTGATCTTGTGACGTACGGTGAGGGCGTCAGGCTGATCTCCGATCTGGGCGTCGTGATGCTGCTCTTCCTTGCCGGCCTTGAGACCGACATCGAGGAGTTCAAGCGCGTTGGGTTCCCCTCCTTCGTGATAGCGAGCCTCGGTGTTATCGTCCCCTTCATTTTCGGCTACGCCGTTGCGATCGAGTGGGGCTATCCCCGGATGGAGGCCCTTTTCCTGGGAGGCGTGATGACCGCCACGAGCGTCAGCCTAACTGCCAACGTGCTCCTGGAGATGAAGCGCCTCCGCTCGAAGGTCGGCTCGACTATTTTGGCGGCTGCCGTCGTCGACGACGTCCTCGGCATAATAATCCTGACGATCCTCGTGGCAATGAGCACGAAGGGAACGGTTTCCCCCCTCGACATCGGGATAATCCTGGCCGAGGTCTCGGCGTTCTTTCTCCTCAGCTACCTCCTCGGCAGGGGCGTTATAAAGCGGGTTCTCCGTTCCTCTCACAGGATAAACCTTCCCGAGACAGTGACGAGCGTTGCCCTCGTCATAATGCTGCTCTTCGCCTACCTCGCGGAGCGCTTCGAGATAGCGGCCATAACGGGCTCCTATCTCGCGGGCGTTCTCGTTGCGGGAAGCGAGGACGCGAAGAAGATAACCGACAAGATGATAACCCTTGGCTACTCGCTGTTCATACCAGTTTTTCTCGTCGGCGTCGGTGCCGAAACTGACGTTCACGTTCTCCTCGTTGCGGGGTCGTTTACGTTCCTGTACTCCTTCCTCGCCGTCGTTGGCAAGGTTCTCGGCTGTGGGGCCGGCGCGCTCCTTACAGGATTCAGGAAAATCGAAGCACTCCAGATAGGCGTCGGGATGATCCCGAGGATGGAAGTTGGCTTGATAATGGCCAACATCGGCCTCGCCGAGGGCGTTCTAACTCCCGAAAGTTTCTCAATAGCGATAGCGATGGTTCTCGTGACGACCCTCGTGACGCCGCCTTTGCTGAAGGTGGTTTTCTCAAAGGGATAGCTCGGCCAACCGAGTGCTCATCACGACTCAGCCAGTGCCTAACTAAACTGTTCTTCTTTTTGAGAGTGTTTGTGAGTTTTCAGTGAATTAACTCCCCACCAACCAATCACAAAGGCTGAGGCGGAATGAACGTCTAAACCCAATCCTTGAGCAAGTTCTTGTCCCAATTTTGAAGAACCAGCAGGATTAACCAGATAGACCTCAAAACCTCTCTTCAACGCCATAACAACACCGTGCTCAAGAAGTTCTTTCTTAGCGAAATTCGAGGCCTTACGATTCCCCCTTTTAGAACTCGTAGCTCTTCCATTTCTCCTCTTAATCCTCCCCAAATCCTCAAAGAACACGATCCCAACACCATGATAAAACGCATAATCCAGAAGATGAGCGAGAGCCTTTAACCTCAAATCCCGAGCCCTCCTTTTCGAGAACCCCGGAGAATTAACTTCAGGAAAATGCTCAATCCTAACGTCCCTAATAATCCCCCTCTCATCGAGAATAACCATATTCACCCTGTCAGAATTCAAATCAAAACCAGTGTAAAGCTTTCCATCATTAATTCTCCCGTAGTGTTTAAGATAAACCTCGAAAGGCACCTGAACATGCAGGTAAACTTTCTCATTCCTCAGGACAACCTGAGCGCCGTATTTGAATTTCTGAACATCAAGAATAACCGGAAGAAACTTCTTGCCCGTTTTCATCTTAAAATTTAACCATTCACCGTTCGAGCGGATTCTAGCGTTCAACCCTTCAATCTTTACGTTTCTGTTCCCCTTCTCGTTCTCCTTGGGTTTGCTGATTAGGAATTTTGATTTCAAGTGAATGTGTCTTGGATTTCCACCGTTTTGTTCTGCACCCCTGCGGAGCATTTTTGCGTAATCCCACGCGCTGTCAGAATACCACCAGTTGTTGAGAACCAGCCGAGAAACTTCCTTTACGCCTTCACTCTTTTTAATGCCCTTGAGCTGGAGTCTTATCGCCAGTTCGACGGCTCTTTTGAATTTTTCTGTCAGGAGAGCAAGTTTTAGGTAATCCTCATGCGTTTCTGGTTCGAGTTTTGTTTTGATTGTGATGTAATTCACTTCTGCTCGGCGGATCGTTCGTGTTTTTCGAGCCATAACTCGATAGCCTCCGTTATGGCCATTCCGAGGGCGCCTTTTTTGACTCCATAAACGTCGAGGATTTTCTTTCGGAATTTGACTTCCAGCTCGTCCGGTATTTTCACAGTGATGACGCCCATTGTATTCACCAAAATTCTTAAATACTTGTTTACTTAAATAGTTTTTGGCAATGATGCCGGCCCGGTGAAGTCAGTGAGCTAGGCGAGGTGGAGGGCTGGTTGAACCCTGTGGGTGTTCGGGCGACCCGTTCCGCCGTAGTGTGCTGGAAGAGAAGGAGAGTGGGCGGGGCGGTCCAAGTCCGGGCACTCGCAGTAGCTCGGGGAATGAACCTCTACGTGAGCACACAAAAACTCACGTAGAGAAGACCCCGGTTTCGTCATCGCTCGCTCTTGGTTGGGGTAGCTTTTTAAATCGCTTTCCCCAGCTTTCGGTATGAGCGAGCTGTCAACGATACTTAGCTCAGCGTTGCTGATGCTCATCATGATTGACCCGAGCGACAAGATACTCCTCGTCAGCTTCCTGCGCGAGGACTTTCACATAGAGGACATAAAGGCCCTTATCGTGAGGGCCAACCTGATAGGCTTCCTTCTCTTGGCGAGCTTTGCGATAGCGGGCCAGATAATCCTCCAGGAGATTTTCCACATCAACATAAACGCCCTGAAGGTTGCAGGTGGCTTCGTTCTCTTTAAAATCGGCCTTGAGGCTTTGGAAGGCGGTGGAATGTTCACCCTCAAGAGGGAGCGCGACATACTCGCTCTCGCTGCCGTCCCGGTCGCGATGCCCCTCATAGCCGGCCCCGCCGCCATAACCGCGGTGATAACCCTCACGGCGGAATACGGCTACATCGTCTCCCTTTCAGCGACGGCCATAGCGATTGCAGTCGTTGCGCTCTCGATGTTCGTGGCGCTCTACATGATGAAGTCCGTCAACAAGACCTTCCTGAGCGTCACAATCAGGATAATCGGTCTCTTCATAATGGCCATTGGCGCCCAGATGATGGTCGAGGGCGTCGTCGGGATATATCTCCTCATGACCTCCGCCGGATGAGCGCTGGCGGATAACCTTTTAACTTCTCCCTCCCCTCTTCCGAAAAGGTGAGAGGAATGAAGGTTGAGCGCGTTAAAGGGACGAGGGATTTTCTGCCCGAGGAGATGGCGAAGAGGAGATGGGTCTTCGAGAGGATTCGCGAGGTCTTCGAGCGCTACAACTTCCACGAGGTTCTAACTCCAACCTTCGAGTACACCGAGCTCTTCAAACTCAGGAGCGGTGAGGAGGTTGTAAAACAGCTCTACGCCTTCCTCGACAAGGGCGGAAGGGACATCTCGCTCCGCCCTGACATGACGTCGAGCGTCGCGAGGCTCTACGTTTCAGCCTTCCAGACGGCCCCGAAGCCAATCAAGTGGTACTACATGGCCAACATGTTCAGGTATGAAGAACCTCAGAGCGGTCGTTACCGCGAGTTCTGGCAGGCGGGGGTTGAGCTCATCGGGAGCGATAGGGTTGAGGCCGATGCTGAAGTTATAGCGCTCTTCACCGAGAGCTACCTCGCAACGGGCCTTGAGGACTTCACCGTCAACATCGGCGACAGGGTTCTGCTCGACGAGTTCGCCAAGATGCTCGGCGTCAAAGACGACATCGGGCTCATGAGGCTCATAGACAAGAAGGACAAGCTTACCAAAGAGGAGTTCGTCAAGGCCTTGAGGGACTTCGGGCTGAGCGATGAAGGAGTCGAGAAGGTCCTCTCGCTGGTTGAAATCAAGGGCGAGCCGAACGAGGTCCTCCCGAAGGCCGAGGAGCTGTTCACGAGCGAGGTAGCTAAAGCCGAGATAAGGCGCCTCTACGAGCTCGTCGATTTGCTTGAAGCATACGGGGTCTCGAAGTGGATTAGGATTGACCTCGGAATCGCGAGGGGCTTCGACTACTACACGAGCGTGGTTTTTGAGGCGATAGCGCCGAACGACCTCGGAATCGGCTCGATTGGCGGCGGCGGCCGCTACGACAACCTCATCGAGGTCTTTGGCGGAAAGCCGACCCCGGCGACGGGCTTCGCGATTGGGGTAGAGAGGCTCATTCCAATCCTCGAGTGGAAGGGTCTGATTCCGGAAATCAAGCTCAGGCCCGACGTTTACGTGATTCCCATTGGCAAGGAAGTCGAACTCAGGAAGACGGCCGTCGAGGTGGTATCTGCCCTCAGAAGGGCGGGCGTTAAAGCTGACGTCGAGCTGACGGGAAGGAAGCTGAGAAAGGCCCTCGACTACGCGGGCAGGCTTAACGTGCCGTACGTGGTTCTCATCGGGAAGAGGGACCTCGAGAACGGCAACGTCACGATAAGGGACATGGAAACTGGCGAGCAGAAGGTTGTGAAAAAAGAGGGCCTTGTCGAGGAGCTACTCGGGCTCCTCGGCCTCTGATTTCATTAATTCACCCAGTGGTGGTTAAGGTAGACCGCAACCTCCGGGCCGTAAACCGGATAGGCGGTCATGACCTCGAAGTAAACGCGTCCGTAGTAGTACTCCTTCTCGAGAATGACCTTCATCTCGCTCACCCCGTACTCCCGGTACTGGTAGTAGGGCAGGTAGTAGGTCACCACCGCGTAGTCCCCGCTGAAGTCCACGTGGCCGTACTCGATGGTCTCCTCGATGAGGTACACCATGTCGTAGCCGTCCATGGTTTCCGGCAGTTTCCTTTCGCCGACGTACTGGCCGAGGGGATAGAAGGTGGTCTTGTACTTGTAATCCCTCTCGTAGCCGAGGACGTGCCTGTCCCAGATATGCTCCTGGGCCCAGCTTGGGAAGTAGACTGGATGGCCGTAAAAGGTTGCGTCGAAGTAATAGGTTGCGGCATGGGTGAACTGGTAGTAGTCAGTTGAAAGGCTCGTCCCCTGGACGGGGAGGGCAAAGACCGCTAGGAGCATGAGGAGGAGCAATGCCCTCTTCAAAGACACCACCGTCTTAAAGTGGACATCGAGGTTAAAAAGTTAACCTCGGATCCTGAACTCCCTCGCCTTCCTCCTCATCCTCCACTCCTCAAGCCTTCTGACGAAGGGGCAGCGGGAGCGCCAGAGGCGGTAGATCTCCTTCAGCCTCTCAATCAAGGACATCACCTCAGTGCCATGTAACCACTTTGCCCTTAACTTTTCCCGCCAGTGCGTCCTTCAGGGCCCTCTCCATTATTTCGAGGCCCTTCTCCGCGATCTCCTCCGTTATGACGAGGGGCGGCGTAATCCTGATCACGTTGCCGAACATGCCGTGGCTGGGCAGGATTAGGCCGAGCTCGAAGGCACGCCAGCATATCTTCCCTGTTAGCTCTGGGTCGGGCCTTCCGTCCCTAACTATCTCCACCCCGATCATGAGCCCCTTCCCGCGGACGTCGCCCATAACCTCGTAGTTTTCTGCCATCTCCTCGAGGCGCTTTCTGATGAACCCGCCAACGCGAAGGGCGTTCTCCAGAAGGTTCTCCCCCTCGATTATCTCGAGGGTGGCCTTCGCGGCCGCGCTAACGACTGGATTTGCGGCCGGTGTAAGAAGGGCCGAGCCGCTCGTCAGGTTCTCAAGGAGTTCCCTCTTTCCGATGACGCCGCTCAGCCCCATACCGCTCGCGACCCCCTTGCCGAAGATTAAGAGGTCTGGCTCGATACCAAACCACTCGCTCGCGAACCACTTCCCGGTTCTCCCTATCCCGGTTTGAACCTCATCCATCGCGAGGAGTATGTTATATTCATCGAGGAGCGCCTTAAGTTCCCGGAAGAAGTTCTCGGGCGGAACGACTATGCCGGCGTCGCCCTGTATCGGCTCTGCCATAAAGACGGCCGTTTCATCGGGTGGGAGGACGTGGGCGAATATGTAGTTTTCGAGGTAGTCCAGAAAGCGGTTTATGAGCTCGTCCGGTTCTTCATAGCCGTTGATCCCCCAGACGTTTCGGTATGGGTTGGGATAGGGGATCCAGACGACGCTGGGCAGGAGCGGTGAGAGGCCCCTCTTCTGGGAGCTCTGGAAGGCCGCTATTGATGTGGCCCCGTAGGTCTGCCCGTGATACGCTCCGATGAAGGACAGAATCCATGGTCTTCTCGTCGAGAACCTCGCGGCCTGGAGGGCCATGTCAACCGCATCGCTCCCGCTCATTCCGAAGAGCACGAGGGGGTTGCTCAGCGGTGCTATCTCAACGAGTTTCTCGGCGACCTCTATTGCCCTCTTGCTGTGGGTGTAGCCTATCATCGAGTGCTGTATCTTGGCAACCTGCTCCTGGACTTCCTTCACGAGTTTGGGATGGGAGTAGCCGGTGGAAGCGGCGGCCGCTCCGGCCAAAAAGTCTATGAAGACGTTTCCGTCAACGTCCTCTATCAACGCTCCATGACCCCTCTCGGGAACGAGCGGGAAGAGCTTGACGCCGAGGCCCCGGGAGATTACGCGCTTCTCCCGCTCTATGAGTTCCCTCGCCTTTGGCCCGGGCGGTTCGACAACTATTCGCGGATAATCAGAATCCATTTTCTTCCCTCCTGCCGTTAAAATGGGAGAAAAGGAAATCACGGGTTGGCGGAGACGAACTCCTCCGTCTTCTCCTTGACGTACCACGAGAGCACGAGGAGGCCTATGAGGTTCGGGATGGCCATCAGTCCGTTCATCATGTCCGAGAAGTTCCAGACGGTTTCCAGCTTCGTAACGGCTCCGATGTAAATGAAGACGACGAAGAGCAGGTTGTATATGAGGTGGAGCCTGGGGTAGAGCCTGGCGAACTTCTCGGGATCCTTTTCAAGCCACTTGGCGAGGTACATGACGTTCTGCCTGCCGTAGAAGGACCACGCGAGGATCGTCGAGTAGGCGAAAAGAATTATACCAATCGCCACCATTATCTCTCCAGCGTGGCCGAAGGCAGCTGCAAAGGCCGCCTGTGTAAGAGGGGCACCGTTGAGGCTTGTGTCCATGTACGCCCCCGTAACGACTATCGAGACGCCCGTGAGCGTACAGATTATCAGGGTGTCGATGAAGGGACCGAGCATGGCGACGTGGGCTTGCCTTGACGGGTGATCTGTCTTGGCGGCCGCGTGGGCGAGCGTTGCTGTACCGAGGCCGGCCTCGTTGGAGAACAGACCCCTCTTAACACCCCAGAGGACAACCTGACCGATAGCTCCACCCGCGACCGCCTGGCCCGTGAAGGCGTCCTTGACGATGAGGGCGAATGCAGAGGGAAGCTTGCCTGCGAACTTGATCCAGACGCCTATGGCGAAGAGGAAGTAGATTATCGCCATGAATGGCACGAGCATCTCCGCAACTTCGCCTATCCTCTTGATACCTCCGATGACGACTATGAAGGTCAGGATAGCCAGCGCGGCACCGCTCACCCACATCGGTATGTGGAAGGCTGTTTTCAGTGCATCGGCGACGGAGTTGGACTGGGTCATGTTGCCTATTCCGAAGGCCGCTATCGATGCGAACAGTGCGAAGAGCACCGCGAGAACCTTGCCGAGCGTCGGGTATGCATCGTCCTTGAGCAGGAAGAGACCGAGAATCGCGAAGAGCACCGCGACGATTATCGCCCCCACCTGGGTCGCACCGCTCAGCTTCATGGCGTCCCTGCCTATGAAGATCGCGAAGAGGAGCGTAAATACGGCCGCTATGTACTTGCCAGTTTTGGGGATGTTCTCCATCGCGAAGCCCTTCTCTAGGAAGTTGAAGGTTCCCCCTATCTGCGTTCCGTCGGGCAGTTTGTCTCTGAAGGCGACGCCGAGTAGACCTTCCGAATACCTCGTGGCCATTCCCACGAGCGCGGTTATCCACATCCAGAAGAGCGCTCCGGGACCGCCGAAGTGTATGGCGGTTGCAACGCCAGCGATGTTACCGATGCCAACCGTTCCGGATATCGTTGCCATCAAAGCTTGAAAAGGCGTGATGTCGCCCTCTCCGGTTTTCTTACGCCCCTCGAAGAGGGTGAAGCGTATCGCCCACCCGAGTCTCCTGAACTGGATGGCCTTCAGAATCGTTGTCAGCAGTATGCCCGTACCGAGCAGCAGTACTATCATGGGGACGCCCCAGACCTCCCCATCGAGCCAGTTTATAAAGTCGATAACCCAACTCATCCGTACCACCCCGTTAAGCCAGTGGTTTAATGCACTTTTTAGATCGCTAAACCGCGTGTTGCTGCTTTGGTGTACGTTATCGTTTACTGTTATGCGCGGTTGAGGTTTTAAAATTTGTGAATTTTGCCGGGACAACATCGCAAAATTCGGCATGATTTTTTTGTTTTATTCCACAAAAACCTTTAAGTTTTGAAAAACCATTGTCTGATGGGCGACCCAAAGCTTATTAACGACACCGCGAACTCGGTCTGGGATGATGACTCTGGAGCCCCCTGATCTGTGAAGAGGTTTCGCGGGGCTGACCGGCATGATAAAACGGCGCCTCTGTCGGGAGTACATAGAGGAGATCGAGAGGCTCGAACGTTCTATCAGAGAGCTTGAGGAAGAGATAATCGAGCTCAGAATGCAGCTCAAAAGGAAGACCGATGAGGTTACGAGCCTCAGCATTGAAAACACGAGCCTCAGGTACAAGATAGAGCTCCTCGAGAGGCGGGAGAGACAGATCATCGAGTTCCTGAAAAAGCTCAAGATTCCCTTTGTGATAGTCCGGGAGGAAGAGCTTGAGGACCTCGATTCTGGCCAGAACTGTGGAGAAAAACCTTAATAGGATTGGCCTCTTTTTAGTTCCAGCTTAAGGGGTGAAGATCATGGGCATGGACATGACGACTCGTATGTTCAAGGAGGAAGGCTGGATAAGGAAGAAGTGCCCCAAGTGCGGCAAATACTTCTGGACGCTCGACCCTGACAGGGAAACCTGCGGCGACCCGCCCTGTGACGAGTACCAGTTCATAGGGAAGCCCGGCATACCGAAGAAGTACACCCTCGACGAGATGCGCGAGAAGTTCCTGAGCTTCTTCGAAAAGCACGGCCACGGGAGGGTCAAGCGCTACCCGGTTCTTCCGCGCTGGAGGGACGACGTCCTCCTCGTCGGCGCTTCAATCATGGACTTCCAGCCCTGGGTAATCAGCGGTGAGGCCGACCCGCCGGCGAACCCGCTCACGATTTCCCAGCCCTCGATTCGCTTCACCGACATAGACAACGTCGGAATAACCGGCAGGCACTTCACGATTTTCGAGATGATGGCCCACCACGCCTTCAACTACCCCGGCAAGCCGATTTACTGGATGGACGAGACCGTTGAGCTCGCCTTTGAGTTCTTCACCAAGGAGCTGAAGATGAAGCCAGAGGACATAACCTTCAAGGAGAACCCCTGGGCCGGCGGAGGAAACGCCGGACCGGCCTTCGAGGTTCTCTACCGCGGTCTCGAGGTTGCAACGCTCGTCTTCATGCAGTACAAGAAGGCCCCGGAGAACGCCGACCCAAGTCAGGTGGTCGAGATAAAGGGCGACTACTACGTCCCGATGGAGACGAAGGTCGTTGACACCGGCTACGGCCTTGAGAGGCTCGTCTGGATGAGCCACGGCACTCCAACGGCTTACGACGCCGTTCTCGGCTACGTAATCGAACCGCTCAAGAAGATGGCCGGGGTCGAGAAGATAGACGAGAGAATTCTTATGGAGAACTCCCGTTTGGCGGGAATGTTCGACATCGAGGACATGGGCGACCTGCGCTACCTCCGCGAGCAGGTTGCCAAACGCGTCGGAATAAGCGTCGAGGAGCTTGAGAAGGCCATTAGGCCCTACGAGCTAATCTACGCCATAGCTGACCACACGAAGGCCTTAACCTTCATGCTCGCCGACGGCGTAATCCCGTCCAACGTCAAGGCCGGCTATCTGGCAAGGCTCCTCATCAGGAAGAGCATAAGACATCTGAGGGAGCTCGGCCTTGAGGTACCGCTCGCCGAAATCGTCGCGATGCACATAAAGGAGCTCTCACCGACGTTCCCCGAGTTCAAGGAGATGGAGGACGTTATACTCGACATCATCAACGTTGAGGAGAAGCGCTACCACGAGACCCTCAAGAGGGGAAGCGACCTCGTGAGGCGCGAGATAGCCAAGCTCAAAAAGAGGGGCATAAACGAGCTTCCGCTCGAGAAGCTCATCCTCTTCTACGAGAGTCACGGCCTGACGCCGGAGATAGTGGCAGAAGTGGCGCAGAAGGAGGGCATAAAGGTCGAGATTCCGGACAACTTCTACACGCTCGTTGCCAAGCAGGCCGAGAAGACCGAGAAGAAGACCGCCGGAGAATACGTGGTGGACTTCGAGCTCGTTAAAGACCTGCCCGACACGAGAACGCTTTACTACGAGGACCCCTTCATGAAGGAGTTCGACGCCGAGGTCGTTAAGGTCATAGACGACTGGGTCGTGCTCAACCAGACGGCCTTCTATCCCGAAGGCGGAGGTCAGCCCTACGACACCGGAACGCTCGAGGTTAACGGCGAGGAAGTCAAGGTCACGAACGTCCAGAAGGTCGGGAAGGTAATCCTTCACAGGGTCGAGAGGCCGGAGCTCTTCAAGCCGGGCGTTAAGGTTCACGGAAAGCTCGACTGGGACAGGAGAATCCAGCATATGCGCCACCACACGGGAACGCACGTCCTCATGGGCGCGCTCGTCAGGGTTCTTGGAAAGCACGTCTGGCAAGCTGGAAGTCAGCTCCACACCGACTGGGCGAGGCTGGACATCTCCCACTACAAGCGCATAACCGAGGAGGAGCTCAGGGAGATAGAGCGCCTCGCCAACCGCGTCGTCATGGAGAACAGGAAGGTGACCTGGGAGTGGCTTCCGAGAACCGAGGCAGAGATGAAGTACGGGTTCAGGCTTTATCAGGGTGGCGTCGTCCCGGGAAGGGTCATCAGGGTGCTCAAGATAGAGGACTGGGACGTTCAGGCCTGCGGTGGAACTCACCTGCCGAACACCGGGCTTATCGGCCCGATTAAGATTCTCCGCACTGAGAGAATCCAGGACGGCGTTGAGAGGATAATCTTCGCGGCGGGAGAGGCGGCAATCGACTGGATGCAGGAGACCGAGAGGTTGCTCAAGAAGACCGCCGAAATCTTCCGCGTCCCGCCGGAGAAGGTACCTGAAACGGCCGAGCGCTTCTTCAACGAGTGGAAGGAAGCGAGGAAAGAGGTCGAGAAGCTCAGGAAGGAGCTTGCCAAGCTCCTCGTCTACGAGCTGGAGAACAGGGTCGAGAAAGTTGGCGATATAGAGTTCATCGGCGCGGTCGTTGAGGGCACGATGGACGACCTCCGTGAAGCGGCGAACAGGCTCAGGAAGGAGAAGCGCGTCGTTGTCCTCATCAGCAGGGAGGGCCACTTCGTTGTTGCAGTCGGCGATGGCCTCGACCTCAAAGCGGGAGAGCTGGCGAAAATAATAACCTCCGTCGCCGGCGGTGGCGGTGGCGGAAGGAAAGAGCTCGCCCAGGGCAGGATAAAGAACCCGCTGAAGGCCGAGGAGGCGATTGAGGAGGTTAAGAAGAGGCTTGGCTGAGCTTTTCTTTTCTCTTCTCCTGATTCAACCCATGGGGTGTCTCCAATCAAGGTCAAAACCCTAACCCGTCAGATAACCGCGCTCGCCGACGAGCTTGGCTTCAAAGCCGTTCCCGAGTACCGAACGCCGGACGGCACGAGGATAGACGTTGCAATCCTCGACGGCGAGAAAAGGCTCCTGGCCATCGAACTCGAAGCATCTTTCAAGTGGTTCCCCCAGAGGGTCCTCTACGACGTGGTCAAGGCCCACCGCGCAGGCTTCCCCGAGCTCTGGATAATCACTCCCTTTCAGGGAAGCCCGGGCTGGGTTCTCAAATACGCGGATGAGATCGGGCTATCCGTTAAACTAATGGACGAAAAAGAAACGCTCGGGGAGTTGGGGCGTTTTCTCGGGCGTTCAGTCCTTCTTCCTCGGGATCAGGTGTAGGGTGTAGTCGTCCCTCCAGAAGGGCATCTTCTCCATGTGAATCTTTATCTCGGCCTTCCCGTTCTTGTAGTAGATCGAGTTCACGAGATCCGTTGGCACCTTGAAGTGGACGTACATCGTGCCCCCTTTCGAGACCTTTACCTTGAACTCATCCGTTCCCCGGTACTGCTTTCCGTTGTACTCCACGAGGTACTCGGTTCCCTTGGGGAAGCTCATGCTCAGCTCGAAGTCTTTGACCTTCGGCTTCAGGTCCATCTCGAAGAGACCCCATCCGTCCTTTTCGACGAAGACCACCGTTTCGTTGTCCTTGTAGAAAACCTCGTGGTACGAGACGCTCGCCGGGGGCAGGTGGGCGGTTTTAACGGCGTATCCGAAGAGGGCCAGCGTAACTATGGCCATCACTAATAGCGCTTTGTTCATGGGCATCCCCGCTCTATACTGGGCTCGGCGATACTTAACTCTTTTGTGTAGGTTGTTACGAGAGCTAGTGGTTGCTCCCTGGGAAAGACGTTTAAGGATCAAATTCATAACACCAACGGTGATACCCATGGCGAAGCTGAAGGAGCCGATTATAGCGATTAACTTCAAGACCTACATAGAGGCGACCGGAAAGAGGGCTTTGGCAATAGCGAAAGCTGCCGAGAAGGTCTACAAGGAGACCGGGATAACCATAGTCGTCGCGCCCCAGCTCGCGGATTTGAGAACCATAGCGGAGAGCGTTGAGATCCCGGTTTTTGCCCAGCACATCGACCCGATTAAGCCCGGAAGCCACACCGGCCACGTCCTTCCCGAGGCTGTGAAAGAGGCCGGAGCCGTTGGAACGCTCCTCAACCACTCCGAGAACAGGATGATCCTGGCAGACCTTGAGGCGGCAATAAGACGCGCCGAGGAAGTCGGGCTCATGACGATGGTCTGCTCCAACAACCCCGCCGTTTCCGCGGCGGTCGCTGCCCTCGGCCCGGATTACGTTGCGGTCGAGCCGCCGGAGCTCATCGGCACGGGGATCCCCGTGAGCAAGGCCAAGCCGGAGGTCATAACCAACACCGTCGAGCTCGTGAAGAAGGTCAACCCAGAGGTCAAGGTCCTCACCGGAGCGGGGATAAGCACGGGTGAAGACGTGAAAAAAGCGTTGGAACTCGGAAGCGTCGGGGTTCTCCTCGCGAGCGGTGTTACCAAGGCTGAGGACCCCGAAAAGGCAATAAGGGATCTCGTGTCCCTCATCCTCTGAACCCGGCGTTTTCTTTTTAAGCTTCCCCTCCTTCTTGGACGGGTGGTGTTTATGGCGCTCTACTTCATAGGCCTCGGACTCTACGATGAGAGGGACATAACGCTCAAGGGACTTGAGATTGCCAGGAAATGCGATAAGGTCTTTGCGGAGTTCTACACTTCTCTCCTCGCCGGGACGACGATGGAGGGGATTGAGGAGCTCATCGGGAAGCCAATAATAAGGCTCAGCAGAGAGGACGTTGAGCTCAACTTCGAGAGAATCGTTCTCCCAGAGGCGAAGGAGAAGAACGTCGCGTTTCTAACCGCTGGGGATCCGATGGTGGCGACGACCCACTCCGACCTTAGAATCAGGGCGAAGAAAGCTGGTGTTGAGAGCTACGTTATCCACGCCCCGAGCATCTACTCGGCGGTGGCCGTAACGGGACTCCAGATCTACAAGTTCGGAAAGAGCGCCACCGTTGCTTATCCTGAGAAAAACTGGTTCCCGACGAGCCACTACGACGTGATTAAAGAAAACAGGGAGCGCGGCCTTCACACGCTTTTGTTCCTTGACATAAAGGCCGAGCAGAACCGCTACATGACGGCGAACGAGGCGATGGAGATACTCCTCCGGGTCGAGGAGAGAAAGGGAGAAGGCGTTTTCACACCGGAAACCCTCGTCGTGGTTTTAGCAAGGGCGGGTTCTCTAAACCCGACGATAAGGGCGGGCTACGTTGGGGACATGATCCACGAGGACTTCGGAAGGCAACCGCACGTCCTCATCGTGCCGGGAAGGCTCCACATAGTTGAGGCTGAGTACTTGGTTGAATTCGCGGGAGCCCCTGCGGAAATTCTGGAGGAGGTTTAGCGAAAGCTTTATATCTCCTCTCAGTTTTTCCCCTTCGGGCGGGCCCGTGGTCTAGATGGTTATGACGCCACCCTTACAAGGTGGAGGTCCGGGGTTCGAATCCCCGCGGGCCCACCATTACAGCCCTTTCTGACGAAAGCGCTGGCGGAAAATTGGGTGCTTTTTTTTAAATTCGGCAGTTGTGACGGAGTTTCTTTTTGACTTGCTCTTTCAAGAGTGTTTCACTCCTCAAACGGCGTCCTTCGGACGCCAAAACTAAGTTGAAACTAATACTCAAGGCATCTTTGAAGTTAAACTCGTTTTAAACTCGCGTCTTAATTAATGCACGACTGACCTCTTGCTCCTTATTGAGAAGAAGGGCATTCTTTTGGTCAAGCTTTGTTAAAGCTTGTTCGCCTGCGCGATGTCGAGCTTTGCTCGACGCAAGGGACGATAGTCCCGCAGAGTTTGACCAAAGTTCGTGATTCCCTTTTGAATTGCTGTTCGTTGAGTGGATTTCTTCTTGAGTTACTCCTCTTGAAGGGATGAATTCCTTTGAAAGCGCCTTTTATAAGAGGTTCAAGCCTTTTAGCGCTCCTTCGGAGCGCGGTTCAAGTAGAACCCGCGCGTAAAAAGCCTTAACTTACTGAATTCAAACTTTAAATGGCGGGCTTGATTTTGAAATCCCATTGCAAGAAGCCCTAAAAAGAAATCACGATCTTTGATGAAACTTTACGAAGACAAAGTTTCTTGGTCAGGCTTTTTCCCAAAAGCTTGCTTGTGAGTGTTTCACTTGAGAAGGCGTCCTTTGGGCGCCGATATGAGATTGAAACTATCTTACAAGAGCTTGTTTAATACTCGCATCGAACTCTCCAAATTCGAGAGTGCACGACTAACTTTTTGCTCATTTGCAGGAGGGGCGTTCATTTCGCCAGCCTTTCCCAAAGGCTGTTGCAAAGTTTCGTCAGAAAAGGTTTCTATGGTGGACCGGGCGGGATTTGAACCCGCGGCCTCCGCCTTGCGAGGGCGGCGCTCGTACCAGGCTGAGCTACCGGCCCACTCCCGGTTATAGTGGGCGAGGGTTGACTTTAAAAAGTTTTGGTCTGGGCGCCGGGAACGTTGGACAGTTTTGAGTTTAATTTCCACTGGAAGAGAAGACCTTTTAACTTTTCCATGCCAACCAAATCGGGTGGTCGAATGGACGCGAGGGATTTTCACAGGGGCAACTTCATCGGCAACGGGAAGATTGAGGTAATCCCGAAGGTCCCGCTAACGAGGGAAACCCTTCCCCTGGCATATACCCCCGGCGTCGCCGAGGTCTCGCGAGAGATAGCCGAGGAGCCCGGGAAAGCCTTTGAATACACCAACAGGGGCAACACGGTGGCCGTTGTAAGCGACGGAACGAGGGTTCTGGGCCTTGGCGACATCGGGCCCCTCGGCGCTCTCCCGGTTATGGAGGGCAAGGCCCTGCTCTTCAAGGCCTTCGGTGGCGTTGACGCGTTCCCGCTCGTTTTAGCAGAGAAGGACCCCGAAAGGTTCGTAGAGGTCGTTAAAGCTGTCTCCCCCTCCTTCGGCGGGGTAAACCTTGAGGACATAGCCTCACCGAAGTGCTTCTACATCCTCGACAGGCTGAGGAAGGAACTCGAGGTTCCGGTCTTCCACGACGACCAGCAGGGAACTGCGAGTGTCGTTTTAGCAGGTTTAATCAACGCGCTCAAAATTGTTGGCAAGAAGCTTAACGAGATAGGCGTTGCGCTCTTTGGGGCTGGAGCGGCCGGCTTCGCGACGTTCAGGCTCCTCATTAAGGCGGGAGTTAAACCGGAAAACGTCCGGGTCGTCGAGCTCGTGAACGGGGAGCCGAGGATTCTGACGCCGGATTTGCCCCTTGAGGAGCTGTTTCCATACAGGGGCGAACTCCTCGCGAGGACCAACGGCGAGGGGATTGAGGGAGGCCCGGCAGAGGCGCTTGAAGGTGCGGACGTTCTAATCTCATTCACGAGGCCGGGGCCGGGCGTCATAAAGCCCGAGTGGATAAGGAACATGGCCGACGACGCGATAGTCTTTCCCCTCGCAAATCCTGTTCCGGAGATTCTTCCGGAGGAGGCCAAAAAGGCCGGCGCGAGGATTGTGGCAACGGGGAGGAGCGACTACCCGAACCAGATTAACAACCTCCTCGGCTTTCCGGCGATTTTTAGGGGAGCGCTCGACGTCAGGGCTAGGACGATAACGGACGGTATGATAATAGAGGCCTCAAAGGCCATGGCCTCGGTCATAGAGCCGAGCGAGGAGGAGATAATCCCATCACCCTTCCACCCCGACGTTCACCCGGCGGTGGCGAAAGCCGTCGCGGAGGAAGCCATGAAGGAAGGCGTCGCGAGGGTTCGCGTTAACCCGGATGAGGTCGCCGAAAGGGTCAGGGGGTGGAGGGAATTCTACTCCCGGTTCGTAGTCCCCATGAACGAGGAGCGGAGGGCCTACCGGTAGAGCGAGTTTCCGTGCGCGTCTATGGCCACAATCAGGGGGAAGTCCTCCACCTCGAGAATCCATAGCGCCTCAGGTATTCCAAGGTCGAGCCAGTGGACGGCTTTAACGCGCTTTATGCTTTTGGCGGCGAGAGAGCCAGCCCCTCCGGTGAAGGCGAAGTAAACCGCTCTGCCCCTGAACGGCTCAGCGCTCATTCCTCCCTTCCCTATTATCCCCCTGACGCCTAGGCCAAGAACCCCGTCGAGGTAGCGGTTCATTCTCGCGCTCGTGGTAGGCCCTGCCGAGACTATCTCGTAGCCCTCCCCGGTTTCCCTCACGACGGGCCCGCAGTGGTAGATTACGGCTCCTTCCGGGTTGAACGGCAGTTCATCCCTCGGCAGGCTCAGAATCCGCCTGTGGGCCGAGTCCCTTGCGGTAACAATTTCTCCCGACAGGTAAACGACGTTCCCCGCCTTCAATTTAAGGACGTCCTCCATGCTCAGCGGGGTTTTCAGCTTCACTGCCACACCTCAACCCTCCCGTCGGGCTTTACCCTCAGAAACGCCCGCCTGTTCGCCCAGCACTGGACGACTAAACCGACGGGAAAGCTCGCCGGGTGCCTATGGGCGACCTCTACCTTCACGTCCAGGGCGGTCGTTTTCCCACCCATTCCCATCGGGCCGATTCCGAGGGCGTTGATTTCCTCTAAAAGCTCCCCCTCGATTTCCGCAATCCTCTCCTCGGGGTTCCTCTCTCCGACCCTCCGGAGGAGGGCCTTCTTCGCCAGCAGGAGGGAGTAATCGGCGCCACCTCCGACACCTATGCCCAGAACAACCGGTGGACAGGGCCTTCCACCGCAGGCCTTGACCCTCTCGACCACGAAGCGCTTAACTCCTTCCCAGCCCTCGCCCGTCGTGAGCATCGCCAAAGCCGAGCAGTTCTCGCTCCCGCCGCCCTTCGGCAGAACTGTCATCTCGATTTCATCGCCCCCGGTAAGCTCCCAGTGGATTATCGGGACGCCCCTGCCCGTGTTGTCGCCCGAGTTCTTTCCCGTGAGAACGTCCACCGCGTTGGGCCTGAGCGGGACCTCCTTCGTGGCGAGCCTCGTGGCTTCCCCTATCGCCCCCTCGATTTCCCCCAGAAACGGGCTGTCCAGGCCGGCTTTCACGAAGAAGGTGAGCGTCCCAGTGTCCTGGCAGACGGGTATGGTCTCGGTTCTGCCAATCTCTATCGCCCTCAATATGTTCTCAAGGTTGAAGCGCGCCACATCGTTTTCCTCGCGCTCGTAAGCTTCTCTTAGAGCGGAAACGACGTCATCTGGAATCCTCGTCACTGCGAGCCTTATCGCCTCGACGATTGCCTCTATCAATAAGCACCCACCTGTCTAAGGCTGGGTGTGGGAGTTAAAAAGATTGACGCGGAGATTTAAAAGCCACCTCCAGAGGGGAACGGCGTTGACCCTCAGTCCGTCCCGCGTTATCTCTTCCGAGTAGTCCCACGTCACGAGCGTCCCTCTCTTCACGCCGAAGAGTTCCATAACTCTGAATAGGTTTTCCAGCTCCCTCTTTGCTATCTCTCCTTCCTCCGAGGTGTAGGTGACCTGAATCAGCTCAACACTTCCGTTCTCTTTGGCGACGAAGTCCACTTCGCCCTTGGCGTCCCTATGGTAGTAGAGCTCAAGTCCCGGCCTCCAGTAATGTTTGAGCCTCAGGAGTTCGAGGAAGACGACGTTCTCCATGAGTCTGCCGATGTTCTCGGAAACCTTCGGCAGGACGGCGTTGAGCATTCCCGTGTCGATTGCATAGACCTTTTTATCGCCTCTAACGACTTCCTTCGGCTTGAAGGAGAACTTAGGAAGCTCGAATATCAGGTAGGCCGATTGGAGGTACTCGACGTAGTTCTTGACCGTCTCGACGTTGCCGATTCCAAGGACGTTCTTTGTCTTGCTGTAGGTAAACCTGCCCGCGAAGTTCGAGAAGAGATAGAACGCGACCTCCTTCAGCTCGCGGACGTTTCTAACGCCGTAGCGGACTATAACGTCCCTCGTGATTATGTCATTGTAAAGGTTCACGAGGTACTCCCTGCCGAAGCGCAGCGCCTCCGGAAATCCCCCGCGCTCGATGTACTCCGTTAGGGCTCTCTTTACCCTTGCCTCGTCCCTCGTGGTTCTAACCTCCGGCTTAATTCCCCTGTAAGCTAAGAACTCCCTGAACGAAAACGGGAGGAGGGTGTAGCTCAGGTATCGGCCGGTCAGGTAGGTTGAGAACTCCCGCGAGAGGAGGCGGGCGTTGCTCCCCGTAACGACGGTGAGATAGCTCTCCCTCAGAACCGAGACCATTCGCTCCCAGCCTTCAACTTCCTGAACCTCGTCGAGGACTATGTAGTCGAACTCGCCGAGGAGCTCGTAGCCGGCTTTGAGTAACTCCTTGTAGTCCCCCACGCCAAATCCCGCCATTGCAGGGTCCTCGAAGTTTACGTAGAGTGGCTTGCCCGGCAGGGTTGCCGAAAGAACGGACTTTCCGGAGCGTCTCGGCCCCGTTATTATGTGGGCCGTTGGGCTGAAGTTTTTCACTATCTTCTCTTTTAGCTCCCTCTCGACGATGTTCTCCCTTTCGAGCTTCTCGCGGAGGGTCTCCCACTGGTCCGCCAAAACCCTCTTGAGTTCCTCTGCCTTCATGGTCTAAACTGGTGCGAACTTCCTATAAAGTTTACCATCATACCGGTAAACTTTTCCCCAAAACTCTATCACTATACTGGTAAACATTCCGCCAGAACTATCACACTATACAGGTAGTTTCCGCTCCCAAGAACCTGCTTCAGCGGGCGTCAGAATTGGGAAGTAAGAAGGGAAAGGGCCTCAGCCCCTGAGAATCTCGACTATCTGCTCCGCGACCTGGACTCCAGCGCGCATCTGGGCCTCCTCGGTGGAAGCTCCGATGTGGGGCGTTAGGACCACGTTGTCGAGCTTTGTGAGCGGGTGGTCCTTCGGAAGCGGCTCCTCTTCAAAGACGTCGAGGCCCGCTCCGTAAATCCAGCCCTCCTGAAGGGCCTTGACGAGGGCGTTGGTATCAACAACGGGGCCACGGGCGGCGTTTATGAGTATCGCGGTCTTCTTCATGAGCTTGAGTCTCTCCTCGTTTATGAGGTGGTGCGTTGCGTCTATGAGCGGGACGTGGAGCGTTACGACGTCGCTCTCCCTGAGGAGCTCCTCGAGCTCGACGAACTTTCCGCCGACCTCCTTGGCGCGCTCCTCGTTCGGCTTGGGGTCGTAGAGGAGGACGTTCATTCCAAAAGCGTTCGCTATCTTCGCCACCTGGTAGCCAATCCTTCCGAAGCCGATTATGCCCATCGTCTTGCCCTCAAGCTCGATTCCAAGGCACTGCTTCTTGGCCCAGACGCCTTCCCTCATCTTCCTGTCGGCGAAGGCTATCTTCCTTGCAACTGCAAAGAGCAGGCCAAAGACAAGCTCGGCAACGCTCCTTGAGCTCGCTCCGGGGCTGTTGACGACCTTAATACCTCTCTCCTTCGCGGCCTCGAGGTCTATGTTGTCCAGGCCGACGCCGGCCCTTCCGATGACCTTGAGCTTGGGAGCGGCCTCGATGACCTTTCTCGTCACCTTGGGCTTGCTCCTAACGATAATCGCGTCAACATCGCGGACGAGCTCTATCAGCCTCTCCTCGTCAGGATACTCCTCGTAGAGGATCTCAAAACCCGCTTTCCTCAAAACCTCCAGGGCTTTCTCGTGCAGTGGCGCCGCAACGAGAACCTTCATGCTTTCACCCCCTCCTCTTTACCGACATGAGCAGGACCTGATCGGACGCATCCTCGGCGCGATCGGCTATGTCTCCGATCTTCGTGAGGATCTGGTTCCAGATTATCTTCGCGTACGTGGTTATCTCCTCGCTCTCGAACACGTGCTTCTTGAGGTTGTACTCGATCTCGTCTGCCTTCTCCTCCGCGTCCTCAACCTGTTTCGCCAGCTCCATCGCCCGATCGACGTCCGTGTTGAGGGCCTTAACGGCTTCCATGAGCTTTTCGTAGGTGTCTATGCCCGAGTCAACGAGGGCCAGAAACTCACCCGAGAGCTCGCCTGGAATCCGGGGCTTGGCCAGGATTATCGTGTGGGCCGCGCTCTCGGCAGCATCGGCGACCTGATCGACGAGTTCGCTCAGCCTGACGTAGTCTCCCCTGTTGGCCGGCAGGAATGCTCCTTCGTAGAGCATCATCTCTATGCTTCTCCTGAGCCTGTCAGCCTTGGTTTCAAGCTCGCTTACCTCCCTCTCGAACTTCTCGGCGTCCTCGATCTTGCCCCCGAGGTAGCTCTCCACGAGCGCCCTAAATGCCTTCAGCGTTTCATGGACGACCTCGAGGTGGTCGTTCAATGCCTTGAAGACGTCGTTCTCCTTCCCACCGAAGATCGCCATCTTCATCCCCCGAAGATATTACGGAGGTTGGGTTTATCTATCTTGCCCTCCTTCGCCTTGATGAGTGCCCACAGGAGTTCGTTCCTCGGGGCTTCGAGGCCGACGGAGTGAGCGTACTCAACGATTTTACCGTGAATGTAGTCCACCTCAGTTTTTCTTCCGCGCATTATGTCCTGGAGCGTCGAGTTGTAGTTCTCCTTTGTTCTCTCTATAGTGTCCCAGAGCAGTTCGAGGGGGTGAACCTCAAACTCGATGCCGAGCTGCTGGGCAACCATACAACCCTCCCGCGCTATCTCTATCGAGATTCCCTCCAGCTCGGGAATTTCTCTTAAGACACCGTTCTTGACTTCCAAAACGGTTCCAAGCCCGTTTATGACGGAATTAACTATCGCCTTCGCCCACTTCCAGCCGATTGCGTTTTCAGTAACGCTCGTCTCTATTCCGGCCCCGTTGAAGACCCTCGCAACTTCCTCGACGAACTCCGCCGTTCCCGTCGGATACTTCCCGATGACGGTTATCCCTTTTCCCGTCCACCTGACGACGCCCCACTCCACGAGCATCGCGCCGTTGGTGGTTATTCCCCCGATTACGTTGGGTGTAATCTTCAAGGCTAACTCCTCGTTTCCGAGACCGTTCTGGACGCTCAGAACCCACGTCTCCGGCCCTATGCAGTTCCTCGCGCACTTCAGTGCGGTCTTCGTTGAGTAGGACTTCGTGGTAAGGAGGAGCAGGTCCGGTGGCTCGTCCGGCGCGTACAGCGAGGCCTTCGGCTTGACCTTGAATTCTTCTATCCCAGTAACCTTCAGTCCGTTCTCGTTTACGGCTTTAACCTGCTCCTCCCGCCCTATGAGCAGGACATCGTTTCCGGCCCTTGCCAGAAGCGCGCCAAGGAGTGAACCTATGCTTCCAGCTCCGAGCACGTAAATCCTCATCCTCTCACCTCAGGAGCTTCCGCAGGTGGTTGAGCGAGTAGAGGAGCAGAAGCGTTCCTGCCCCTATGAAAATGTCGGGGTTCATGTCGCTGGTTCCGCTGAGCGCTATTCCTACGAAAAACGCCGAAGCCGTGACGAGAGCCCCTCCCGAGATCGGTCTGTTGCTCGATACGAGCCCGATCGCCGTTAGGATCCCCACGACCCTGAAGGCTGTCTCGGGCGAGATCGCGGAGATGTAGGCAACAACACCCGCTATGACCACGTTTAGAACCCTCTCCCAGAACTTCACGGGCTGTTTCTCCATCCTCAGGGGGGTTTCTAAAAGGGCCACTCCCATGACGACGATCGCAATGTAGTCCTGGGTCAGGAGCCACTCAAGAAAGGCCAGCGCAAAGAGTGCGGAAGCCGCAAATGGAAGGCTTTTTCGCTTTATTCCTGGAATGAGAAGGAGAGCATAGGGCGTGAGGTACTTCATCGCCCCGGGTGGAACGCGTTGAACGAGGTACGCGGCGAGCACAACACCGAGGACAAAGGGGATGAGCTCGTTCCTCTTCCTCATTCTCCCACCGGAAGCCTTTAATGCACCTGTCTTTAAACCCTTTGCGTATGATAAGCCTAGTTCTCGTCGAACCTGAGGGACCGGCGAACATAGGCATGATTGCCAGGACGATGAAGAACTTCGGCTTCTCCCGGTTAGTCCTCGTGAACCCGAACCTGACAGAGGAGAGCTACGCTTATGCCGTCCACGCTACCGACGTCCTCGAGAGAGCGGTCATAGTGGATACCTTTGACGAAGCATTGGGGCTATTCGATTTGACCGTCGGAACCACCGGAAAGCCGGGAAAGAGGTTCATACCCTACCGCGCACCGCTCTACCCCTGGGAGCTGAGGGAAACCCTGAATGGCTACACCGGCGAGGTTGGCCTCTTCTTCGGCAGAGAGAGCATAGGGCTTAAGAACGATGAGCTTGAGAGGCTCGACCTAATCGTCACGATTCCGACGAGCGACGCTTACCCGGTCATGAACTTAGCTCAGGCGGTCGCGGTTATACTCTACGAGCTCTCGAAGGCTAAACCGGAACCTTCGGTCGAAGCCTTAAAACCTGCGACGAGAGATGAAAAAGAGGCGCTCGTTAGGGTGTGGGCCGAGCTTTTAAACGTTCTCAACTATCCAAAGGATGAGGAGAGGCGAGCTGTCTTCGTCAAGGTCTTCAGGAAGGCAGTCGGCAAGGCCTTCCTCTACGGCCGGGAGGTTCACACCCTCATAGGCCCGCTGAGAAGGGCCGTTAAGAGGCTGGAGGAATGCTGAATGCTCGCGGTGGAGAGGTTTAGGGTCAACGGCCGGGACGTCTGGATTGGGGTAATCTTTCACGGCAGGATTCAGGGAATCAGCTTCGCCTTCACGAGGGGTGAGCTCTTGGAGAGAATCAGAAACCTCGCCGGGTTCCTGCGGAGGAGAAACGTTGCCGTTTCCCTCGACGTCCAGCCGAGCACCTACACCGAGCTCGTTTATCGTGTTATGGTTGGGGAACTTGACAACGAGAAAGCCCTTTCCGAGCTCTCCTTCGAGGGCGTAACGCCCTTTGAGAGGCATGTTTACGAATGGCTCACGAAAAACGTTAAAAGAGGCACCGTTATAACCTACGGTAGCCTTGCGAAAGCCCTTGAAACGTCGCCGAGAGCCATCGGCGGGACGATGAAGAGGAACCCTTACCCGATAATCGTCCCCTGTCATCGGGTGGTGGCGAGCGACGGCATCGGCTACTACAGCTCCGGGATTGAAGAAAAGAAGTTCCTGCTCGAACTTGAGGGGGTGAAAGAATGGACAAGCTGAAGGCCTATATAATAGGTTTCCTCGTTGCTATCCTCGCGGTGGCCGGGTTCATAGTCTACAAATGGGGCTTCTGGAAGCTGGTGCAGGTAATCCTTGCGATAGGCTTCGTCGGGTTCACGCTCGCACTGCTGTTCTTCACGGCGCTGACACTCTACGCCGAGAGCTGGAAGTACGGGGCAGTTCTGGCGGTTCTGACGGCGATAGCGGGCTACGGCTCCTACCTCGTGCTCACCTGGCAGAACCTCAAAATCGTCGAGGGAATCATAGCGTTCTTCATCCTGCTCTTTGCCTTCGGAATCTGGTACATAAGCGAGCCAGATTTGAGCATAGCCGACCGCTTCCGCTCGGCTGAAAAGCTTGAGAAGATGGGACGCTACAAGCAGGCCGCGAGGAAGTACGAGAAGACCGGAAACTACGAGAAGGCCGCTGAGATGTACCTCAAGCTCGGCTGGCTTGAGAGCGCCGCCTGGGCCTACGAGAAGGCCGGGAAGTACGAGAAGGCCGCCGAGCTCTACGAAAAGCTCTACGAGAAGGAGAAGGACACCTACTACCTGAAGGAGGCCCACGAGTACTGGAAGAAGGCTGGAAACATGGAGAGGGCCGCCAAGGCGCTTGAAAAGTACGCCGAGGAGGAACCCTGGTTCTGGGAGGATGTTGCGAAGCTCTACGAGGAGCTCGGAAACGAAGAGAAGGCCAGGGAAGCCTGGGAGAAGGCCCTTGAGTACTACACCAAGGAGGCACAGGAGGAAGGAGTTTTCTGGGAGGACGTCGGCAACATAGCGAGGAAGCTCGGCAGAGAGGAGCTGGCCCGCGAGGCCTACCAGAAGTTCCTCGAGTACTGCCTCAAGGAAGCTGAGAAGGACCCGATGTGGTGGAAGCACGTTGCTGAAGCTTACGAGTATCTCGGCGAGACTGAGAAGGCAGAAGAGGCGCGGAAGAAGTACGAGGAGTATCGGCAGAAAATCCTCAAGGCCAACGAAGAAACTTCTCACTTCCCAGGGAATTAACCTTTTAAGCTCTCCCTCCCTACCTTTTCTTCGGGGATTGCCTTGGACGAGGAAAAGCCGAAGCTGAACGTTATCAAGCTGTCAAAGATGCCGATAAGGCTCGCGATGGAGGAGAAGTTCCTTCGCCTGAGCCCGGACGACAGGGTTGAGGACCTAATCAAGGGCCTCGAGCACAGAACCTGCGCCGTCGTAACCGACGAGTCCGGAAAACTGCTTGGCTTCATATCCGTTGACGAGATAATAAACCTCCTCCTTCCTCCTTCTGACTACGTTCTCGTTGGCCTCGATGCCCTCAGGGAGGCCCACTTCGACTGGGACAGGCCGGTAAAGGAGATAATGAACCCCCGGCCGATAACGCTCTCCCCTGACGATACGCTCGGCTACGCTTTAAGCATGATGATGGAAACCGGCGTGAGACAGTTCCCGGTTGTCGAGAAGAAGAAGGTCGTTGGAACCTTCTCGGCTCAGAGCGTTATACGCTTGCTCAGGGTCTTCGCACGGTGAGGGAAGTTGATTGAGCTAATCCTCTACCTCGCGCTCATGCTTTTAACGGCGGAAACCTTCGGCTGGCTGTTCGCGAGGATTGGACAGCCTGTAGTTCTTGGTCAGATAATCGG
Source organism: Thermococcus sp. AM4 (assembly GCF_000151205.2). NCBI lineage: Archaea > Methanobacteriati > Methanobacteriota > Thermococci > Thermococcales > Thermococcaceae > Thermococcus > Thermococcus sp. AM4. Next base: position 1,729,979 of record NC_016051.1, read on the forward strand.
CGGAATTCTCCTCGGGTTAGCCTTCCCGCCGACGGAGGAAGTGAAGGACATCTCTATGATAGGTGTCCTGATGCTTCTCTTCCTGGCGGGCCTTGAGAGTAGCGTTGAAGAGCTCAAGAGCGCCGGCAAGAGCGGATTTTCGGTTGCCCTCGTCGGTGTTGTTGTCGCCTTCGCGATGGGCTTTGGTATCGCTTACCCCTTCAAGGGCTTCGACCAGGCCCTCCTCTACGGCGCGCTGACGACTCCAACGAGCGTCAGCTTAACCGTCAGGGTTCTGATGGAGATGGACCGGCTGAAGAGCCGTGAGGGAACCACAATCCTCACCGCGGCGATAGTCGACGACATACTCGGCATAATCGTCCTGACGGTCGTCATATCGTCCCTCGTCTCCGGGGGCGTCAGCATCGTCAGTCTCGCTGAAATCCTCGCCAAGGTTGGCATCTTCATAGCCCTGATGGTCTTCGCGATGCCGAGGGTTCTCGACTACGCCCTCAGGAAGGTCGTGAGGATAGGCTTCGCAGATTCGACGGTTACCCTCTCGATGGCCGCCCTCTTCGCTTTCGCCTACCTTGCAGAGCACATGAACCTCGCCTCTATCTTGGGAGCCTACCTGCTCGGCCTCGCGCTGAGCGAAACCGAGTTCAGGAAGCCGATTTTCGAGCACTCGAGGATAATAGCGCATTCGGTCTTCGTTCCGCTGTTCTTCGTCGACGTGGGCATGAACATACCGGTTAAAGACCTCAAGAGTGCTGGGCTCTTTGCCATTCTCTTCAGCCTCGTGGCGATAGTGAGCAAGGTAATCGGCTGTGGAATCGGGGCGCTAATCGGCGGTATGAGCCCGAGGGAAGCCCTGCGCGTCGGCGTTGGAATGATTCCGAGAATGGGTGTCGAGCTCGCGATGCTGGCGATAGCGATGAAGGCCGGCATAGTTGGGAGCGATGCTTACCTCGTGATAGTCTTGATGATATTCCTGAGCACCCTCGTTACCCCACCGCTCCTCAAGCTTGCTTTCAGGGAGGGTTAAAACACATCCCCCGACTCCTCGAGCTCCTTCAGTTCCTCCTCGATTTCCCTCTCTTTCCGTTCGGCGTAGCGCTTGAGGTAGTCCGCGAGAACGTAGAGCGCCACTCCTCCAAGGGCCGTGAGAAGAAACGCCGCCGCAAGGGTTCTGAGGGTTACGTTATCTCCGGACGGCAGGGGCATCGTCACCACCGGAGACCTTTCGAAGAAGGCCGTTAAAATCTTCCGCCAACCTTTTAAGAGTCCGGGCGAACCTTGGGCGGTGGTTGAGATGATGGGAATGAACCCAAGGCAGATGAAGAAGCTCATGAAGCAGCTCGGCATAAAGATGGAGGAGATGGAAGGCGTTAAGGAGGTCGTTCTTAAGCTTGAGAGCAAAGAAATCGTCCTTAAGGACCCCGTCGTTACTGTCATGGTCGTCCAGGGAGAGAAAACCTACCAGATTGTCCCCGGGAGCGAGGAGGTAAGAGAAGTCCTCGAGATTCCCGAGGAAGACGTTCAGCTCGTCATGGAGCAGGCCGGCGTTGACAGGGAAACCGCGCTCAAAGCGCTGAAAGAAACGAAAGGGGACATAGCGGAGGCTATACTAAAGCTGACCGAGGGGTCCTGACTCCTTCCTCTTGAGTTTTATGAGGTCGTCGATGAGGTCTATCAGCGAGGCGATTATGTTGTCGTACTTCCCACCCTCGTCCCCGTAGATCTCCTTCAGGACGTTCTCAAGCTGGGTGAGCCCTTCGTAGTCGAAATCCATAAGTCTTTGGGCTTCTCTGGCCATAAAGCGCAGTGTTACACCCCTCGTTTCCTTCCTCCTGAGGAGGTCGGAGAGGATCGCGATCATCGCCGCCTCGAACTCCGGTGTGGGGAGGCGATGCTGGAGGGTGTATATGAGCTCTAGCGCCCCCTCTATGTCAGCTTCCCTGCTCGACTTCAACAGAACGTCGAGAAGGGATGTGAAGAACTGTGCGGTTCCTGGATAGAGGGAGTATATGTCGGCCATCGTTTCCGCGGCCGTTTTCCTTGCCCAGGGGTTCCTGCTCTTCAGGAATTCCGCCAGGACGGGAAGCACGGAGTAGGCGTCAGTGGGCGTTAGCTGGGAGGTGACCTTTGAGAGCACCCAGAGCGCGTCCATTCTCCGCATAGGATCCTCGGAGTGCAGCATCTCCAGGATCATGGACATGACTATCGGGTCTATCTTCGCCAGCTCGGCAACGATATCGGTTTTGCCCGCATCTAAGAGTCTCTCAACGTCGTCCGGCCCGTATTCGCTTATCTCAAGCTTTCTCTTGAGCTCCTCCCTCGTTATGACTTCCTCTTCTTCTCCCGTTATTTTCTCCAGCTTCTCCAGGATCAGGCTGGCCTTTGAGGCTAGGCGGACGTCGTTGCTCAGCTCCCGGATCTTCTTCATGGCCTTTATCTTGTTCCTCTTGGTCAGCATCTCCGCCCGGGAGAGCATTCTGTCGAGTGCCAGAAGGGCTCTCTCCTGGATATAGGGATCAACGTGGTCCAGGAGATCCGCCATGTTGTCGAATATCTCGTTGAATATCTTCGTGTCCTCGGTTCTTGCTGCCATCTCGGCAAGGGCCGCTATGGCGGCGCTCTGAACTTGCCGGTCTTTGGAGGAACCGATGAGGGAAAAGAGCCATCTGATGAGTTTTCTTGCAAGTCTCAACGCCTTTGCACCGGCTTTTCCGAGGCCTTCGGAGGCGTATTCGCTGAGCAGAGGGGCGCCTCTCTTGATGATGTCCATGAGGGCGTCAGTGACCAGTTCGTACTGATCCTCGTCAAGTTCCTCCCTCTCGAGGAGGAGGTTGAGAACCTCGATGGCCTTGAGGGAAACCCTCTCGTCCTTGTCCCTGGCGAGCTCCACTATATCCGATATTACCTCGGATACCTTCCTCCGATCCAGCGTGTTCCTCTTGATCATCTCCTTGATAACCTGCAGTGCGTTCGTCCTCACGATGGGGTTCCTATCTCTGAAGAGTTCCTTAACAATCTGGAACGCTTTGTCATAATTCTCGGCAAGAGCCACAACTTCCTTTATGTTCCAGGAGAGAAGATCCTCCCTAACGCCACTTTTTTCGATTATTACTTCCTCCTTTGGCATTGGGGCCCCCGAATTCATTCTACGGCCTTTTATGATTTAAGCTTTCGGATTGTTACATTATTCCTCTCAACTCCTCCCCCGTGAAGACCGGGCCGTCTCTGCACACCAGGTATTTCCCGAGGTTGCAGGAACCGCAGACGCCGATTCCGCACTTCATGTAGCGCTCCGCCGAGACCTGGACGTTTTCGTAGTCCATGGCCTTTAGAACTGCTTTTAGCATCGGCTCCGGACCGCAGGCGTAAACGCCATTGAACTCGTCCTTTCTCTCCGCTAAGACGTCCGTCGGGAAGCCCTTTCTGCCGGCCGAGCCGTCGTCTGTGGTAATTACAACCTCGTCCACGTAGTCCTCAATGTCGAGTAGCGCTAACTCGTCCTTCGAGCGGGCGCCGTAGATTAGGGTTATCTCCTTGAAGTCCTTCCCCCAGGCCCTCGCCAGCGCGTAGAGCGGTGGGATTCCGATTCCCCCGGCGACGAGCGCTGCTCTTTCCCACTTCCTTTCGAAGCCCCGCCCGTAGGGCCCGCGAACCCAGAGCCTCTCGCCTTCGCTTAGCTCGAAGAGCTTTGAGGTGAAGGGCCCGACGCGTTTAACCAGGAGCAGGTCCTTCCACGCCAGACTGAAGGGCTTCTCCCCGACTCCTGGAAGCCAGACCATCACGAACTGCCCCGGCGTGAAGTCAAACCCCTTCGATAGCCTGAAGGCCCTAACGTCCTTCGCAACCTCCCAGGTTTCCCTCAGTTCAACCACGCTGTACATCCAGACGAACCCCCTCCGGCTTTCCTACGATTTCATCTTCCTCCATAACGACCCTTCCGCGGAGAATCGTCATCACGACCTTTCCCTTCAGCTTTCTCCCCTCCCAGGGGCTCCACTTGGCCTTGGTGTAGAACTCCTCCGGTCTGACCGTCCACTCCCGCCTAAGGTCAACGACCGTAAAGGTCGCATCATTTCCGACGGCGAAGTCCCTGCCCCTGATTCCGAAGACCTTAACCGGGTTGTCGTGCATCTTCTCAACTATGTCAAAGATATCCACAATCCCCCGGTTCACTGCGTCGAGGAGGAGCCCAACCTCCGTCTCAAGCCCCGGAATCCCCGCCGCTCCCCTTTCCTTGTCCTCGAGCGTGTGTGGTGCGTGGTCGCTCGCTATTATCGGAATCCGCGAGAAGTTCTCCCAGAGCGCTTTAACGTGTTCTTCGCTCCTCAGAGGGGGGTAGACCTTGAGGAGCGGGTTCCTCTCGTAGTCCCTCCTCGTCAGGAACAGGTGGTGGGGAGTAACTTCAAAACTCACCCAGGGGAGGTTTTTCCGGAGTATGGCTTCAATTCCCCCTTTCGTTGAGACGTGGCAGATGTTCAGAGGTTTTTTAAGTTTTTCAGCGCTTTCAAGGGCCCGCTTTACGGCCACTTCTTCGACCTCCGGTGGTCTCTCGGGTTTCTCCTGGATTAGCTCAGCATCTTCCGCGTGGACGCTCAAAACGCCGGGTGAACAGGCATAGTCCTCATCAAAGTCCTCTGAGTAGATTCCGCCTGTTGAGGCCCCCATAAAGGCCTTGTAGAAGTCGGCTCTGATCCTTTTGGCTTCATCGCAGTTGCTCCGTATCAGAAAGCCGATGGCGTAGTCGGCGTAGGCCTTTTTCTGGAAGAGCTCGAGGCGCTTCTCAAAGGTTCTGGAGTCCATAACTGGTGGCTTCGTGTTGGGCATGTCAAAAACAGCGGTGATTCCGCCATGAAGGGCCGCTTTTGTCCCGCTCTCGACCGTTTCCTTGTTCTTCTGCTCGAAGTCCCTGAGGTGGACGTGGGTGTCTATTAAGCCTGGCAGAATGAGGTATCGGGAAAGATCTATGGTCTTTTCTCCCTGGATTTCGTGGGTGTAAATGGCTGATATCCGGCTTTCGTCGATTCCTATGCTCCCTTTCACGACTTTTCCGTTCAGCGTGAACTTCCCGACCAAAACGAGCTCGTACATTGAAGCCCGCGTTGAGTTGGTTTCGGTTCGTTAAAAACCTTTGCGGTTATATCGACCGTTAGCTTTCTCCTTTTCGTCAATTGACGCCCTGAGGCTTTATCCCTTCCGGTGATAGCCTTCTGAGTATCGTAATACTTAAGGGATCAGATGTATAAACTAATGCTGCCATGGCCTAGAGAAGGCAGACTTGCCAAAACTGAAAGGAGGCAGTGGAATATGAACAGGAAGGTTTTCAGTTTGTTTATAATAGGATTGATGGTGTTTAGTGTTTTCTTCGTGCGCCCGGCTGCAGCCTACACCGACGACGACTACATCAAATTCGCCCTCCAGGCGTTCCAGACCAAGTACTACAAAACCGCCGAGGATCTCGACGGGATCCTCGACATGACCCTTGACAACTCAACCCACCTCACCACGTACTTCACGTACAAGTTCAACAACAAGACCTTTGAGGTTACCAACGCTGACCAGTTCTGGGACCTCGCCAAGATCAACATGGGTCTCGGTATCTTCGAGAGCCCGCGTGTCTTCCTCGTCGAGACCTGGACCTTCTTCCCGGCCAACAAGAAGAGGATCGAAGACATCGTCGCCGACCCGAACGTCGGTCTCGGAACCCGCTGGAGCCCGATGACTGCCAAGACCCCCGACGGAAAGCTCAAGATCGCCCAGTTCGCCTCGACCGGTGCGATGTTCATGAGTGCCTTCAACCCGGTCGGCGGTCTCACCGACGTTTACAGCGTTAGGGTCTCAACCCTCATCACCGACTACGGTGGTGCAACGAACTTCGACGGTGTTTACGCTCCCTACAGGTGCACCTGGAAGATCGACAAGACCGGAGGAAAGGTTCCGGACGATGCGGTCATCTACAACCAGACCCAGGGCTGGATAGCCGCCAACAAGGGCAAGGACTACAGGGTTAAGGTCACCTACACCTGTGACGTTGGCGAGTGGCACAACGGCGTTAAGGGCAGCATCGACGACATAAAGAACTACATCGCCTTCCTCTACACCTGGGCCTACCAGGACTACAAGGGCGACCCGTACTACGACCCGGCCATGTCCGGAACCGCTCAGGGTCTTAAGCAGATCCTCGGTTTCGAGTTCACCGACAACGGTTACACCGTCTACGGTAACTACATCCACCCGCTCGCCGACGACCAGATCGCGAGCTTCTACATGTTCTACCCGAGCATGCCTTGGGAGATGTACTGGGCTATGGGCGAGCTCGTCGCCAACGCCAAGAAGTACGGCATTGACAAGACATACTCCTTCAGCAGCAGCGGTGAGGGAATCCTCTGGCTCGACCTCCTCACCAAGGCTCACGACGACGACCTGAAGACCGTCATGGAGGCCATCGTTAACGGTAACGCCAAGGACACCTTCCCGGGCATCGACTGGAACGCCGCCAAGGACAGGCTCCAGGCGGATCTCGACTTCTACGCCAAGTACCACCACATGTTCATAAGCAACGGTCCGTACGTCCTCGTTGAGTACAACCCGGGAGCCCTCTACCTCAAGCTCGAGAAGTTCACCGGCGAGAGGAAGGTTCTCGGTGACACCCTCCCGAAGAACCCGGTTCCGGATGAGATCGAGTACGTCGGTGTCCAGAACCAGCAGACGACAATCCTCGAGATAGCCAAGGGAACCTACGACATCGGTATGTTCGCCTTCCCGGCGGGCGTTTACAAGGGCCTCGGTGAGGACGTTCTCAACAACCTCAAGCTCTTCAAGAGTGCCAGCTCCTACAACGAGCTGACCATCAACGACTGGCACGACAGGGACAAGGACGCCCCGATCGTTACCGTCGGTGACAACGTCTACTTCAACCCGTTCGCCGTCAGGGAGGTCCGCTACGCTCTGAACTGGCTCGTCAGCAGGGACTACATCGTTCAGAACATCTACCAGGGTAGTGGTGCCCCGATGCTTGGCTGTATCAGGCCGAGCCACCCGGCCAACAAGTACTTCGAGCCCGTCTACAAGGCCCTTGGTATGAGTACCAGCGGCAACGAGAACTACGCCATGTACCTCTTCAACGAGGGTATGAAGAAGGCCCAGCAGGAGGTCGCCAAGTACGGCTACGAGCTCGTCAGGAAGCCGGACGGCTACTGGTACTTCGGCAAGAAGGGCGAGGAGCTCAAGCCCGTCACCATTAAGTTCATCATCCGTATCGAGGACGAGAGGAAGGACATAGGTCTTTACGTCGCCAGGCTCATCGAGAACAAGTTCGGCTTCAAGGTTGACAAGCTCCTCTGGGACAGGAAGAAGGCCGGTTACGTCGTCTTCGCCCAGGACCCGGCCACCTACAAGTGGAACCTCTACACCGGCGGTTGGGGTACCAGCGGTCTGCCGAGCCAGTGGGTTGACGGTTACATGGCGTTCTTCTACACCAACTGGGGAGGCTGGACTCCGAACGGCGAGGGACCGGACCACGGTCACAAGAACACCGTAACTGTCAGGCAGTTCCTCGTCTTCGTCGGCAAGCTCCACGCTCCGCAGACTACGACCTCCTCATCCGAGAGCACTACCACGACATCCAGCGGTGGCGAGACCACCAGTAGCGTGACCACCTCAAGCACCACCGCCCAGAGCACAACCACTCCAACCAGCACCACAACTTCCAAGAAGAAGACCGTAATCTGCGGTCCAGCGGCCCTCATAGGCCTTGCAATAGTACCGCTCCTCCTCAGGAGGAGGAAGTGATTCCCCTTCCCCTCTTTTTGTTTCTCCTCTGATGTGGTCTCAATTGCTATTCCCTGACCATTCTGGTGCAAATGTTCATTTGTGTTCAGTAAGGTATTTAAGGTTAGTTTGTTTTACTGCTTTGAAAAAGCCGATCCGCTCTAGAGCCGGAGGTGGACTTAATGGGATACGGCAAGTACTTGGTGTTTAGAATAATAAACGCCCTGATAATTTTGATTATTGCAACGTTCATTATGTCCGCGCTTTTCGTTAAGGTGACCATCGACCAGAACAAGGCCAACTACCAGGACGCGTTGATGAACTGGGAGCGAACCACGGGTAATAAGATACGACAGCAGTCCGGTGAGAAGGCTTATGAGGAAGCGAAGAAGGCTTATGAGGAGCAGCTCAGGAGGCAGTACAACCTCGATAAAGGTTACTGGAGTCAGGTTATAGATAAAACGATCTCCACGTTGAAGCTCGATTTTGGACAAACCCAGACCCCAATCTGGGGAACCAACAACGTCCGCAAGATTATTCTCACGGCAATTCCGCGCAGTGTCATTCTGTTCACAACGGCCACTATAATAACTATGCTGATCGGAATATTCCTCGGTGTTAGGGCGGCCAACAATCCGGGAAGCCTCTTTGACAGGACGCTCTCAATCTTCGCACTCCTCACGTACAGTCTGCCCACCTGGTGGACCGGGATGATGTTCATCCTCATCTTCGCCTACAAGCTCGGCTGGTTCCCGCTCAGCTCGATGTTCATGCCCGGCGACACGATACTGGACAAGATACACAAGATCGCCCTCCCGGTCATGACGTTCGTTTTCGTTGCCTTCGGTGGCTGGGCCTGGACAACGAGGAACATCATGATCGGTACCCTCCAGGAGGACTTCATCATGGCTGCGAGGGCCAAGGGTCTCCCTGAGAGGAAGGTTATATACGGCCACGCCCTCCGCGCCGCGGCTCCTCCGATCGTCACCATGGTCATATTCTCACTCTTAGGATCCCTCGGCGGTGCAATCATCAGCGAGCAGGTCTTCCAGTACCCGGGAATGGGACTCCTCTACTGGACAGCGCTCAACCAGGGTGAGGTAAACCTCGTCATTGGCCTGACGTACTTCTCGGTTGTGCTGTACCTCACCGGTGTCGTGCTGGCAGACATGCTGTACGGATTCCTCGACCCGCGTGTTAAGGTCGGTGCATCCGCCAACATGTGAGGTGGTATAAAATGAGATGGGTTGATTTCAAAGAGAGCCTTCAGGATTTTGTGAACGAGTTCAAACGTGAAAAAACGGGAATGCTGGGGCTTGCCCTCCTCATCCTCCTGATAGTCGTTGCCGCGGGCGCTCCAATACTCACAATTCCCGACTTCCCGGACAAGTGGAGGGACCCGCAGTACTGGCAGACGTACCCCCACACCGTTCCTCCAACGTGGTACAACAAGTTCATCAGCAAGGACCTCATGCCCCAGGTGGTTTACACGATCTCCGACAAGGAACACGTCACCATTACCGACCAGAACGGTAACCAGGTGATCGTGGCCAAGTACGACCTTCCCGATGGGTATTATTACGGCCCGAAGGGTATAGTGGTCACGGGCTTTAACGTGACCACGAAACCGGGCACGCCTTTCCTTCCAAAGCTCAGCGTTTACCTCGAGAGGCCCGACGGTCAGAAGGTCCTCCTGGTGAAGGACATAGACCTGAACTCCGGTACCTCGGTCTCAGTTGGTAGGGACAGTAAGATCTCTGCCCGCATGTACCTGTGGCTGGTCAAAACCGCCGACGGTACCATCGACATTCAGCTGACTCCGGGAACCGGCAGGATAAGGCTCAGCTTCCCCTCTGACCTTGGAATACCCTCGTACAAGCAGTTCACGATCGCCGGTGGAGTTGTTTACACCAAGGTCAACGGCACCATAACCAACGCCGTGGTCAAGTTCAGGATGGGAACTCCGATCAAGATAAACGCCAACGTCACGAACGGGCAGATCCAGACGACGGTGAGCAGAGCCACGATGACCTACCAGGAGACCCAGTTCAAGTTCGGCAGCGGAAACGTTGTTCTAACCGTTGTCAACGGCTCAGCGGTCAACGGAACTGCTTACTTCAAGAGCGGCGAGATAAACCCCATGGCCGAGACCCTTGAGGAATACATCTACTCGGTTGCCCTCGACAAGGTTCAGAGCTCACTCCTCATCAAGGACCTCGTCAGGCCCCTCTTTGCCTCAACCGATCCAAAGGATTACGGAGGCGTTACGGGCGACAAGCTCGTCGAGGCCGTCCTTGACAACCCCAAGACCCTTCACGGCACCTACAAGCTCGACATCGTTGTAACTCCGGCCCCGGGCGTCCAGGTTAACCTCGACAACCTCAAGATAGTCTTCATGGGCCGTGTTTACGGCCACATGGGAACTGACTACCAGGGAAGGGATCTCTGGGCTGCCCTCATCTGGGGAAGCAGGATCTCGCTCGTGATCGGTATCACCGTCTCCCTCCTGAGCACGATAATCGGAATCATCTACGGAGTAACCAGTGCGTACCTCGGTGGAAACGCGGATGAAATCCTCATGCGTATCAACGAGCTCTTCAGCAGTATACCCTCGTTGCCGATCCTGATACTCCTCGGAGCGACGATGGGTCACATCTCGCTGAGCATGATGGTCTTGCTGCTTGTGATCTTCGGATGGATGGGAGTGGCGAGGATATCGCGCAGTATGGCGCTCCAGATCAAGGAGCAGACCTACATCGAGGCCGCCAAGGCCCTCGGTGCCGGAACGGGCAGGATAGTCTTCAAGCACATGCTCCCACAGCTGCTCCCGTACGCCTTCGCGGTCATAGCCCTGGGCGTCCCAGTCGCGGTCATCAGCGAGGCCTCGCTCAGCTTCCTCGGTCTCGGTGACCCAACGGCCGTTACCTGGGGTCAGATCCTCCACGACGCTGAGGTTCAGAGTGCCGCAACAAAAGGCTACTGGTGGTGGGTTCTCCCGCCCGGGCTTGGAATAGCCACCGTTGGCCTGACCTTCGTCCTGATAGGTACGGCCCTCGATAGGATCCTTAACCCGAGACTCAGGAGGCTATGAGGTGGTGGTTTAAATGGCAAGAAACGTCCTTGAGGTTAGGAACCTGAAGATGTACTACTTCACCAGCAGGGGAATGGTAAGGGCCGTCGATGACATCAGCTTTGACCTGAAGAAGGGTGAAGTTATGGGACTTGCCGGCGAGAGCGGCTGCGGCAAGTCCTCCCTTGGTTTTACCCTTATGGGAATGCCTACTCCGCCGGGCAAGATCGTCGATGGAAGCATCAAGATCGACGGCAGGGAAATAGTGGGTCTACCCGAGGATGTCCTCAGGAGGGAGATCCGCTGGCAGAAGATCTCAATGATCTTCCAGGGAGCCATGAACGCCCTCAACCCGGTCTACACCGTGGGATACCAGATGATCGAGCCCCTCGTCCTCCACAAGGGAATGAGCAAGGAAGATGCCCTCGACAGGGCCCAGAAGTACCTCGAGCTCGTGGGCCTTGACCCCGAGATCGTCTACCGCTACCCCCACGAGCTGAGCGGTGGTATGAAGCAGCGTGTCATCATTGCCTCCGCCCTCCTGCTTGAACCCGACGTCGTCATAGCCGACGAGCCGACGACCGCTCTCGACGTCGTCGTTCAGGCCCAGATCATAAACCTGATGAAGAAGCTGAAGAAGGAACTCGGCCTCTCGATGATATTCATCACCCACGACCTCAGCATTCTGGCGGAGATAAGCGACAAAGTTGCCATCATGTACGCAGGAAAGATCATCGAGATCGGCGACAGCGAGAAGATCTACTACGAGCCGGCTCATCCATACACCCAGAAGCTCCTCGCCTCGATTCCGAGACTGCATGAGGACGTTGAGAGACTTGAGTTCATTCCGGGACAGCCGCCCAACCTCATCAACCCGCCGAAGGGCTGCCGCTTCCACCCGAGGTGCCCCTATGCAATGGACGTTTGTAAGGAGCAGGAGCCCGAGCTGAAGGAGATTGATAAGGATCACTACGCCGCATGCTGGCTGCTGTGAGGTGTGAGAAATGGCCGAGCCGGTACTCAAAGTTGAAAACCTCAAGAAGTACTTCCCGATTAAGAGGAGCCTCATCGACACCCTCAAGGGTGCCCCCCAGAGGTACGTTAAGGCCGTTGATGGCATAAGCTTTGAAATTCAGAAGCAGCAGGTCTTTGCCCTCGTCGGTGAGAGCGGCTGTGGTAAGTCCACAACCGGAAAGCTCATCGTTAAGCTCCTCGAGCCAACCGACGGTAAGATCTACCTCGAGGGGCACGACGTTACCGACATAGTCACCAAGGAGGAGGTACTCGCCTACAGGCGTAAGGTCCAGATCATCTTCCAGGATCCCTTCAGCTCGATGAACCCGCGTTTCAGGATCTTCGACATCCTTGAGGAGCCCCTCCTCATCCACGGCATCGGTGAAACGAGGGCGGAGCGCGAGGAGCTGATCTACAAGGCCCTTGAGATGGTCAAGATAACTCCACCCGAAGACTACGTCGGCAGGTTCCCGCATATGCTCTCCGGTGGGCAGAGACAGCGTGTGGCCATAGCGAGGGCCCTCATCCTGAACCCAACTTTCATCGTCGCCGACGAGCCGGTCTCGATGCTCGACGTTTCGATACGTGCCGAGGTCCTTGAGCTGATGAAGGAACTCAAGGAGAAGATGGGCGTCACCTACCTCTACATCACCCACGACATGTCAACGGCGAGGTACTTCGCCGACTGGATGGCGGTCATGTACCTCGGAAGGATCGTCGAGATGGGTCCGGCCAAGCGCGTCATCGACAACCCGCTCCACCCGTACACCAGGGCCCTTCTCGCCGCCGTTCCAGAGCCGAAACCCGAGAGGAGAAAGATCATCAAGGAGCTCCCGATCAAGGGTGAGGTTCCAAGTGCTGCCAACGTTCCACCGGGATGCCGCTTCCACCCGAGGTGTATCTACGCTCAGAAGGGCCTCTGTGACGTTGAACATCCAAAGCTCGTCGAGTACGAACACAACCACTGGGCCGAGTGCCACCTCGTTGGCAAGTTCTGACCCTTCTTCACTTTTTATCCGGTGATGAAAATGGTCCTCGAACCACTCAGGATAGCTTTTAGGTATCCACATATCAAAGTCGGCTTCACCCTGCTCCTTCTGGCACTTCTCATTGCCATCGCAGGGACGTACGGCGTTAGCAAGAGCTATCACGAGAGCGGAACCCTCAAGCCGGGGTTGAACGTGCTGGGCAACGGAAGTTTTGAACGGGACTATTACTACTACAACAGAACCCTCGTGCTTAAATCAAACTACGGGGAGGTTAAGGTCAACAACGTCACCTACCAGGTGTACGGAACCCTTAACCTGACCCTGAACTCGCGGCCCCGCGTTGAGCTTATCTCCGGTAACGTCAGCTACGAGTACACATCCAAGGCCGTGGATTATCCCTTTGCGCCGTTTTCTTTGATATCGTTCCTGTTCTTCCTAGTGGGGCTTGTGCTCTCCGTGATGGGGTACATGAGAATGATGAGCGACCTGAGATCCGGATGAGGTGAGCCGATGAAGCGCGGTTACTTTCTCGTTTTTCTTGCCGCCTCAATGTGGGGAACGATAGGAATATTCGCGACCTACATCTACCGCTATAACGTTGATTCCTTCACGATGGTCTTCTGGCGGGTTCTCTTTGCTCTGATAATTCTCGGGACCTACATCTCACTCTTCCTGCGCGAGAACCCCTTTACGCGCGAGAAGCTGTGGTTCTACGCGGTTTACGGCCTCGTTGGAGTTTTCGCCTTCTACACCCTCTACTTCTACACCGTCAAGATATCGTCGGTCGGCTTCGCGGTTCTGCTCATCTACACCGCCCCGGCCTTCTCGGTGATCCTCGGCAGGTTAATCTTCAAGGAGCCGATAACGGCCGAGAAAGCGGTCGCACTGGGGATGGTCCTCGTTGGGGTCCTTCTCGTCGCCGGTAACGTGGACTTCAACGTGAGCCACTTGGCTTTACTGACTGGAATAGGGACGGGCTTCATTTACGCCCTCTACGGGGTTCTGGCTAAGTTCGGCGTCAGAAACGAGAGGCCCGAGAGGGTTCTCTTCATGACCCTGCTCTTCGGCCTGCTCTTTCTAGCGCCATTCTCGAAGTTCTCCGTTCCGAGGGGAGCGATTCCCTACCTCCTCGGTTTGGCGTTTTTCCCGACGTTCCTCGGCTACACCCTCTACAACCACGCCCTTAAGGAGGTCGAGGTCAGCAGGGCCAGCATAGTGGCGACCGTTGAGCCGGTTGTGGCGATAGTTCTCGCGTATATACTGTTCGGCGAGGCCTTAACGCCCCTTCAGCTCCTCGGCGGGGCGCTCATAATAGGGGCATCAATCCTCGTGCACATGCGGGAAGGAAAGGGGAATCAAACGTAGAAGTACCTCTCAAGCTCCCACTCGGTAACCTTCTTGGTCTCCAGCGGGAGTTCTCTGCTCTCGAGGTATGCAACGTACTCGCTCCACTCCCTTTCCTTGTAGGCGACGAAGTTCTCGTAGGCCTCTCCGAGCGCTTCCATGACAACCCTGTCCTTCTTCAGCTCCTCCAGCGCCTCTCCAAGGCTTCCAGGAAGGGTCTCGATTCCCGCTTTGCTCCTCTCTTCTTCACTCATCTCGTAGACGTTGGTCTCGACGTACGCCTCTGGCTCAAGCTTCCTCTTGATTCCGTCGAGTCCAGCCAAGAGTATCGCCGAGAAAGCCAGGTACGGGTTGGCGCTCGGGTCGGGACAGCGGTACTCTATCCTCGCCCCGTTGCCCCAGAAGGCCGGGACGCGGATTAGCGCGCTCCTGTTCCGGTAACCCCAGCTGATGTAGACCGGAGCCTCATAACCCGGAACGAGGCGCTTGTAGCTGTTCACCGTCGGGTTGGTCAGGGCCGTCAGGGCTTTCGCGTGTTTGAGTATTCCGGCTATGAAGTGCAAAGCGGTCTCACTCAGTCCGTCCTCGCCGATGAAAGCGTTTTCTCCGTCCTTCCAGAGGCTTATGTGGAGGTGCATTCCGTTGCCGGGATAGCCGTAGAGGGGCTTCGGCATGAAGGTGGCGTATAAACCGCGCATCTCGGCGATGGCCTTGACGACATACTTGAAGCTCACGATGTTGTCGGCAGTCTTGAGGGCCTCGTCGTAGCGGAAGTCAATCTCGTGCTGAGCTTTGCCAACCTCGTGGTGGAGAACCTCGGGAACGAGGCCGAAGGCCGGCATGTAGAGGGCTATCTCCCTCCTCAGCTCCCTGGCCTTGTCGAGGGTCACGAGGTCGAAGTAGCCCCCGCTGTCGGGTATGTAGAGCTCCCAGGTTCCGTTCTTCTTGAAGAGGTAGAACTCCGGCTCCGGCCCGATGTAGGCCTTGAACCCCTCTTTTTCGAGCCTCTCAAGGGCCCTCCTGAGGACTCCCCTCGGGTCGGCCCTGTAGGGCTTTCCGTCCTTGTATATGTAGCCGTAAACCCTCGCTATGCCCTCCCAGGGGACCTCGGCGTAGGTGCTCGGGTCGGCCTTGAATATGAGGTCGCTGTCCTCTATGCCCTGGAACCCGGGAATCGAGGAGCCGTCGAAGGAGATGCCCTCCTCGATTGCCTCCTCGTACCTCTCTATCGGAACCTCCATTCCCTTCGGAACGCCGTTTATGTCCACGAAGACAAGTTGCACAAAGCGCGGCTTCGGTCCCTCGCGCGGGAGGACCTCGGATGAGCCCTTAACACTTTTTATTTCGTTCATTTTTGCATCACCTTTATGGATGTTTGTTCATTATCTTGACGCATCTTCTGAACAATATAGCCTATTTAACCTTTTTGACTGAATTTTTGTCAGAACGGCGAAATCCCGGGGCGGGTGTGGGTTTTGAGTTGAACATGTTGATTAATGTCGGCAATCTGTCAGCGATAGGCATTTTTTTGTTTACCAAAGTTTTTCAGTTAAAGGGGTCTTTACACAACCATGCCGACCGCCGAGGAGATACTCCAGAGGGAGATATTCCGGGTGAACATCCACCTCCCGCGAAGGAGGGTTTCCCTCGGGGAGTTGCTTGAAATGGATGATCCGATGGTGACCCTGAGGGACGGGAGCGATCATCACTTCAGAAGGGAAGAGCTAGTCTACCTCTCTTCCCTTCTGGGTGAGGAGTCGGAACTCCTCAGGCTTCCGATCATCCTTGAGATAAGCACCCTCAACCGCGGCTATTTCCGGGTCCGGGGGAGGCTTGAGGTCAGGGTCATCGACGAGATCCTCGGTGAGTACGATCCGCTGAACGAGAGGGACGAGGCCCTTTATCCCAGATACCTCCTGCCCCGGATCAGGCGTCGTCTCCCGACCACGACAACGTATGCATTCATATCGGAGTGATGAGGATGGACGAGAACACCAGAATCCTGCGGGATTACTACATTTTCACCATTCCCCAGATAACGGTTTTCGTGGGGGCAGTGCTAGGACTCCTCTTCGTCCTGAGGATAGACGTTCATCTCGCCCTTGGGATATTCTCCCTTCTCTACGGCATCATGCTCCTCGCGATTCACGCCGTTGTTTTCCAGCACTTTCGCTCCAACAGGATCTACCGTTTGGGACTCCTGTTCTCCCTGGTACTTATCGCTACGGGCCTCTTTTTGGTGTACACGGCCCTCTCAAACCTTTAGGATTATTCTAAACCCTCGAAATATTTTTAAGTTGGGGCAATCCTATCATACCAGTCTCGAAGGTGGTGATGGCTATGCGTTCGCTCGGGTTTTTGACTTTGATCGTAATCTTTACGGCGCTCTTCTCCCTTCCACCGGTTTCGTCCAGCGATGATTTCTCCCTCAGAACAGGGGATGTAATAACGGTCCTTTCCGGGGAGTCCCTCTCGGATTCGATAGAGGTTATCAACGAGGCCCCCTTCAACTTCACGGCGGTTGTCTACATTGATTACCGGGTTGAGGGCCTCTCGAAGGATCTGATAAACTTCACCCCTCGCTACACCGTTTTTAAGAACTGGAAATCCGGTGAATCCCAGGTTCTTCCCTTCAACGTTTCGGTTTCCTCAAACGTCACCCCTGGATTTTACAGGCTGGTTCTTCGCTTCAGGGGTATGGCCGAGGACGGTTCCCTCCACGATCTCATCCTTGAGGTTCCCCTCCGCGTCAGCGACAACCCCGTGGTTCTGAAGTCCCTCAAACTCTACGTCCTTCAGAGGCCAGACGCACCTTCCCCCGATCCCTTCAACGGTGAAACCCTCGTCCTGAAGGCGAAAGTTGAGAACATCGGGAATACTCCTACGGGCTTCGTCTATTGGACCAACGTTACCTACGTTCCTGAGGGAAAGGTGGTTTACACGGCCACCGGCCACTCCGTAATCTCCCCGGGTACCGTTGAGATCGAAAACAGGATCCCCGTTGGATGGAACTGGAGGAGCGGCGTCTACAACGTAACATTCACGGTTTCGTCCCTTAGGGGGAAGGAATCTTTCTGGCGTGTCGTCCACGTCTCCACTGGCGTTGATTACATCAACGTTTCCCTGAGCAGGGACTCGGTTCTTCTCGGGGGCAGCGTTGAGGCGTACGTCACGGTGCTCTCGGAGAGGAAGCTGAGGACAAACCTCAGCGTTGCCGTCTGGGCTGGTGATTCTCCGGTACTTGAGAGGGTGATCCCTCTTTCGCTCCATCCCGGTGCCCAGGTCGTGGAGGTGGAACTGCCCGCGAATGAGACGGGGGAGCTGAGGTTCACAATGAATCTCTACCATGGCAACGTATCCCTCGCCAGTGCAACCGGGATCTACAGGGTTCTAGGCTATCCGTTTATAGCCGGTGTGGAGAGGGAGCTAAACGGGACTACCCTGAGGCTCAATGTAAAGATCACGAACCCGAACAACGTCTCCATGAAGGCCCGGCTCCTCTACAACCTGACGTCCAACGGCGTTCTCCTTTACTCGGACTCCAAGAGTCTTTTGCTGAAACCAGGGGGCACTGTGGAGAGCCTTGATTTTAAACTGGAATGGAACTCGACCGTTGAGTACAGCTTTATGCTCCTGGGCGATGGGAAAATCTTCGACACCAAAACAGGCATCGTGAAAGTGCCTCCAAAACCAATTTCCACCGGATGGACGTTCTCAACGAACACCAGTTCCCAATCCAGCGGGGTGAACGGAAGCCCAAGAACCTACGTTCTAATCGTTTTGGCCATTGCCGTTGTGGTCATCCTGGCAGCTGGCATATTCATGGGGTCCCGCGAGGAGGAAGGTTACGTCAGTCCCTGGGAGAGGGCCCGGAAGCCCAGGGTTAGGCCCAGGCCGAAGAGAAAGTCTCCGCTCGGCAGGTTCAAGCGGCCGAAACTTCCAAGGTTCATCGAGAACCGGGAGCTCCCAAGGAGGTTGAGGAGAAAACCCATTGCCAAGGCCAGAAAGAAGAAATGAGCCAAACCTTTTTATTCTCCCTTTTCTACTCCCTTACGGCGAGGGAGTCGGGGGCTCTCGGGGCACTCCCGAGGAAGTTCCGCCCACCGCACCGGGGCCGCGGTGCCGCAAGGCACCTCCCGAGAGGGAGGGCAACGGCGCAGAAACGACACGGCCCCCGGGAGATGTGGATGACGCGTGCGAAGGGCCCGGCGACGGGTACCGAGCTAACCCGCAGACAATCCCGGGGGATGCGGTGAAACGGCCGTCCCGCGGGGTGCAAGGCCGACGCTGGGGCGATGAGTTCCCGGTGCGAGCCCCGTGGTAGGCCGCTCAGTCGAATGCCCCCTTGACACAGAAGGCGGGCTACGACCCCCTCGCCAACGTTTCTGGTCTTAACTTTTAGTCAAGGGCTTAAATTGGAGTCATGTTTGGTTTTGAAGGATCTCAAACTCATTGAAGCAACTGAAGAGGGCTGGAAATCAATCGAGGGGTTCAAATCCATAATTGATGACGTTATTAAACACGGCGATGACGCCGCAAAGGCCCTCAACGACCTCGTTAAGGCAGGAGTTTCAAAGGAGGCGATTGAGGAGGCCGTCAAGCACGGGGCAACGGTAAAAGCCGTGAAAGAAGGAATTGAGAGGTTTGCAAAATCAACATCGCCCATAAAGAACTCTCATGGATACACTATCATCATAGAGAGAGGCAACGAGGGATATGGCCTGATCCACGGCTGGTTAAGGCACGTGCATGGCTACGAGATGGACTATAAAAGAGAGACATCATTTTTCCCAATGGGACAGGAGATAGTGTACTATGTGAATGGTCAGAGGAAAGTCATGAAACTTCCCAAGACAATCCAGTCTCCGGAGGAACTGTACAACGAGATTGCAAGGTTGGTAGAACAGCACAAAGATAAATTAGCCGGTGATGATACTGTGGTTCTGCATGTGCAGAGCTCTCTTCCGGGCATAGACAAGATAACTTTGGTGTTTAAGAAAACCGGGTCTAGGCAGTATAAGTTAATAACATTCTGGCCTGAAAGTGGCAGTGCAGTGCTCAAGTTTGAGAAAGGCGGAACATGGTACAGGTATGACCCACTAACGGGGAATATAAAACTATGGAGGTGATGCTTCATGACTTTGAATATTTTTCCACTTCACCTTTCAGGAAAGATAATCCGAGTAACAATAGAAGCTCCGGTTCTTGACGAATGGGGGAGGTTGGTTGACTGTATATTCCCTACTCCAATTTTATTTTTCGTCCAAGATACTCCCTTGAGTTGGGCCGAGATAAATGGAGAGCTTCATGGAATGGACGCCAATCCAGTTGATTTTTTCGAGGGATTGCTTTCTGCTATAATCTGCTTGACAAATGCGGAGCAGTGCTCTCTAGAAGAACTCAGAAAGCTGTGGCTGGAGAATGCCCTATCGTTGGGGTTTGAGGTTGAAAATGAGTCCTGTTTCTATCTCACCAACTTAGGCATTCAGTATAACTGGTATCTCTTTGAGCGTCTGGGGTACAAGCTCAGAATACATTACCATAATGATTGGGGAAGTGGCACTAAGGGTGTTGTTGAGGTGCCTTTCGTGGAGTTTGCAAGGGATTCAATAACCATGGCCGAGACATTCGCAATGGTTTTGATGAAGAACCTTAATGCAATCAAAAGTTATCTATTAAAAAATGGATGTGATCCAAGCATATTTGGTTTTGATGAATCAACTATTGAGAGGCTTTTTAAGTATATAAAAACATTGAAAGAGACAATTTTCAGGGGATAGTGAATTAGAAATAACGACCTTCTGGCCGATGGGTCAGAGGATTGTCGTGAACGGTCAGGCAAAGCAGTTGCCTAAGGTGTTCCGGGACGAGCGTGAGCTCAGAGAGTTCCTTGATGACATAGTGAAGAAGACGCTTGAAAATTCAGATTACAAGAAACAATTCTTTAAGAATGGAGCACCTAATAAGAACTTTGGAATTTCGGTAGATCTTAAGAAGCGTGGAATCAATGTTGACGGCATTGACGTGGTTAGGCTGGAGTTCAAGTTCGAGAAGGGGAAGTTCGTGCTTAAGACTGCTTATCCAAAGAAGGGTAGTGCTGTGTGGGAGTACAGGTATGTTAACAGGTATGAACGTGGATGGATCAGGGAGGGTTAAACAGTGTGGGTTACACTGAAGGGGAAGCGCTTAACCGTAAAAATAGACCTTGAGAGATATATCAACACTCCCTATCCTTTCTTTTTGATTTTTATGATAGATGAGTACTTACTCTTGGGAGCCTGCTGGGAAGGAGAATTCGAAGGAGCCAACGCGGACGTTTACGGGTTTTTTGAGAGTTTGTTAACTGCCTGTTATTACTTTTTACAGCCAGAACATCCACACGTTCAAAAAATAACTAAATTCGACAGAGAGAATGCGGAGAGAGATGGGTTTGAATTGAGAGATGAAGTTGTTGTGTACCAAACTACTCTAGTTGCAGAGGCAGCTGGAACGTATTACTTTTGCTCTACAAGAAACCTTACAAGGATTTACTATGAGAATGATTTTCTCAAATTCACGGACTGTCCTGAATACAAGGGCAAGCACAAGGGTGTTGTCGAGCTTTCTCTCAAAGAGTTCATTGAGGACGTTTTGAAAATCAGCAGGGAGTACTTGGAGAAGTATGCTCCAGTCATCGAGAAAATCAGGCTTGAGCACGGGGAAGAGTCTGATGACTACGATTTCCTCCAAAAGTTCTATCGCGAAGTGGAGGAGCTGTACAAGAAGAGGTTTGGATCAGAGTCTTGAGCTTTGAGGATGGGGTGTTTGTCTTGAGTGGAGACGGGTGATGCTTGTGGAGAGGATCACAGTTAAGGGTAAGCATATTTACTTTGAGGTTGGTTTGGGCTGGTTTGAGGGGGCTGAAGTTTACTGGCCCTTCCCCGTTATTTTACTCTTTGACAATCACGTCCTAGTTGGGGAATGCTGGACTCCAACGGGCGGAAAACTCCAAGGAACATACACAGACCCGCTAATTGCCCTTGATGGTTTGGTTCGAGGACTTGACGAGATGCTGTTAACTAAACCAGACGAGCGAGGAGATTGTAGCAGTCCTCGAGAAATGGCAAGAAAGAGAGGTTTCAACGTTGCCGATGACAGCCCATTATACTGTGCTTCTTTAGCTATACAATCGGAAGTTTTCTTTGAGAGGATTGGGGATACTGTGAAAATCCATTATTATAATGGTCTTCTTGAGGGGACTGATTGTCCGGAGTATAAGGGTAAGCATAAGGGTACTATTGAGGTTCCATTAATCGAGTTTGGGGAGGATGTTTTGAGGGTTTTTGGCGAGTACCTAGAGAAGCATTACAAGCACGTTGAAGAAGTCAGACAAGAAGCCTACGGATACAACAGAATGGACGATTACGAGGATTATAAGAGGTGGCATCAGCAGTATTTGAAAGAACTGAGGGCACTGAGGGAGAAGTCTGGAAAAAATCATGGTGAACGGTGAGGTTAAGCGGTTGCCCAAGGTCTTTAACAGTGAGGAGGAGCTGATGGCTTTGGAGTGGGTGAAATTTACAAAAAAAGCTTACAATGACTAAAACAGTGTGAATGGGGGTGCGTTCCTTGTCAAAGTACAGGGAACGTTTAAGGACTCTGAGCTTTCGAGGAAGGCACATCTTTCTTATTGTGGATCCAAATGTTGAGAACTGCTTTCCTGATCCGTTTCCAACTCTCATGACAATCGATGGAAGGCTCATCATCGGGGCAGTGTGGAAATCAACTGGCTGTTATCCGACGATGCTGCCTGCGAATCTTCACGGGACTTTTCAGGACCTCCTGGATCTCTGCATATCTTTCCTCGATCCGGACTTCGATGAAAGGGGTGAAATGCTGTATCCCCGCAGGGAAGCCCGAGAACTCGGCTTCAATGTCGGTGATGACACTAAACTCTATGAAACTGGGCTTTTTGTTGACCAAGGTGTTGTGTCTGTCTTTTTTGAACTCGAAGGGGAGACGTTGAAAGTCCACTACTTTAACGAACTCATGCAATGGACTGATTGCCCCGGGG
The DNA here is from genome assembly GCF_000151205.2 of Thermococcus sp. AM4. Classification (NCBI taxonomy): domain Archaea; kingdom Methanobacteriati; phylum Methanobacteriota; class Thermococci; order Thermococcales; family Thermococcaceae; genus Thermococcus; species Thermococcus sp. AM4. The sequence goes on from NC_016051.1 coordinate 1,752,213, forward strand.
CCTCTGGGATGCATAAGGGAACTATCGAGATGCCGTTCAGGGAGTTTGCGAGAGAAGTACTGAGGCTCTCTGAATGGTTTTTAAGAGAGGTTGCTCCGATTTTGGAGGAGGTTTGCCTTGAATATGAGGATCCCGACTACCTGTGGGAGATGTACGTAGCTTTGAGGGCTCGGCTCGGAGGTGATCGGGACGATTAGATGGGCAAAGGCCTACTGGAAGGGCTGGGTGACCTCTTTGGCCATTATGCACAGGGGTGACCTCGTAGCGGCAGGGGTCTTGGAAAAGAAAATTGAGGGCACTAAGTTGACGGTCTCTGGTGGGTTTTTGGCGAGGCTCAGCCCGGAGGGAGATGTTAAATGGGTCAGAATACTTGAACCTTACTGGTTGAGAATAACGGATTTGAAAGTCGTTGACAACTGGGAAATAGTAGCATGCGGCAGGACAGAGAATGCTGGTGTTGTTTTCAAATTTGATGGGGATGGAAATCTCATCTGGGCCAGGAAGTTTGAGGGAGGTGTAAGCGACGCTTTCAGGGCCCTCTCGATTGATAGGAGAGGTGGGATAATTGTCGTTGGGAAAACGAGGAGTTTTGGTGCTGGGGTCAGTAACGCTCTGATCGCGAAGCTTGACAGATGGGGAGATATTATGTGGTGGAAGACCAGCGGCGGCAGGCTATGGGATGGGGCACAGTCTGTCACCATTGACGCAAAGGGCAGAATTGTAGTGGCGGGTTACACGTACAGTTTTGGCAGAATTGCCTCGGATGCATGGATTCTGTGGTTCGATCGGGATGGAGAGCTTCTAATGGAAAGAACCTACAGTGCTGGAGGGCTTGAAAAAGCCACTTCAATAGTTCCGGCAGGGGATGGGGGTTTTATGATCCTCGGCAACGCGTATGATCCCTTGGACTCCCGTTATGATGCCTGGCTCCTTCACGTTGATGAGGCTGGAGAACCCACGTGGGGCCTTAGATTTCCTGGTCTTGAGGAAAGAGATGTCTCGATAGATCCCAGCGGAAACCTTATGATTGGAATGGAAAAATCCATGGTCCTCAAGGTTGATCCTGGAGGGAACATCCTTTTGGGCGGACAGATCCGATTGAAGAAGCCAGTGAGTATCGAAGCTCTCTTGGCGCGTGAAAACTTGGTAGTAGGTGGTCGCATGGGCTACGAGTGGGCTTTTCTGGCCTCGGTGGTTCCCTCTGGAAAACCGCCCGCTGCTGTTGAATGGAAGCCGGAAGTGAGGGAAAACCGCTGTGTGGTTTTTGATTGCCACTCCAAATGTGGGGCGGGCTTCAAAGTTGCACCCTCCGGAAAAATCATTGGGAAGACTCTGAATAACTGGGAGTTCAATCCCGACATTTTTACGAGCTTTAGGGAGCTTAGATTGAGGTTTCAAAAAGCAGATAGGCCTGTTAAGCCTAAGGTCTCCTCATAGCGAGCTCTCCCATTCCTCGTAGGCTTCCTCCACTTCCTCCTTCCTGAACTCCGGAACGGCGTCCCTGAAGGGGTTGAACTTCTCAAGTTTCCTCTCGTCGTCGCCGATGTAGGTCGTCACCATGCCCACCTTGGAGTGAAGACTTGAGGGGACCCTTAGAATCCTTTTGAGGTCTATGGTGACCTTCCCATCAAAGTACGCCCGCGAAAACGTTGTTGATAGTGAGAAAAGCCTCATTAGCGTCTTGTACCCTATGCCCTGGGGGAAGGCAGTCAGTAAGGCGTTCCTCACGAAGCCCTCGTAGATCCTCTCCTTCCCATCGAGGATTGCCTCCGCCTGCTTTCTTTTGATCCCCACGTTGAGCAGATGGTTGAGGTTTATCCTCCTGATGAAGTATCCAAAGCGGAGCCTGAAAACCCGGAAGTAGCCGGCTGAGAGCATTATCCGCCTGGACTGAACGTCCTCAAACGTTACCTCCTCGGCCGCGCTGACGTAGGCGAGAATCTTCTCCCTAGCCTTGGCGTCGAGATCGAGAACCCAATCGTCGAGCACCCTTATGTGGTAGCCCCTCCCTGAATAGACCACGTGGATCTCCTCGAAGCCGAAGTCCTCCTTCAGGATCCTGAGCGTGTCGAGAACGAGCTCCTTGGCGTCCTCAAGGCAGAGGGGGCACACCTGACCGCTGGGGTGTAGCTCAATACACCTCCTCAGGGGCAGATCCTTCGCGTCTATGTCGAAGACCAACTCGGCTCCCAGCCAGCCCTCCATCTCACTCGGCTTTTCGTAGAGGGCAACGCTTGAGAACATCGCGTAGGGGGCGGTGGCCTTCACGTAGTCTTCGAGATCCCTGACGTCGAGGAACTGGTTTTTTCTGTCGCTCGGACCCTCCCCCGTGTGGTCGAAGCCGAACTCCCTGTTCTCGAGTGTTTCCACTATGAAGTCAGGCAGCATTTCCGCGCTCCATTCCCCTTGGTAGTAGGCCCGCCGTTCTTCCGGCGTGACCTCCCTGAAGAGCTCACTCACTCTCCCCACCTTCCGTCCGTTTTCTCTCGTAGTAAAGCCTCCTGAGGTAGTACGTCAGGGGATTTCTTATCCCCCTGCAGAACCGGTCCGGCCTGCACAGTTCGGGTGCGTTCGCCCTGATCTTGTCGCAGTTCGGGGGGAAGTACCAGGTTGAGTTCCCGCTGTCCTCGAGGCTGGGTTTGTCTGTAAACCCGAAGCCCAAATGGTACCAGATGTTCTTTATCTCGTTCGGCTGATCCTCGAAGAGGGGTGGCCTGCAGCGGTTTCCGGCCTCGATGATGAGTGGAAGGATCTCCCGCTCGATGACGCTTAGATCATCAACGCAGTCCCGGATCCGAACGTCCCTCCTGGGGGGGTTGGGGCATATGCGGGCGTAGCTGAGAAAGCTCGTGAGGAGAACCGTTATGGCGTAGTTCCTCATCCCGCTGCCGACGCCGGCGAGGGCCTTCTTAACGCAGGGGGGAAAGAGATCCGGTCGGAGGGGCTGGGCACCGGTGGAACCGATGGCCTCTATCCTCTCCTTGAACTTCTCCCGCGCGATCTCGCTTAGTCTCTCCCTCAGGACGGAGTAAAACTCAGGAAGGTCGTCCCTGACGTCGTAGAGAAGGTTCACGGCCCTCTCCAGGTTTCTCTCAAAGGCCTTTCTCCACAGGCCGAGGACCTCCCCGCGGCGGAGGTATGCCCAGCTGTTCCTGATGTACACATCCTTCAGGCTGCCCCCCCAGAGGGGGATGAAGTGCCTCAGCCACATCTTGTACTCTATTCTCAGTTTCCTCCGCTCCTCCTCCCCGAGCTCGCGGTATCTGCTCTTCTCAAGGATCAGCCGGTCTTTTTCAGGGATCTCACCCTCTGAGACGCTTTTAACCCGCAGCGAGACGTCCTCCAGAGTTTCGGCCTTTCTGAGCTTTGCCAGGTATATCTCGGCGTTCTTGTCGCGGACGAGCTCCATTTCAAAACCGTACGGTGAGAGAGCGAGGGCTCCAATGAGGGCGTAGAAGGTCATCAGGTCCCGCCACTCCTCGGCGTTCAAAATTTTCTCCGGGGGTTCCTCCTCCCACGTAATCCTCTCCAGAACCTCCTCTACCCCAACGTACCCGGGGATCCTCTCAAGGAAGGCCTCGATTCCACCGAAGTCCTCGATGATTTTACGGGCCCGCCTCCCGAAGGGGTCTAGCATCGATGGCACCCGGTTAATGTCGGGACACGGTGATAAAACCCTTTCGGGGAAAAGCTTAAATATCCATTTCTACCCACCTTTGAGTAAGAGGTGAACAAAAATGATGCTGATACTTGAGGAGTACTTCAAGAACTACCCCGCGAGGAGGAAGGTTGTGGAGTTCCTCTTCGAGAACGGCCTCTCCGTCAAGAACGGCAGGATCTATCTAAGGAACGTGGAGATTCCGATAAGCGAGCTCGCGAGGGTCATCGGCGTGAACAGGAAGATCATCTACCACACGGTCGAATACATCGAGAAAACCCCTGCTTTAAGGCTGATCTTCGAGAAGCTGAACCCCCTCCCGAGCCTCATCGACGTGGCCCCGCTCATGGGCTGGGAAGTGCTCGAGATAGAACTCGACAAGGAGAGGTACATGGAGGGCTTTTACAAGGTTCTCAAGCTCCTGCACGACCACAATGTTCCCGTGATGGAGGTCTTCAGCAGGAACCTCCGCGAGGAGCCGAGCAAGCTGTACATAGTCATAGACGGGACCCTGCCGGTCGATGCCTTCGTCAAAATCAAGGAAACGGAGGGCTTCAGGAGGCTGATAATAAGAACCCCGGAAAAGGACAAGACGAAGTTCGTGTGCGAGTACTGTGAAGTTGAGTACTGCCCCAAGAGGGCACTGCTGGAGCGCATCTCTACCCGACGACCTTGAAGCCCTCTAACCCCTCCGGTTCTTCCCACTTTACCTCGACGCGCGTTACCCTCGCCAGCGGCGGTCCCTGGTGGGCCCAGCCTATCAGAGCCTCGACCCTCTCCTCGTCCCCCTCAACGACGGCCTCAACGCTCCCATCCGGCAGGTTCCTGACCCAGCCGGCAAGGCCGAGTTTTCTGGCTTCCCTCTGCATGCTCCAGCGGAAGCCAACTCCCTGAACGCGTCCGTATATCCTCAGGTGCGCCCTAACCTTCCTCATGCACCATCCCGGGGAAGTTTCTCCACAAGGGATTTAAGCTTTACCCGCCTACACACCATTGGGGTGTCCCATGGAGGCGATACTCGTCTACACGACTTTTCCGGACTGGGAGAGCGCCAGAAGAATCGTCAGGGAGCTCCTTGAGAAAAAGCTGATCGTCTGCGCTAACCTCAGGGAGCACGAGGCAATGTACTGGTGGGACGGGAAGATAGAGGAGGGCAGGGAAGTCGGAGCGATACTCAAAACGGACGTGAGCAAGTGGAAGGAGCTCAGAAACACGCTCAGGGAGCTACATCCCTACGAGGTTCCAATGATAGCGAGGATCGACCTGGATAAGCTCAACAGGGAGTACTCGGAGTGGATGGAGAAGGTGCTCTTCGGATGATACGGAAGGTGAAACCCGAGATACGAGTCGTTGGCTTCGACGACGGAACCTTCTCCTTTTCTTCCAAGCTCGAGAGGAGGAAGACGGTCCTCATAGGGGTCGTCATGAAGGGATCCAGGGAGGTCGTTGGGGTTCTGAGCAGGTGGATAACCGTCGACGGAAGCGATGCCACGGATCTCATGATAGACGCCGTCTTAAGGTCCAGATTCAAGGATCTGCGGGTGATCCTGCTCAAGGGGATAACATACGGGGGGTTCAACGTCGTTGATCTCGAGCGGCTCCACCACGAGACCGGTTTGCCCGTTATAGTCGTCGTCAGGAAGAGGCCCGATCTGGCGGCGATGGAGACGGCGCTCAGAAAGCATTTTCCAGACTGGAGGGAGCGGCTGGAAATACTCCGGCGGGCACCACCGCTCTTTGAGCTCATTCCGGAAAAGCTCTACGTTCAGGCCCTGGGGATACCACCTGAGACGGCGGCCGAGGTCGTGAAAACGACGACGAGAACCGGCCTGATACCCGAACCCCTGAGGCTGGCCCACATGATAGCGTCGGCCGTCATGACGGGGGAGAGCACGAAGGAGTAGGTTTATAAGGCCGTAAAAAGAGGAAACAACGACCGATGATGGCAACAGGGTAGCTACCGAGCGATGAGGAAGCCGTTCCAGTCTGAGGTCAATCGCACGGAACGAGGAGGACAGGGATCTTTGAATCCCTCATGACCCTCTCGGCGGTACTTCCAAGGATCAGGTCCTTGAGGAAGCTCCTGCCCTTCTTGCCTATCACGATGACGCTTGCGTTTTTGGCGAGGGCGGTTCCTATTATGGCCTGGCTTGCGGTTCCCACCATCACCTCAAGCTCAAACCCGGCTTTTATCCCCCTTGCCGTCTTCTCAAGGTTCTTCTTGGCTATCTCGATGTTGTGCTCGAGTTCCTCTATTCTCCCGTAGTCCACTGAGTGGAGGAGTATCCCGGACTCTATCAGCTCCTCGAACTTTTTCACTGTCTCCACGATCCGGATTGAACATTTCGAGAAGTCCAGGGCAACGAGGGGCCTTTTGAATATTCCCGAGCACGATGGGAACGCTGGCAGGATCTCATCATCCTTCTTCTCGTATTTCAGGAGCAGAACGGGCTTCTTTGAGGCCCTGGCCAGGTTTGAGGCCGTGCTTCCAAGGAACATCCTCCTCCAGATGTTTTCTCCGGTGGTCGGGGTCACTATGAGGTCTATTTCCTTACCGCTGGCATATTCGGCTATCTCAAGAGAGGGTATTCCAATCGAGACGTACGTCACCACCTTCGTTTCCGGGAACCTGTCCCTGATCTCTTCCTTCAGCTTCTCCAGCTTTTCCTCGTAGATCTCCTGCAGTGAAAACGCCTCAACGTCGAGGATCGTGATGTCAAGAACGTGGATTACGTGGAGCTCTTTAACTCCGGGCTTCACTATCTCCGGCAGGCACTCCCTGAGGGCTTTGAGAGAAACATCCGAAAAGTCCGTTGGATAGAGGACTTTCTCGAACATAACCTCACCCGGTATTATGTTGTACCTCAATGCTTATTACCGTTGCCCGATGACAGGAAAGCGTTATAACGTTCAGGTTCAAGTTTGAACGGTGATGGCCGTGGTCAAGAAGGTTCACCTTTTCGACTGGCATAAGGAGCACGCCAAGAAGGTTGAAGAGTTCGCCGGCTGGGAGATGCCAATCTGGTACTCCAGCATAAAGGAGGAGCATTTAGCCGTTAGAAACGGCGTCGGCATCTTCGACGTCTCCCACATGGGCGAGTTCATCTTCCGCGGTAAGGACGCGCTGGAGTTCCTCCAGTACGTAACGACGAACGACATAAGCAAGCCCCCCGCGATAAGCGGAACCTATACTCTGGTTCTCAACGAGCGTGGAGCTGTTAAGGACGAGACCCTCGTCTTCAACATGGGGAACGACACCTACATGATGGTCTGCGATTCAGATGCCTTCGAGAAGCTCGAGGCGTGGTTCAACGCCATAAAGCGCGGAATCGAGAAGTTCGGTGAGCTCGACCTCGAGATTGAGAACAAGACCTACGACATGGCCATGTTCTCCGTTCAGGGCCCGAAGGCGAGGGACCTCGCGAAGGACCTCTTCGGGATAGACATCAACGACCTCTGGTGGTTCCAGGCCAAGGAGGTCGAGCTCGACGGAATCAAGATGCTCCTCTCGAGGAGCGGCTACACCGGCGAGAACGGCTGGGAGGTCTACTTCGAGGACGCCAATCCATACCACCCGAACCCGGAGAAGAGGGGCAAGCCCGAAAAAGCTTTGCACGTCTGGGAGAGAATCCTCGAGGCCGGCGAGAAGTACGGCATAAAGCCAGCAGGACTCGGAGCCCGCGACACCCTCCGTCTCGAGGCCGGCTACACGCTCTACGGCAACGAGACGAAGGAGTTACAGCTCCTCAGCACCGATATAGACGAGGTAACACCCCTCCAGGCCAACCTCGACTTCGCGATATTCTGGGACAAGGAGTTCATAGGCAAAGAGGCACTCCTCAAGCAGAAGGAGAGGGGTCTCGGCAGGAAGCTCGTCCACTTCAAGATGGTCGACAAGGGAATCCCGAGGGAAGGTTACAAGGTCCTAGCCAACGGAGAGGTCATCGGGGAGGTCACCAGCGGAACGCTCTCACCGCTCCTCGGCATAGGCATAGGCATCGCCTTCGTCAAGGAAGAATACGCCAAGCCGGGCGTTGAGCTGGAGATAGAGATAAGGGGCAAGCCCAAGAAGGCCGTGACGGTCACTCCACCCTTCTACGACCCCAAGAAGTACGGCGCCTTCAGGGAGGAGTGAGGTTCTCTTCCCTCTTCCCTTTTCCCCAAAACCCTTTTAGGTAATGGTACCGTTACCTGGTCCTGGGGGCATTACCTATGCTGTTTGACCCGAGGCCCAAGAAGAGGAGGGAAGAGCTCTTTGACAGGGAGAAAGAGATTGAGGAGCTTTTGAACACGAGGGAACCCCTAACGCTCCTTCTCGGCATACGAAGAGTCGGGAAGAGCTCTCTGCTTAGGGTAACACTGAACGAAGTCGAAAACGGCGTTTACATCGACGCGAGGAAGATGTACTTTGACTCCGGCGGCTGGATAACATCAGAATCTCTCATCAGGGAGTTTGAGAGGGCTCTGAACTCTCTCAGGGGTTCGGTGAGGGGGAAGGTTTTTGAGACCCTCGGGCACGTTAGGGGTGTCTCCATCTCCGGCCTCAAGCTTGAGCTGAGCAGGGATGCCCGCCTCTCGGAGGTTTTGGAGGCCCTGAACGACGTCGGGGCGGTAATCGGGGTGGACGAGGCCCAGTACCTGCGCTTCTACGGCTCCCGTGGTGGGCGTGAGTTCCTGGCGCTCTTGGCCTACGCTTACGACAACCTCGACAACCTGCGCTTCGTTCTTAGCGGTTCTGAAGTAGGCCTGCTCCACGACTTCGTGGGGATAGACGATTACGAAAGTCCCCTCTACGGCAGGTCCCACGGTGAGGTTGTTCTCAGACCGTTTCCGAGGGAGCTCTCCGTAGAGTTCCTCCGGAGGGGGTTCACTGAGGTTGGAGTAGACGCCTCAGATGAACTCATTGAACGGGCCGTTGAGTTCCTCGATGGAGTTCCCGGCTGGCTTGTGGAGTTTGGAAGAAAATACTCCGAGACAAAGGACTTTGAGGGCTCGCTGGAGTACGTGTTCCGCCAGGCGAGAGGGTTCCTTAAAGGAGAGCTCAGGGAGCTTGAGCGGAGGAGTCCCCGCTACATTTTGATTCTTGAGGCCATAGCCAGGGGACAGGACCGGTGGGAGCTCATAAGGGACTACCTGGCCCTCAGGGGACACAACGTCCCGAAGTCCCGCTTGGCCGAACTCATAAGGAACCTTGAAAAGATGAGCTGGATTGAGGCGGACTTCAGCTCCGGCAGAAAAAGGTACAGAATAATCGACCCGGTAATCGAGCGCGTTTTAGCTGAGCGATAATCTTTTTATCCTTCCCTTACTTTTTGATCTCATGTCCAAAAAACACGCCATCGGTGCCGTTCTCCTCTGGTCAACGGTTGCAAGTGCTTTCAAGCTCTCACTCCTCTACATGAGCCCGCTCCAGCTCCTCTTCTGGGCCTTTCTGACGTCGCTCGTTCTCTACGGTGCCCTCTACTTCCGGAGCTTCAGGCCCTCCAGAGAAAACCTACGCTCCGCTTACCTTGGCCTCGTACTCTTCCTCTACTACACCGTCCTCTTCTCTGCCTACGACCTCCTTCCTGCCCAGGAGGCGCAGGCGCTCAACTACACCTGGCCCCTGGCGCTCGTTTTGCTTTCCGTCCCCCTGCTTAAGAGAAAACTCGCCCTGAAAACATTATTTGGCCTCTTTCTTGGCTTTCTCGGTGCCCTCATTGTTGCAACCCGGGGCAGGCTTTTATCCCTCGGCTTCTCGAATCCAGTCGGGGACGCCCTCGGCCTCGGAAGCGCCCTAATCTGGGCCGCCTACTGGCTCCTGAACGTTCGGGACGGCAGGAGGCTTGAGGAGAAGATGTTCTGGAACTTCCTCTTCGGCTTCACCTACGTTTCAATCGCCGTCGTCGCCACAGGTAACTTCGCCGTTCCTCCCGTAGAAGGCCTCGCGGGGGCAATCTACGTCGGCCTGTTCGAGATGGGCGTTACCTACCTTCTCTGGTACCGCGCGGTTGAGAGCGACGTTGCCTTCGCCTCGAACCTGGCTTACTTAGTGCCGTTTCTGAGCCTGCTCTTCATCGCCCTCATCCTCGGTGAGAGAATAGAACCGACAACCGTTCTTGGCTTGGTTCTAATAGTGGGGGGAATCCTCCTTGGAAGGGAGCAGTAGGCGCTTAACTGGCTTTATCTTTCCCTATCAGTCGGGACGTTTGAACGAGGTGAGAACGGTCTGGATCTTTCAACGGCCTTTGAGAAAGCTTGGCCAGGGAAACTTTTTGCCAAAAGTTTCATCAAAGTTTGTGATTCTTTCATCAGGGGCTTCTTTTTGGATGTTTGCACTTTTAATGGACTCTTGTAAGTTGTGAATTCCTATCTTTTGTGAAGCTTTCTCACTTGGGTTTACCTTTTCTCGCGCTCCGGAGGAGCGCCTCTTAGAGAAAACCCCTCTCAATAGCTCTCTTAAAGAGAATTCTGCAGAGAAGATGGCCGTTTGAAAATGCAAACTCCTTAGAATTGCCCCTTAGTAGAATCACGAACCTTGGTCAAACTCTGCGGGACTGTCGTCCCTCGCGTCGAGCAAAGCCCGACGTCGCACAGGCGAACAAACTTTAAGAAAGCCTGACCAAAGAAAGCTTTTCTCCTCCAAAGGAGCAAAAAGCAGTCGTGCACTAACTAAAGAGCGGACTCAGTGAGGGTTTAACCTCAAACTAAGCCCTCTCATATCGGCGCCCGAAGGACGCCTTCTCAAGTGAAACACTCGCAAGCAAGCTTTTGGGAAAAAGCTTGACCAAAAGTGTCAAACCTTCACAAGGGGCAAGGATAGAGTGCATGCCTTTCCAAGTGATCCGTTGGTTTTTGGGTTTGTTTTAATAAGGGCTCTTGGGAAAGGGGTTTAAACTTGAAACGCGCCCGAAGGGCGCTAATGGGAAAACACGCTCGAAAACGGCGAGTTTGAGAGCAAACCCACCGAAAATGAACCCGTCTAAAAGCATGCTTCCCTTTGATGAAACTTTTCACCAGAAAAGTTTCTCCGCCAGCGCTTTCGTCAGAAAGGGCTGTTGTGGTGCGGTGGCCGGGATTTGAACCCGGGTTACCGGCTTGGGAGGCCGGTGTCCTAGACCAGGCTAGACTACCACCGCACTGAGAGAAGTGGTGGGGCGAGGGGGATTTGAACCCCCGACACCCGGATCTTCAGTCCGGCGCTCTCCCAGGCTGAGCTACCGCCCCACGCTCAAAGATAAGGGCAAAAAAGAGATTTATAAATCTTGCGGTGTTTCTCTCATCGTATTCACGGGTTGTATCCATAAACCTTTTAAGTACCTAACATCGTAAGTTCCACAAAACTAGAGAGAATGCAAGGCCAACTGTTTATATGCGTGGTAGTAGGTGAGGCCCATGGCGGCAAGCTGGAAAAATGGTGCTGTTCTTGTCATTTTGATGTTGATTTTCATGTCTATCACATTATCTTGGGTAGGAAGCGTCTCTGCTCAGTATAGTACCCCAAGACGTTCGGGAGTGTCCCCACTGTATAACGTTAGTGTCACTCTCCTCCACTGGAATGGAACCGGGTATTTGCCAGTTATAAAACCCGGCACTGGGGATTTAATCATTGCGAGCGTTGGTTATAAAGCCGTGGTGACGAATGTAACCTTTCTTAAAGATTCCCCCTTTTCCTGCACAATAAACGTCACCTACCGGGTAACGACAGCTTTCGGTATTGACGTTCCCATCAATAAGACTCTCTCCCGGGTCTTTGAAGTGGATAAGAAGACTAACTCAATAATCCTCAACGGGACCGCGGTATTCTTTCCTTTTTACGTGTGCAATAAGACTCTCAAGTATACGTATCATTTCAACGAGAGCATTACTGCCAAAAAATTTGCTGACGAGATAGTATGGCGGAACGTCAGCGTTGATGAGTCCATTATGAACCTAACGTTCGGACCGATCTACTCACTGAAAGGAAAAGACGTTCCAGGTTACCTCTGCTCAAAGGTTGACGTTGAGGCCAGAAAGTGCGTCGGCTTCGAGCCCTATCCGTCTCCGGTTTTGGACGTCAACTTTGTGGGCAACTATCCCATCGGCGTTTATGGAACGTACCCGAGTGACCCTTTGGGTATCATTCATGGGCCCGTCGAGATCACCGTGGGCCTTATAAAATCCGGAAGCAACGCTAGGCTTCTCAATGCAAAGCCGGTGAATACCTCAGGTAAAGAGGATTCGAGTGCACTTCCTTACATTGGCGGTATCCTCATCGCTGCCGTCGTGGGGATGGGCCTTTGGAGGGGCAGGCGATGAAATGGCTGGGAAGGAGGTTGACTTCAGACCTGGGGGTCATTCTTCTCATGATTCTCTCACCCGCCCTCGTCTACTACGGGATGTGGAGAACGATCAGCTCTTCTTGGCCCCTGGACATTAGCTCAAATGAGAGACTCGTTCCCTGTGGCAACACAAACATTCCGGAAAACGTCATTTCCAGCGCTAATGCATTCTTCACCAAGCTCTCCAGCCTGCAGGAGGGAGCTTTTTCCAGTGCTCTTCACTGGGGGCTCTTCGCAGTGTTCTTCCTTTCCGGAGCTTTCGTTGTGTACTCCTTTGGTAGGGCGATCTCCACCGGTGATATTATCAATATAATTCCACTCCTTGGGTCCAAGGGAGGGCCTTTATTGAGTATTTCAAGATTTTCTTGCTCTACGCCCTTTTCCTCTCCAGCACTTTGGCCTTCTCTTCTGCGTTATTATTTGATACGTATGCCCTTCCTGCTGAGCCTAAAGTTGTGATCTCAGTGTTCGTTGCATTTTTTGGATCCTCCTTGTGGGGGATTTCTTTCTCTATGCTGACTCTTTCTGCACTTAGGGAGCATGCGTCAGCGCTCCTTTCCCTAATCGGGGTAGTTTTACTAGCGTCTTCAGGTGGCAATATCGAAACTGTGCTGATGCCTTATGACCAGGTGTTTCTCTGGATTTTCTCGGGCTTCAGGGCAACTCCCAGTAAGTACGCCGTTTTGGGAGTCCTTCTCTCTGCGTTGGGTCTTTTAGCTGCTTACCTAGTATTTGAAAGGAGGGATATTGGATGAAAATTACGATTTTCAGAATCATCATGTTTTCGTACCTGCTTCTTTCCCTAGTCGTGTTGGTTACATACAGTCAGGCTATGAAACCGTATAAGGTGACATGGGAGGGCCAGCACATCAGTATTAGAGGCGCGTGTAGGGCAATAAAGAAGCCTGTGCCTCTGCACACTCTGGGGACTTACAAAGTGGATGCACCAAATGGTTCAGTAATAATAACCCGTGAAGGGATCTCAACAAATCCTGAGGAACTTAACCTCAAGCTTAGGGGGATCTACTTTTACTACATCGGTCCCTTGAACCAGAGCGTAGTGCTTAGGCTCACCCCACAGCCGAGAACTGATCGGTTGGCTTTGTACCTAGGTTTGACCCTTGTGGGGGGTGTAAGCGTTGCACTCGCTTTTAGAATGCTCGGGTTTGAGTAAAACATACGGACGTGGAAGAAGTGCCGTGAAGGCCCTTGATAACGTTAGCTTTACACTTACAGAGGGCATCTCCTACATTCTTGGGCCCAACGGGAGCGGAAAGAGCACGCTGATAAAGATACTCGCCGGACTGATACGGCAGGATTCAGGGGATGTAAAAATCAAAGGTGTGCCCCTCGGGGAATACCCCTCTAAACAGGTGGGTTTTGCGTTTGAAAGACCGGTGATCCATCCGCGACTTGTTGTTGGCGAGCACATAAGGGACGTTGCAACATATCGCGGAGAGGACAACAGTGATGATCTAATTCAAATCTTTGGGCTTGATGAAGTTAAAAATAAGAGATTCGGGGAACTGTCTATGGGGTACAAACGGCGTTTCCTCGTTGCCTTGGCCTTTGCAGGATTTCCGGACGTTGTTTTTCTTGATGAACCCTTCAGCAACGTTGACATTGTGGCAAAGATGGAGATAATGGACGGGATAAAAACCCTGAGGAAGAAACACAATATCAGCGTGGTCATAGTCTCCCACGTCTTCGATAACATTCCTGAGATAGACTCCTTGGTGGTTCTCTACGGGGGCAGGGTGATTGCGAATCCAATTGGAAAAGAGATACGGCTTCTCAGGAAGATCAGGTTTGTCTTTTCAGATGAAGTCGTTGAAAACAATATTAAAAGGGCCGTTGAGCTTATACGTGCTGGAAAAGATCCTAAGGTGGTTGAGTGCATAGGGGTGGAGGAGGGAATAATGGAACTCCTGAAGAAGAAATCTAACGAGACCTAAATCTTCGGCTCCACCGCGTAAACGGTCCTGTCCTCTCCTATGCCCTCAATGAGACCGCGGTGTCTTCTGACACAGCTCTCGCACTGGCCGCAGTGTATCGGTTTGCCGTCCTCGGTGAAGCCCTTCGGCATGTAGCAGGAGTTGGAGTACTCGTACTTGGCGTTCAGCTCCTTAAGGAGCCTCGCTATGCCCCTCTTGTCGAGGTCTATGAGTGGAGCGACGACCTTCACCTCGGCCATTGTTCCGTACTTCAGCATCTCGTTCATCTTCTCGACGAACTCGGGCGTGTTGTCCGGGAAGGTTGCTCCTTCTTCCGCGTTGAAGCCGACTATTATATCCCCACCTCCGAGTGCATCGAGGAGAGAAGCGGCAACCGCTATCAAAACCACGTTACGAGCGGGAACCCAGACGCTTTTGGCCGTCTCCTTCGCCCTCTCGAAGTCCTCAAGCTCCTGAGCGGTTACCTTCGGCGTCTCTCCACCGACGAGCGTCGTTCCGCGAAGCTTTGAGAACTCCTCAAGGAAGTCAAGGCGAACTATCTTCAGCGGAACGTTCAGCTCCTTCGAGAAGAACTCCGCAACTCTGTTCGTAACGCGCTCCTCGTTGCTCCCGTAGTTGATGACGAGCATTATGACCTCGTCGTAGTTCTTCTTCGCCCAGTAGAGGCAGGCCGTTGAGTCGAGTCCACCGGAAAACAGCACCACCGCGCGCTTCATTCCAACACCTCCGGGATGGTTTTAATCCCAACTTTCCGTGCACGGTTTCTAAGCTTTTTGTCGTAGCTCGCGAGGGTTCCGACTTCCTTGGCTATCGCGAGGATTACGGAGTCGTTGTAGTGCTTGAGACCGAGGTTTCCGAAGAGCTCGAAGGCCGAGAGTAGATACCCCCTGTCGTCCGCGAGGGCAACCCTTTCGTTAAGGAGGATTTTGGAGAGCGTTCTTTCGGCTTCCTGTGGAGAGGCCCCTGCAACGGCGAGATTCCAAACGAATTCGTACACCACGATTGTCGGCAAGACGATTCTGTCCAGAGAATTTATAATGTCCCTCGCCTCTTCGTATCTCTCGGAGCTCCTGTTAACGGAGTAAAGGAGCACGTTCGTGTCAACTACCGCTACCCCTCCCATCTGGACGCCTCCTTGAGCATCTTTTCGGTGTTCTCCTCAATTTCCTCGGGCGTGAAATCTCTGCCGAGGTCAATGCTCGGCCACTCCACCTCGGCTTTTCTTATGACTATCTCGTCTCCCCTCAGCTCGACGGTGAGGTATTCGCCCTGCTTTATGCCCAAAGCTTTTCTAATCTCTGCCGGAATCGTTATCTGGTAGTTCCGGGTTACCTTCGTTACAGGCATAGTAGTTCACCGTAGTATAGTAGGTTTTTCTCCTATAAAGCTCTTCTGGCCAGAAGGAGTATGGGACAAAACAGGATAAAACCTCACTCAAGGGCGAGGCCAACTATCTCATCCACGCTCGAAAAGCCCTCGCCCTCGAGGTAGGCTTCGATGCCCTCTTTGATTTCCCTGAAGACCTTCCAGCCCCTGAGCGAGACCGCCGTTCCAATCTGAAGCGCTGAGGCCCCGGCCAGGAGAAACTCAACGGCGTCCTGCCACGTTGTTATTCCGCCGATGCCTATCACCGGAACCTCAAGGGCTTTCGCGAGGTCGTAAACCGCTCTGAGCGCGACGGGCTTAACACCGGGTCCGGAGTAACCGCCGACGCGGTTGCTGAGGATTGGTTTCCTTGCGTAGATGTCAATGGCAACGGCCTTGAGGGTGTTTATCGCCGAGACGGCATCTGCACCGGCCTTCTCAGCCGCCAAGCCGAGCTTCGTGATGTCATCTATGTTCGGCGTCAGCTTCGCAATAACCGGCTTATCGGTGGCGTCCTTGACGGCTTTCACAACCTCGTAGACGTTCTCCGGCTTCTGGCCGATTTCCATGCCGTAGCCTTTGGCGTGGGGACAGCTGAGGTTCAGCTCGAAGGCATCAGCAACGTCACTCAGCTTTTGGGCTAAGAAGGCGAACTCCTCAGGCGTTCCCCCGAAAATCGAGACTATCAGCGGGAAGTCAAAGGTGTAGCCCTCAACCATCTCAAGGAAGCCCTTCCATCCGGGGTTCGGCAGGCCCATCGCGTTTATCAAGCCGCAGGGAAGCTCGACGATTGTGGGGTTGTCGTAGCCCTTCCTCGGCTCGATTCCGATTGATTTTGTAACGACTCCTCCAGCACCTTCCTCGTGCGCTCGAATCCACTGCTCCGGAACCTTGTCGTTGATTCCCGATGCGAGAATGAGCGGGTTCTCGAACCTCAGTCCAAAAAGCTCGACCTCAAGGCTCGCCATCTTGACACCTCAAAGTCAAAAAGAGGGAGGAACTTTAAGCCTTTTGGATTAGTTTGAGCATCTCCTCGCCGTAGTGGAAGACCCCCGGGAAGCCGCCGGTGTGGATGAAGAGCACGGTTTCGCTGAGTTCTCCCCTCTCGGCCAGCTTCATGAGGCCGTAGAAGGCCTTTCCGGTGTAGACCGGGTCGAGGATTATCCCCTCGCTCGTGCCGACGAACCTTATGAGCTCCGCAACTTCCTTCACTATCTTTCCATATGCTCCGAAGCCGTAGTCGTGGATTTCCGGCTCAGGGACTTCAACGGTAACTCCGATTAGCTCCGACGCCTCAAGGGCGAGTTTCTTCACGCGCTCTCCCAGGCCTTCAACGAAGCCGCCGACGTCCATGCCGACGACCTTCCATGGAGCTCTCACGAGGGCCGAGCCGAGGAGCAGGCCTGCCAGGGTTCCCCCACTGCCGACGGCGTCAACGACCGAGTCGAACTCAACGCCAAGCCTTTTCATCTGTGTGTGGATTTCTCCAACGGCCCTCACGTAGCCGAGCGTTCCAACGGGAGAGGCCCCGCCTGCGGGAATGAGGTAGGGTTTCTTTCCCTCTTTCTTCAGCTCTTCGGCAACCTCCTTGGCAATCGGCCACAGCTCGCTCGTCTTCTCGACGCTGTAAACTCTCGTCTCGATTCCCATGAGCTTGTCGAGGAGGTAATTGCCCTTGAGCTCTTTCTTTCCCCTTAGAACGAGAACGGCATCTAATCCGAGGCTCTTGGCAGCGAGAGCGGTAACGAACGCGTGGTTGGAGTGGACGGCACCGGTTGTTATGACCGTGTCGCAACCTTTGGCTATCGCGTCGCCGAGCAGGAACTCGAGCTTTCTGACCTTGTTTCCGCCGATTCCGAAGCCGGTCAAGTCGTCGCGCTTGACGTAGACGTCAACGCCGAGCCTTTCGCTGACCTTCGGGAGGTACTGAATCGGGGTCTCCCACTTTATCAGCTCAACCCTCGGGAACCTCGCGAGAAGCGAACCTATCTTTGGGTGCATCGGAACCACCGTTGAGATTTGGGTAGAAACGTTCAAAAGTTTAGCGGCGGCGGGCGCGCCCGGGGGTGGGAACCCTCCACCGCGCCCCTCCACCGGGGCTCCCTCACCCCCGCTACCCCGGGAGCGCCGAACGTCCCGCCTACCGCTGCTCCCTTCCGGGCCTGGCGGGGTTCGGCGGGCAAAGGGCGTTAGCCCGGCCCTCCAGCCGGACCTCGCCCACCGCCGGCCCCCCGGGACGAGGGCTCATCGTTACACCCCGGCTTCGGGGCGCGGTTTTGGGAACCGCCCCCCGGGCTTCGGCCCCGGCATATCGGCGGTTTCCGGTTACAGGGGACGCCGAACCCCCCGGCCTAGCCCGCCGCCAACGTTAGTTTCAAGGCTGGATATATAAAGGTTTGGTAGGCGTGGATACCGAAAACCTCTTATTTTGAGAGGTTGTGGTAATGGGGGTGGTATTATGAAAAGGATGTTGCCCTTCATAATTGCACTTATTCTCTCATCGCTGGCTGTTCCGGTGGTTAATGCCGAGAGCAACCCCTGGTGGGCGAAGAGCTACGGCGGTAAGTACGGGGATTTTGCCAGTGCAGCTGCCGTTGCTCCAAACGGAGACATTATCATTGCTGGGGGCACTGACAGCTTCGGTGCTGGCTCTGCTGATGTTTGGGTTCTTAGACTTGATCGTGAGGGCGATGTGAAGTGGAGTAAGACCTATGGTGGATTGGGTAATGATTATGCCACCGCCCTCGTCGTTGCCCCAAACGGAGACATCGTTATCGCCGGGAATACCAAAAGCTTTGGTGCTGGAAGTTATGACGTTTGGGTTCTTCGGCTTGATGCCAATGGTAATGTGAAGTGGAGTAAGACTTACGGTGCCTCTGGGTGGGATGAGGCCAAAGCCGTTGCCATTGCACCAAACGGAGACATAATCGTGGCTGGTTACATGGACGGCGACGTATGGGTTCTTCGTTTGGACGAGAATGGAAACGTAAAATGGCAAAAAACCTATGGGGGGAGTGATGAGGAAGAGGCCTACGCGATCGCTCCGACTCGAGACGGAGGTATCGTTGTAGTGGGCTATACCTACAGCTTTGGCGCGGGTGCTCCCTTTTATTCTAACGTCTGGGTCCTCCGCTTGGATGAAAACGGTGATGTAAAGTGGCAGAAAACCTATGGCGGGTTTAAAGACGATAGGGCTTCTACAGTTGCGGTAACTAAGAACGGAGACATCGTTGTGGCGGGATACACCGAAAGTTTTGGTTCCGGAGGGGAGGATGTTTGGGTCCTTCTGCTCGATAGAGATGGGAACGTTAAGTGGCAGAAGACTTACGGTGGGAATGGCAATGAGGAGGCTCACGGGGCTGTGATTGAGGGGAGTGGGGATATCATCATTGTAGGTGGTACTGAAAGCTTTGGTTCTGGCAGTTATGACGTTTGGGTTCTCCGGCTTGGTACCGACGGTAATGTAGAATGGCAGAAGACTTACGGGGGGTCCAGCAGTGATTGGGCCCATGCAGTTGCTATCGCACCCGAGGGAGACGTTGCGGTCGTGGGCTGGACTATGAGCTTTGGCGCCGGTCGTGGGGACGCTTGGGTTCTCAGTCTTACTCCCGGAGGGGCCGGCTTTTCGTGGTTTAAGTCGAGTTTCTGGTTCTCCAGTGAAAGTTCAAACGCTCGAGTAATGGACACCGATGCTCAAATCGAAACTTCTAGTGCTCTGGAAAGTATCCCAAGCATTGAGGTCAAACAATCCAAAGCTGAAGTTTTAAGCGAAGGGCCAGTGGTGGAAACACAGTATCCCTCCAATGAAAGGGTTCTGGCAATTTTAGTATTCGGCATTGGCGGTGTAATGGTGGTGACTCTTTACAGGGCTCGCAAGAGAAAGAGACCCCACCCAGAGGACTAAAACATCTTGAGTTTACAGAGAGGATCGATAAAGCTCCCCAGCTGAGCTGCTCCATACTAGCGGGGGAAAAGTATGAAATTTTGGTTTTTTGTTTTTACCCAACTCACCTCAAGGTGGTTGGCAATCTCTGATATGTAGGGTTGCTAAACCCGAATGGGAACCGTCAGAGTTCCGGAACTGTGAGAAGTGAGTCACGTGCATTCCCGAATAAGACCCGAACTTTCTCTCTGTACCTCTCGTCTTGAAAACCAAAGGTTGCCCACCATCGGATTGAAAAATTTTCATAAGCCTGAGAGAGCATTCGCTCACAGGTGACGCTTAATGCGCCTCAATGAACATCCTGTTCTCAGGTTTGAACGTGGTAGGGAGGTTACAATATACTTCGAAGGAAAACCAATCAAAGCCTACGAGGGCGAGACGATAGCGACAGCTTTGCACGCCGCGGGAATCAGGGTCCTCAACTACTCACCGAACGAAAAGCGCCCGAGGGGCCTCTTCTGCGCCATCGGCAAGTGTTCCTCCTGTCTGATGGTCGTCAACGGGATTCCAAACGTCAGGACGTGCATAACCCTCGTCGAGGACGGCATGAGGATAGAGCGCCAGCACGGAAGGTCCAAGCTCCCCACGAAGGCCAAGCCACCGGAATTCAAAGATGCGAAGGTCGTTAGGGCGGACATCATAGTAATAGGCGGCGGCCCCGCTGGGCTGATGGCGGCAATCCACGCATCGAGAGCCGGGGCCAAGGTCGTTCTCATAGACGAGAACCACATGCTCGGCGGCCAGCTCGTCAAGCAGACACACAAGTTCTTCGGAAAGCGCGAGCAGTTCGCGGGAGTCAGGGGAGTGGAAATCGCGAGAATCCTCGAGGAGGAGCTGAGGAAGAGCGAGAACGTCGAAGTCTTCATCGAAACCTCTGCCGTCGGCATCTTCCAGGAGGGCGAAGAGAAGCTCGTCCTGGCGGTCAGAAAGGAGCGCGAGCTGATAGAGTTCAGGGGAAGGGCAGTTATCGTCGCCACCGGCGCGATGGAGAGGATGATTCCCTTCGAGAACAACGACTTGCCCGGGGTTTACGGCGCTGGTGCAATCCAGACGCTCATGAACACCTACGGCGTCAAGCCCGGAGACAGGGTTCTCATCGTTGGGGCCGGAAACGTGGGGCTTATCCTCGCCTACCAGCTCATCCAGGCCGGCGTCGAGGTGAAGGCGATAGTAGAGGCCATGCCCAAAGTCGGCGGCTACTTTGTCCACGCGGCGAAGGTCAGAAGGCTTGGAGTTCCGATACTCACGAGGCACACAATCCTCCGCGCCGAAGGAAGGGAAAAGGTCGAAAGAGCCGTTGTGGCCCAGCTCGACGAGAACTGGAGGCCGATTCCGGGAACCGAGAAGACCTTCGAGGTCGACGTCATAGCGCTCTCAGTTGGTCTGAGGCCCAGCATTGAACTGCTCCACCAGGCCGGCTGTCAGATAAAGTACGTCCGCGAGCTGGGAGGCCACGTGGCGGTTCGCGACGAATGGATGGAAACGACCGTTCGGGGAATCTTCGTTGCGGGAGATTCGGCCGGGATTGAGGAGGCAACCACCGCGATGCTCGAGGGCAAGATAGCGGGAATAGGGGCAGCGCTGAGGCTCGGAATAGCGGACGAGAGCTGGATTGGGGAGATAGAGAAGGCCCAGCGCGACCTCGACGAGTTCCGCTCCGGGCCCTTCGGCAGGCACGTGGTGGAGGGAATTAGGAAAATACTCGCGGAGGCGAGAGCATGAACGAGATTCCCGCTTACCTTCAGAGGGGATACATAACCCCCGAGGAGCTGTTCTCGATAATCCCGAAGCCGAGCGAGGATAGGCTCAGGAAGAGGCCTGTCGCAGTTCCCGAGTGCCCGCAGGAGATACCCTGCGCCCCGTGCAGGGAGATATGCCCGACGGGCGCGATAAACATGCCCACCCCGAACGACCTGCCGATTGTCGACTACGACAAGTGCATCGGTTGCTCCCTCTGCGTCCAAATCTGTCCAGGTCTGGCGTTCTTCATGGTGCACTACGTCGGCGACAAAGCGCGCATAACGATGCCCCACGAGCTTCTTCCGGTTCCCGAGAAGGGAGAGGAGGTCGTTCTTCTCAACAGGGTCGGCGAGCCGGTCGGTAAGGGGAAGGTAATCACCGTCGTCCCGAGGGAGAAGAGCAAAGGAGACACGCCGATAATCGTCGTCGAGGTGCCGATTGAGCTGGCATGGGATGTTCGGGCGGTTAGGGTTGAACGGAGGGGATGACATGACCGGAAAGAAAATCGTCTGCCGCTGTAACGACATAACGGTTGAAGACGTCGAGAGACTCATAGATTCAGGCGTCACGGACATCGAGGAGATTAAGAGGCTCCTCCGCGTCGGCATGGGGCCGTGCCAGGGGAGGACGTGCATTCCAATCGTAATCTCAATCCTCGCGAGGAAGACCGGGAAGAGGCCCGAGGAGATACCGCTTCCGAAGGCGAGGGTCCCGATTCGGCCGGTCCGCGTAGAGGTCATCGTGGGTGGTGCCGATGAGTAGAATCGCGGTAATCGGAGGCGGAATAATCGGGGTCGCCACGGCCTACGAGCTGGCCAGGCTCGGTGAGGAGGTTATTCTCTTTGAGAAGAACTACTTCGGCTCAGGCTCCACCTTCCGCTGTGCCACTGGAATACGCGCCCAGTTCACGGATGAAGCCAATATCAAGCTCATGAAGCACTCGGTCGAGCGCTGGGAGAAACTTGAGGAGGAGCTTGGGGCGGATATAGGCTTCAACCAGACCGGCTACCTGTTCTTAGCGACGAGCGAAGAAGAAGTTGAGGCGTTCAAGGCCAACATAAAATTGCAAAACCGCTTCGGCGTCCCGACGAGGCTCATCGACATGGATGAGGCGAAGGAGGTAGTGCCCATCCTCAACACCGAGCCGTTTTTGGCGGGAGCGTGGAACCCGAAGGACGCCAAGGCGAACCCCTTCAAGACGCTCTTCGCCTATCTGCAGAAAGCGAGGGAGCTTGGCGTTGACGCGCGCGAGCACACTGAAGTAGTTGGACTTGAGCGCGAGGGAGACACTATAACCGCTGTAAAGTTCAGGAGCAACGGGAAAGTTAAGAGCGTTAAGGTTGACGCTGTTCTAAATGCCTCCAACGCCTGGGCGCCCCTAATCAACGAAATGGCCGGCTTAAAGCGCGACCTCGTCCCGATTAAGGCCTACAAGCACCAGCTCGTCAAAACGGAACCGCTTGAGAGGGGACAGGCCGAGCCTTTGGTGTGCCCGCCAGCTTGGGAAGACGCCTACATAATCCAGGACGGCGAGGACGGCGGAATCATCTGCGGTGCGGGGATAGAGCACGAGGCAAAGAGCTTGGAAGACGTTGAGCCGACCTACGACTTCCTGCGCGGGGTCCTCCGCTACGCCGTGAGAATCGCCCCTCCGCTCCGCTACGCCCACGTTGTGAGGCAGTGGGCCGGCTTCTACGCCAAAACTCCCGACAGCAACCCTGCAATCGGGAAGCTTTTGGACAACTTCTACATTGCGGCGGGCTTCTCTGGACACGGCTTCATGATGGCGCCGGCCGTTGCCCAGGCCATGGCCGAGCTAATCTCGAAGGGCCGTTCTAAGGTTCCCTTGGACTGGGAGTGGTACGACCCGTATCGCTTCGAGCGCGGTGAGCTGAGAAGCTCGGCGTTCCAGATTGGGTGAGCCTTTCTCCCGGCTTTCCCTTTTAACATCCCTCCGTCAAGAAAAAGGTTATAAATCGAGCCGATTAGCACCGTGAGGGTCGTCATGAGAATCGTCTTCGACATAGGTGGCTCTGTTCTCGTTCCCGAAGACCCGGACGTCGAGTTCATCAAGGCGATAGCGTACGAGCTCATCAAGATAAGCGAGGACCACGAGGTGGCGGTTGTTGTCGGCGGTGGAAAGGTAGCGCGCAAATACATCAAGGCCGCGAAGACCTTCACGCCCAACGAGACCTTCAAGGACTACATAGGAATCCACATCACGAGGGCGAACGCGATGCTCCTCATAGCGGCGCTCGGCGAGAAGGCCTATCCCTTCGTCATTCAGGACTTCCGTAAGGCGTGGGAGGTCATACAGCTCAAGAAGATACCGATAATGGGCGGAACTCATCCGGGCCACACGACCGATGCCGTCTCGGCCCTCCTCGCGGAGTACCTCCAGGCCGACCTTCTTGTCGTCGTAACCAACGTGGACGGCGTCTACGACTCCGACCCGAGGAAGAACCCGAACGCGAAGAAGCTCGACAGGATAACCCCTGAACAGCTCGTCGAGATTGCGATGGAGGCCGAGAGTAAAGCCGGCGGAAGCGGTGTCGTCGATGCTTTGGCGGCAAAGTTCATCCAGCGCGGGCGGATAAGGACCTACATCGTCGGCAAGAAGGACGCCTATCACCTCTTCGACGTCGTGAGAGGAAAGCACAGCGGGACTGTAGTGGAGCCTTGAAGTCTTTCTTTTGATTTTGGTTGTTGACTAATTTCATCGAACCAAAAAGCTTTTATTGTTAAGTCGAGTAACATGCAATCATGTGCAAGATGGCGCACTTTGGGAACTGCGACCCTGAAACTGCCGACCAAGAGTACTGCATTTTTCACAAGCCGAACAAGAGTGAGGAGGAAGCAGTTGAGTTCTACCGGAAGTTTTTGGAGAGGTTTAAACCAAGAGTTGAGGAGATTGAGGTTAATGGGAAGAAAGTGAAAAGGCTGGTTTTTGAAAAGTCAATAGATGCGAGGGGGTTTGTATTTCCAAAAACTACTGAAGTTGAATATAAAGATCCCAAAGGGAACGTCACATGGAAAGGTGAGTTCCCCTTTAGATATGCACTTTTTAAAGAAAATGTCAGTTTTGAAGAAGCTGTCTTTGAGGGAGATGCTGTATTTTACGAAACTGTTTTCGACAAGAATTTAACATTTGATAGAGCACAATTCAATGGAAAAGATGGGACATTCATTTCGGACTTTCTTCTTAAGGATCCAGGTGATCCATTAGGAAATTTAATGTTAGCTCTGTATTTTGAAAGAATCGATGAGATAGCATATGGTGCAAACTTCAATGGTGCAAAGTTTAATGGGCACGTATTATTTAAGAAAACAGTATTCAATACTTCTGCTCTTTTTGATTTTGCTGAGTTTAAAGAGAAAGTATTGTTTGAAGATGTTTTGTTTAATAGAATCACTTCGTTTAATGGAGTGAAGTTTAGTGGAAACTATTCTTTAGCAATTCCAGTTGGTACTGATGGAACACCTTATGAAATGATTTGGAAGATAAGTCCAGTTGTATTTAAGAATGTGATATTTAAAAGAAAGGTATATTTTGGAGAGACTCAGTTTAAGGGTGTAGTGTTTCAGAATACGCAATTCAAAGGAAAAACAGTGTTTATTGGCGCTAACTTTGTAGGCAAATATGCATTATTCTTAAAGACAGAATTTTCAAAGCCTGTTTGGTTTAAAAATGCTATATTTAAAATCCAGATAGGAACCTCTGAACTTTCTAAAGTAGGATTTGAGCTTGTTCATGGACGAGTCATATTCCGAGAAGCTATTTTTAGGGGGGGTGCCCTGTTTAATGGGGTTACATTTACTGCTGAGTCTGAATTTATAGAAACAGAATTTAGAGGGGACACTAATTTCATGCATTGTACTTTTGAACGCTCTATTAATGTGTTAAAATCTAAATTTCTAGGAAAAGAAACTAGCTTTGTAAAATCAATATTTCGAGATAATGCATCCTTTGACTTTTCGAAGTTTAGAGAGGTTTTCTTCAACTTTGCTGTGTTTGAGAAGGAAGCGAGTTTCAAAAACGTAAAGTTCTATAATGAAACTCAATTTAAAGAAGTTGAGTTCAAAAAAGCAGTCGAATTTCAAGGGGCAGAATTTAAAAGCAAAACTACGTTTGAAGGTTCTGTCTTTGAGAGATTATCTGTTTTTGTTGATGAAAACTTAACTTTAGAGGAGCCGGCACCTAAGTTTCACGATGAGCTAAGCTTTGCTAACTGCGACTTCAGACAGGGAGCGGATTTTTTAGGAAACCTAAAAAACGAAACAAATCTCTCCAAACTCTGGGAGTTCTTCAGTTCACGTTTCTCAAATCTCCAATCAATTATAGAAGCCCTTCGTGTTCAGCGTCTAAGTTTTGAAAAAGAAGGCAAACGCGACGAAGCCGATAGAATGTTCGTCCTTGAAATGCGCGCTAAGAGAAAACTTAGAATGACACAAGCAAAAGAAAATTTTGCTAATGCTAAGGGCCTTAAGAATAAGACAAAAGCTATTCTAAACTATCTTGGGACCTGGATTAATGTACAAGTGGAAAAGATACTTGCGGATGGCGTTAGTGAATATGGCACAAACTGGAAGAAGACTCTACTAGCAAGTGCTAACGTTATTATATGGTCTGCGATTCTGTATAACATTCTAACAAATTGGCTTTCTCTGGGCAAAATATTGGAAAGTACAGGTAAACCCGTAACAGATATCCTAAATCAACTTTACTACTCCCTCGTGACCTTCACGACCCTCGGATACGGGGACATGCACCCGACGGGCTGGCTCAAGGCTTTGAGCGCCCTTGAAGCCCTGACCGGCGCCGTCTTCATGGCCCTCATCGTCGCGGTGATAGCGAGAAAGTGGATGCGCTGACGGGAAACCTTGACGTTTGTCTCCTCCCCAGCGCATTCTTTTTGAAAAGGCAACGCCATTTCCAAAGCCAACTTTTTATACCTCCGCGCCCTTCTCAAGCTGGTGGTGCTCATGAAAATCGTCGTTATCGGTTCTGGAACAGCTGGAAGCAACTTCGCCCTCTTCATGAGGAAGCTCGACAGGAAGGCGGAGATAGTTGTCATCGGGAAGGAAGGCACGATGCAGTACTCGCCATGCGCTCTACCCCACGTCATCAGCGGGACGATAGAGAAGCCCGAAGACGTCATCGTCTTCCCGAACGAGTTCTACGAAAAGCAGAAGATAAAGCTCATGCTCAACACCGAGGCGAAGGCGATAGACCGCGAGAGGAAGGTCGTAATCACCGACAAGGGCGAGGTCCCCTACGACAAGCTCGTTCTGGCAGTTGGTTCCAAAGCTTTCGTCCCGCCGATTAAAGGCGTCGGGAACGAGGGCGTCTTCACCCTCAAGAGCCTCGACGACGTGAGGAGGATTAAAGCCTACATCGCCGAGAGGAAGCCGAAGAAAGCGGTAGTCATCGGCGCGGGTCTAATTGGCCTTGAGGGAGCTGAAGCTTTTGCGAAGCTCGGAATGGAGGTTCTCGTCGTTGAGCTAATGGACCGGCTAATGCCGACGATGCTCGACAAAGACACCGCGAAGCTCGTTCAGAAGGAGATGGAAGCGAACGGCGTCTCCTTCCGCTTCGGCGTTGGGGTTAGCGAGATAATCGGCAGTCCCGTTGAGGCGGTTAGGATAGGCGACGAGAAGGTTCCGGCCAAGCTGGTTCTCGTCGCGACCGGCGTCAGGGCCAACACAGACCTCGCAAAGGAGGCGGGGCTTGAGGTTAACAGGGGAATAGTGGTCAACGAGCACCTCCAGACAAGCGACCCGGACATCTACGCGATAGGCGACTGCGCCGAGGTGATAGATGCGGTAACCGGCGAGAGAACGCTCAGCCAGCTCGGAACTTCAGCGGTCAGGATGGCAAAAGTGGCGGCGGAGCACATAGCGGGAAAGGACGTCTCTTTCAGGCCTGTCTTCAACACGGCCATAACCGAGCTCTTCGGCCTCGAGATAGGCACCTTTGGAATAACGGAGGAGAGGGCAAAGAAAGAAGGGATTGAAGTTGCCGTCGGCAAGTTCAAGGGCTCCACGAGGCCCGAGTACTACCCCGGCGGAAAGCCGATAACGGTCAAGGTTCTCTTCCGGAAGTCCGACAGAAAGCTCATAGGGGCACAGATAGTCGGCGGCGAGCGCGTCTGGGGCAGAATAATGACGCTCTCGGCCTTGGCTCAGAAGGGAGCGGCGGTAGAAGATATCGTTTACCTTGAGACCGCCTACGCCCCGCCGATAAGCCCGACGATAGACCCGATAAGCGTCGCGGCGGAGATGGCGCTGAGGAAGCTCAGGTGAGGTGTTGATCCTTTCCACTCTTTTCAGCCCCTTCCGATTACTTCATGTCTTGGCGTTAATTTTTTAACGTTCGGTTTCATGTGCAATCCGGCGTTACAGGGGGGTGATTCCATGAGAAAAGTCCCGATTATAATCGCGTTCCTCCTCGTGGTCTTGATCAGCGGCTGCCTGAGCGGGCAAACCGCTACGTCAACTCACACGTCAACTGATAATTCAACGTCTTCGACTGGGAACTCAACTTCGCTCTCCCAAACCCCGAGTATAACCTCCACACGGGAGCACTCCCCGAAGAGGTTCTCCCTCGATGACCTGCGGAGGATCGTTGAGGGCATTCACCGAGGGACGATAGAGGAGAACGAGAGCTTTATACTGGAACTGGAGGCCATCTCCAATGGTTCCCCTTCGCTCAGGCGCAACATGACGGTGTTGAGAAGGAGAAGCCTCTACGTGGATTTTGACGGGAGAGTTTTCGACATGAATTTGACAACAACTGTGCTCCCTCAGGGGCTTTCCTCGTTCGTTCGGTTTATATTCTACAACGACACTTTCTACGTGCTCATGGGAAACCAGTGGGTCGGGATACCCGCCAACGTATCAAACGCCACTCTGAGAGCTGCTATAAGGTCGATGTGGGACGAGAACGAGCTCGCCCTCATCAAGAAGTACATAGAGTACGCCCCGATCAACATGAGCTTCGAAAACGACAGTCAGGTTCTCTACTACACGCTCAACTTCAGCGATCTTAAGGACTTCATCTCACAGCTTGCCGACAACGACTCGGTGAACTTCTCCCTTGAGATACGCGATGCGACCTCAAGGTTCAGTTTATGAACGGTACTCCCGTTGGCGGTTCTACTGCCTTTACCATCGTCGCGGAGGTTCCCGTGACGGACTACACCGGCCAGTCCTACGTCCTCCGTGAAGTCGGTAGGTCGTATTCAACGTTCGTTATCAGGGACATAAACGTCAAGAAAACAGTTAAGGCACCAAACGTTCTGGGGAGTGAATACACGTAAAACTTTTTTCTCTGTTTCCATATTCTCACCGCCATGAGCAGGAGGAGAGTCAGCAGGTTAATGGCATACATTCTTCGCCACTCGCCGGAGGAGTTCGGACTAAAGCCAGATGAGGAGGGCTTCGTCCCGCTGGACGAGCTCGTTAAAGCCCTCCAAACGGTTTATCCCGGCGTTACAGAGGAGTTCGTGAGGGAGATAGTCGCGAGGGACTCCAAGGGGCGCTACGAGATTAGAGACGGCAAAATCCGCGCCCGCTACGGCCACAGCTTCAAGGTTAAGCTCGACCACGAGGAGGACACGGAGTCGAGGTTCCTTTACCACGGCACGCCGAGGAGGAACCTCGGGAGAATTATGCGCGAGGGGCTCAGGCCGATGGGGAGGCAGTTCGTCCACCTCAGCACGAGCAGGGAGGAGGCGATAGAAACGGGCAGAAGGCACGGGAGGAACGTCGTTCTGCTCATCATAGATGCGGAATGCCTGAGGAGAAAAGGCCTGAGGGTTTACAAGGCCGGAAGGAACGTGAGAATCGTCGAGCGCGTTCCGCCCGAGTGCATCACCCTGGCAGTCTGAGAGCCAATAAAAAGGCTAGCCCGAGTGGAATCAGCGTGCTCATGAAGTTCAGCTGGAAGCTTATCCCCGAGAGGTAGCCCCCAATCAAAGGCCCGACGACCCAGCCAAGGCTCATCATGGCGTTGAGCAGGCCCATTCCCTGAGCCCTCTCGCTCACCCTGACGTTCTGCGCCACGTAGGCGGAGGTCGAGTTTATTGTCAGAACCCACTTGACGCCCGAGAGGAAGGCTATTCCAAAGACGAGCCAGACGTTTCTAACGACGGCGTAGAGCAGGAAAGCCAAACCGTAACCCGCTATCGCTATCAGGTAAAACCTCTTCGCGCCGTGCCTGTCTATCAGCTTCCCGAGGAAGTAGCCGGTTAACGCCGCGGCGAGGCTCTCGATGCCGAAGATAACTCCAACGCTCCACTCGCCGAAGGTCTCCTTGAAGTAAACGGAGGAAACGCTGTAGAACTGCCCGCTGGCGACCATGACGAGGAAGACCGTGACGTAGAAGAGCCCGAGGTACCCGCGCATGAGCTTTCTGAAGGCCGAGCCCTTAACCGTTGCCCGCCAGCTTTCTCTACCCTCCTGCACGAGAATCATGCCTAGGATAGAACGTCGTCCGCTGGAGCGTTCGCGGATCAGGAGGACTATTCCAGCCGAGGCGAAGAGGAGAAGGCCCGAGATCAGGAAAAGTCTCCTCACGCCAAAAGATTTGACTATCGCGGAGCCGAGGAAGTTGCCGACCATGAAGCCGGCGTTCTCAATGGAGTTGAAGAGGCCGAATATCGAGCCGGCCCTCGTCGAGAGCTCTGAAATTAGTGCGGAGTGAGCTGGCATCATGGCTGAGCCAAAAATTCCCTGGAGAGTTCTGAGGATTAAAACGCCTGTTGCAGAGCCCACGAATGCCATCATCGCGTAGAAAAGCCCAAACGAGACTAAGCCGAAGGATATGAAGCCCTTCCTGTTGCCCGTTGAATCGGAGAGCCAGCCAAATGGGTACTGAAAGACCGTCGAGGTCAGGTTGAAGGCGACGCTTAGCAGTCCAACCATGAACATGCTCGCGCCGAGGAGGCGCATGTAGACGCCGAGGTAAGGAAAGGCCATTCCAAAGGCAACGTTGGCAAGGAACATGGAGACGGCTAGTATAGCGATGTTTCTGCGTTTGGTCTTTGTTACCGTGATCTTGGCCCTCTTCTCGCTGAGGCCCTGCGTTATTCTGGTCGTTTTCCTCATGGCACAGTGGTCTCAACGTTTAGATTTAAATCTTTTTAGTCGATTTAGTTTGATTATCGAACTTACTACTGGTATTTGTGGCTAAAAACCAAACCTGCCTTTTTGTATTACGTTCTATGCCTGCACACAACTTGGGTGAAAATTTTTCGTTTTCGCGATACTGCAAAACGGCACTTTGTGTTATCTTTTTTGTCTGTATTATCCCCATATTTGGGGGAGGTTATCCTCAATTTTGGGGAGATTCTAATTCAGCACGAAAACATTTATAATGTCTTGAGTGTCCATTGTGGTACTGGAATGACGGGATATGGTCCCGGACCCTTAGGATTAGACAAAGGTGATCGAAAGATGAAGAAGGTTGTTATGTTGTTTGCCCTGGTGCTCGTCGGACTCATGATGGGTACCACAGCAGCGGCGCCCGCCCCGGCAGTCACCACTGGCTATTACGGTGACAAGGACTACGGTCTCCTGACTCCATCGCTCTTCAAGAAGATCCAGCATATGGGAATCAATCAGGAGATAGAGACGATAATAATGTTCGACAGCCAGGCCGACAAGGAGAGGGCGGTTAGGGCCCTGAAGAATCTCGGCGTTGAAATAAAGTACAACTACCACATCATCCCGGCATTGGCCGTTAAGATGAAGACCAAGGATCTTCTCCTCATATCCGGCCTCGCAAGGAGTGGTTTCTTTGGAAGCGTCCACGTTTCGGGAATCCAGTTCATTCAGGATGACTACAAGGTTAAGGTTGCCGTTGAGACCGAGGGCCTCGACGAGTCCGCCGCCCAGGTTATGGCCACCAACATGTGGAACCTCGGCTACGATGGCTCTGGAATAACAATCGCCATTATCGATACCGGTATCGACGCCTCCCACCCGGACCTTCAGGGTAAAGTCATCGGCTGGAAGGACCTCGTGAACGGCAAGACCACCCCCTACGATGACCAGGGTCACGGAACCCACGTCGCTTCGATAGCCGCTGGAACCGGCGCAGCCAGCAACGGCAAGTACAAGGGCATGGCCCCTGGAGCCAAGCTCGTTGGAATCAAGGTCCTCGGCGCTGACGGTTCCGGAAGCATATCTACTATAATTGAGGGTGTTGACTGGGCCGTCCAGAACAAGGACAAGTACGGAATAAGGGTCATCAACCTCTCACTCGGCTCAAGCCAGAGCTCCGACGGTACCGACTCACTCAGCCAGGCCGTTAACAACGCCTGGGACGCCGGAATAGTCGTCTGTGTCGCCGCTGGAAACAGCGGACCGGACAAGTACACGATCGGCTCCCCTGCCGCGGCCAGCAAGGTCATAACCGTCGGTGCCGTTGACAAGTACGACACGATAACTGACTTCTCCAGCAGGGGCCCGACCGCCGACGGCAGGCTCAAGCCAGAGGTCGTCGCTCCGGGTAACTGGATTATAGCTGCACGCGCCAGCGGAACCCAGCTCACCGACGTCACCATAGGCGACTACTACGTTGCCGCCCCGGGAACGAGCATGGCCACCCCGCACGTTGCGGGAATCTCCGCCCTCATCCTCCAGGCCCACCCGAACTGGACACCGGACCAGGTTAAGAAGGCCCTCATCGAGACCGCTGACATAGTCAAGCCCGATGAAATAGCCGACATCGCCTACGGTGCCGGTAGGGTCAACGCCTACAAGGCTGCCCACTACGACAGCTACGCCAAGCTCACCTTCACCGGCTACGTTGCCGACAAGGGAACCGAGACCCACGAGTTCACGATCAGCGGTGCCTCCTTCGTAACCGCGACCCTCTACTGGGACAACGCCAAGAGCGACCTCGACCTCTACCTCTACGACCCGAACGGCAACCAGGTGGACTACTCCTACACCGCCTACTACGGCTTCGAAAAGGTCGGCTACTACAACCCGAGCGCTGGAACCTGGACGGTAAAGGTCGTCAGCTACAGCGGCTCGGCCAACTACCAGGTTGACGTCGTCAGCGACGGCAGCCTTGGCCAGCCGAGCAGCGGTGGCGACAACGGAGGAACCGAGCCGGCTCCGCAGCCAGAGCCGCAGCCCCAGCCGACCGTTGACGAGAAGACCTTCACCGGAAGCGTCAGCTACCACAACTACAACGTCCACCAGATGACCGTCAACAGCGGCGCCACCAAGATAACCGGCGACCTCAGCGGAAGCAGCTACGACGACCTCGACCTCTACCTCTACGACAACAACCAGAACCTCGTGGACCGCTCCGAGAACTACGGCTCGAGCGAGCACGTCGAGTACAGCAACCCCGCCCCGGGAACCTGGTACTTCGTCGTCTACGCCTACGACACCTACTACTGGTCGGCCAGCTACCAGCTCGACGTTAAGGTCTACTACGGCTGACAAACTTTTTATTCCCTTTTCCTCTTCTTCCTGAGGTGATCGTGATGAAATACAAGGTTCTAGCGGTTACTCTGGCACTTCTGTTACTCCTCCCGTTGCCCTTAACTTCCGCATCGACCGTGGAGAAGCCCTACGTCTACGTTCCAACCGTTCCGGAGACCTCGCTGGCGGTCATCGCGCTGTACCATGCCGGCGATTACGCTCCTGTACTTGAAGGCTGCGAGTGGTTGATGGCGATAAAAACGCCCTTCGATTCGTGGGGCAGGGTTTACGGGGCGGAGCACGAGGCAAAGTTCACGGGTCTGGCTTTAATGGCCCTTATAAGAGGTGAAAGCATCGCCCGGGGGAGGTACACCGAGACGATAAACGGCGCGGCGTACTGGCTCATATTCAAACAGAAGCCCGACGGTTCGTGGGAGGACTACCTCGGCACTGCCATAGCGGTTGCAGCCCTTGAGGAGTTCATCAACAGTAAGTACGTCGATCCCAACATGCCCAGGCTGAGGGATCAGGCCAAAAAGGCCGTCGAGAGGGGAAGGGCCTGGCTGTCCCTTCACAGGCCGAAAACCGATGCAGAATTCGCCTTCGGTGCGATTGCACTCAGGAATCGCGATCTGGCCGAGGAGATGAACGAGACCGCCTTCAAGTACTTTGCACTCTCCTACCTTGGATCCCACCCGGAGGTGCCCTCCAACTATTCACCGAAGGGCCCCCTTGAAACCGCGCTGTTACTCTACGCAACGGGAGATGAAAAGTACCTGAAAGAACTCCTGAGTATGGAGCACTTCGGTTTCTGGGGAACGCTCCGCTACAATCCGGTTGAGCTCCTTGAGGCCTCTTACGTCAGCGGATTTGGAAATCTGAAGGAGATAGCCTGCCCGTATCTGGAGCAGATTCAGCCCCAGCTGCGGTTTGACTGGGAGAGGGTCGTCTACGCCAAGTACTTCCTCTCCTGCGGCATGGAGGTTGAGCTCCCCAATGAGAGTGCTTACCCCTCACTGAAGGCCTGGCAGATAGCGGAGATAGCGAGGATAAAGGCGATCCTGGGGAGGCCTTATACCCGGGAAGTGAACTACCTGCTGAACCACAGAAACGGCACTGGATGGGGTGACTTCTACAACACCGAGTACGTGGTTTGGGTGCTCCACAGCCTCAACGTTACCCTGAACTACTCACCAATACTGGATTCCCTGGAGAAAGGGCTGACGAACACCTCCCCCACATACTACTACGCATACGCCCTCATCGTCTTCAAGGAGTTCGGACGGGAGAATGCCCTCAACAGAACCCTTGAGATCCTCAGGGAACGCGAGAGCCCTGAGGGCGGCTGGGGATACTCCCCTGGAGCCCCGGCGGGAATAAAGTCCACCTCGACCGTTCTGTGGGGGCTTGAGAGTGCCGGTCTCTTCAATACGGATCTCTACAGAAAGGGGTGGCACTTCCTCAAGAGGGTTCTCTACGCTAAGATCCCGGTGCCCGAGAAGAGCGACGGTATTCTAAGGGTCGAGAACGCGACCCTGCTCAGGATCAGGAACGGCGAATACGTTGGAAACGCGAGTTCAACCGTGGAGACGGACTCGCTCGATGGCGTTGTGTACATATACACGCCGAAGAACCCCCTCATTGTGAGGGCCGTTCCGCTGGCAGGTTTCAGGGCCGAGAACCCATGGCGGAGCGAAAAAAGACAGTATATAGCCCTGATCAGCATCGTCCTGATCTTGGGTTTGGCTTTTTACGGCATCGTGCTCTTCGAAAACAGGAGGAGAAGGGGGAAGAGGTGACCCCTTTATTTTTCATGTTGTGGAAGCTTCCTCGTCGTTGTAAAGCTCGTCGCCAACTGTTATTTCGTCCTCAAAGCCCCTCGAGCCATCAAGCGTCTGGATCCTGAACATGTAGCTCTTGTACCAGTTGTAAGAGGGCTTGACCTTGACCGGGAGAAGCCTCCAAGCCCTGGTTTCTTCCACGTAGCCCCAGTTGACGTACTCGTTGAAGTTCCTGATGATGTCGGTTATGACGACGTTGAACTCGTTGAGGAGCAAGCGCTGAATCTCGCGCCACTTGTCGAGCGAGCTTTCCCTTCTCGTTATGCCGAAGTAGCCGGCGCAGCCTGGTCCCTTGAGGGTCGCGATTCCCCTGCCGACGAAGGCCCTTATGGCCTCGACCGTCTCGGGTGGGTCGGTGATGAATGTGTCGAACTTGTGGAGCGCGTAGTCAGGCAGGGGCTTCCTGAGGTCGAAGGTGAATATCTCGATGTTCTCGTAGCCGATTTCATCCGCGACCTTCTCGATGAACTTTATCAGCCTCTCGTCGATGTCGAGAACGGCTATCCTCTTGGGTAGACCGCTGAGCATGAGTGCCACGCTGGTTAGATCGTCGTCGCCCAGAACGAAGACCTCCTTGTTCTCCAGGTCGCCCCTCGTGTGCATCAGGGCTATCCTTGCCACGGTTGTCTCGGGGGTAACGTAGGCCTGATCGAACTGGTGAACCGGTTCGGGCCTGTCCCTGACCATCTCCTTGAACTCCGCGAGGAGGTCACCGAATGCGTCAAGCTCAACCGTCCTGCCGGCGCAGTGCGAGCAGGTGTAATCGGCCCTCGCCCCGATCCCGTACTTCTCCACCAGTTGCTTCCCGCTCTCCGTGAGGATAACCTCACCGTCCTTGAAGGTCACGTAGCCGAGCTCGTGAAGGGCTGTAACGACTGCAATGACAAGCGGAAGCGGTTCTTCGCTGAGATCAACAACCCTCCAGACGTCCCCACTCGCCTGAATGGCAGACAGAACGTTCTCTATGGTTCTCTCGTAGACGGGGATGCTCGTCTTGGCCTTAACCCTCTCAATTATCTCCTTCATCTTGAACCCCTCCAGAAGGATTTTTGTTCGTGAACGAGTCTATCGGGCCTCTTTTAAGGTTTTCCCGAGAACTTTTAAACTCCCCTTCCTGAGCGTTATTATGCTCGCCCCGATCGAAGACGAGGTAAAGCGCTACCGTCTCCGCTACAACCTTGAGGCCCTCGAGCGCGTGAGGGGAGCGATAGGCGAGAGCGCGTATTCACGCTTGAAGGAGCTAATCCTCTTTCGCCTCGAAGGAAGGGAGTTTGAACGAAGACCAACGGGCGTTAAAGTGGCGGTGGCCTTTTCAGCAGGCTCCGACAGCACCGCAACGCTGAAAATCCTGCGCTGGGCGGGCTTTGACGTCGTCCCAATAACCGCAAAACTGCCTCAGATGGGCGAAAAAACCCTCCAGAAGGTTCGCTCAGAGAAGGCTTTACTCGTCGATGTGCCGGGATACGAGGAGACAATGAGGGAACTCATCGAAAAGGGCGCGCCGATATGCGGCCGCTGTCACTCAATGGTCATGGAAGCCGTTGAGAGAAAGGCGAGGGGACTCGGTATTGGGATCCTCTCAACCGGCGATATGCTCAGCTCGGGCCTGATTTCGATTTACGAGAAGGACGGCATCGTTATCCTCAACTTTCCCGCCTTTCTCGCCCTTGACAAGGGAGAGATCATCGAGATAATCGGCGGAGAATACAGGTTAAGCTTCGGCTGTCCCCTCCTGTGGGAGCTCTTCAGGCGAGCCCCTTCAACGAAGCGTTTGGCCCTTCAGAGAGTTCTCAGGGAGACGCGCGCGAGGGCGTTGAGTCCGGAAATGGCCGTCGAGCTGATGGGGGACGTTCTCCTCCGTTAGTTCCCAACTTTGACCCAAAAGGTTTAAATGTGTAGTTCTTAAGTTGGAGCGGTGGTGAGCATGGTTACGAAGGAAGAGGTTGAAAAGGTCGTAAAATCCGTCGTTGATGAGAAGTTCATTCGCTCAATCGAGGTTGACGAAAAGGGGAACGTAACAGTTACACTTGCCAAAGACACGCCCGATATAGACAACGTCCTCATAAAGCTCCACTCAGAGCTCGGAAAGCTCGACGGGGTCGGCCTTATAACCATCAACCGCGAGAGGGAAGTTAAGGAGGCTGGAGACGTCAAGATAACCGAGGAGATGATACTCGAGAAGCTCAAGGAGGTCATAGACCCCGAGATTGGCATCGACGTCGTCAACCTCGGCCTCATCTACGATCTGAAGGTCAACCCCGACAACACTGTTTACGTCAAGATGACGATGACAACACCGGGCTGTCCTCTCACCATGTGGATTCTCAGGGCCGTTGAGGACAAAATCCTCGAGATTCCGGGCGTTAAGGACGCGGAAATCGAACTAACCTTTGACCCGCCGTGGACGCCGGACAGAATCAGCCCCGAGTACAAAAAGAGGCTTGGTCTTTACTGACCAATCACCACCTCACATGTTCATTGAGGTGCTTTGTTCATCCCTTTTCTACGTATCTTTGCCCCCCTCTGCCCGTTTCCCCGACGAAAACTTTATATTGGCCGGAGTTCACTTAAATGCGGTGATGTCCCATGGCGTGGAAGGTTACCGTCGATGTCGACACCTGCATTGGTGATGCCATCTGTGCTAGCCTCTGCCCGGACGTCTTCGAGATGGGAGACGACGGAAAGGCTCACCCGATCGTTGATGTTACCGACCTCGAGTGCGCCCAGGAGGCCGCTGAGGCCTGCCCTGTTGGTGCCATCATCCTCGAGGAGGCCTGAAGGCCTCTCTTTCCTATTCCCTGTTGGGCTTTTCTGCGGGATTGTTGGACAATAAGAAGTTAAAGAAAAGTTCAAAAGAAAAGTTCATTCAAGGCTCAGCTTGAACCTCTCGGCCTGCTCAAGGACATACTCCCTTATCTCCCTTGCCTTCGGGAGCTCGGCCACGATCTCGCCGTTCTCGATGAGGGGCTGTAGGAGCGGCTCTACTTTAGCTCCGCAGACTGGACAGCGTTCGAGCTTTTTCTCTGCCGGAACTCGGTGGTAGTGGCCGTTCTCACAGCGGTATATCTGCTTCCTTCCGCTCAGCTTCCCGCGCTTCGTTATCGGCTTCCCCTCAACCTCAACGATGTCGAGGGAAAAGTCTACCGGCTTTGCGCTCGCTATCGCAGAACCGACGCCGAAGGCGTCTGCAACGTCAACGATTTCCCTTATGCTCTCCTCGTCTAGCCCACCGCTCACGAAAATCTTCACCCAGTCGTAGCCCCTTAAGTTAAGCTCCCAGCGGACCTCCTCGATTATCTTCCTGAAGTTGCCCCTCCTCGAGCCCGGTGTGTCGAGCCTTACCGCTGTCAGCCTCTCACCCAGAGCCTCGGCCGCCATCAGCGCCTCGAACTTCTCGTCGCAGAGCGTATCAACGAGAGCCGTCCTCGGGACTTCGGGCTCGACGACCTCGTCAAAGTACTTCCAGGCCTTCACCTGGTCACCGACTGTGAGTATTAACGCGTGGGGCATGGTTCCAACGGGCTTCTCCCCGATCATCTCAGCCCCAAGAACACCGCTCACACCGTCGCAACCACCTATGAAGGCCGCTCTGTCAATCATTGGCGCTATGGCCGGGTGCATGTGCCTTATTCCAAATGAGTAGACCGGCTTGAAGTTCGCGGCAATCTTTATCCTCAAGGCGGCCGTCGCTATCCCGCTTGCCTGGCTGAGCATTCCGAGTAGAGCTGTTTCATAGACTCCGAACTCCTCGTAGTAGCCTTCAATCTGGAGAACCGGCTCATAGGGGTGGAATATCGTTCCTTCTCTCATCGCGTAGACGTTCACCGGTAAACCTTCGAGGAGCTTTGCTACCTCTTCGATTCCCGCGAGAACGCCCCACTTCCATCCCCTTGGAAGGGAAGTCGTCGTGACGTCGGCGAAAACCTTCCTGTGGATTCCCTTCTCGGTCAGTATCTTCTTCGTTCGAATGAAGTAGACGTCCGTCGTCTTTCCAGCCTTTATATCCTCTTCGTGAGCGATGTAAAAGCTCCTCATCGGTCTCACCTGCTTAAAACTTCCCGTGTGTTGATTTAAGGATTTCCTCGGAACCCCTATATATCCCGGCTTCCAAGTGATTGAGATGAGGGCCTGCATCGTCTACGGAACAAAACGCGGGGCAACGGCAAAGGTTGCAAAGCTCATAGGGGAAACGCTTCGAGGTCTCGGGGCCGAGGTTATTGTAAAGCCCGTTCAAGAGTTTTCCATCGAGGACTGCGACCTTGTGGTAGTCGGCACGCCGATTTACTACGAGCGTCCCCTGCCAGAGGTCATGCGATTCCTTGATGAAAACGAAGGTCTGGAAGGTAAAAAGGTTGCAGTGTTTATCCTGTGCATCGTCAGCAGGTTCGGAAAATTGGGAAGGGCTTACACCGAGAGGCAGTACGTGAGGAAGGTCCTCGAGCACTTACGCACGGAGCCAGTATCGGTGAAAGTCTTTGAGGGCTGGATTCTGTCGGAGAGGGAGGTTACACTGAGGAAGGCCCGGCTATGGGCTAAAGAGCTCTGGTCGCTGATGTCTAAACGCTAAAGGGCACCTCGGCTTTCTCGCCCCTCTCGATTTTGTGGAGTTCCCTCCTGTAGGCTTCCAGCGGCCTGTCCTCGACCTTCAGGAAGCCGGCGAAGGTCTTCGGTCTCTTCTCAAGCTCGTCGAAGAAGCGCGGGTAGTTTTTATCCCTGACGATGTGGTGGTCGAGGATTATTTGGGCGTTCGTTTCGCGGATTATCTCGTTGAGGTTCTTAATCCCCGTTTCCCAGCTCCCCTCGGCGCGCTTTCCGAGGTAAGTCGGCGGTCCGCCCGTTATGAGGACGTCGGGGTTCTTCTCGATTATCCACTCGACGGCCTTCCTGTTGAGGAGCTGTATGTCGCTGGCGTGGATTAGCCTGGTTCCGTCGTCGATGAGAACCATGACCACGAAGCCAAGCCTTGAGCCCTCGCTGCCGTGCGGAACCGCCGGCGAGAACTCCAGCGTAACGCCGCCGAGGTCGAAGCTCCTTCCGTCGGCGAACTCAACTCTCTTCGCCATCGGCTCCGCCTTCTTGAGAAAGGCCCAGGCGCGCTTCCTCTGGCTGAAATTGATGTTTTCAGTGGGGTGTTTTATGAAAAGTTGCTTCCCCTCGTAGATTTCCCTCGCAAAGGCTTCGCTGGAGCTCTCGTAGAGGCCCTCAAAGAAAGGGGTATGGTGGTCGTAGTGGTAGTGGGAAATCGTCACGATATCGGCCTTCCTCGCGTAGCCCTGTATCTTCCGCCTCATTTTTTGAAGGGTCTCAAGCTCGATTTTCGCTGGCGGAAGGCCGTAGCGCTTCGGACCGAGGGCGACACCGGGGTCGATGAGAATTCTTACCCCTCCAGCTTCCACGAACGTCGCCAAACTCCTGACACCGAGGCTTTCAGAGGCGAGCGGAATGAGCCGCATGGTTATCACCCAAGCCAATTCCCAAGTCATCTGGGGTGAGCATTTTAATGTTCTTTTCCCTGCACAGCTTTATGGCTTTGCTCGCTTAGAACCTCCTTTACTAATTCTAGAACATCGTTCCATACGGTACTAAATTCTGGAAGTTCCCTCAACTGATGACCCAGACTGCTCTCCCAGGCCCTTTCATAGTAGGGCTTTCTACCTTGAAGGGCATGTATATCAGGTTCAACCCCCTTAGCCTCAAACTTGGGACGGAGTATCTGTGTCACACTTCTCAGGTCAGCAACGCTTTTTAGAAACCATATATCATACAAATCCCTCGGCCTCGTTCTCTGGAACAGAGACCTGATTTTCTCAGCCAGTATTTCCTCCAAGCTATAGGTCCTAACGCTTACCACAGAAAACCTTGGGCTGTCTGAATACCCATGCAGAATCGGCCTTTCTTGGAGGGGTAGCAATATCTTCTCGTACTTTTCGAGGGTTATGTCCATCTTAATCTTCGGAGGATTTCCGGTTCTGCTGAGCAGTCTAAACGGAATCCGAACTTCAAACCCAAGAAGCTCTCCCGGAAAAAGCTTCACTCCGTATCTTGGCCTCAGTTCAAAATCAAGGAACTGAACGAGCCCCTCATTGGCCGCTTCAACGGCTTCGGCTATTTTAGCTTGGACATCCCCTATATCCGGCTCCTCTAAAAGCAGGGTGTAGTCAAGGTCCTCGGAAAACCGGTAGTCTGAAAAATAAGCTTTTTTCAGGCAGGTACCTCCCTTGAAGGCCAATATCCTCCAAAACTTTGATTTCCAGAGTCCGTAGAGCATCCAGCTTATAGCATAGTCTTTTTCAACAGTGGAACCCGGAACCCCAAGCTCAGAACTTAGGGCCTTTATCTCCTCCTCAATCATTCTACCTCCTCCCAATAATCCTCCGGAACATTAATCCTCAGGCCCCACCGATAGCTGAAGCGGCCTCCAGAGGGCATTGAGGGGTCGAGGAATGCGAAGCTCTTCTTGTCATTTTCAGAAAGCTGGATTTCATTCTCAATCCCGAGCCCCAGCTTCTCACTTAAAAATCCCAAACGCTTCAGAATGGCCTTGCTCTTCATCCGTTCAGCATATTCCAGCAACTTTTCATAATCCAGCCTCGCGTTCTTGAGGGCCTTAACGACCTCGATTACTCCCCCGCAGTACTTAGGCTTGTCTAGACAGTCCACTATCGTCTTTTCTGGATCTGTTATCCGAACCTCCCTGCGTCCAAGCGTATGGTTCTAATTCCAAAAAACTTCTCAGGTCGGACTACAACTACCCTGAACCTCTTGCCATCAAGTATCAAGAGCTCCTTGTAACCCCTCTTTACTGGAGTTTGGATGAAAACCGTTCTTGGAATCTGCTCTGTTAACCCGTAGTAGTTGAGGGCGGACCAGTACGCAACTGCCCCGTTAGGCACCAACAACTGGCCTAAAAGGAACTCGTGAGGCGAAGAGGCCCTTCCAGGTTCTAAGGAGAGGGTGTAGATGCCCTTGGCGATTCTCCGAAGAAATCCCTCTCTGAGGAGAATGTTAAGGTAGTAGTTTAGCTGTCTTGTAGTTATGCCAAGCTTCTCTTGGGCCTCCTTCTTGGTGAAGACATCCCCCAGTTCAGAGAGCCTTCTTAGGACCTCTGTGGTATTCATATTTTCTCACCATAATCACAATATAACTGGATGAAAATGAGAATTTTTGAATATAAAGGTTTTGGAGATATCTTTATGGAGAAGGCAAGGTTCATAGCGGGCAAGCCGGGCATTGTTGAGTTTGCCCCAATGCCCCTTATCATCTACTACTTAACCGCTCTCCTCGCGATGACTTTCCTCTACAGAGCTTTTGAAATTCCCTACAGGAACCACATGGCCACAGCCTTAGCAGCAGGAACAGGATTGAGGGCAATTCCACCGCCATAACACCCATAGTCCAGATACCCTTCCTTGTGGGTTACTTTAAGTCATGGCAGAGAATAGCAAAACTCTAGAACTGCAAGGTTCTGAGGGAGGAAACAGAGGGGCTACCCGCCGTTTCCCGATATTTTTTTAAGGTGACAGGTTTGCCCCAAAAGATTTAAATTAAATTCATTTGAGAAATTCTTGATAAAAATGCTCTGCCTGAGGAACGTTGAATATGCAAGAGGAGGCAGAAAAATCCTTCGTTCGATAAACATGGCCTTCAGGGAGGGGATCAGTTACTCAATACTCGGCCCGAACGGGGCGGGAAAATCAACGATAGCCCGCATTCTGATGGGAGAGCTTAAACCCACATCGGGAGAAGTTCTCCTTGACAGTAAGGACATTACAGAGCTGGGCGTTACCGAGAGAGCAAAACTAGGGATAAGTATGGCATGGCAGGAGCCCGCCCGCTATGAGGGGATAACCGTGAGGGACTACTTAACACTCGGGGGGAAGCTGAGCGTTGACGAGGACGAGATCAGAGAAGTCCTCGAGTTCGTTGGCCTCCCCTACGAGCTCTACGCCGGCAGGTTAATCGACAAGAACCTGAGCGGCGGAGAGAGAAAGAGGGTTGAGCTCGCCTCACTTCTTCTCCTCAGGCCAAGGTATGCCATACTGGACGAGCCTGATTCCGGCCTCGACATAACGGCGGGTGAGGTGATAGAGGCCCTCCTTAAACGGTTCAGGAAGGTTGGGACAACCGTTATCCTCATAACCCACCACGAGGAGATTGCCGTCAAGACTGATTTTGCCTACTTCATCTGTGCTGGAAGGATTGTCAGGAGGGGCTTCTCACGTGAGGTCGTCGACTACTACCGGAAGACCTGTGGGAGGTGTATCTTCGGGGGGGTTGAGTATGGTAATAAAGATAGACCATGTTAAAGAGTACGAGGCCCTAGTTAAGGTCTATCAGGAAGAGGGCCTTGACATCTCACTCTTTGGAAACAGGATAGCGGCAATAATAATCAGCGGGGACAGAATAATCGGCCTCAACAACGTCCCTGGAGTTGAGATAAGGGGCGAGGAGATTGAGAACGGCGTTAGGGCGGAAGTTATAATCGAGGACAACGTTGAGCT
Source organism: Thermococcus sp. AM4 (assembly GCF_000151205.2). Taxonomy (NCBI): domain Archaea; kingdom Methanobacteriati; phylum Methanobacteriota; class Thermococci; order Thermococcales; family Thermococcaceae; genus Thermococcus; species Thermococcus sp. AM4. Next base: position 1,794,958 of record NC_016051.1, read on the forward strand.
TCCCTTCCCCATCCACCTCTGCACAGGCTACTTGAAACGGGAGGGTTACCAGAGGGTAATCTTTGATATAACCGTCGGCAGGAACTCAAAGGTGAAGTTTACATCCCACTGCATCTTCCCTTACGCTAAAGACTTCAGGCACGATGCTCTAACTAAGATAGAAATAGGGAGGGACTCTACCGTAGTCTATGACGACGAGCACGTACACGGCGAGGGTGTGAGAATGGTGGGCAAGACTGAGGTTGATGTTGGCAAAAACAGCAGGTACACAGGCAGGTTTTCCCTTGTCAAATACCGGGTGGGGGAACTGAAACTCGAGATGAGTGCAAGGCTTGATGATAACGCCGTTGCGGAGCTTATATCAAAGGTGAAGGCGGTAAAAGACGACTTCGTTGAGATGAGGGAGGTAATTTGCCTCGAAGGCGCTCATTCGAGGGGAACCCTGAAGAGTACGGTCATAGCCTTCGATAATTCAAAAGTCAACGTCGTTAACGAGGCTTATGGTCTCGGAGACTACGCGAGGGCTCATGTTGAGTGCCATGAGATCGTTAAGGGAAACGCCGATGTTCAGACTGTTCCTCTGCTGAGAGTACAGAATGACAAGGCAGAACTTACGCACGAGGCTTCGATAGGAAGGATAAACGAGGCCCAGCTTGTCCAGCTCATGGCTAAGGGTTTAACCGAGGAAGAAGCAACGGAGCTGATTATAAAAGGCCTGCTAGGAGAATAATCTTCTTTTGGGAATTGAGGTGCTGTCTCTGATTCTCATCCCGTTACTTGTTTTTCTCACGTTCTATTCTCTCTTTCCAATGGGGGTCAACTTCCAGTGCTTGTTTTATGAAAGCATCAACGACGTCCTTTATCCTCCCATGTGCTCCCGTAACAACGGTTATCCCCAGCTGGTTAAAGAAAGCAATTGCTTTCTGCCCCATTCCGTATGCGAGCACGATTTCTCCTTCATGCTCCTTAATAAATTTCGGCAGATCACCTGGACCGTGCTCCTCGAAGGGAACCTCAACGACCTCAACGCCCCTAATTTCATTCCCCTCCACATCCACGAAGACGAAGTATCTGGCCCTTCCAAAATGCTCGCTAACGAAACTCTCTAAACCTCTATTCTCTTCAGCGGGAATCGCCAGTCTCATTGGACTCACCATACTTATGAAGAAATCTTCACATATAAGTCTTGTGCAGGTATTTTCACAACACACGAAATTGTCTCATGAGGAATCTTTTTAACCATTGAGAATTTTTTCATATGGGTGCGTGGCATGAACGCAATCGAGGCGAAGGGCCTCACCAAGTACTACGGCTCGTTCCTCGCCGTCGATAACGTGAGCTTTAACGTGAAAACCGGCGAGATTTTTGGCTTTCTCGGCCCGAACGGTGCCGGAAAGACGACAACGATAAGAATGCTGACTGGAGTATTAACTCCCAATTCAGGAGAGATATGCGTTCTGGGCTACGATATGCTTGATGAGCGTGAGAGGATAAAAGCGAGGGAGAGAACAGGTATAGTCCCGGAAATGGCGAATCCCTACGTTGACCTAACCGCGATGCAGAACCTCCGCCTGATGGGCGAGCTCTACGGAATGAGAAAGGAAGAGATAGAAAAGCGTTCTATTGAACTCCTCAAGCTCTTCGGCCTCTATGAAAAGAGGAACATAAAAGTTCGGGGCTTCTCAAAGGGCATGAGGCAGAGGTTAATACTGGCCATGGCGATGATAAGCGACCCTGAGCTTTTGATTCTAGACGAGCCGACGAGCGGGCTCGACCCAATAAGCGCGCGAATGATAAAGGAAGTCATCCGCGAGGAAAAGAGAAACGGAAAGACGATATTCCTGACGACCCACAACATGGCCGATGCAAACGAGCTGTGTGAGAGAGTGGGCATAATAAGGAAGGGAAGACTCGTGGCCGTTGACACCCCTGAGAAGCTTAAACAACTGGTGAAGGGCCACGTCTCCGTTGAGGTGAGCTTTGAGCCGATGAACTTCGACCCTTCGGAGATAGCTTCGGCCATCCGAGTTGAAGTGATGGGTGACAAGGCGAGGGTTTTCACCGAAGATCCGGATGCAACGGTTAGGGAACTGGTCCACTACGCCGAGAGGAAGGGACTAAGAATCGTGAGTCTGAGGACGTTGTCTCCCTCACTAGAGGATGTCTTCCTAGCTCTGGTCGGTGGTGAAAATGATTGAGACTCTAAAGCGCTCATTTGCAATAGCCAAAAAGGACATGCTGATATTCTATATCAAGGGACCAGTCGTGATAATGGGCCTGATCTTCCCCTTCTTCCTCTTTTTAGCATTTCTCATTGGCAGAAATCTCTCGGGAGTCCAGCTTTTTGTTGGTTTGACGGCGATGACTGCCTTCTTTACCTCAACGGCAGTTGGTCCCACGATAATTCCCTGGGAGTGCAGGGGAAGGACCTTTGAGAGGCTCATAACTGCTCCGGTCTCCCTAACTACAGTTCTCCTAGGCGACCTCCAGGCTTCCTTCTACTTCGGGCTGGCGATAACCCTCACGATCTCGATTCCCGCTGGTATTTACCTCTCAGTCCACCCCGGCTTCCTCACGTTTTTGGCCGCGACGCTCCTTGCAATTGGCTGTTTCTCGGCGATGACGATTCTGATGTCCTCCTACCCACCCACGGACGTCCCAGCGGACATTATGATGATATCCTCGCTCGTCAAGTTCTCACTGCTCTTCATCAGCGGCATCTTTGTGCCCCTCGAAAAGCTCCCACCCTACGCGCGCTGGGTTTCCTACGCTTCACCGCTCACCTACTACGTTGATGCTCTCAGGCATTCCCTCGGGAAGGGTTACCTTCCGCTTCCGCTGGACTTTGCTATGCTGGCCCTCTTTGGCTTCGCCTTCTTCCTCACGGGGGTGGGGATTCACAAAAGAGTCCTTGAGAGGAGGTTTACGTAAGGGCCTTCCGTTAAAGTTAAGGTTCCCATTGTGAACTTTGATGCGGTGAATGAAATGCCCCTTGAGGTTGAAAACGTGGTCGCTTCCATCGATTTACACGGTAAAATAGACGTCGAGAGGGTGGCAAGTGAATTGGACCCCGTGCACTACGACCCTTCTGTATTCCCAGGGGCCATTTACAAGATGGGATCCTTTGGGGTAACGTTTTTGATATTCTACTCCGGAAAGCTCGTCTGCACGGGGGCAAAGAGCGTTGAAACAATCAAAAGGGCCACTGAGGAGCTCAAACAGACGCTGGAATCCATGGGCATGAAGTTCAGGGGAAAGCCCGAGATACGTGTTCAGAACATCGTGGCTGCCGGCGATGCGGGTTTTAGGACGCTCGACCTTGACACTGTTGCACTAACACTTCCGAACGTTGAATATGAACCTGAAATCTTCCCCGGTGTGGTCTACAGGGTTAAAAACTCTAGGATAACGATTCTCATCTTTAACAGCGGGAAGATAGTCGTATCAGGGGCAAAAACGGAGGAGGACATTCAGAGGGCCGTTAACGAGCTAATCTCGGAATTTAAAAAATATGGTTTGGTAGGTGGGGAATGAGTATCATAATATCCTCTTTTTGTGTTTAAGTTCTCAAAAGTGAAATGAAACGCGATGAAACGCGAAGGGTTAGTGTCTCCTAGACTAACTCCTTAAATTAATTTAAAGTTTGGCCTCGCCTTCTTCCTCGCGGGGGTGGGGATTCACAAAAGAGTCCTTGAGAGGAGGTTCACCTCACATTCTCGTCCTTTCGGACTAGACCTTACAAGAAAAATTGAAAAAACGAGAATTAGAATCTATTAAGATATTTTAATTTTCCCTGCTAAGGTTAATGCCTCGTGGATGTATTGTTTGTAGTTCACTGCTTGGACTACCGCCGGGTTAATATAGTGGCTGACAATGTAGGGGGCAACAAGGCCAATAACAATACACGCCAAGGCCAAGACTAGGCACACACCACTCATACTCCAGCACTCCCTAACCTCGATGTTCTCCCTGGGCTCTCCGAGCCAGACCTCGTAGAACACTCTAATGTAAGCCACCAAAGCCGTCACCGAACTCACAACCAGCACCAAAGCCAGCACTGGATTTTCATCCAAAAACGCATTGAACAAGAGCAGCTTGCTGAAAAACACATTGAACGGCGGCACACCCACCAGACTCAGCGAAGCCACCGCCAAACTGAAAGTCGCCACCGGCATCCTCCTCCCAAGGCCAGCCAAATCCTCAATATTCCTCGAGCCAGCAGCGTGAATAAACACTCCAGCCGCGAGGAAAAGCAACGCCTTAGCAACCGCGTGGTTCATCATGTGGAAGAGTGCGGCGCTTAACGCCAACTCACTCCCAACACCAACCGCCATCACCAGATAACCCATGTGCATTACTGTCGAGTAAGCAATCAGCCTCTTCACATCCCTCTGCACGAGCATCATTAGGGCTCCAAAGAGCGCCGAAACTGCTCCAAGGAACATTAGAATAACACTAAGCGAGTGGACAACACCAGACAGGCCAGAACTTAGAGTCCCACCGTAGACGGTGTACAAAAACCTGGCCAAAGCATAAACGCCCACATTAACCACCAGCCCAGAGAGCACAGCCGAAATTGGACTCGGCGCCGCCGGGTGGGCCTCCGGAAGCCAGAAGTGGTTCGGAAACACAGCAGCTTTTATGAGGAACGCCCAGGTTGCCAGGGCCAAGGCGATCCCAGAGGCAATAACCACGTCTCCCCAGGGCTTCCCAACCACCGGGAAGTCCATTCCATGGAGTAGGGCACTCAGGTTGGCGAAGTTCAGCGTTCCAAAAGCGTAGTAGAGGACTCCAAGGGCCAGGAAGTACATTGTCGTTCCAACTGCTCCAATCAGCGCGTACTTCAAGCCCGCAACCACCGAATCTCCCCTGTCACGGTAAAACATGACCAGAGCATACGCTGCGATGCTGGTAACTTCTATCATAACGAAGAGGTTGAAGGCGTCACCGGTCAGGAGAACGCCGAGTAAACCCGCCTCAAGGCCGAGGTAGAGCGTGTAGTACCATTCCAGCCCGCTCTCGCCCTCGAGGTGACGGTAGCTG